>NZ_JAFFQA010000019.1 GCF_016919065.1 Desulfobulbus rhabdoformis | reverse complement strand
CCTAAAAAATACGCTTTTTCGTCAATAATCCCTGAAATTATCCGATTGCTTCTGTTGCCGCATGCCCGTCATGAATTTGAGGCGATTTACACACTACAAAGCCGCTTCTTGTGCCATTAGAGTGGGGCTCCGGGAATGGCTGCCATTATATTAAGTGCGATGAATCTCATCCTTATAAAGCTGAACTACAGCAAGCAGCGATTTATTTTCTACCTAGAAGGATCATTGGATGCAATGGCTTTCCCTGTGACCACGACAGATATAAATATGAAATGGGTATTTATTAACAAGGTTACGGAATCGTTATTAGCCCAAAATAATTTGGATAAAAAAAGTGTAATTGGCAAGCATTGTTCAAATTGGCAAGCCGATATATGTGGGACAGAAAACTGTGGGGTCAGTTGCCTTCGGAAGGGTCAGGAGACGACTCATTATACTCAAGAGTATCCTGATGCACCCAGCACATATATGCAGGTCGATACACACTATATAAAGGATGACACTGGAAAAAATATTGGTCATGTGGAATTGGTCACCAATGTTGATTCAATCAAACAATTATCAGAAACTGCTAAGATATTAACACCATCATCTGAGTCTTTACTTGAAGTATCAAAGCAATTTGAAGAAAATTCTTTTGATATGTCACAGAGGTCTGATTCTGTCGCGGCAGCAACTGAAGAGATGAGTACAAATATGCAATCCATGTCCGTTGCCATGGAAGAAACAACGATGAATATGAGCCATGTCGCCTCAGCAGTTGAAGAAATGAATGCAACTATTGGTGAAATTGCAAAAAATTCTGAAAACGCACGATGTATGACAAACCTTGCTGTGGAGCAGGGGAAGAATGCGTCTGTTCAAGTAAGCAAACTTGGAGAATCAGCAGATAAGATAGCCAGTGTTACCGAAGTCATCTCGGACATTTCAGAACAAACAAATTTGTTGGCATTAAATGCCACTATCGAAGCTGCCAGAGCAGGAGAATCCGGTAAAGGGTTTTCTATCGTTGCCGCCGAGATAAAAGAACTCGCAAAGCAAACATCTGATGCTACTGAAGAAATTAAACGAACAGTTGAAAGTATTCAGACTTCAACAGACGGTACCGTCTCTGAAATTGAGAAAATATCAGATGGGATAAATGAGATTAATGATATTGTTTCTTCTATTGCCTCTGCTGTTGAAGAGCAGGCTGTTACAAGTCTGGATATGTCCAGAAATGTCGCGAATGCCTCTTCCCGGGTCGCCGAGATAAACGATAACATAAATCAGAGTTCTTCGGTATCAACAGAAATTGCTGAAGATATTACTGTTGTGCATAAGTCTGCGAGCCAGATTGCCCAAAATAGCTCCAAATTAACATCCAAGGCAGAAGAATTAGCGTCCTTAGCTAAGAAGTTATCTGCTATGGTCAGTGATATTTAACTAAAAATCTTGTGGATCCATTGCAATATAAGGGGCTTTGTCAGAGTTGCGGAAATTAAGAAGGGGTTGACCGGATAAACGGCAGGTTATTTACTGCCCTCACTGCATCAGGCAAGCAGGCTTGAATAAAGTGGTGGCCGAAGAAGAGGGACCACTTCTCGCCCACGCCACCTTGAACGAAGGAGAAGTGCATGGATGTGAGTATTGTCGGAGCCAGCGGCGGTTGCGGTCGTGAGATTGTAACCCAGATCGTGCAGCAGCGGCTTCTTGAAAGCCGGGAAATCCTTCAGTTGGTGGGCAGTAATCCCAATTCCCGCCGTCCTCACCTGCTGCATGGATTTCGTGCAGATCTCCAGGATGCCTATGCAGAGATTATTCCCGAATTAAACGTCACTGATAATCCTGATGCTATCATTGGTGATGTGGTCGTCATTACCGGCGGGCAGACCTTCTCCACCACGCCGGCAGAGATTGGATCTGCATCGCGTGATACACTTGCCCGGGCCAATGTGCCTGTTTTTGAGCGATTTGCCCGCGCACTTTCCCAAAATCGCCCTGCCTCACCTCCGGTTGTGATTATCGTCACCAACCCTGTTGAGCTCGGCGTGGCTATTTTCTCCCATTACCTTCCTCGCAATCATGTCATTGGTATGGGCGCGTATTCCGACTCGGCACGATTTCGTTGGGAGATTGCCTCAGATCTGGGGATCCGTCGGCAACGGGTTCGTGGGTATATGCTTGGCGAGCATGGCAACGGCATGGTGCCGATCTGGAGTTCGGTCCGCGTGCAGGGGATGACCGATCGGGAGTGGCGGCTACTGGAGCCGCAAATCCGTCGTGGTCTCCACATCGAAGAGTACGCCGATGCGCTGGTCACGCACCAACGCCACATGGTGCAATTAATCAGCAGCGACCATGTTAACGGGGCGGTGCAGGCACTCCGCTATGTGCGTGACCTGCCACCGGATCTCCGGGTTCCGCTGAAACCCTTTGCCATACACTACACAGACGCCAAGACCCAGACCGCGACAGCCGCCGCCACGGTGGAGCTGGTCAAGGCGGTGCTTGAAGGGCAACGCGTTGAAGTCTCCGCGCAGTACATGCATCAGGGGGAAAACGGTTTGCATGGTCCCTGTGGAGGACGTATTCTCCTCGCCGGATCCGTCTTGCAGGTGATGCCGGATCGGGCATCGATGACGACAACAGAACGCGCACTGACTGCGCAGTCCGGCCGGAATATTGCCACGAAAATTGATCAATGGTGGCATCCAGAACGTAACTCAGGGAACGCATAGAACATGGATACGACTCTCCCCACCCAAACCGATCCCGTAGATGATGAGAGGAGCCTCTGGCTGCTGGTGCTGACCACCCGTGACCATCCAGGTGATACGGCTGCCATTGCCTCGGTGTTTTCAGGACGTGGCATTCAGATCGATTCCTTTATCGGCTTTGGTTCCATTGCAGCAGCAGAAAACAGAAACCAGGGACGAATCATGATAACCTTTTATGCCTTCCCCGATCGGTGCCAGAATCTCTGCCGGGTGTTGGAAAGCCTTGAGGCGGTCCGTTCGGTTCGTTGTTTTGATCCGGAGGCAACAGGAACAGAGCTGGTCTCTCAGGCGGGAAGCATCAAAGAGTTGCTGGCGAAAATCTAATTTTTCGGCTGTCAGTGCGGAAGGTTTTCAGGCTGCCTGGTTTTCGTACTCGCGATTATGGCAACGAAAGTGGGTGAGCAGGGTGCACAGTTCCCCGAGGGTGATCAGATCCTTTTCAACGAGAATGGTCCCGAATTTTTTCTGCTGACGACGTTGCTGCAGCAGCACCATCTCTTTTTGGCTGCTGTTGAGCAGGCCAAGAGAGACCGCGACTTCGCCAAAGGGGCGGCGTGGGGTTCTGAACTTGAGGATGCGGTTGATATCTTCGGGAATGAGCAGGCCAAGCCGGGTGCCCATCTCTCCAAATTTAGGGCGCCCGCGTTGTTGCTGAACCAAAATGGTGGTGATGGTCCTCCAGGTGGTCAGCCCCGAATAGTAGAGGAAATGGCCAAAGAGCAGGCTCCGTTCAGGAAGCGGCCCCTGATACAATCGGTCAATAGTCGCCTGGCCAGTGCCCGGCCTGCTGTGGCTCTCAAGGATAATGGGGGCAATACTTCCCAGTGGTTCCTGGGCCTGACTAGCCGGATGCGCCCCAGCCGGACGCATGCGAGGGGCAACCGGCTCAACCATTGGTGCTGGCCGCCTTTTCCTGTTTTCGATAAACTCACTCAGCAGGGAAAACGCCTGTTGGACCGCATGGAAACTCTCAAAGTCAGTGGCATCGCCTTTTGGGCGCGCGTCGGGGTGGGTTTGGCGGGCACGTTGTCGGTAGGCGTTCTTCAAGCCACCTGGCTGCAGGTAGTCAAGAAAGCCCTCGCCAACAACGACTTCCTCACCAAAGAGCAGGCGACAGGCTTGCAACAGGGTGTCTTCAGTCACAGGTCGGTAGAACCTCAGTATTAAGATAAAAATTGGGAGATTCCTGCACCCCTTTTAATCGCATTGGCGCAAAACCTCCTGGGCAATGCGTTCCAGGGGCATGGTTTTGTGCACCCCCCCGTGTTTGATTGCCTCCGCCGGCATACCAAAGACCACACAGGTGGCCTCATCCTGGGCGATTGTTATTGCCCCTGCATCATACATCTCTTTCATGCTGCGCGCACCATCATCTCCCATACCGGTCATGATGACGCCCACCGCATTTTTGCCTGCATAGCGGGCGGCAGAGCGAAAGAGTACATCCACCGAAGGACGGTGCCGGGAAACCAGCGGTCCGTCTTTTATCTCGACATAGTAGCGGGCACCGCTGCGCTTTAAAAGCAGGTGATGATTGCCCGGTGCGATCAGAGCACGTCCCCGCACCACGGTATCGTTATTTTCGGCCTCTTTAACCGTAATCCTGCAGATGGAATCAAGCCGGGCGGAAAAGGCCGAGGTAAAATGTTCGGGCATGTGCTGCACAATGACAATACCTGGAGAATCCTCGGGAAACATCTCAAGGAAGACGCGCAAGGCCTCGGTGCCGCCGGTTGAGGCGCCGACCACCACCACTTTCTCCGTGGTCTGGAGCATGGCCTTGGAGTTCACGGCCCTGTTGGGAAGCACTACATCCGCGGTGAGCTTGGGGCTGCGCTTGATCGAGGGTTGGTTAAGCCTGCGCAACCGTGCCTGGGCTGCAGCCTTGACCGAATCGCAGATGCGCATTTTCGACTCTTCCAGAAACTGCTTGGTCCCCACCCGCGGTTTGGTGATAATATCGACCGCCCCACATTCCAAAGCCTTCATCGCGCTTGCAGAGCCATCGCCCGTGAGGCTGGAACACATCACCACCGGAAGAGGGTGCTGGCTCATTATTTTTTGAAGAAAGGTCAGCCCGTCCATGCGGGGCATCTCGACATCCAGGGTGATGACGTCCGGAATTTCCTCTTTGAGCCTTGCCGCAGCAGCAAAGGGATCATTGGCCGTGGCCATGACCTCGATTTCGGGATCACTGCTGAGAATTTCACTCATGGTCTGGCGGACGACCGCCGAATCATCGACAATAAGTACACGGATTGGTTTATTCATGGACCCTCCCTGACCTCTGCCCTGGTTTTATGAGCGGCGTGGGGATCGGATTTTTTGTCTTTCTTTGGTTAAGAGTGCCCGCTCCGCAGCGGGTAACTGCTCTTTGGGCACCCGTTTGATGAAAACATCGCCGGTTTCAGTATAAAAGACGAGTTTGCGGCCCTGCTGACCACCAACCTCCACCACAGCAGGGGGGATTTCACTCAGTTCCAGGGTCGTCAGTGCGGCCTGAATATTCTGGGCACCTATAGTGCCGAGAGCATGACTGCCGCGCATCAGGGGGAACATGTCCGCTCCGCCAAACACCTTGGCCACGAGTTCATCGTGGCGAACCTTTTTTTCCTGAAAAAAATCGATCATGTAGCCAATAGACTGGTTGACAAATTTTCCAGGTTCTTTCTCCATACCGTTTGGCAGAACGGCATGGCATATAGCGGCTAAACGCGTTTTCGGCGAAAAAAACGTGACGGAAACGCAGGAACCAAGCACCGTGGTCACCTTGGCAGGGCCTTCTGCTATAACTATCTCTGAGGGGTTCAGATAGATGGCAACCGCCTTGCGTTCATGAAGAGGCATCATTGGTTAACTCATCCTAGGAAGCGGGGAGACAGCGCATCAGTATTGCATCCCCAAGTCATCAAGTCGTTCAAGAAGTTTGGCCTTATCAACGGGCTTGACCAGATAGGCATCGCAGAGCCCGGAAAAGGCTTCGATCACATTTTGGGGATCATTAAGCGAAGTGGTCATAATAATTTTTGTGCCTTGGCTGGAGAAAATATTTTGTTCTTCTTCCAGCGCACGTATCTTTTTCAGGGCCTCCTGACCATTCATTTCCGGCATCATGATGTCAAGGCAGACCAGGTCATACGGAGCCTTATCTGCAAGGGCCATTTGAAAAGCCTTCACCGCTTCCAGGCCGTTGGCTGCGACATGGGTCGGTCCAAAACCTTTGAGTAACTCCTGCAGCAAAAGGCGAGAGGTGAAATCATCTTCAACAATCAGTGTTTTCATATATTGCTCCCTGGACTTATCTTCAATCCTTTTATCTTCGGAGATTATCCCGTGATCGGTGAGTTTTTTTTTAGGGCTGGCACCAAGCAAATGTCGGACTGCTGCGCCTAGCCGTCAGGGGGCGTTTCCCTCAACACTCCTTCAAGGAATTCACCCCTTTGGTCATCTCCTCTTTCAGGCAGGCAAATTCATGGGCAACCCGCTCTACCGCAGGCTCCAAATCCGTTATGTGCGCAGCACTCAGCTCTTCAATCTGGTGGGCAACGTTCCAGAGGCGTTTTCCTCCGACCACCGCTGCTGCCCCTTTTATGGCATGTGCCTGCTGGCGCAGCCCTGACAGATCCCCAGAGCGGTAACAGGACTCCAGTTTATGTATCTGCTGGGGCATATCCTGTAAAAACCCCTGGCTGACGATGAATTCGACGTGCTTGTCTCCCATAAGGCGGGTATGCATCCCCTCTTTATCCCAGATGGGAACCACCTTTTGTTCGACATTGCTCTCATCGGAGGGCAGGGGACTGCGTTCATAGCCCTTTGTGGCTCTCAACAGGGGGGGGAGCCATTTTTTCAATTTCTCTTCAAGCTGTTCCGGAAGGATCGGTTTGGAGAGATAATCGTTCATGCCACAGGCTAGACATTCCGCCTGCCCGGATGCGTCGGTATGGGCAGTCATGGCAATGACCGGAATGTTGTGGTTTTGAACCTGGGAGTTCTGATCACGAATAAGGCGTGTCGCTGCAAATCCATCTAGACCCGGCATCTGGCAATCCATCAGCACCAAATCGTACTGACGCAACTTCAGTGCCTGGATCGCCTCCTCACCGTTTGCGACTGCATCGGCCAGCATGCCCAAGTTTTCCAAAACCGCCAGGGTGACCTCCCGATTGGTTATGTTGTCTTCGGCAATAAGTATTTTTGCCTTTTGCTGTGTCACCGCAACTCATGCCTCCAAAGCAGTCGTAAAGGAAAGCTGAACGTACGCGATCAACGGGGGATACCTAATCTAAGGTTTTCGGTAAATAGTTGGGGCAACCTGGACAAAAGGCGTATCGTAGCCGTGGAGTGATTCTGAATGCCCAAGAAAGAGAAAGCCACCGGAGTGCAGGTGCAGACTGAATTTGCGCATCAGTTTTTCCTGGGTTTCATTGTCAAAGTAAATAATGACATTACGGCAAAAAATAATATCAACCGTGTTCGGAAGCCCAAAGTTCTCATCCATGAAGTTGAGACGGCCAAAGCGGATCAAACGCCTGAGTTCTGGGGCTATTCGAATTTCAGGATTGCGTGTATCCTTGTTCCTTAACAGGTATTTCTTTCGGTGTAGGTTGGAAACCGGCTCAATGCGTTCCATGGGGTAGACCGCCCGTTTGGCTACCTGCAAGACCCGTGTAGAGATATCTGTGGCAAGAATCTGAAAACGAAAGCCTGGGTTTCTTTCCTGGACCTCTGAGAGCACCATGGCCAGGGTATAAGGCTCTTCGCCGGTTGAGCAACCCGCGCTCCAGACGCGTAATGGATTATGGGAGCTAAACCGTTTGCTCTGCTGCAACTCACCCAGGGCGGTGGATGTCAGGTAATCGAAATGCGTTGGCTCTCGAAAGAAATCGGTTTTATTGGTGGTGACCGCGTTAATTAGGTGAACCATCTCTTCTTCCAGTCCCTTGGGACTAAAGAGAAAGTTACAGTATTGCGAGAAGCTGGCAAACCCCAGAGCCCGTAGCCGTTTTCCCAGCCTGCCGGTGAGCATGGTATTTTTTGACTCAGGCATCTTGATCCCCAACTCTGAATAGATCAGAGACCTGAGTTGTTGGAAATCACGGGGATTAAGAACAGAGTTCATAGCCAACTCCGGGGGAAGCCTCTCCCTCCTGAAAGGGATATCTTGTCAGATGGGAGCGCTTCTTCCTGTTAAACCTAAAAACGTTCGAACTGTTCATCCAGCTTATCACCATCACTGCCCATATCAAGATCAAGTCCACCACCGGAAGGGGAAACTTTTTTCACCTTGGACTCTGGCTTTACCGGAGGCAGGGCCGCCTGCTTTCTCGGAGCCGGAGAGGTGGCCCTGGGGGCACGGCGCATGACGGAGCTACCACGGTTGTCCACTTTAAAGAAGGCCATGATATCCTGCAGCTGCTCCGCCTGACTGGAGAGTTCTTCCGAGGTGGAGGCCATCTCTTCCGAGGCGGAGGCGTTCTGCTGAATGACCTGGTCAAGCTGCATGATCGCCCTGTTTACCTGCTCGGCTCCAGTATCCTGCTCTTTGCTGGCAGCGGAGATCTCCTGGACCAGTTCAGCGGTACGCTGAATATCCGGGACCATCTTCGCGAGCATGTCACCGGCCTGCTCGGCTACCTCGACACTGGATTCCGAGAGTTCAGATATCTCGGCAGCGGCGTGTTGGCTGCGTTCCGCCAGCTTGCGGACCTCGGCGGCTACCACAGCAAAACCCTTGCCGTGCTCACCGGCGCGCGCCGCCTCAATGGCCGCGTTCAGGGCCAGGAGGTTCGTCTGGCGGGCGATCTCCTCGATGATGGAAATCTTACCGGCGATATCGCGCATGGCCGCAAGGGTCTTGGCCACGGCCTCGCCTCCTGCCTTGGCATCATCGGCGCTTTTGATCGCTATTTTTTCCGTCTGCATGGCGTTATCGGCATTCTGGCGAATGTTGGCCGCCATCTCTTCCATTGAGCTGGAAGCTTCTTCAGCCGCCGCCGCCTGCTCGGTGGCCCCCTGGCTCATCTCTTCGGAAGAGGCGGAGAGTTCCTGGCTGCCCGAGGCCACGTTATCCGATGCCCCCTGAACGCTGGCAACCACCTCTTTGAGCTTGTCCACCATGGTGTTGAGCGCGCCCGCCAACTGGCCGATCTCATCTTTTTGTTTGATATCCAGTGATTTGGTCAGGTCTCCATCGGAAACCGTTTCCGCAAATTGTACCCCCATGAAGATAGGCTTGGTAATGGCACGGGTAATGAAAAAGGCAATGAGACAACCAAGAATAATGGCGGAAAGCAAGCCGACAATCATGACTGTTGAGGCCGTGGTCAGGGAATCCACCGCATCGTTGGCAATGGTGTTGGTGCCCTCCATTCCCTTGACCGAGACCTCGCGTGATTCACTGGTCACCGTATTACCAATGGCTGTGCGGCTTTTGCCCAGTTCAACATTTTTCAGCCACAGGCCGAGAAAATCGTTCATGGCCGTCTTGTAATTTCCGGCAGCATCTTCGACATTTCTCAAGTTCTTCACATCTGCTGCAGAGCGGATAATTTTATTTAGCTCACTAAACTTGCCCTGTATTAGCTCGAAGTTGGCATTGGCCTCTTCGAAGATTTTGGGGTTTCTGTCAGCCTGGGCCCGCCAGGCGGCAATGCGTGTCTGGTTGCCGAGGGTGATGATCTCGTTGATCAGGGAAATTTTGGCCATTCGCTCATTCAAGGCCGCAGCCTCTTTAGCCGCAGCGATTTCAGAGGCCATTTTCTGTTGCTGGCCAGCAAGGAGGATGTTGCAGTTTTTCGTGTACTGGGCGGCCGAAGAATCGAGTTGAGCAAGCTGCTCATCCATCTGCTTGTTCACGCCCACAGTGACATCCACCAACCGCTCATATTCGGTAATCGCCTTTTCCACCTTTTCCGCAGCCGGTTTAAGCGCTTTAAGATGGGGAGAGCGGTCCGCAAGTTCTTTGGCTTTCCCAAGGCGCTGTTTGATGGCGGCAAAGTTTTCCCGAGTCTGATCTAAAAAGGCTTTTTCTGAGGTAAATCCATAGCCGCGCATGGAAAACATGATGCGAAAGGCGCTGCGCTCTATCTGGTTGGCTATCCCCACCTCCGGGACATACTCCTGTTGCAGCATGACCGATTTGGTTTTAACGGTACTCATATTGATAATGGCAAGAATGCCGAGAGCAGCGGCAATCGTCAGCAGTGCCGCAAAGCCGAGGCCGATTTTGAATCCTAATTTCATGGTTGTTCCTCTCCTGTTCAGTTATCGGTTCAACGCTTCAGAGTGCTTTCAAGATTCTCAGGATATTTCCTGATGAGGCGCCTCCGCCCTGTGGACCTGCATGAGTTCTTCATTACTGAAGACTTTGTCTATATCAAGGAGGATGATAAACTCCTCGTCGCGTTTGCCCATGCCCTTGATGAATTCGGTGTTCAGCTTGGTGCCGATTTTGGGGGCAGGCTCAATTTGTTCCGGTTCTAGCTCGACAACCTCTTGCACCGAATCGGCCAGAGCACCAAGCACGGTGATCTCGCCATCCATATTTATTTCCACGATGATAATGCACGTATTGACGGTCTTTTCCGTCTGTTCCAGACCAAATTTGAGGTGCAAATCTACCACCGGGACCACGGAGCCACGCAGGTTGATCACCCCCCGCATATATTCCGGGGTGCGGGGCACCTTGGTAATGTTGGTGAAGTCGAGAACCTCCCTCACTTGGCCAATGGCGAGCCCGAACACTTCGTCCTTCAGCATGAAGGTGAGGTATTGGTTCATCTCAATGTTGTTTACTTCAGCCATAAACGCCTCTCCCTTGTAGGTTGTTAGCTGGAAGGAAATGGTTGTTTATTGTTTAACCTGCCTGTTCGGCTCGATACGCAAGGTGGTTGATATCAAGAATCAGGGCCACGCTGCCATCGCCCAATATGGTCGCGCCGGAAATACCCTGAACGTCTCGATAGACACGGCCCAGGCTCTTAATCACCGACTGATGCTGCCCAATGACCTGATCCACCACCAGACCGACCTGGGTACCGTTGACACTGGTGATCACAACCTGCTGCAGCGGCGGTGGCTCAGAGGGTACGTCAAACTCTTCACGCAGGGGAATGTAGGGCACGATCTGCTCGCGGACGTTGATTAAATTACGTCCGTGGGCCCGCGCGATATCCTCCTGGCTCAGCTCCACACATTCCTCGACAATAGACAGGGGCAGGGCGTAGTTGTCCTCATCCACACTGACCAGCAGGCTTTCTACAATGGCCAGGGTCAGCGGTATACGAATGGTAATGGTGGACCCTTCCCCTGGCTGGCTGTCGATGCAAATATTCCCGCGTAGATTGTCAATGGCGCGCTTGACCACATCCATGCCCACGCCCCGACCGGAGATACCGGTCACCTGCTGGGCAGTGGAAAATCCCGGGGCAAAGATAAGGTTGAACACCTCAGTGTCACTGAGTTGGGCATCCGGGGTAATCAGCCCCCGTTCCACACCTTTGGTAAAGATGGCATCGCGATCAAGCCCCTTGCCGTCATCTTTGATTATAAGCTCCACGCTGTCGCCTGAATGGGCCGCCGCCAGAAGAACCGTCCCGGTTGCAGGTTTGTTTGCGGCCTGACGCGTCTCCGGTGACTCTATGCCATGATCCAGGCTGTTACGGATCAGATGCACCAGGGGATCATTGAGTTTTTCGATAACGGTTTTATCGATCTCGGTTTCGGCTCCCGTTGTCTTCAGATCGACCTTTTTGTTGAGCTCATTGGAGAGATCGCGGACTAACCGTTTGAATTTACTAAACGTTGTTCCTATGGGCAGCATGCGCATATTGAGCGAGGTGTCGCGCAGCTCAGCGGTTAAGCGTTCAACCTCTTCGGCAATGGCCAGCAGTTCGTTGTCATTACGCATGTTGGCTGCCTGGGAAAGCCGAGCCTGTACTGTGACCAGTTCGCCCACGCGGTTGACCAACTCATCCAGCCTGTCAGCGGGGACGCGGACACTTGAGGTGCTTTCTTTGGTCTTCCGTTGACTGCGTACCTCCCGTACCATTTCCTGTTCATGCAGGGCGGCCTGAACAGAACCGGTTGTAACCTTGTGCATGTCGACAAGCTTCTGGCCAATGGGCTTGGCTGGTGCAAGGATGCTGTCGAGTTCTTCCTGGGAGATATCTCCGCGTTCGACTAAAATCTCTCCAATGCGTTTGTAGGAAGGATCGGAGTCAACGCTGTCGTTATCATCAATGACGTCAATGTTGATTTCCGCATCATCTTCGACAAAGATAAAGACATCTTTAATTGCGTTGATACCGCGCGAAGTGTTGAGAATGATGTCCCAGTGGACGTAGCATAGCTCAGGAACAAGCGTATCCAAGAGAGGGATAAGCTCTGGTTGGGCCACAACCTTGCAAGGCCCCAGTTCAGAGAGTTCCCGGAGCAGGCCCTCGGGGCGGGTGCCGCTGAGGCTGATATCTTCTGCCAGGCGCAGGCGAATCCGGTAGGTGGCCTCACCTGCAAGATCTTGTTCGGCATCGGCCGAAGGCTCCAGTGGATCGGGAGTTTCATCATGTTGCTCGGCAGCCTTTGGGCTGCTCTCCTGGGCCATGGAGCGAAAGATTTCCATTAACCTTTGTCCTTGTGCCCGGTCTACCTCGCCCTCTGTATCCTCTTCGAGAAGCGAACGAATATAATCACGGGCAGACAGGCTCTGACTGACCAGGTTGCCGGTTACCGGGAGTTCCCCCTTTCGTACCAGATCAAAAACCGTTTCCACCTCATGGGTGAACTCGGCCACCTCATCAAAGCCGAACATGGCACCGGAGCCTTTGATCGTGTGCATGGCTCGAAAAACCTGAGCCACCAGTTCCTGGTCTTGGGGAGATTCCTCAAGCTCCAACAAAGCTGTTTCCAGCGAGGCCAGCAGTTCTGCAGCCTCTTCCCTGAATACTTCTATATGTTGATCAGACATGATCCGTATCCTTGGTGAAAAGGAGATGGGGCGCCGGTGTGGATGGGCTTAAATCCACATACATTTTTGGCCGGGGGGACAAAGGCTGCATCCGCAATGTCTTGTGAATCCGGCTGTCAGCATGGCTTCGTCAAGAAAGCCTGGGCGTTCGCTCTGCCAGGAAAAAACTTTATCTTTACTGGCTGCGGTGCGGTGAGCTGCGCAGAGTAGCTGGAGACCGAAAAAATCGATGCCGCTTAAGTTGTCTGCCTCAATTTGAATATTTTTCCAGGGGGCTGCAAACGCTTCCAGCAAGCTCTCGCGTAATTCTGCGACTGTTTCAATGGTGAGTTCGCCCTCAATATGCATGATGAGCGTTTTCTCTCCTGCCGGTTCTTGGGCAATGTTGAGCATTTTGTATCCTCCCTCTCAGAGCAGGAGCCCCAGTGATACACGCGGGGCCCCAAGGATCGAAAGCCTAGCCAAGCACCTTTTTCACCACCGCCACCAGCTGCTCTGGTTTGAACGGTTTTACAATCCAGCCGGTTGCACCAGCTTTTTTCCCCTCCGCCTTTTTGGAGTCCTGTGACTCGGTGGTCAACATGACAATCGGGATAAATTTATTGAGCTTTGATGTGCGTACACCTTTAATCAGGCCAATGCCATCGAGTTTGGGCATGTTGAGATCGGTCAGCAGCAGATCCACCTTTTTCGCGTTCAGCTTGGTCAGGGCATCCTGGCCATCCACCGCTTCAACAACCTCATAGCCATTTTGTTTCAAAGTAAAGGAGACCATCTGGCGAATGGAGGCTGAATCGTCGGCGGTCATAATTGTTTTTCCCATAATTGTAACTCCCTAAAAAAAAGACCGGCTTAGGCGGTTAAGTTTATCAAAAGAGTTCTTGTACCTGAATCTTGAATGGTCAGGGATTCAGGTTGTCCTCAAGAACGTTCACTTCTTGCTGAAAATTGAGGTTAGAAGAGATCCACATTATCCCCAAATTCACCGGAATCGGTTTCAGCCTCAGCTGGAACAGGCTTTGACTTTTTAAGGGTAATGCCATGTTGCTGCGCTATTTCAGCATGAATGCGCCGCTCACTCTCCATGGTGTATCGATCGGCCAGATTATGCAGCTCTTCTTTGAACGCATCGCTTGCAGGATAGAGTTGGCGGGAGGCGCTAAAGACCTGTTCCAGCTTTTCCTGCACGCCGCTGGCGATTTGGCGAGTACGATTGTGCACGTGAATGGAGCGGGTCAGTTGGTCAAATTCCGTGGCCAGGGCTTGTCCCTGGCGCTGTAATTGGCCGACCAGGATATGCAACTCGCCACCGACGTTTTCTAGGTCGCCCAGGAGTTGGTGCATTCTCTGCTGCATTTCCATGAGCTGATCGCTTAAGGCGTGTTGTTTACTCTCTGATTCACTGGAAATAGCCTCGGTGATACTTTGAATTTCTCCCAGGGCCTTGGAGATGATATCGGTCCTGCGAATGGCATCCTTGGAGAGCTGACCGACCTCATCGGAGAGGGTGCTCATGGAGGCTCCGTCCTCTCCGGTAGAGACCGCCTTGATACGGGCGTTGAGGGCAATTTGGATTATCTCGCTGCCGAACTGTTCGACATCATGGACAAAGGTCGTCACTTCTTCCATGGTGCGCAGCACATTGTGCATCATGTCATCCATGGTCGCTGTCGTTGAACCATACTCCCGCAGCAGGTCGGTCACAGCGGTCATGTTCGTTGTAATTTCACCTAAAAAAGAGTCGCCCTGGCGGGTGGTTGAAGAACCTGAGGCGATATCTGCTGTAATCTCCTCCTGTGATATCTGCAGGTTGGCTATCTTTGCAATAATGGTTTCCACAGATTCATAGAGAACGTTGCTGGCAAACTTGAGCTGTGCATGCTGAATCTCACAGACATCACCAATTTTCACAATCGCGCTTTGTTCCTTCT
This sequence comes from Desulfobulbus rhabdoformis, assembly GCF_016919065.1. Classification (GTDB taxonomy): domain Bacteria; phylum Desulfobacterota; class Desulfobulbia; order Desulfobulbales; family Desulfobulbaceae; genus Desulfobulbus; species Desulfobulbus rhabdoformis. The sequence continues at coordinate 71,706 of NZ_JAFFQA010000019.1, read as the reverse complement.
CCGAACTGTTCGTTGCATCGGCCTCTTCTACCTGCGCAAACAAAGGCAGAACACCTTCAATAGCTTCCACCACATGTTCGACCTGTTGACGATAGGTGTCCTCCATCTGGAGTGACTGAACAATTTCACTGATATCGTTAGAGTTTTGCGTCGAGATTGACTCGATGAGCGTACCTGAGTTGAGATAGTTCTGATGAATGTTTTCAAGTGAACTCAGGCTTTGTTCCGTATTTTCAATGGCCGTTGATTTCCGTTCTTCGCCATGGGAGAGTTCTTTTTCAAAGAAGCGGCTGTTTTCCCCAACGGTTTTCAGTAATTCGTCAATATTTCCTTTGATGGCAGAGGTCTTTCCCTTAATTTGCGAGGAGAGTTTACGAATGTCTGTTGCCAGGTTTAAAAATTCTCCGCCCATATCCTGGAGATAAGTGGATTCAATACGAATAAGGACTTCAAAGATATAGAGCTGTTTGGCCATGCTGCGAAAATCTTCCACCGGCTGGCCGACCTGACGAAGAACCGTCCCCACCTGACCAATCTGATTTGAATTATGCATGCTGCGCTGTTGTGCCTGATCCAGGTAGCTTGCCATCTCCGTCAGCACTTGGCGAAGCTGCTCCATGAGTTCGCCCACTCGGTCTCCTCCCGCTATATCAACCAGTTGCCTGGCTGTCTGCGAAAGTTCGTCGGTGTGCATGTAGGCTTCCTGCATCTGTTGACCAATCTTGAGAAAATCCTGTTCGGTTGATCCAGCCAGGTTGCGCAGAATATCCAGGGAGGAGGAGAGCAGAGGGGGCCAATTTCTTTTCCAGGCATGTCCAGGATGAGCTTCTGCAGATGTGGGCATAGGCGTTTTTCGCGTTTAGTTCTCTGTTAGTGGCTCACGAGCCGTGGGGAAATATAATGGCTTCTTTAACGCTGCATTTATCTTGCCATGCAAGGATGGTTGAGTAAAAATATTTGTTTTTCATTTGTTTTCCGTTTGTTATTGAAAATTTTCCGGGAGAATGTGAGGTGGCGGCAAGGGGGGATTTGTCTATGAAATTAGACAGTTTTTCCTGGGAAAGCAGCCTTGCTAAGATGTCGGTTGAAAGAGGGGTGGGCTGCTCTTGAGCAAATGTCGAACGATGTTGTTTGAAAGGAGTGAAATTATGTCCCAATTATTGGTGAGTTAATAGTTTGAGTATTGTTCGTTATTCCTGTTATGGGGAGGGGATAAAGTTGTCAAGAAAAGTAGACAGTGTGTTTGGGGGATTTGTACACAAAAGTTAACAGTCAAAGCCGTGGCGAGGATGTTGCGTGCACAAAAAAATTCCTGAATCCGTGACGGCGTGTGGTCACGGAACAAGGTCTCCTGTTACTGAGACTGAGATGCCCCCCTCGAAAGATAAAAAAAGGGCCCACCGTGATAACGGGGACCCTTGTCAATCAATTCGTGTACTGGCCTGGCGTTTATGATCGCCTCAACCGCTTCACACCATTGCCTCGCTTACCCAAAAATCATGGCGATTACAGAAGCTGGTGGCCATGATTTTTCCGCTATACCCTGCAGGTAGCTCATAGCTTGATTCAGGTGTGTCCGTGGGGGTGAAAGTGGTCGCTCCAAGAGGCGTGCCATCGGCCAGCACCAGGGTGTGGCGAACAATAAAGTGCGCCGCAGACATGGGATGTTTGGTAACCACTGTCACCTTGGAGCCTTCCACCGTTATTTCTGGAGCATGGCTGCCTACCTTGGCGGCCCATTTTCCAGGATTGTCTTTGCTGTATACAACGTTGAGATACGCTGGCGCTTCTGTTGCCAGCGCTTGCGAGACAGAACCGACGGCCAGTACAGAAGCGGTGAGAGCAGTTGTTTTGAGAAACTCACGACGATCTTGCATTAAATTTCCTCCTTGGATCGACATTCTTGCGATAGACTTGAGGCTATTTCAGCACGCTGCTGCAATCGCCCCATGGGCTGGATGGCACAGCCATTACAGTCGCCCCTGAATTCGAACCGGTTGAGCCACTGAGACAAACTCAGATGCAACTGATCATTATTCTTAGACATCTTTCCCTTGGGCGCAAGGTCTTTTTTTATGGGGAGGACTAGATTTTTAACAGGTTTTCAAAATTAATATCCGCTCCCAGAACTCCAGAGAAAGTGGTACCGCTACACACCGGTACGGCAATGGTGAGGCAGAACGTGTCCGTTGCTTCTGATTTGTAGATCTCGGAAATAAATGGCTTGCCTGTTTCACGTACATTGCGAAACCACTCTTTGCCACTCCAGTTTTTTCCTTTGGCCAGGGTGTCGTATTGGCAACTGTCCTGGTTGCGCAAAACATTACTGGAAACCTGTATCCCCTGAGTGTCTGTCAGATAGAGCAATTCGAGATAGGAGAGGGCGCTTAATTGTCTGAGCAGGACTTGATCCGTCTGTGTTCCCGGCGCAGTTATGGCCTGTTCGCAAGCCAGGGCCAGTACCGCTTTTTCCGCTTTTCTATACTGGGGTAAGATAAAGATGCCGGTGGAGAGCAGTTGGCGGTCGGTGAGGTGTTTGAGTTGATCTGCAAGCTGCGTCAGTTGTTTGCTTTCCTCGCGTCCCTGTCTGCCGATGGTTGAAATGTGTCCAAGATCCTCTCCGAATTGCGAGACCGCAGTCTTTTGATCCTCAACGGCACCAATCACTGACTGCAGATGCGTATGAAAATGACGGTGCTCAGTGCCTACCTGGGAAAGCGACGTTGTTGCCTCCCGGTTGCCCTCGAGCCCGGAGACGACTTCCTCCTGCACCTGGGAAACTGCGCTGACGGTCTGACCGATAAGTTCACTGATACCAAGCAATGAATCTTTCACCTCCTGCGCTGCCTGGGCCGTCTGCTGCGAGAGTTGACGTATCTCTTGGGCGATAACGCCAAAGCCAGCGCCATGCTCACCTGCCCGCGCAGCCTCAATGGAGGCGTTGAGAGAGAGCATGCCCGTGTGATCGGCGATTTCCGATATCGATTCAATGATGGAACCGATGTTTTTTGAACGTTGGTCAAGTTCGTTGATAGAGCCACTGAGCCGCTCAACCCCTTGCTCCATGGACTGCATTTTCTGTAGAGCCTGATTGGTGATGGTCTGGGTTGCATCGATTTCCGCTACAATGCGTGCCGATTGCTCAAGGGCCTGACCGGCACTGTGCGTGGATGTACTGATGCTTGTCGCCAGTCGGTTGCAGGTGTGTTGAATATGCTCGACCTCCAGGCTTAATGACTCTGCCCCCTGATGCACCTGCGCGGCTATCGTCTGGACCTGTGGCGCAACGGTTGCCGTCTCCACATTGTGCTTGGTGAGATCGTAGACAAATGTTTGTAACCGTTTAAAAATTTGGTTTATGGCCTCAACCAGATCGTCGCCTGCCCCTGTGCCCGGCAGTGAGAACCGTTGGCTGAGATCAAAACGACCGGCGAGTGTCTCTTTAATGGCTGCAGCCTCGTGACGGCGAGTAACAACGATTTTTGATGTAAACAGTCCAAGCATATCAGTGTGTGACCTTTTTTTAAGGGAGAATTGACTGGGCGGGGACGACGGGAGGGCGAGGCATGGGCAAAATACATATCCCATTTTGTTTTTCGCTTCCGCGTATTCTCAGAATACGTTTTTTTTGCCGTCAGCTCACCTGTGAGGCGGCGTATTGGCGAATCATTGTGGCCGCCTTGGTCCGGTCAACTGGGCGGGAAAACATAAATCCTTGCGCCCGGTCGCAGTTAAGGCTGCGCAGACGGTCCAGTTGATCCCTGTTTTCCACCCCCTCGGCAATAACACCCAGGCCCAGGCTTCTGGCAAGGGAGATAATGGAACGCACAATCTGATCGTTTTCCTTGTTGCCCTCTGAAAAGTCCCGAATAAAAGAGCGGTCTATCTTGAGGTGATCAATGGGGATACGGCGGAGGTAGGCAAGGGAGGAGTAACCTGTGCCGAAATCATCAATGGCTATCTGGACCCCGAGTTCGCGCAGCCGATTGAGTTCGGAGATGGCGCTGTCGACATCATGCATAATCACTGATTCGGTCACCTCGATTTTGAGGTTGGCCGGGGCGAGGTTTTCTTTTCTGAGCACGGCTGTCACATGCTCCACCAGCCCGGCGTCAGCAAGTTGCCTGCAGGATACATTGACACTCATGGTCAGCCTGCGTGCATGGTCCTGGTCATCTTGCCAGACTTTGAGTGTGTGGCAGGCCTCGGAAATGACCCACTTGCCCAAATCGATGATCAGTCCAGTTTCTTCGGCCAGGGGAATGAAACGGTCTGGAGGGACCATGCCTCGCATGGGATGATCCCAGCGGACCAGAGCCTCAAAGCCAAGCAGTTGCTCCGTATCCACGGCAACGATGGGCTGGTAATGCAGGGTCAAAGCACCATTATTTATGGTCTCTCTCAGCTCAGCCTCCAGATTGATCGATTCCACCAGTTCAAGGTGCATACGCTTGTCAAACAGGACAATACCCTTGCCTTGCTGTTTAGCGCGATACATGGCAATATCCGCATCCCGCAGGACCTCTTCGGCGCTGGTGTACTCATTGAGCTGAGCAACGATGCCGATGGAGGCACCAGGGGTGATTTCGTTTCCATACAGAGAAAACGGTTCGCAGAGAATGGAATGCATACGACGCGCTATTTTGAGCAGTTCTTTGCGAGCGGGGAACTCTTCCAGAATGAGGGCGAACTCGTCACCACCAAGGCGGGCCACGGTATCCACTGAACGCACACAGACCGACAAGCGCTGGCCCACTTCGATGAGAAGCTGATCTCCGGCCGGATGCCCCAGGGAGTCGTTGACCGCTTTGAATTTGTTGAGGTCTATCATCAACACCGAGTAGTACAGTTCAGGGCGTCGATGCGAGCGCTCCAGCGCCCGCTCCAAACGTTCCCCAAAAAGAGTACGGTTGGGTAATCCGGTGAGAGAATCGTGAAAGGCCTGATGGGTGATTTGCTCTTCAAAAGATTTACGTTCGGAGATGTCTTCGTAGATATAAATGATTCCACTTGTCGAAGAACCGACCTGGATGGGAAAGCCGATCATGTCAACGGGGATCATGCTTCCGTTTCGATGGCGGCGCTGGGTTTCACACTGCACGGTTTCACCGGATAAAATCGTATTGCGGACATTTTCACACTCAACCATCAATCCCTCAGGAACAATAAGCGCCCGCATGCCGAAGCCAATGATATCGACGGCCCTGTAGCCAAAGAGCCGCTCAAACCCCTGATTGCAGTTCACCACATTTCGTTTGGTGTCGATGATGACAATCGCCTGGGGGGAGTTGTCAAAGAGTTGGGAAAAAAAGGCGCGTTGCAACTCCAGTTCCTCTTCCGCCTCCTTGCGGGCGGTAATATCCATGACCGTGCCTTCATAGTAGCTGATCCCACCGGAAGGATTGTACACCGGCCGCGCATTCTCACTGATCCAGATAATCTCTCCGTTTCGTTTTCGAACCTGTGATTCAAAACCGATGATACGTTTATCCCTTTCGAGGATGGAGATAAATTCATCCCGACGTTCCGGCCGCACATACAACTGGTGCTTAATGTCCTTGAAATGACGAATAAGTTGTTCTGGTGTGGAAAAGCCGTAAATGCGTGCCAGTGTCGGGTTGACATCCAGATAGCGGCCATCCGGCGTGGTGAAAAAAATACCCTCCAGGGAGTTGTTGAACAAAGAACGATACCGTTTCACCTCTTCGTATTCCTGCTCTGGGGGAGCGTGTTTCGCACCGCGATAATCGACCTGGGGGAAGAGCGGGGGAAGAAGCTCATCGCATTGATCTAAAAAAGAATGGTCCGTATCATCGCTGTTCTCGTGTGTACGCATCATTTCGGAGAGAGTGTGGAGGTTGAAAGGAAGAGGGTTCGCTTGGGGGGTAAGCAAAACACACACCAAGGTCGTTTAAAGTTTTTTCTTTCAACATTTCTCACTAGATATGCCGATTGTTGTTTAGAGATGAAAAGTCCGTCGCCCCAAGGGGTTGAAGGGAATTGGCAAAGTTGTTCGCAAAAAAATGCAAATTTAACAAAAACGATGTGATTTTATGGCTGCAGTGAGGTAATAGCTATAAATTCATTGCAAAATAGAGAGGTTAGAAAGTGTTCTACCTAGGGGATGGGGGATATGGTCAGCAACAAGCTTGCCGAGGTTATACAGGCCCGGAGCCTCCCGGGCGATGAGACGTACAGAAGCGCCTTTTTCCCTCAGGATGTACGTACATGTTCCCTCCTGATTGCCTTTGGCCTGCTGATCAATTTTTTGCTCCTCCGTACAGATTATCTGCTCCTGCACAACCAGCCTCTGTTGCCTTGGGTGGTTGCCCTGCGCTGTGTTTATATCTGTTTTTCCTTTGGTATCCTGGTTGGGATCAATCGCCTGCGCGATCCTGTGTATTTTGACCGTTTCATCCTGGTCTTGGCAATCTGCACAGTGGTGTTTGTGCTTTTGGGTAATCTCTCCAGGCCTCCTGATTACACCGGCTATATTCCTCTTGATTTCTGCGTTATCCTGGCGCTATATACCCTGCAGCCCGGCAAATGGTTGTGGCGGGTGTTGCCACCGATCACCTTGAGCCTGGGGAGTTTTCTGCTTTTGGTTCTGGTTAAATCGAAACAGAGCTATATCAACCCGATATCTCCGCTCAGCGGTTACCTTGCCGTGAATGTCATATGCACCCTGGTCTCCACGACCTGGTACCGCTACCGTAGATCTTCCTTTTATGCTCACAGTGAACTTAAAGAACTCTACCATGAGTCGGAGAGTCGCAGACGTGAGATTGCAGCTTCGGAAATCTTCTGGGAACGTATCATTGATACCTCACCCAATATGTTGATCGTCGTTGATGGAAAACGGCGCATAACCCGGGTGAACAGTGCCTTGGTAGAGCGTTTACTGCTTTCCAAAGAAGCCATCGTCGGGCAACACTGTTGCCGCTTGCTCTGTGGTTTGGGGGAGCTGGTTGATCACTGTCCCCAGAGAACAATCTGTCAGACGCAAACGCCGCAAACGGTGGAGACGTATTTGCCCGTTCTCGGCGCGGATGTTCGCATTCGCTCAACCCCCCTGGCTGAAGGAGCTGAGGGGAAATCCGCCAATGTCCTTATAATTCAGGATATTTCTGACTGGAAAAAATCTGAATCAGCTTTGCGAGATGCCCGGGAACAGTATCGTTCACTGGTTGAAAACAGTCATGCTATTATTTACACCATCACCCCAAAGGGGAGGATAACGTATGTCTCCCCCAGCTTCAGGAGGCAGCTTGGCTTTGAAGAGGCTGATGTTGTTGGCAAATATTTCAAGGAATTTGTCCATCCCGAGGATCTTGCCCACTGTGAGCACTACAAGGAAAAGCTGCTTTGTAGTGGAGAGGAGCAACGTGGGGTGGAGTATCGTATCTATGACCGGAATGGAGATCTCCACTGGCATCTCACGGACCTTATTCCCCGATTTAATGATCAGGGAGAAGTGGAGTCCTATTTTGGATATTCTTTTGATTTAACGGAAAAGAAGCTGCATGAAGATCGGCTGAACGAGGCGCGTGAAGCCGCTGAAAAGGCCAGTCAGGTCAAGTCTGATTTCCTTGCCCTGGTCAGCCATGAAATCAGGACCCCGCTCAATGCCCTGGTTGGATTCAGTGGTCTTGCCCGTCGGACCTCGGATGATGATCAATTGCGTCAATATATTGATATCCTGGATCAATCAGCGCATCTCCTCATGGACTTGGTCAACGATGTGCTCGATATGTCCAGAGTGGAGGCTGGACAGTTACGCATTAAGGATGCTCCATTTAACCTGGTCGAGGTGCTGGAGCTCCTGCGCTGGCAGTTTACGCCCCTTGTCGATAAGAGTGCCGGGGTCACCATGAATCTGGAGCTGGGGCCTGAGCTTCCCGCCTGGGTTGTGGGGGATGCAACCAGATTACGTCAGGTTCTGTCGAATCTCCTTGCCAACGCCTTGAAATTTACTGACGATGGTTCCGTTGTCCTTCGAGTCCAAGGGGAAAGGAGCACAGCGAAAGACGACTATTTCTGGTTGCGTCTTGAGGTAGAGGACACTGGTATTGGCATCGATTTAAGCAAGCAGGATCTTCTTTTTGAGCCTTTTCAACAGATCGATCCGGGGATCAGTCGAAGATACGGTGGAACCGGTTTGGGGCTGGCCATTGTTCAGCGGTTGGTGACGCTTATGGGCGGATCCATTGAAGTGCAGAGTCAACTTGGTCAGGGAAGCTGTTTTACTGTCAGGGTGCCTGTTCGAATCTGTGCACCGGTTGTGCTGGAACAGGAGTGCGGCGGTCTTTCCAGCTCTCTTTTGGTCTTGGTCGTAGAGGATAACGGCTTTAACCGTTTGCTCCTGGAGAAAACTTTGCGGGAGTGGGGGCACCGGGTTATCACTGTAGAAAACGGCGAGGAAGCGCTCAAACGGGTGGAAGAACGTCTTTTTGACTGTATTATTCTTGATTTATGGATGCCCAATCTCAACGGTTTGGAGTTGGCCGGGCGGCTCCGTTCCCGGGAAAGAGCGCTCAAGCAGGGACAAACACCGATTATCGCCTATACGGCTGATACCGATGAGAGAACCAGAGAACGAGCCTTGCAGGCTGGTATGCAGGAGGTGCTGTGCAAACCTCTCGATCTGCAGAAACTCTGTGTTGTTTTGCGTACTTATTGCACAGGTGCACGTGCCAAGACCGGTGAAAGCGGAGCAATCGAGCAGAAAAACAAATCGGACCAGGAGCTGCAATCCTTTGGATTAGACGCAAAGGTAATGGTGGATATGGGATCTGATCAGGCGCGTATTGTTACCTATGCCCACCTGCTTTGGGAGGATATTGAAGCTGAGAAAAATAAGCTTGATCAGGCGTTTTTGCTCTCCAATCGTGAGCAGATTCTCGAAGCAGCACACAGTCTGAAAGGTTTGTGTGGTTATCTGGCCGATGGGCAGGCAGGAGAGCTTGCCCTGCGTCTTCATCAGGGGGCCGACGAGCTGCCATTATGCGCACTCAATTCATTGGTGCAAAAGCTCTACAGTCATTTAAAGCCTCCGGCGTTTGTAACCGAAAAGAGAGAGACTTGAATCCTTGTGTTGGAAAATCTTGAATATACGTATTCAAGATATCCTCATGACTCAAGACACCCTTACCTATTGTGATGAACTGATTTTTTGTCCCGCTCTCTTGGGAGGGGCCATTAACCATGGCAGCGGAAAGCTGTGTGCAGCAAGTAAAGGGAATCTTGAATAATTGCTTTTTCTTCCAATCTCTGCGTCATGCTGAAAATTTTATCCTCGGAATATCAACTATATGCCTGCGGTAAAATTGTCAGCAATCCTTGACCTTGATTGAAAAATCTAATTATTCAAGACACCCTAAAGGATAGGCATTTATGAGCCCAGCCAGAATACTGATTGTCGATGACAAGACAAGTTTTCGCTTTCTCCTCAACAATTACCTGCAGGATGCTGGCTACAAGACCGCCTGCGCTGAAAACGGCAGTGTTGCTCTTAAAATCATGCAGCAACAGAGAGTCGACCTGATCCTCTCTGACCTGGTTATGCCTGAGCTGGATGGCTTTTCCCTTCTGGCCGAGGTGCAGAATCGATTTCCGGAGTTACCCTTTGTGGTTGTCACCGCCCACGGAAGCGTTGAGTCTGCTGTCCAGGCGATGAAGCAGGGGGCGGACGATTATTTACTCAAACCCATAATCAGCGAGGAACTTCTGCTCACTGTTGCCCGAAGCCTTGAAGGGGCACGATTACGTCAGCGCTGCGATCAGATCGAGGGATACTATAAGCAGCAGTTCAGTTTTGAAAGTATCAAGACCGTCTCACCGGCCATGGGGGCGGTATTGCAGGCGGCCAGACAGGTAGCCACCTTTGCAGAGACCACAGTGAGTATTTTGGGAGAATCCGGCTCAGGGAAAGAGGTGCTTGCGCGAGCTATTCATGCGGCGTCCGGCTGTTCTCCTGCGACCTTTGTTCCGGTCAATTGTGCAGCCATACCCGAAAATTTGTTGGAAAGTGAACTCTTTGGCCATGTGAAGGGCGCCTTTACCGGCGCGGAAGCCGCGCGTGAAGGCAAATGTGCCCGTGCGGGCGGTGGTACCCTTTTTCTCGATGAAATCGGCGACATGCCCTCTCTCCTCCAGGCTAAGCTGCTACGGTTGCTCGAGGAAAAGGTGTATGAGCAATTAGGCTCAGATCAGGCCCATAAGGCTGATTTTCGTGTGATAGTCGCAACCCATCGAGACCTTAAAGAGTTGTCCCATACGGGACAGTTCCGTTCTGACCTGTTTTTTAGACTCAATGTATTTCCACTTTATATTCCACCACTTCGCGAGCGAAAAGAGGATATTCCGGCCTTGGCGGAACATTTTCTCGCCTCTTTCCGCCAGCATCAGGGAAAACCGCTCCCTGGACTCTCCCGGTCAGCCCTGGATTTCCTTTTGGCCCATGACTGGCCTGGAAATGTGCGTGAACTGCGCAATCGTCTGGAATACGCGACTATTATTACCAATGGTGAGTTGATTCAACCTCAGCATCTTCGTCTTCAACAGGCTGAAAATACATCATTTCTACCTGAGCAGTCCAGGCTCTCCCTGCATTTTGACTTTAGTCCTGAAGAGTTTTCTTTAGAGGCGGTTCATGATCGGCTCAAAGAGTGGTCACTCAAACAGAGCGGCAACAATAAATCAGCCGCTGCTCGTCTTCTGAAAACCACGCGAAAATTTTTTTATTAGACTTGAATAAATTGTCCCCAGAGGGACAACTTGTTCTCCTGGGGACATTTTTCGTTTTTTTCGTTTTTGTAATAAATTGAAATTAAAGACAAAAATACGTGGCATGTATTCTGCTATCCTTGTTAGGAATGAGGCATGGTGAGATTTTCTCTGAATACGTGAAGGCAGGTGAAGCTGAACGACTACAAGTGTTTTTTTGTAAAATCTGTATCGCATGAATAGGGCAAGTTGTAGAGTGACCACCCGCCGTCACGGATGCAGGATTTTTTTAAGTGGGAAGGAGGAATATGTCGCAGCAAGGTGTGGAATATTGTCTTGGCCGACTTCTGACTGACGAGCAGTTTCGGCGTTTGGCCAGCCGCTCGCTTCCCGAGGCCTGTTACCAACTCGGCATTGAACTCACAGGACTGGAGCTTGAACTGCTGGCGCAGCTTGATGAAGAATTACTTCTGAAAATCTCCTCTCACCTTGATCGGGGATTAATCCGCACCGGGACTCTTGAAGGGTAAATTTTGGGGTCTAATGCTCGGAGCTACCATGTTTAATCAACTCCCCCCCATACTCAGGCCGTTGTTTTCCAGACGACGTTCGATCCGTTTTCATATTCTGAACCTTTTTTTCCTCTCAACCGCCCTTGTGATCATTATTACCGGGGTTGGTATTTATCATTTTGTCCACAGTACCATGCGGAACAATATGATGGAAAAGCTGGCCACCTCGACCTTGTCGGTGAAAGAGGTGGTGGAAAATGCGGCCAACCTTGCTATCCGCAACCATCTGCAGACAATTGCCCAGGTCAACATTGATACGCTGCGCTTTTTAGAAGGGCAGGTGCAGGTAGGCGCATTAAGCCGTGCTGAAGCACAAGATCAGGCGGAGCGCTTGTTTTTGCAACAACATATCGGTGATCAGGGGTATGTCTATGTGATCAACTCGCAAGGGCGCGTGAAGGTGCATCCCGCTGCTTCATTAATTGGTAAAGACATCTCTCACAGGTCGTTTATACGCCAACAGATTGCACGAAAATCCGGTTTGCTTGATTATACCTGGAAGAATCCTGGAGAAAGCTCCACCTCACCCAAGACCCTTGCTATGGCCTACTTCCAACCTTGGGACTGGATTGTTTCGGTGACCTGCTACCAGCACGAATTCAACTTCCTTGCCAGGGATTTGCGCAAAGGGCTCAATGCCCACCACTTTGGACGCACCGGCTATGCCTTTATTTTTAGTGGTTCAGGCGATGTGATCCAACATCCCTGGATGGTGGGAAATGTCAACACCATGGGGAATCCTGCCGCCAAGCGGTTATTCGAGCGTATGTTGGCGCAAAAAAATGGCCAGCTTGTGTACACCTGGAAGGATTCCTCCCAAGAAAAGCCGCAACGAAAAATTGTTTTTTTTAACTACATTCAAGAACTTGATTGGATTGTGGCCTCAACGGTTTATGAGGAGGAGTTTTTACAACCGCTGGCGCGTCTGAGCTGGATCATTGGCTTTATTATCCTCATCGCTCTTGTTTTAGTGCTTCCTCTGGGACTTACTCTGGGGAACCTGATTGCCAATCCTCTGGCACGATTAGCCGGTCAGATGGCGCAGGCTGTTGGCGGAGATCTGGATGTGCTGGCCGAAGAAGACGGTCTTGGGGAAATAGGTGAGTTAGGCCACCATTTTAACCGGTATATTTTGCGACTCTCTCAAGTCAATCAGGATTTACTTGAGGAAATCAGGGAACGCAAAGGGGCTGAAGAACAGCTGCTTCTTTATCGGAATGCGGTGGAACAGGCTCTGGAAGGTATCGTTATTACCGATGCTCAGGGAAATATCCTGACAATTAATCAGGCCTTTAGCGATATCACCCGCTATACCCCTGAAGATACGCTCGGCAAAAATGTGCGTATGTTCAAAAACAAGCGGCATGAAATCAGCTTTTATCTCCAACTGTTAAAAGAGCTGAAACAGACCGGGCGCTGGAGCGGTGAGAGCTGGAACTCTCGAAAAACAGGAGAGGACTTTCCTCAGATTTTAAGTATAAGCGCTATCCGCGATCAGGGAAACCGAGTCACCCATTATGTGGGGTTGTTTCATGACATTACCGAGTTAAAGCGGCAAAAAGAGCATATCGTTCACCAGGCCTACCATGACAGCCTGACCGGATTGCCCAATCGGCGCCTGGCTATGGATCGCATTGAGGTCTCCATTGCCCATGTTCGACGAGGGGGGACCCGACTCGTCGTGCTTATCCTGGACCTGGATAACTTTAAAAAAATCAACGACAGCCTCGGGCATGCCAGTGGAGATACCCTGCTGCTGCAGGTCACCAACCGGCTGGTGGCTCAGGTCCGGGAAGAAGATACCGTGGCTCGGCTTGGAGGGGATGAATTTTTACTGTTGATGGCAGCCATTACCTCCGAGGATGTGGTGCCCCCTCTTATTGAACGATTGCTTAAAAGTATGGCCGCCCCTTTTCAAGTGGATGGCCAGGAGGTTTTTGTCAGCGCCAGTATCGGCGCGGCCTTTTATCCAAACGACGGCAGTAACGCCGAAACCCTGATCAAACACGCCGACATCGCCATGTATCAGGCGAAATCTCAGGGGAAAAACAGCGCCTGCCTGTTTACCCCGGATTTAAGTGAACGGATTTCCTACCTGCGGGAGCTTGAAAATAATCTACGCCAGGCCGTGCAAAATAGGGAATTTACCGTTTTTTTTCAGCCCAAAGTCGACCCCTTTTCCGAACGTATAGTCGGCGCAGAGGCACTGGTGCGCTGGCAGCAGGCTGATGGATCGCTGGTTAGCCCGGCTGATTTTATTCCCCTAGCCGAGGAAACCGGTCTGATTATCCCACTTGGAGAACTGGTTCTGGAGCAGACCTGTCGCTTTTTAAGCGCGCTCAACGCAGCGAAGGGACCTGCTCTGATACTCTCTGTGAATCTTTCGTCCCAGCAGTTTGTCCAGGAGAACCTGGTGGAACGAATCCTCGATATTCTCCAGACATTCAACCTGCCCAGCAGCCAGCTTGAGCTGGAGATTACGGAAACTGCGATGATGAAAAACCTGGCCAAAACCATCGACACCCTCAACGAGTTGGTCGGCCATGGGTTTGCCATTGCCATTGATGATTTCGGCACGGGATATTCCTCGCTTTCCTACCTCAAACGTTTTCCCATTAAAACCCTGAAAATTGATCGTTCGTTTATTCGCGACATCACCGAAGACCCCTCGGATGCGCAACTGGTGGAGACCATCATTCTTATGGCCCACAATCTTGGTATTCCCGTGGTTGCCGAAGGTGTGGAGACAGCGGACCAGCTTGCCTGGCTCAAACGCTGTGGTTGTGAGCAAATCCAGGGATTTTATTACAGCAAGCCTTTAAATTCAGAAGATTTTTTAGCTTATCTTTCCGATTTCAGTTAAGTGAGAGACAATTCGGTCAGATTGGCCTCTGTACCCTTGTAGTTCAGCATCATGTTGTATTTCTGTACCAGATTGTGGCGCGTTGACGACCGCCAAACCATGGAAGAAAGAAACTGATACCAGGAAGCCGGGAGCGCTTCTAATCCAGTTGAAACAAGGAGAACACCAATGAATTTTCGATCTATTAGCTTTCGTCTTATTGCAGGAGGATGTGTGGCAGTGGCCCTTCCTTTGTTGGTAGTGGGCTTTCTTGCTGTATCTAAATCTTCCCACTCGCTGAGCGAAACAGCGCGCAACAATGCCGCATCCCAGGCCAGTAATATGGCAGCGCTGGTTGAATCCACCCTCGATGCGCAGCTCAAGACCGCGGCTGCCCATGCGGTCGATACGAACATTCGCCTGATTGGAGAAAAGATTAAACGAGAGGGGCTGGCAGCTGCCAAGGATGATATTGCTGAGCTGCGCAAGCAGATGAAGGACCAGTTTAAACAACTTGATTCCAGCTACCTGGGTATCTTTGTCACCGATGAAAAAGGGTTCATGTATACCGGTGAGTTAGCCAGCGGCAAGGAGTACAAGGGGGTGAATCTTGCCGATATGAGCTATTTTCAAAAGGCCAAAACAAGCGGTAAACCCGTCGCCGGGGAGATCGTCCATTCAAAGGTAACCGGCGATGTTATCTATGTACTCTGTGCACCCATCACCTCTCTTTCCGGAGATTTTTTGGGAATTTTTGGCCTTTCTTTGCGGGCTGCGCCATTAACCCGTCATATATCTGATATCAAGGTGGGGAAAACCGGCTATGCCTTTATGTGCAACAGCAAGGGATTGATCATCGTCCACCCCAAAAAAGAGTTGGAAATGAAGCTTGATCTGACCTCGCTTAAGGATATGGCGTCCATAACCAAGTCAATGATGAATGGAGAGAGTGGCGCGCGATCCTATGTGTTTCGCGGCGTACCCAAAATTGCGGGATTTGCCCCGGTTCCCCTCAAAGGTTGGTCTGTTGCCGTTACCCAGGATAGGGATGAATTTCTCGCCGCCTCTCACTCCATCCGCAATTCAATTTTGGTGACCACCTTTGTGGCTGTGTTTGTGGTTTGTGCAGTCGTGCTGATGTTTTCCCGCTCCATTGTTCTCCCCCTGAAACGTGCTGTTGCCGGACTGCAGGATATTGCCCATGGAGAAGGAGATTTGACCATGCGCCTGCAGGTCAACTCTAAAGACGAGATAGGTGAGCTGGCCCAGTGGTTTAATACGTTTATTGAAAAGCTCCAGGGGATCATCGGTGACATCGCGGGGAATACCCGTTCCATTGATGCCTCTTCTACTGATCTTTCTAGAATCGCAACAGATCTCTCCAGCTCTTCCGAAGATACCTCCCAGAGGGCAGACTCTGTTGCTGCGGCCGCCGAAGAGATGACCACTAATCTGAATAATGTGGCAGCGGCCATGGAAGAGTCCACCACCAACACATCCATGGTGGCAAGCGCTGCCGAAGAGATGACCGCTACCATTGGTGAAATTGCCCATAACGTCCAGGAAGCCAACTCCATATCCCTGGCTGCTGTCGAGCAGGCAGGCTCCACCTCTGAGCGTATGGCAGAACTTGGGAAAGCGGCTCTGGCCATTGGCAAGGTGACGGAAACCATTACCGAGATCTCCGAGCAGACCAACCTGCTGGCTTTGAACGCCACCATAGAAGCGGCCCGTGCCGGTGAGGCTGGCAAGGGATTTGCCGTTGTAGCCAATGAGATAAAAGAGCTGGCCAAGCAGACAGCTACAGCGACCCAGGACATTAAAAAGCAGATTGAGGAGATGCAGCAGACAACCGATACAACCGTGGGCGAGATTAACCAGATCTCTCAGGTGATTAACAGCATCAATGAAATTGTCTCGGTCATATCCACGGCGGTGAGTGAGCAGAGTGCCGCCACCCAGGAGATCGCAGACAATATCGCCCAGGCCTCCCAAGGGATGTCGGAGGTCAATGAGAACGTCAACCAGAGCTCGGTGGTGGCAAGTTCCATCACCCAGGATATTGCTACGGTCAATTCGGCCTCAAGCGAGATCTCTTCCTCAAGTCATCAGGTGAAATCCAGTGCGGATGACCTCCAGCAGTTGGCAGCTACGTTGAAATCTATAGTCGATAATTTCAAGATCGATTGATAGCCTGATTTTATTTTCGTAGCCAGATCCGCTCTTGCAGGAATTTTTCTGCAAGAGCGATCATTTTTTTCGTCAACTCTGTGTGTTCCGAACCTGTCATGAAAATCACTACAAATACTCCCTTTCGATCTCTTCGGGGTGGCATTATGCCAGCCCTGGTCTGGTTCCTTCTCTGTTCTCTTGCTCTTGCTGTCAGTCTCCAGGCGGAAGCGCGGACCATGAAAAAAAAGGCGGAGCTGCAAGCCTCATTATTGGAAAAAAGTGAGGCTGGAGAACTCTCCAAAGAAGTAGCTTCCCTGCCGGTCGGCACCAACGTCAGTGAGTCTGTTCACCAACACTCCCGAACCGGTCAACTCTATCAGATTGGGGCTGTCGTTAAAGAGTTTCGCAGCACTGCGCTGCTTTTTCTGGCCATGCTGATTGCCAGCCTGGCCATGTTTCAGGGCAGGATTCTCCTTTTACGTCAAAGAAAAAAACTGGCAAAACAGGAGGAGACGTTTCTCTTGCTCAGAGAGCAGAAAAGAAGCCTCATGCAGAGTCCCTGGACCGGCCTGATTCTGGTGAACAACGACGCCCAGATTATCGAGCTCAATGCCAAGGCAAGCTTTCTGACAGGATGGAGCCAGGAGGAGGCTCAGGGGAAACCGGTCGCCGAAGTCATGACGCTGATCGATCAACGGGGAAATCTGTATTCTCCCATGCAGTGCACCCCGGCGGACTCTGAACAGCTGCCCATGCTGCTGACCAGAGCGGGAGAAGAGCTGCATATAGCCTTGGAAGTGGCCCCCTACGGGGAGCATTTGCCGACAACCGGGGGCTGGATTATACGGTTTCGAGATCAAAGTGATGTCCTGCGAGGGCAGCAGCGGGTGGAATCCAGGCTATTGCTGCGAGAATACTGTTATACCCATGGTATCACAGAGTTTTTGCATCGAGCCATTGAGGAACTGGCCCGACTGGTCGGCAGCTCCCGGGGGGTATGTTGTAGCCTGGAACCGCCCATTTATTCTGTGGCAGTGGAACAGCGTGAAAGCGAAAACCGGAACAGGGGATGGAGCTGGTACGATGCCGGTGCAGAGCCTATCTGTCGTCATATCCAATCCATGGCAGGAGGTTTTTCCACAGATGTGCAGGTCATTGATCCTTCCCAGGAAGAGGCTGTGGAGCAATCTGCAGAGAAAGCGCAAAAGCTGCCTCTGTATTTGGGAGAGCAGCGTGAGCTTCTTTTGCCCCTGGTCCGTGCTGGCCGCCTGGTGGCGGTGATTGCTCTTGCAGACAAAGGACGTCCGTACTCTCGAGCTGATATCGACACCGTGGTGGAGCTGGGCGAGTACATCTGGCGTCTTGTCGAACAGAAACATATGGAAGAAGATCTGCTGGCCAGTGAACGGCGGTATCGTAGTCTGTACAGCAGCATGATGGACGCTTTTGTGGTGACGGATTTGAAAGGCCGTATTCGTGAGTGCAACCAGGCCTATGCAGATATGGTTGGCTTGAGTCCCGAGGCAGTCAAAGGGCGTATCGCCCGGGATTTTACACCGGAGAAGTGGCAACAGTATGAGTACGAGCATGTGCGCAAACAACTGATGCATGGCGGCTGTTCTGAACTCTATGAAAAAGAGTATCGCCATCAGGATGGTCACACCTTTCCCGTTGAATTGCGGACCTACCTCCTGGTCAATAACGAGGGGCAACCCGAGGGCATGTCTGCGGTTGTGCGTGATATCAGGCAACGGAAACAAGTGCAGGCAGAGCGCGAAAAACTCAGAGACCACCTCAACCTGGCGAAGAAACTTGAATCGGTTGGCCAACTTGCTGGCGGCGTGGCCCATGATTTCAATAATATGCTCGGCGTGATTATCGGTTTTGCCGAATTGGCTCAACGCAGAATGGATCTGCCGGAACCCCTTGATATGTACCTGCAGGAGATAACCACCGCTGCCAAGCGTTCAGCCGATGTCACCCGGCAGCTGCTCACCTTTGCCCGACAGCAGACCATCGCCCCCAAAGTATTGGAACTCAATACCACCTTGGATGAAAGGCTTTCCATGCTGCGCCAATTAATCGGTGAAAAAATTGAGTTATGCTGGCAACCGGAGAAGAATGTCTGGCCTATAAAAATGGATCTCTCACAGCTTGATCAGATTCTGGTCAACCTGGTTGTCAACGCACGGGATGCCATCAATGGGGTGGGAATAGTGACCCTGGAAATAACACGGGCCTCGTTTGACGAGACAAACCCAGCACCCGAGGGCGGATTACCCCCTGGTGATTATGTGGTTCTGGCCGTCAGTGATACGGGCAGTGGCATTGATAGCGTGATAGCGGATAGAATTTTTGAGCCGTTTTTTACCACCAAGGCCCAGGGACAGGGAACCGGGCTTGGACTGGCCACGGTGTATGGCATTGTTCAGCAAAATCATGGGGTTGTTCGTGTGCAAAGCGAAGTTGACGGGGGCTCCACCTTTCGTGTGTATCTGCCTCGTTATACGGGAGAGGGCGAGGAAGAGATGGGAGAAGAACGTGTAGCGCTTGCCATCGGACAGGGAGAGCTGGTGCTGGTGGTGGAGGAGGAGCCTGCCATGCTCAGTTTACATCAGACCATATTAGAGCAGCTCAATTACAAGGTATTGACGGCGAAAAATCCTGATCAGGCATTGAAGCTGGCTCAAAAACACAGGGAGTCGATTGATCTGGTTCTTCTTGACCAGCCCAAGACAAATGAACGTGAGCTTGCGCGCAAGATTGGCGAACTCTGCCCTCAAGGTCGCGTTGTTTTTCTGTCTGCTAACGGTGCGGATGCTCGTCACCATGCAACGAACATGGACTTCGGTGCCACGGTACTGAGCAAACCCTTCTCTGTGGCAGAACTGGCCCAGCATATACGTGCGGTGCTTCAATAGCCACCTCATTGTCTGCAGCGATTTTCCTCTGGATCCATAAGGTATCAGGGGGCCAGGTGGGTATTAACCTTTTCGTCTGTTCATCTCTCTGGAAACAGTCCAGGCCATGAACCCAAGGATGAGAACTCCGGCAATGAGGACTCCCCAGAGCAATATGCGTTGCCAGTCAATGGTCGCTGGCTGAGGCGTGAGTGCCTGCTCCCCGCCCAGGGTAAAGCGGGGCCCGGGAGTGACCGGGGTCAGTGGTGCCTGCTCGCCGTTTTGAGCCAGGGCATTCACCACCAGAGCAGCCTGGGTAATATCGATCTGCGCTCTACCACTGCTACCAAAGGCCAACGTGTACGGCCCGGGGCCGCGGCCCAAAAAGATGAGGGATTCAGGCCTCCAGCCCAGCGTCAGCTTTGGCAGGTAGTGTTTGGAGAGGGCGCTGCTTTGGGCCAAGCTCAGCCGCCAATACCTGTCGGTATTGAGACTGCAGGTTCGGAAATTACTGATCAGTTGACTCTTCCCCATATCCAACCGAAAGAAGTCCCCCCCTGCAACTCGTTGCCATGTGTCCTGCGGGGTGGGGCGTGATTCAATAATGACCCGGGCAAGTGAGTTTGCCAGGGGAAACTCAAGGTCCACCGCCTGGACTCCAAATCGGGCGGGATTCTCATAAGAAACGCGGTACCATCCCTGCTCTTCCTGAATACTTCCATCCATTAACGGAAACCATTGATACTGGTCCCCACTTTGGTTGGTTCCACTGAACGCTGTCACCTGTGTGAGGAGAAATGGTTCTTTACAGTCTCTGCAGGTCAGTCGCAGGTAGCGGCCTGTGATACCGGAAAGGGAGACATCCTGCCGCAGGACCTCTGCTCCCTGATAACTGAGCCTGGCAACAACTGCTTGAGGATTGATAAGCTGCCAGTGGCTTAAGTCGCTGCTTTGCGCAATTGCCAGCGTGTAGATCTGATTGGAGGCCGTTTGCTGCCAGTTGAGTACAAGCTTCAAAGCAGTGGCTTTGCTCTCGCTCAGGTCAAGGAGATAGGTGGAGCTCTTGCCAACAGGCAAGCTCCCCGAACCTTGAATGGAGAGAATGGTGCCGGCAGTATTGCGCTGAACCATCAGGGCGAGATTCTGGGTACTTGTGGGGATATCCTGGGGAAGAGGAAAAAAGGGAACGTTTGTCCGGGTGGGGTTGTTTTCCAGGGGAGCACGTTGTAACGCCTGGGGAACGACTTCTCCTGCTCCATTAAAAACCTGCAGGTCACTCTGATCGGCATAGTACAGCTTTTCGTAGATTCCAAGGGGCAGCTTGAGGGTGTAGAGGCCGTTGGGATCAGTGATAGGCAGGTGCATTCCATAAGCAAAATCAGAGGGAACTGGCGTGACAGCCCGCGCAACACAGAGAGGCAAGAGTGCGAGAGCAAGGAGAGAAAGAAGAAGGGTATTCTTAGGCTTCATGCGACTGTTCCTGATGAGCTTTGGGAGGCAGGGGGGCAAAATAACCAATAACAAGCATGAGTGCTCCCACGACCAAGAATGATATTATACGACCAATGGAACCCGTGCCCGAAAGATCGATCATAAAAAGTTTCCCCACAACCAGGGCTAAAAGGGCTGCACCGGTCAACCATATTTTGCGATTTTGCTTGCGTGCTGCAAAGATGGTCAGGGTCAGGGCCAGTAAACTCCAGAGTGCGGCTATTGCTGCCTGAAAGATTGACGAATCAAACAACTTGGCAGCAGAGTACCCTGTGGGGGTAAAACAATGTACAGTACGGCCGGTAACCACAGTTAACCAGACGAAACAGGTGAGTGCAGGGAAAACCAGTTGTCCTTTGGCGGTCAAGTGGCTGCTCCCCCGCAACCGGCGAACGAGTGCCAGCAGTAAGATGGCAAGGGACAAGAGATCCAAGGGATTGATCAGGGGAATATACGGGAGCGGGGCCGGGTTTCCGTCCAGAGCAAACGATCCGACAATCCAGAGGTAGAGGGCCATGAGGGGAATGTCGGTTGCCAGCCCCTGGTAGAGCTCTGAATAACGCTTTACCGGCCAGTTGAGCAGTTTTCCTTGAAACTCCAAAAGATAGAGGATGAGCACCGGCCCGGCAGCCCAGGCTGCCGCTGACCATGATGGGGCAAGGTCAACAACCAGGTGGGCGCGTTGAGAGCACTCGGTGGCTACAAGGAGAAGGATCAGCCAGAAGCTGCCGCAGTGGGAGAGCAGATGGGGAATTGGGGGAAAGTACAAGTCAAATTCTTTGAGCATACGGTATTGCAGGCAGATGGCTAAGAGCCATGCTCCTGCGGACCAACCTGTAAGGGGCGAAATTTGGCTTGAGAGCTGCGCCGCGAAGACCAGAAGCATCATTGGAAGGTGGAGCAGCAGGGCTGAGGTCAACAGTGACCACTGAATACGGCGGCACAGCAGGGCGAGAACAGCTGTTGTCAGCGAAGAGTATAAAAGAAAGACCGGTTGGACCTGAACCTGGTGTGCGTGCTGTTTAAGATCAACCAATCCTCCGGTGTACCACCAGATGAGCCCCCAGATAAGAAGCAGCAACGGAAGATGCCGCTCCCATCTTCGTGCCTGCTGCTCAAGTTTTGAAAACCAGTAAGCGGAAAGGAGCGCTGCCAAGGCTATCAATGCCGCTCCCATATATAATCGATTGGCAAGGGCGATGCTCTCTCCCCCCAGGGGGGGCTGATCAAAAAAGGCGAGTGCCGCTCCCAGTTGGAGGAGAAGACCAAAAAGTCGGGCTGCCACCCGTTTTTGTCGCACCCCAACCCAGATCATGGCTGCACCTTCAAGAGCCCAGCTGGCAGTGGTCCATTGCGGATCAAGGCCCAAAGGAATAGCGAGACTGACAAAGACAATCCCCAGGGCAAGGAAGGATTCGGTGAGCATACGCATACCGTCCCCAAGGCGATTCCAGAGCAGGCGGGCAAGGACGACATACCATCCCCCCAGTCCTAAAGCGCTCAATGCCAGGCCAAAGCGGTAGTCCTGGGTCAGATAAGCCTGAAGCGAACTGAAAACAATAGGCAGGCCAAAGACCAAGGGGCCATCAATAAAACCACGAAGTTTGAGTGGTTGCCGCAGTGCAAATAAAACGGCGATGATGGCGTACATAAGGAAAAATAAAAGAAGAAATGGCTCGGTGGTGGCAAAGAGCTCAGGTGTGTAGTGAGTGGCGGTCCAGAGGGAAAAGAGCCCAAAGGTAAAAAAGAGGCCAACGAGGTTGAGCTCCCTCCAGGCTTTGAACCAGGAGAGAGCGAGAATTCCGCAGTTCAGAAGGACATAGTAGCTAAAAAGCTGGATATGGCTGCCACTATCGCTTGCCATGAGGATGGGGGCGAGAAAGCCACCCAAGGAGGCAAAGACAGCCATACCTTTCGAATCCTGCAGCAGGGCGAGCATCCCGGAAAAGACAACCAGGCCGATCATGAGCGCGAGAGCCAGGCCAAAAGGGACAAGCGTATAATAGCGTGCAGCGGCAAAGATCACCAGATACAAAACACCTATACCACCGCCTTCAAGACCATGTCCGTAGAGTGGGTGATTGTGTTGGAGTCGCCAGCCCAGTGTGAGGAGGGTGAGGCCTCCCAAGGCCACACCGGCAAGACGTAGCTCGATGGGAAGAAGTTCCTGTTGGGCCGCATATTTAAGCAGAAAGCCTACCCCGAAAAAAAGAACCACCAGGCCAATCTTTAGCATCGGGTTGCCCCCTGTGATCCATTGCAGCACAGGAGCCAGAACTGTGCCGAAAGGGGAGGCGGGCTGCGTTGCGCTTGCCTTGGGATGAGGGGGCGGCGTTGGAGAGGGGACAAGTACAGGGCGAGGCTGTTGCGGTTGTTCTTTACTTTTTTCGTGCTGTGCTGTCGGCTCAGTTCGAGTGGTGCTGTCGTGGGACTGCATGAGGCGTGTGACTTGCCGTTCCAGCAGATCGACACGACGGCGAAGCCCCAGCACATTGAGTAGCAGAAAGGCCGCGAGGCCTGTGAAGAGAGCGTTGAGCAGCGAGTGGGGATAGACCGAGATACCGGCCAAGGCTGCAAGGGCGACAGCAAGAAGCACAAAGAACAGATGCATGTTTGACCTCGACAAGAAAAAGGCGGAGTGAGCTTATCTCACTCCGCCAAGCCATTATAATCCTACGCTGTTAAGTGGTCAAACCAACTTCTGGGGAACGCTCTGCATCCGAGGACAACCAGCTCTGTCACGGGGGGAGCAAGGCTCTGCGTCAGTCGAGTGCAGGTTTTATCGTTGTGTCCGTTGATGCCGGAAGAATCGGATACATAACCTGCGGCTGTTTCCCCGTAGTAGTGTGAAGAAAAATTACAATTTTATCAAGATCAGCATCCTGCATCTCAGATCCCAATTGGGAGTCGTTCATGATGGAAACAGCTTCCTTCAGATCCCACACCACACCGGAGTGAAAATATGGAGGGGTCAGGATTATATTTCGCAGCGACGGTGACTTGAAGGAGAAGGTATCTCCCTCCGCCTTGGTCACTTCGTAGCGCCCCTTGTCTCCTGCAATTATTTTTTCGCTTGGTTTGGTCACCACGCCAAATTCATGGTAACCATCTCCACCCATGTTGATGCCGGAATGACAGGAAATACAGCCATGGTCCATGAACAGTTGCAAGCCCTCTTTTTCCTCGGCATTGAGAGCCTGTACATCCCCTTTGAGAAAACGATCAAATTGGGAGTTCGGTGTGATCAGGGTCGCCTCAAAAACCTCTATCGCTTTGGCCATGTTGTCAAAGGTTACGGGATCGGCTTCTCCGGGAAACGAGCGTTTAAAAAGAGCCACATACTCAGGCATGCTGGATAAGGTTTTGACAACATTTTCCGGGGTGTTGTTCATCTCAACACCAGCCTGAATCGGCCCCTTGGCCTGTTCTGCGAGATCTTTGGCACGTCCATCCCAGAACTGAGCCAGATTAAAGACTGAATTCAACACGGTGGGAGCATTCCGTGGACCTTTTTGCCAACCGTGGCCAGTGGATGTTTCCTGAAAATCGTCACCACCCATGCCCACATTATGACAGGTGTTGCAGCTGATCAGACCACTGCGGGATAGACGGGGGTCAAAGTAGAGCATCTTGCCCAATTCAACTTTTTCAGGCGTTGCAGGATTTTCTTTAATAGATGGAGCCTGATCGGGAATAGGCTGGAATTCGAGTTGGGCATCCTTAAGAAGAGGGGAAGGCTCATTGGCAAGAGCCGTCAGAGGGGCGGCGAGAGAGAGGGCCAGAACGGCAGCAAGGTAGGTCCTTTTCATGGGAGGTCTCCTGTAAGTTGGTTGACGTTAATACGTGCTGCGAGCAATACGCTGTATTGAGTGTAGAAGTTAACAGGGAATGATTCCTGTTTACAAGGAGAAATTTTATTTTTGTCTGTAATATTCAGGGAATGAGCTGACTTTGTGGTACTTCAGATAGAGTGAATTTAGGGGTAACCACTCGGAACTATCTTGGGGATAAATGAATTATGTGAGAATTTTCCTGGTCAGAAAGAAAAACCTGAAGCTGACTCACCGATGAATAGCTCACGGATATACGGTGTGATTCATCTGAGAGGGAAAAAAAGAGGAAAGAGAGGAGGATGGGAGCTACATGCGAAGCCAATTGGTTCGGCTGAGATTATGAAAAGAAATAGCCTGATTTCGTCCCCGATTCTTTGCTTCATAGAGTGCGCGGTCGGCCTGGTCTATGCATTCATTGGCCGAAATGGCAGTTTCTGCAGGGAAAATCGTGGTTGCCCCAATGCTCAGTGTCACCTGGTAACAGGCTGAATCATTGGAAAAAGGATGTTCGGCAACCAGGCGACAAATTTTTTGGGCGACAGCAAGAGAACCATCAGCGCTGGTATCGGGGAGAACAAAGGTAAATTCCTCCCCTCCGTATCGCGCCATGAGGTCATAATCGCGGAGCATGGGGAGCACAGCCCTGCAGAGTTCTTTGAGTATGAAATCACCTGTTTGGTGCCCATATCGATCATTGAATTGCTTGAAATGATCAATGTCGGCAAGCAAAAGGGTGAGGGGAAGATTGTTTTCTTTGGCTCGGCGCAGTTCGGTACGGAGAAACGTTTGAAAATAGCGGTGATTATGAATTTCTGTCAACCCGTCAATATTGGCAAGTTGTTCAAGTTGATGGTTTTTCTCCGTGAGCTCAGCCGTGAGCTCTTCCAGGGAATTTTTGGCCTGTTGCAGTTCCCGGTTCATTTCCTCATAGCTGAGATGAAGAAGGCTGAGGCGAATGTTAGCCTCCTGAATAATTTCAGTGACTGACCGAACCGGCTCCATCTCGACCCCAAAAAATTGGGCTGATTTTGTCACTTTCTTATTTATGATTTTTAAAATATGGCCAATTTCTTCACTGGGAAGTCCAAGCATTTTACGTGCATCTTCCTCAAATTCCTCTTGCGCCTCTATGGGCATATTGGATTGAAATATACGGGCAAGCATCTCAGAGAGGTAGACGATCTTAACAGCGGAAGAGTTTCGGCAGTCTGCTCCCTCATATTGCGCCGGGGCGTGGTGATAACGAATAGCATCTACAATACTTTGAGGTAAGCACCAACATCGGGCCACCTCCGCACCGGAGACCGTATGGGCGAGTCCCAGATATTCTTCTTCAAGGCTTTCATCGGGCCTGGTGTTATCGATTTCCAGCTCCTCAAGGAGGGTGTCGTAGCGCTCTGGAAGCGTCAGGGCAAAGATGAGTTGGCCAATGTTTTGTAAAAGCCCCTGGGTGAACAGCTCTTCCGGATCAACCTCGCCAACGTACTGGCTGATAAGTCGTGCTGCTGCGGCACGAACAAGAGACAGTCTCCAGAAACCGTTCAGATCAAAGTACTTAAAAGTGTTCTCCTCTCCCATGGAAAGAAAGGTGAAGCTTAAGACGAGGCTACGCACAGCGTTGATTCCAAGGAGAGAGACTGCTTGTTGCACTGATCCAATCTGCTGTGGAAAATTATAAAAGGCAGAGTTCGCCACTTTAAGAATCTTGGTTGAGAGGGCGATGTCCTGAGAGATGAGGTGGATAACCTCGGCCACCTCGACCTCCTCCTGTGTGGTGAGCTCAAGAACTTTAGAGGCAACGACGGGGAGAGTGGGGAGGTCGGCAGAACTCAGAATGTTTTGCAATGTACGATTGAGTACTCGGGACATGTTCTGTTTAAACGAGTTAGAATAACCTGCCAGAAGAGAATAGTATAAAAAGTTATATATACCATAGCAACCAACCAAATGCTGTCTTCTTTTGAGACATTTTCCTGTTTCTGCAAGATAAACAAGGTTGAGCCTTCAGGAGGAACAAGAACGAGGAGGAGGGGGGAAAAGTGATATATTACTCCAGAGATAAAGATCCAGGAGAGAAAAGGATGAAAAAAGGGCACTTTATTCGACACGATGCCGAAAAAATACCGAAAAAATAGGAAAAGAGGGAATCCGTCCAGGTAATTTTTATTGACAGTCTCTATGTTTGCTGGTATTTCACTTGCGGTCTTTGGCAGCTTGCTGTATAAAGATCTTTCCAAATCGACAAATAAATGCTGTAGGCGCGTAGCTCAGTGGGAGAGCGCTACCTTGACGTGGTAGATGTCGTCGGTTCGACCCCGTCCGCGCCTACCAATTTTTTATAAAGGCTAGGATGCAGATTTATCTGCTCGTTAGCCTTTCCTTTTTACAGGCACAATGGCAGAAATTCAGGTATCCGTCCAAGATGGTGAAAGTAAGGCGTTTCCGCAAGGTGTGACTGTTGCCGAAGCGCTTAAAGAGCTGGTCTCAGGCAAGCAACGTAAACAATCCGTGGCTGTACGCAGCAATGGTCAACTGCTGGACCTATCGACCACTTTGGATGGGGATACAGTTATCGAACCTGTATCCATTCGTTCTGAAGAAGGGCTTGAGATTCTGCGTCATTCCACGGCCCATTTGATGGCGTTGGCAGTGAAGGAGCTCTATGGTGATGCGGTCAAGGTTGCCATTGGTCCAGCCATCGAAGATGGGTATTATTACGACTTTGATCGCGAGAAAGCCTTCTCAACCGAAGATTTCGAGGCAATCGAAGCCAAGATGACCGAATTGGTCAACGCACGGATTCCTTTCGAGCGACGTGAAGTGAGCCGTGAAGAGGCAATTAAGTTTTTCGAAGAGCTGGGCGAGGAATACAAGCTTGAGTTGCTCCGGGATATGGATGTTGACACGGTCAGCCTCTACACCCATGGAAAATTTGTCGACCTCTGTCGTGGGCCTCACGTGCCCGATGCCTCCTGGATAAAGGTTTTTAAGCTGTTGCGTGTGGCCGGGTCCTACTGGCGTGGCGACGAAACCCGCCCCATGTTGACCCGTATTTACGGAACTGCTTTTGCAGATAAGAAAGAGCTGAAGGCCTACCTTCAGCGTCTGGAAGAGGCGCGTAAACGAGATCATCGAAAACTCGGTAAGCAGCTGGGGCTGTTTACCATTCAGGATCAAATTGGCCCCGGGTTGATTTTATGGCAACCTCGTGGGGCCTTGTTGCGTCGATTGCTCGAGGATTACTGGAAAGACGAGCATTATAAAAACGGATACCAGCTTCTCTACACACCGCATATCGCACGGCAGGATCTGTGGAAGACCTCAGGTCACCTTGATTTCTATGGCGAGAATATGTATTCAGCCATGGAGATTGATGAGGTTGAGTATCAGCTCAAGCCGATGAACTGCCCATTTCACATCGGTGTGTACAAGGCTGATAAACACAGCTATCGCGAGTTTCCTATTCGCTGGTGCGAGTTAGGGACGGTGTATCGCTACGAGCGCACCGGTGCCTTGCACGGCTTGATGCGAGTGCGTGGTTTTACTCAGGATGATGCCCATATCTTCTGTCGTCCGGATCAGCTTGAAGAGGAAATCTTCAACATTATCGATCTGAACCTGCACATTCTGAAAACCTTTGGCTTTGATCAGTACGACGTCTATCTCTCCACCCGTCCTGAGAAATACGTCGGCTCTGACGAGCACTGGGAGCTCGCTACCGCGGCCTTGAAGCAGGCCTTGGATAAAAAAGAGCTCAACTATGAGATCGATCCTGGCGAAGGTGTCTTCTACGGGCCCAAGATCGATATCAAAATTAAAGATCAGATCGGTCGTTCCTGGCAGTGTTCCACCATCCAGGTCGACTTTAACCTGCCCGAGCGGTTCCAGATGGGGTATACTGGTGATGACGGAGCTGAACATCAGCCTATCATGATTCACCGGGCACTTATGGGGTCGCTGGAGCGGTTTATCGGCGTGCTCATTGAGCACTACGCCGGAGCATTTCCCCTGTGGCTTGCACCCGAGCAGGCACGGATCATGAACATCACCGATGATCAGGCCGAATACTGCGAGCAGGTGTATGCCAAGCTGAGAGCTCAGGGCGTGCGAATCGAAAAAGATTTGCGCAATGAAAAGCTCAACTACAAAATCCGTGAAGCACAGATGATGAAAGTCCCGTACATGCTTATTATTGGTGAGCGTGAAAAAGAAGAGGGCACCGTCACTGTGCGGCAAAAAGATGGAAAAAATTTGCCGGCTATGACTCCGGAGGCGTTTGTTGATCTTGTTATTGATGAGTGTCGCCGGCGTGATGCCTGATCACCACAACACCAACTGGAGGAACGAACATTAAGAAGCGAGGCGGCAGAAAACTTCCCCCCCAGCAGGAACTGAAGATTAAAGTCAATGAGGACATCAAATACAAAGAGATTCGCCTTATTGACGCTGATGGGACACAGCGTGGAATTATAAGCGTTAAAGCTGCGCTTGAAACTGCTCACGAGCAGGGGCTCGATCTGGTTGAGGTCTCCGATAAGGCTGACCCACCTGTTTGTCGTATCATGAACTACGACAAATTCCGCTACGAGTTGAAAAAGAAGCAGCAGGAAGCCAAAAAGAAACAAACCGTAATAGAGACCCGTGAGATTAAGTTCCGCCCCAAGACCGAGGAACATGATCTCAACTTCAAGATACGGAAGATCAAACAGTTTCTTGCGGAGAAAAATAAGGTCAAGGTGACCATGCGCTTCCGTGGTCGGGAAATTATTTATGCCCAGACCATCGGTTTGGAAGCTTTGAACAAAATTGCCGACACGCTGCGGGAAGACTGTGTAATCATCCAGGAACCCAAAATGGAAGGACGGCAACTCGTGATGTTCGTTGGACCAAAGGCCTAAAATTAGACATTGATTATAACCCCATGAGTTCCGGCTGGATATACGGCCGGCTAGATGTAAGGAGCGTATACCATGCCAAAAATGAAAACCAACCGAGGCGCTGCCAAACGGTTCAAAACCACCGGTTCCGGCCGAATTCGTCGTGCCAAGGCCTTTACCTCGCATATCCTCACCAAAAAATCAACCAAGCGTAAACGGAATCTGCGCAAGGCATCCCTGATTGCCGAGGTTGATGTAAAAGCAGTACGCAGAATGCTGCCGTACGCCTAAGGGCAGAAGAGGATACGGTTTTATAAATCTACCTTGATTGTTTGCCGCAGCTGCTTTTTAAGCGTCTGCGGTGTGACGAGTTTAGTTTGAACGGAGAAGAGAATGCCTCGTGTAACTCGCGGTTTTAAAGCACGCCGCAGAAGAAATAAAGTATTGTCCCTGGCTAAAGGTTTTCGTGGCGGCAAGCGTCGTTTGTTTAGAACCGCTACCGAAGCCGTTGATCGTGCACTGTGTTACGCCTACCGTGACCGTCGTGTTAAAAAACGGGAGTTCCGCGCACTGTGGATTTCTCGTATCAGCGCAGCTGCCAAACAGAACAACGTTAATTACAGCCGCTTGATTAACGGCATGAGCAAAAATTCCATTGAGCTTGATCGGAAAGTGCTCTCCAACCTGGCCATTGTCGATCCTAACGCCTTCACTGAAGTGGTGAAAGCTTCCGGACTGGCTTCCTGATCCCATCACGGACTGCCCTATGGAAAGCGAGCTGCTTAGGCTCAAGCAAGAAGCAGGCGAGGCCCTGGATACGGTCAAGGACTCCGCAGGTCTTGAAGCCTTTCGTATCCAGTACCTTGGTCGCAAAGGGGGACTTCTGACCGGAGTCATGCGCCAGTTAAAATCTGTCGCACCGGAGGATCGCCCACGGCTTGGTCAACTGGCCAATGAAATCAAGCAGGGGGTGGAACTGCGTTTTGAAGAAATGAAAACGCAGCTTGGTGGCGGCATGCAGAGTGCTGCTGCCGGAGCCACCGACTACAGCCTGCCTGGACGCTATCTTCCCTTCGGTAAACTGCACCCTGTGACCCAGGTCATGGAGGAAATCTGCTCTATCTTCGAGGGGCTTGGTTTTGCTGTTGCTGAAGGACCGGATGTCGAAAGCGACTACTACAACTTTGAAGCGCTGAACATTCCGCCGCATCACCCGGCCCGTGACATGCATGACACCTTTTACGTCACGGATTCGATTCTGCTGCGTACGCACACCTCGCCTATGCAGGCCAGGATCATGGAAAATCAGGAGCCTCCTCTGCGCTACATTGCTCCGGGTAAGGTCTACCGTTGCGACTCCGATATCACGCACACGCCCATGTTCCATCAGGTCGAGGGCTTTCTCGTGGATAAGGATGTCTCCTTTGCGGATCTCAAGGGAGTGCTAACCGCCTTCACCCATAAGATGTTTGAGCGTGATCTGGCTCTTCGCTTTCGTCCCAGCTTTTTTCCTTTTACCGAACCCAGTGCCGAGGTCGATATCGCCTGTGTTATCTGTGGCGGCTCCGGTTGCCGGGTTTGTAAACGCACAGGGTGGCTGGAAATTCTCGGATCAGGACTCATTGATCCTGAGGTCCTGAAAATGGTCGGTTATGATCCGGATGTCTACTCCGGGTTTGCTTTTGGGCTCGGCGTTGAGCGCATTGCCATGCTCAAGTACGGTATCGACGATATCCGTTTATACTACGAAAACGACCTCCGGTTCCTTTCCCAGTTCTAATAGTTCCTCTCCTTGAGCCTCATTGCGAGTGTTCAGGTGAGATGATGGTCAAACGAGGTAAACCACACCGGAAAAGCATGTCTCCGGTGTGGTTTTTTCGTGTTCGGCCTCTGTCTTTTTCGTCGTTCGTATGGGATTAAGTCCCGTCTTTCAAAACGATAACGCTGTTTGCAGGATACACTCACATGAAATTCACACTCAGCTGGCTCAATCAGTTCGTCTCCACGCAAGGGGTTACGTCAACCCAGATTTCTGACCGCCTGACCATGCTTGGTCTGGAAGTTGACAGCGTTGAGGAATTGTTTGCCGATCTCGCCTTTATTACCACTGCTCGCGTTACGGAAGTCAGTAAGCATCCGGATGCCGACAAACTGAGCGTCTGCACCGTTGACAACGGTGAGGAGACTGTGCAGATTGTCTGCGGTGCGCCCAATGTGCACGCGGGCATGGTCACCGCTCTTGCCAAACCGGGTGTCAAACTGCCCGATGGCACCAAGATCAAAAAATCCAAAATGCGCGGGGTCGCCTCCCACGGCATGCTCTGTTCCTCTCGTGAACTGGGCATAGACGGTGATCATTCAGGCATTATGGAGCTGGACGCGGCCTTGACAGCCGGTATTCCGCTTATCGATGCTCTCTCCATGCGCGATACGGTGATTGAAGTCGACCTGACCCCCAACCGTCCTGACTGTGCCTCTGTGCGTGGTATTGCCCGCGAGGTAGCAAGTTTTGTCGGGGGGCCCTTGCAGCCGCTTGTTGCCGATATCACCCCTTTGACCGGTCAGAATGTAGATTATGAGGTGGTGATCGACGATGCTGAACTTTGCCCACGTTACACAGCCCGCAAACTGAAAAACGTCAAAATCGGCCCTGCACCCGAATGGATGCAGCAACGCTTAAGTGCCGTAGGGATGCGCCCCATCAATAACATCGTTGATATCACCAACTATGTTATGCTGGAGTCTGGCCAACCCCTGCACGCCTTTGATTTTGAAACCCTGCGCGGCAAAAAGATTGTTGTCCGTGGTCCTAAGACCGGTGAAACTGAACTGGTGACTTTGGATGCCAACAAGCGTACCCTTGATGAGGATATGCTGTTGATCTGTGATGCCGAACGTCCGGTTGCCCTTGCCGGTGTCATGGGTGGGTTGGATACGGAGATCACCGAACAAAGTACGACCATCCTTTTAGAATCCGCCTGTTTTAACCCGGTTTCCATACGTCGCACAGCGCGTAAGCTGGGTATCCCCTCAGAGGCCTCCTATCGCTTTGAACGTGGTGTCGATCCTAACCTTGCGGATAAGGCGCTTGAGCGTGCGGTCAACCTCATGGTTGAATACGCAGCTGCCGAACCTGAATCTGGTGGGCTTGATATCTATCCCGGTCAAAAAGAACTCATTACCCTGCAACTGCGCCTGGAACGTGTTAATCGTCTGCTCGGAATTGATCTGAGTCTGAACCAGGTGGCAGCCTATCTCGAGTCCATCGAATTCGCGACTAAAGAACTTGATGCCCAAACTTTAGAAGTGCAGGTTCCCAGTTTCCGTATCGATATCGAGCGCGAAATTGACCTGGTTGAAGAGGTTGCCCGTCTGGTCGGATATAACGAAATCCCGACCTCGCAACCCTTCATTCGCATGGATTATCCCAAGCGTGATGCAATGCGGACCCTACGTCAGGAGACGGCCGCCTTGATGACCGCCCAAGGATTCTTTGAGGCGATCAATTATAGTTTTGTCAGCGAGGCGCATCTTGACCTCTGCCAGATCTCCGAAGGTGACGAACGCAGGCAGCTCACACGTTTGTTGAATCCACTGACTGAAGAGCAGGCGGTCATGCGCTCCATGCTCTTGCCTGGACTGCTTGAAAATGTATGCCGGAATATCAATTTTCAGCAGCCGGATATTCGCCTTTTTGAAATCGGCAAGGTTTTTACCCAAAAGCAGGAAGGCGAGTTACCAGAGGAGCGAATGTACCTCTGTGCTGTACTCAGTGGATTACGCTATCCCCAGGCTGAATCACTTCATTTTTCCGAGCAAAAGGGTGATTTTTTTGATATTAAGGGGCTCGCTGTAAATCTACTGCAAACCCTGCGCATTGACGAGGGCGCTCCCGGATCAATGTTCACCTATGCACCGGAAACCCTGCAGCCTTACTGCGACCCACAGCAGGCCCTGGTTCTCAGTCCGCAGAAGACTGTCATCGGTACTCTGGGGGCTGTTCATCCCAAGACCTTGAAAGGATTTGACATCAAGCAGCCGGTTTACTTTTTGGAAATTGATCTTGATCAACTCCTGAAAATTAAACGGGCACCAAAGCAGTTTCATCCCCTGCCCAAGTATCCCACTGTGAAACGGGATATCAGCCTGGTCGTTCCGGATGGAGTGCCCGCTGGTGATCTGCTACAGGCAATTCGCAAGCAGTCGCAAAAATACCTTGAGTCCGCTGAGATTTTTGATGTATATCGTGGCAAATCCATAGAGGCAGGTCATAAGAGCGTCGCACTTGGCCTGACCTATCGTTCGGCCACCGCCACACTCGACGATAAAACCGTTGATAAAGCACATCAAAAAATAGTGAAAAAATTAATGGCAGATTTTAATGCCCGTTATCGTGAAGGATCAGAAGTATGAAGAAAAAAAATGTAACCCGCAAAGAATTAGCCATTTCCGTTAACGAAAAATTGGGTGTCTCCCAGCGTAATGCTGCTGAGATAGTGGATACAGTATTCGCGACCATGAAGAATACCATGGTTGCTGGCGAATCCATCAAACTGGTTCAGTTTGGTACGCTGACTGTGCGCGACAAGTCGCCCCGCCGTGGACGTAACCCACGTACTGGTGAGTCCATGACCATTACCAAGCGTCAGATGGTTTCCTTTCGTCCCAGTAAGCGACTGCGTGAGCGTTTGAACGCCTGCGAATAAGCCGATAACAAAACCTACGACCAAGCATTTGATGGTACAGCAGTGAGGGGCAAACCATGAGGCGCGATTGATGGCTTCGAATTTCTCCCACATACCTGACAAGGTCTATTTTCGGATCGGTGAGGTGAGTGAGCTGGTTGGTGTTGAAACCCACGTGCTCAGATATTGGGAATCGGAGTTTGCGCTGATAAAACCCTTTCGCGGTAAATCAAAACAGCGGTTGTATCGTCGTAAAGATGTCCAAACCTTGCTGGTGATCAAAGACCTTCTCCACCAGCAAGGCTATACCATTTCAGGTGCCAGGAAATACCTGAAACAGGCCCTGAAAACCGGTACATTAGAGCAGACTTCTCAGCCAAAACAAGGAGCTGATTCAGAAGCGAAAGCCGATATAATTCAGCAAGTTAAATCCGAGCTTCGTGCACTTCTTACCCAGCTTGAACAAGGAAATAAACCAAAGAACTAAAAGTGGTTGACAGAGACCGCTCAACAATGCTAAATACAGCTCCACATTTCTCGGAACGTAGCGCAGCCTGGTAGCGCACCTGAATGGGGTTCAGGGGGCCGGAGGTTCAAATCCTCTCGTTCCGACCAGTAATTACAAGGGGTTAGATGCTTTTTAAAGCGTCTAACCCCTTTTTTTGTGTGTTTTCCTGTGTTTTCAGTGTCTACAGCCAAATTGGTTGTTTAACTATACGTTTTTATGTGAAATAATTTTGAGTTGCACTCGTTTTTAATCGTTGTATATCGTTATTCATCGTTCCCTGTGCACGGAAATTTACACTCAAATTTACACACAAAAAAACGATGGCATCCATTACGAGAATAAACCGAAAATTCGGACCTGTCTTTCGAGCATCTATTTGCGTCAAAGGACGAAGAGAAACTGCGACGTTTGACAGTAAAGCAAAAGCCATGACCTGGGCAGAGGAGACTGAAGCGCTCCTGCGCTCAGGCGAACCGCTCCCGGGGGAACTGCCAGCCAATGACATGCGGTTCAATGAGGCTGTGGAAAAATACACCATGGCGGTCGCGCCAAGAAAAAAACGAAACACCCAGCGGCTCGATCAGGAAATCGGTGGTCGGCTCATTCGCTACTTCGAAGGCAAGTCCTTACAAACCATTTCCTCAAAAGATATTGCCTCCTACCGTGACTACCGCCTTCAGCAGGTAGGCCCCAGCTCTGTCATTCAGGATATGTCCTTCCTCACCTGCATGTACCGCATGGCCAGGGTCGAGTGGGGACTGGAGGTGAATGATCCAGGAACTGAAGTTCGCCGCCCCTCCGCCCCCAAAAACAGACTCTCCCTCCTCACCCCTAAACAGATCGACACCCTGCTCGACTTCTGCTGCGTTTCTAAATCCGAAAAACTCTACTGTTACGTGCTCCTACTTTTGCACACAGCCATGCGCCCCTCAGAAGGCGCTGGCCTGCTATGGGATCAAGTTCTACTTGAACAGGGGATGATTGACCTCACCGAGACCAAAACGGACCCTCGGCGCGTTCCTATGACGAAAACGATACGCAAGATGTTTGAGGGGATGAAAGTAGGGATGAAAGCAGCAGGGGAGGGTGAAAATGGCTGTGTCTTCCTGCCGTCAAGTCAGGAGGGGCGTGACCAGCCACACCGGTACTTCCGGCGTTCATTTGATAACGCCTGCAGGTACGCTGGGATTTCGAATTTTACCCTGTACGGTTTACGCCATTCGGCGGCCAGCTATCTGATTATGCATGGGGTCGATATTCGCACTGTCGCCGAAATCATGGGGCACAAAAATATCAGCCAGACCATGAAGTATACCCACTTCCTCGATGATCATAAGTTGAACGCGATCGGGGCAATTGATAGTCTTGGGAGGTAATGCGCTGCCACACATCTTCGATAGCCGTAAATACCTGATAAATTGAGTCATAAAAACAAACTCGATAACTTCGCTCATTGAGAATCATCCCTCTGGTAACATGCTGGAATCCGAAGGTAATTAACACGGTGAGATTCAAAATTGAAACGAATTCAAAGCGTAGTTTTCTATCTCATCTCTAACTCTTGGTAATTGCCAAGTTGAACGGAGATAAAAAGATACATCGAAGCAAAGAAAAATGGGGATTTGTTGATTAAATTATCATTGTCTTGTATGAAAAACAAATAGTTACCAAGATACTGCCTGCTGTTTGAATTTGTTGCGTGCTAAGCAATGAGGATGGTTCATGAATATAGAACAACTCTCCGAACGCGATGTCTGCACCAAATACATCACCCCGGCCATCCAAAATGCAGGTTGGCAGCAGCATCAGTTTCGCGAAGAAGTGAAACTGACCGCTGGCCGGGTCATGGTTCGCGGCACTCTTGCAGCCCGCATTCGTGATCCGCAAGCCAAGGGCGGCCCCAAACGGGCTGATTATGTACTCTATGCTAAGCCCAATCTTCCCCTTGTAGTTATTGAGGCTAAACAAGCAAAGTATTCTGTCGGGCACGGCATGCAACAAGCACTGCTATATGCCGAAATGCTTGACGTCCCTTTTGCTGTCAGTAGCAACGGAAAAGAATTTCTCCTCCACGATCGCACCGGCCTAAGTCAGGCCGTCGAACGCACATTTTCTCTCGATGCCTTCCCAAACTTAGAGGAACTTTGGATTCTCTACCAGCAATGGAAGGGGCTCAACGATCCTCAATCTGTCCGTTTACTTGATCAACCCTATCACACCGACGGAAGTGGCCGAGAACCGCGCTATTACCAGCGGGTAGCCATCAATCGTGCCATTGAGGCCATCAGCCTGGGGCGCAATAGGATGCTTCTGGTCATGGCTACCGGTACCGGCAAGACCTACACCGCCTTTCAAATAATCTGGCGCCTGTGGAAGGCCAAGGTCAAACAACGCATCCTCTTTCTCGCCGATCGCAACATCCTGGTCGATCAGACGATGCAACAGGACTTTGCCCCCTTCGGTGAGGTCATGCACAAGATCACCAACCGTGAGGTCAAAAAGAATTATGAGATCTATCTGGCCTTATACCAGGCGGTGACCGGCAAAGAGGAATGGAAACAAATTTACCGACAATTTCCGGCTGATTTTTTTGATCTAGTCGTGATCGATGAGTGTCATCGGGGCAGCGCCACCGATGATTCGGCGTGGCGGGATGTACTCGATTATTTTCATCAGGCAACCCATATCGGCCTGACCGCCACGCCCAAGGAGAAAACGCGACTCGATCGGGAACAACAGATCCGGGTGATTGAGGATCCGGAATACAACTACAAATATTTCGGCGAGCCAATCTACACCTATTCGCTCAAACAGGGTATCGACGACGGTTTTCTCGCCCCGTACAAAGTAATCCGTATCGCCACTGACGCCGATGCCATCGGCTACACCCCGGAGCAGGGTAAAATTGATAAGCATGGTCAGGTGGTGGAACAGCGTCTTTACAACACCAAGGATTTCGACCGAAACCTCGTTCTCGAAAAGCGTACCCAGCTTGTGGCCGCACGGGTGTGGGAATACCTTAAAAATACTGACCCAATGGCCAAGACTATCGTTTTCTGCGATGATCAAGATCATGCTGAGCGTATGCGCCAGGAGTTGGTCAAGCTCATTCCTGCTGCAGCCAGCAATCGCCGGTACGTCATGCGTATTACCAGCGACGATTCCGATGGCAAGGCCCAACTCTCCTATTTCATCGACAACGATGAGCCCTATCCGGTTATCGCCACCACCTCCAAACTCCTCAGCACCGGTGTGGATGCAAAAACCTGCAAACTCATTGTTCTTGATCAAACCATTAACTCGATGACCGAGTTCAAGCAGATCATAGGTCGTGGCACTCGGATTCGTGAGGATTACCGCAAGCTATACTTCACCATCATGGACTTTAAGGGCGCCACTCGTCTTTTTGCCGATCCCGACTTCGATGGCGAGCCAGTGACCGTCTATGAACCACATCCCGAAGACCCGGTTGTTCCCCCAGAATCTCCGACTCCTATGGAAACCAGCGAGCCCTTACCGCCAGGGTATACACCAGAATTCCCACACCAGGATGAAACCACCGGTGAAACCACCGAGGGCGGTCAAGGCCAGGTAAAGTATGTGATCGACGATGTTGCTGTCCGTATTGCCGTTGAACGCTCCCAATATCTCGATGCGGACGGTAAGCTTATCACCGAAGATTACCGAGTCTTGCTCAAGGATAATATTCGGGCAACCCTGCGGGCACAGTTTGGTAGCCTGAGCGGTTTCCTGCAACGTTGGCAGACGGCGGAGCGCAAGCAGGCCATCATCGACGAGCTAACGGAACAGGGATTGCCCCTGGAAGTCCTCCAGCAGGCAGTGAACAATGGTCAAGAGCTTGATCTGTTCGATCTGGTGTCGCATGTCGCCTTTGATCAAAAACCGTTGACCAGACGTGAGCGCGCCAAACAGGTGAAAAAAAGAGACATCTTTAGTAAGTATGGCGGGCAAGCTCGGGCAGTGCTCGACGCCCTTTTGGAAAAATTTGCCGACCATGGCGTGCAGGATATGGAAGACGCCAAGGTGCTTGAACTTCCTCCCTTTGATCGTTTCGGCAGCAAGACCCAAATCCGTCGCGGCATATTTGGTGGTGTGGAACACTACACCCAGGCCGTCAACGAGCTGGAACGCGCACTCTACGATACCCACCGACAAAACGCCGCCTAAGCCTGTGGGCAAGGCGGATACAGCAAGAGAAGAACGTAATGAATCTCAGCAGTACTATTAAATCAATCCAGGACATCATGCGCAAAGACGATGGTGTCGATGGCGATGCCCAACGCCTGGGCCAGCTCACCTGGATGCTGTTTCTTAAAGTCTTTGACCAGCGTGAAGAAGAATGGGAAGACGATGCCAAAGATCAAGGCCAGCCGTATAAATCCCCGCTGCCCGAGCGCTTCCGTTGGCGTAACTGGGCCAAATATCTGCCTGACGCCGAAGGGAAAAAGAAACCGCAGATTGCCGGCAGTGAGTTGATTGGCTTCGTCAACAATGAGCTTTTTCCGGCCCTGAAAGAGCAGATCGACCCCAGCCAAAGCCCGTCTCATAAAGTCATTAAACAGATCTTTGAGGATGCCAACAACTTCATGAAATCTGGCCCGCAGATGATGGCGGTGATCGAAAAACTGGAAGAGGTGATCAACTTCCACGATTTTAAGACCCGTGCCAGCCTGGGCGACGTCTACGAGCAGATGCTCAACGATCTGCGCGGTGCCGGCAATGCCGGTGAATTTTATACCCCCCGCGCCATCACCGCCTTTATGGTCGATAGAGTCAATCCCAACCTGAAAAAACGTGAGTCCGTGCTCGACCCGGCCTGCGGCACCGGCGGCTTCCTTACCGCCGCCATCGATCATTTTCGCAAGCAGCGCACCACCAAGTCCGGCCCCGAGGACCAACGCGCAATCGAGGAGTTGATTCACGGCATTGAAAAGAAACAGTTGCCGCACCTTCTCTGTACCACCAACATGCTGCTGCACGGCATCGATGTGCCCAGCCAGATCGAGCACCGTAATACCTTGGCAACCGGTTGGAACGAATGGACACGAGGGAATAGG
Organism: Desulfobulbus rhabdoformis; assembly: GCF_016919065.1. Lineage (GTDB taxonomy): Bacteria > Desulfobacterota > Desulfobulbia > Desulfobulbales > Desulfobulbaceae > Desulfobulbus > Desulfobulbus rhabdoformis. The sequence continues at coordinate 32,023 of NZ_JAFFQA010000019.1, read as the reverse complement.
GTGGACTGTCTGATCACCAATCCTCCTTTTGGCGGTTATGAAGAAGATACTGTAGGCGGAACCTTCCCTCCCGATCTCAGAACCCGAGAAACCGCCGACATGTTCATGGCGCTGATTATTAAGAAGCTGCTTAAGGAAAACGGCCGCGCCGCCGTGGTCCTGCCTGACGGCTTTCTCTTTGGAGACGGCATCAAAGGCACCTTGAAAAAGTTGCTGCTGCGCGAATGTAAGCTGCACACCATCGTTCGCCTGCCCAAGGGAGTGTTCGCTCCCTACACCACCATCAAGACCAACCTGCTTTTTTTCACCAAAGGTGCAGTGACGGACGACGGCAGCGAGCATTTTCACACCGAAACCATCTGGTTCTACGAACACCTCTACCCGGCAGGCTACAAGAGTTACTCCAAGACGAAGCCGATCCGACTGGAAGAATTTGCTCCCGAGAAGGAGTGGTGGGGTTCCGAGGACAACGATTTCGCCGACCGGGTGGAAAACGAGTGTGCCTGGAAGATTGATTTCAAGGCAAAACGTGAGCAGGCGGAAAGTCTGGCCCAGCCGCACTGGGGCGAGGCGGAGTCCTTGAACAACACGGCCATGGAGCTGGAAAACCGGGTGCGCGACCTGCGCGATTCCATCAAAGGAGTCAATGATCAGGAAGTGCGCAAACCGGTGGAAGATGAAATTGAGGAATTGCGTCCGCAGGTAGACGCCCTGCGCTTGCAGGCACGTGACGCCCAAGCAGCGGGTGACCGCATTTACTGGCCGATTTTTAACCTGGATATCAAAAACCCCAACGCACCGGAAGAAGAAATCTTTGATCCCGACGTGCTGTTGGAGAAGTATAAAAAGCTGCTGGGTGAAATTGAGGAAACGGAAAACCAGCTCAAGAGCGAACTGGCAGCCGCGCTTGCACATCACTTTGCGGGTGAGGGCGACTAATGGATGCGCAGCAATTTTTGGGCGAGTTTGGGCATATTGCAAATTCACCTGGAGGGGTGCAAAAATTACGAGCTCTCATTTTGCAGCTCTCCATTCAGGGGAAACTTGTACCTTCAAGCGTGGCATCAGAAAAATCAGATAGTTTGTTTGATGCAATTAAAAAAATTAAATCTCAACTGGTTGCCCAAAAAATAATTCCAAGAGAAAAGCCTTTTCCAATAATTAAAGATTCAGAGTACCCGAATGAAAGGCCGTCTCATTGGGAATGGGCGAGGTTCGGGGATGTTTGGCAATTGTTGTCCGGACGAGATCTGGCGAAGAGCCAATATAACGAGTCAAAAAAAGGAATTCCCTATATAACAGGTGCGAGTAATATTGAAAAAAATGTTATCAATATTAATCGTTGGACTGATAAGCCGATAGTGATTTCAATTTTAAATGATTTGTTGATTACTTGCAAGGGAACAATTGGAAAAACTGTTTTTAACACGATAGGAGAAGTTCATATTGCACGTCAAATTATGGCAATAAGAAATTTTTCAAATAAACTTAATTCTGGTTTTTTGAAAATATGGCTTGATGGATTCGTGAGTCAGCTTATTGAAAAATCAAAAAGTATGATTCCTGGATTTTCAAGAGAAGATTTGATCTATGCAATTTTCCCCCTCCCACCACTTGAAGAGCAATCCCGTATCGTTGCCAAAGTCGATGAGTTGATGGCCTTATGCGACAAACTGGAAGCACAGCAACAGCAGTGCCGCCGCTTGCAAAACAACCTGCGTCAATCCACCCTGCAAGCCGTTGCCGCCGCCACCAAACCGCACGAACTACACACCTCCTGGACTCGCCTCACTGACAACTTCAGCCAGCTCTTTCATGCACCGGAGGATGTGGCAGATCTCAGGAAACTCATCTCTGAGCTTGCGATTCGTGGCGCGCTTGATGCTGCGAGCGAACTCTCGGATATCGGGACCTTAGATGTCTATTTGTCTGAGCTTGCCCGAAAAAAATCAGGAAAACGATTTGCCAAAGCTGTCAAAGTTGAAGAGGAGATACCACTGCCTGACGGATGGCGTTGGGTGCTGCTGGAGGAGTTGTTGGCTGGCTCCGAATCAGGATGGAGTCCTAAATGTGATTCTGAGGCAAGGCGGCCGGGTGAGTGGGGTGTGCTGAAGGTAAGCGCAGTGACATGGGGCACATTCAATCCGGAAGAGAATAAACGTCTCCCTCTCTCACTTGATCCCCGTCTTGAATGTGAAGTGAAACCTGGAGACTTTATGCTTTCTCGCGCTAATACAGCTGAACTTGTTGCGCGTAGCGTGATTGTGCCCGATGTCTGTCCAGAACAACTGTTGATGAGCGATAAAATTGTTCGGCTCATATTTTTGGATAATGCACTCAAACCTTGGGGCAATTTAGTCAATAATTCCGAGCTAGCTCGTGAGTACTACAAGGCAAAAGCTACAGGGACAAGTGATTCCATGCGGAATGTTTCACGTCGGGTCATACATGAACTGCCAATCCCACTTCCCCCATTACAAGTACAGCAGCGGATACTGGACACAGTGGCTCGGTTAACGCACTTATGTGACGAATTAGAGTTACAAACCTTTACCCGCAAGAAAATTGCGACCCAGTTGGCAACTGCAGCTGTTGCCAGCATTACTGGAATTGCCTCCGAACAAAACGAGGATGAACCCGTGAAAGTACCCCTAACCGAACTGATTGCCCCGCTGCGGCTCGGCCATTCCCCCAGCATCAAGGCCCAAGCGCCACTGGCCACCATCCTTGCCCGTTACAACGGCGCCATCAGCGCCAAGGATCTGTACCAGCGTTTCGGCGGCGAGATCGATGCTTTTTACGCGCAACTGAAGACCGAGGTCAGCCACGGTTGGATTCTGGTGCCGGAAGTGGCCGAGATGCGAGAAAAACTCACCGACAAGGCAAGCGCCTGAAATGCAGCTCCAGCGTATTCGAATTAGCGCTTTCCGCAATCTGCGCGAGATCGAAATTGTTTTTGATAGCTATCTGCCCGCTGCTGATGGAGACTCTGATAGTCCACCGAAGCCAATCCATAGCCATGCCCTCATCGGCCAGAACGGCACTGGTAAATCGAACCTGATCGAGGCGTTGATCAACATCTTTCGCGATGTCGATCTCGACCGCGAAGCTCCCTTTGACTACGAATTGGACTACTCCATCCGCGGCCACGCAGTGTGCCTCAAAGCGGAGGTGAGCCGACAAAAGCGCCCCTTTGTCTGGGTGGATGGTAAGGCCGAATCCCAAGGCTATCTGCTGCGCAACCGTGAACTACTGCCCTCGCACATCTTCGCCTACTATTCCGGGCGCAATGAGCGTATGGAGGCGTTGTTTCAAGAACATCAGCGCCGCTTTAACCGCCGCCAGGAAATCACCGCCGAAGAGGTATTGCCTGCGCACCTGCTGCAAAATTTTTCCGCCAGCGATGCGGATATCCGCGCAATGGAAGAAGTGCGCAAGCGCGAGGAAAACAAGACCCTGCGCCAGTTTGGTGACGACCGGTTGCGCCGCCTGTTCTACTGCCGGGGCGAACACAGCCAATTGGTACTGCTGGCCTGTTTGTTGTCCGATGATCCGGTTTTTCAGAAGGTGTTAAAGAATCTGCACATCGAGGCCCTGGAGTCGGCGCTCTTTGTGTTGAAGGAGCCGCACCGGCTACGGGAGAAACGGAAAAACCAGAAGTTTGACGAGAACGAGCTCAATGAGGGCGACCCGCGTTTCTGGTATGCGCGTGGCAATGTGGTAAGCGAGTTCCTCGATAAACTCTGGCAGGTAGCCTGGGCGCCAATCGAGCAGGAAATCCCGAAACAGATTGATTTTCGCGGACGCACTGAGAAACAGAGACAGCTCTATCTTTTCGTGCCTAGCCAGGAGAAGCTTAGGGAGCTGGGCGAGTTGGTCGGCGGTGCATCCAGCTTTTTCCGTTACGCCGAAGGTGCCTTTATCGGTGATCTGATCGAAGAGGTTCGGATCACGGTCAAAAAGCGTGATGAGTACGGCGGCAAGGTCAGTTTTATCCAACTCTCCGAGGGGGAGTTGCAGATGCTCACTGTACTCGGCCTGATGCGCATTACCAGCGAAGACCACTGTCTGTTCCTGCTCGATGAGCCGGATACCCATCTCAATCCAATCTGGAAGCTGCGCTATTTCGACGATATCGAACAAGTGCTGGCACCGCGAGAAGATGCATCCCCGCAAGGTGAGTCGCAAATCCTCATAACCACCCACGACCCGATGATGGTCGGCAGCCTCAAACGCGAACAGGTGCGTATTCTTCGCCGCGACGGCAATCGCATCCGCGTCGACATGCCGGATGAACATCCCCAGGGCATGGGGGTGACCGGATTGCTCAAGAGTGATTTATTCGGCCTCTCGTCCACTCTCGATATCGAAACCGAACGCCGCCTCTTCCGCCGCAACGAGCTGTTTGTCAAGGAGGCGCGGACGCCGGAAGAAAATAACGAGCTGAGTCGGCTGAGTGCGGAATTGGCTGATCTTGACTTTTCTACCGCAGATTTTCGCGACCCGGACTATGCGCTTTTTGTTCGCAAGATGGCTCAGCATCGGCGCTTCCGTAAACCCACGCTTTCTCCGGAAGAGCGGGATGAGCAGGACCGGATTGCCGACCAAATTATCGATGAAATCTTACGGGAAGAGGGCGAGCCGTGATCTGGATTGATCTTGAGCACAAACTGCCGACAGATAGTGATATTCCTGAGTGGACTCCATGGACGCGGGAAAAGTGGCAGGCGTGGATGGACAAATCGCAACAGTTGGTGGACCAGCTTGCAGCATTTGATGTGCCAAGACAAAAAGAGGAACGTAACGCACTGATCAATGCCAATAGCAGGCATTGGGGGCAACTCAAAGAATGGCTGTTGGCATTATCCAGTGGCAAATGCTGGTTTTCCGAAGTGCGCGAACTGTATTCCCATTACGACGTCGAACATTTTCGTCCCAAGAAAGTGGCAAAGGCTCTGGATGCGACCGAGCGCGACGGCTACTGGTGGCTCGCCTTCGATTACATGAATTTTCGCATCTGTGGCAATGTGGGTAATCGTAAGAAAGGCGGCTGGTTTCCATTGCAGGTGGGGTCGCATTGCTCAACCTATGCGTGTCAGTGTGAGGAGTCAGAAAGCAAGTATCTGTTGGACCCTATTGATGATTATGATGTGAGCCTGCTTGCCTTTGACGAGGAGGGGAAAGCGGTCCCGGTGCCGGGAGCTACGGAATGGGAAAAACAGCGGGTGCTTGAAACGGTGAAACGTCTCAAGTTCAATGAGCATGTTCCCTTGGCAGAGGCTCGCCGCAAGATTTGGCAACAAGTCGATGGACTTGTAGAAGATTATTTAAGAACGAAGGCTCGATGCGGAACAGGAAACAATCCTGCTGCACAACAAAAATTACGGAGCGTGTGCGAGCAAATTCGAGAAAAAACTCAAAGTAGAGCTGAACTCTCTGCTGTCGCCAAATGGTGCATTCTTTTTCGAAATGACTCCAGCCTTTCGAGATTAATCTATTGAGAACTCTATGAATAAAAAAAGTTTATTTTCTTTTGATGCTCAGCCTGGAAAACCGAATAAATGTCGAAATCAGGGGTGACTGCATATAAATTAGGATTATTTCACCGGCCACTCCCTATAGCTTTTCCGCACCCATACAAAGCCCCCTAAAAGCCTGACTTAAAAAGATGTTTGTGTGGCAAAGGAGCCTCCCATGACCCTGGAAAACAAACTCGGTATCACAGATGCGGTTGAACTTGCCCGTGTAGAAGAGCGTATCAGCAAGGCAAAGGCGCACCACCTCTTTGCCAGCGGCAGGTTGGACACCCTGGAGGCAGGAACCTTTCAGGCCCTGGCGGAGATACACAAATTCCTGTTTGACGAGATCTACGACTTTGCCGGGAAAATCCGCACCGTCAATATTGCCAAGGGCAGTTTCAGGTTTGCTCCCGTTATGTACCTGGAGGCTGCTTTGAAGAATATTGAAACCATGCCTCAGTCGACATTCGATGAAATCATCGAAAAATATGTGGAGATGAATATCGCCCACCCCTTTAGAGAGGGCAACGGGCGGAGTACACGGATCTGGCTCGATTTGATTCTGAAAAAGGAACTGCAAAAGGTAGTCGACTGGAGCCACGTCGACAAGAATGATTATCTTCTCGCCATGGAGCGCAGCCCTGTCAAGGATATTGAAATCAAGTTCCTATTGCAGCGGGCTCTGACCGACAAAATCAATGACAGCGACGTCTATATGAAGGGAATTGATGCGAGCTACTATTATGAAGGGTACGCCGTGTACAAAGTAGAAGATCTTGGGGAGTAAGACACTGAGTGCTGTAAACTCTGTTCCGGATAAGGTAGATGTGATCACCACAGGTTCTCGATGCATTCACTTCACGAGTGGTAAATCACTCCAACGGGTTGTATAGGCAGGTGACAGGCTATCTCGACGCATCGCCCAGTGTTGATATCCACTTGAGGAAGCGAAGCGGACCGATCCTATCCGAGAGTTGATGGTGTCAATGGCCTCCATCACACTGGAATTATCCCGCTTCGGTTTTTCAAACAATCCAAACTGCATCTGCTTGGTTTTCAAAAAATCACCGAGAATGACGCCGCCTTTGTTGTATTCGCACCCCTCACGCCAAATCCTTTCTAACAACTGTTGAGCCAGCTTGATGAACTGGTAATTGTCACTGCAGTGATGTGCCAGGTTACCGGTGGCCTGGTTTGAGTACCGGCGGGATACATCCTCTAAGAAGCGGTTCGTTTGGATAAAAACCGTTAGAGCTCGTGCATATTGCCCGCCGCTTCGCAGCTTAGCGCAAGCTCTCTCCGTAAATTCACAGATCGCCTGACGCATCGCATCTCGCGACGTGATCCGCTGCCCAAAGGATCTTGATGTGACTATCTGCTGCTTGGGGGATGGCTGGTCCTCAAGTACAATGCAGGGCATCCCTCTGAGTTCTGATACCGTGCGAGCCAAAACGACACTGAACCGTCGCCGGATATCTTGCATGTCTGCATCTCTGAGCTGTAATGCTGTCTCGATGCCAAGCGCATTCAAGGCTTTTGTCGTTCGCCGACCCACTCCCCATATCTCGCCAACCGGTGTTATCGACATCAGCTTTTGCTGCCGATCCAAATCACGTAGATCAACAACGCCACCAGTGCCAGGGAATTTTTTGGCTCCGTAGTTGGCCAGCTTTGCAAGCGTTTTTGTTGGAGCCATGCCGACCGCGACGGTAATGCCTGTCCATTGTTTGATGGTACTCCGCACCATGGTGCCAAATTCAATCAAATCCTGAATACCTCGGACATCTACAAACGCTTCATCAATTGAATAGATCTCGAGGCCAGGGCTCAAAGACCGGAGGATGCGCATAACCCGGTGCGACATATCCGCATACAAAGTGTAGTTCGATGAAAAAACGGCAATCTGGTGTTTGGCAATTTCGTTTTTGACCTGAAACACCGGCACGCCCATTTTGATCGTACCGAGCGCTTTGACCTCAGCAGACCGGGCCACGACACACCCATCATTATTCGAGAGTACAACAATCGGTTTGCCTCGAAGATCTGGACGGAATACCGATTCGCAGGTTGAGTAGAAGTTGTTGCAATCTACCAGAGCAAACATCGTTACTTTCCGAAAACGCGTACCAAACCTTTGACGCGACCAAAGATCTCGAAATCGTCATTCTCAGCAAGCTCGATGACCGAATATGCAGGGTTATGAGGAATCAGTCGCACTCTCGGATACAGCGAGAGTTCTTTTACGGTCAATTCACCGTTGATGAGTGCAATAACAATGGAGCCATCGTGCGCTTCCTCGGATCGATCAACGGATAGGATGTCACCATGGTGGATACCTGCATCGATCATGGAGTCACCGTTGACGCGAACAAAGAAGGTGGCTGGGGGATTAGTGACAAGGAGTTCGTTGAGATCCAGCGCCTGATCAACATAGTCTTCAGCCGGTGACGGAAACCCGGCAGCTATCGAATAAAGTGCAAGTGGTATCTCGATTTGGCTGCAGTCAGCGGGCCTTGCCAAAATTTCGGTTTTCATAATGGACAATCCTTAAAGCGTTAATTCATAAGGTGCCCTATTAATGTACAGCTAATGTTTGGGAAAAGTAAAGTCGAACCTTTGCGTTCAGGAAAACACGCTACGTTATTGGCTACCAAGGCCTTCAGTCGAGAAGGTCAGGGCAGTGCTTTGCATGGAGGGGTAAATCATTCAACCGTCGATTTATCCCCTTTGATCAAGTTGTTAAGTGATTGCGATATAGTAGGTGATAAGTTGGTTGTAGATGCGAGTGCCATAATTCAGAGGAGGCTCGCATGCACCTTCCGTCATGCCGCTGTGTAATTGGCGGCATCAACCAAAGGGATCGAAGGAAGTGGCTTATGCAAAGCTATTAGTTTGCATCACTTCGATATCAGGTAGGTTGGCATATACCTCCTCAATCGAGTGCATAGTGGTCAGCGCTTTGACAATTAAAGGGAGTGGCTCGTTCCAAATTTCGGGCAAATCTCTCTCAGTTGGATATGAGAGCTTAAAAGCAAGCCTTTCGACCGGAGGAGTGAAAGCAGCCGCTACACCAGGTTTGTTACCCCGAGCGTCGATTCGATACCAGCCGTGGTCCTTGAGGAAAACAGCGTTCAAGCCGTGGAGGCAATATGGTGGGCCTTCACCATCTAAAGAGAGTCTCTGGTAACAGAGTCCAGTCGGAATGGAGTTTGCCCTGAGGAGTGCGGCCAGAAGATGGCTCTTGGCATAACAATAGCCGGTGCCGTGGTGGAGCACTTCAGAGGCCTTGCAGGTGACGGGATTTTTTTGAAAGTCCCAGCTGTGGAGAATGGTGTCACGGACAAACTCAAAACAGCGTTGGGCTACGGCCTTATCAGAACACGACATATCGGCGAGATCTTTTGCCTTGGCCAGTACTTTAGGGTGTTTCCAGTCGACGTACTCGCTGTTTTCGAGGTAGCTGTTCATGGATTCGCCAATGAGAAATTTGAACTCAAATTTTAGAAATGCATTCCAGGGTCATCGAGGTTGTCAGTCAATTCTGTTGAATCGGTAACACTGTTTTTTGAATTCGACCAAAGCCGAATACAATGGATGATCGGCGAGCGCCTCGATCCATGATTCATACGAAAGAACAAAACACCTGCAGTTGCGAGCTCGTTCCAGGACTCTCTCTTTGAGAGCGAAAATATCACTGTCTTTGTCGTACATATCGAAGCGTTGAGTTATCTGTATCAACATTGCTTCGGACTCGACCACTGCTCGGATACCGTGTTCTTCTATTTTTTTTTCCGGTGCCACAACACCAAAGAAAATATTGTGGTTCGTGTTCAGCGTATTGAACGCTATGCATCCCAAGTTGCGACTCGCCTGGTTGTAATTCGGCACATTTTTCGTCCCCGGACTCAGTCGACTTCCCATTTTGGCTTCAATGACGCCAAAAATACCATCGGTGCCATTGACAGAAATATCACCACGATTGGCAGAATCAACGTAGAAATCGCCAAGAGCCATATCTGCATGCGTGAACCCTTCTGCCAATACATCCTTACGTGTCCTAGCCAGAAAAGGAGAAGATAACAAGCCTTCTGAATACCAGTGGCGAATGTTGGCGAAGTTGACATCGGGGAGTTTGAGTTTCGACTCGACCGATATCTCGACAAGGAGCCGCGTCATCCAGCCTTCGTTGTACAGAATCGTCGGGCAGATATTGGTATTTGCTGTGCTGCACCTACCCAAAATATTGGTCAACATTTCGTGCATATGGCGACTATTAAAAATATGGCCCCAGCGGGGCGTTTAGCTTTTGATAAAGGGGGGGGACTGGAGACCCATTCTTGTTTTTACCAAATCTGAGGAGCAAGTTCCACGAATGGACATGACGTTCAGTTGATAGTAAGCGCCGACACCCCAATGCTCCCGGGATCGACGGACCATTTCGTCCATAGTCGGATCACCAACCTCTTCCTGATGCCACAGGCATAGTCATTGGGTTTTCCCTATATCGAAAGAGCGTAAAACGGTGAGTTCGGTCGGCGCTGAATATTGAGCGTTCGACGATCAACGGATCGACCGATTTGGAAGGCGGCGGGGCAGGTGAGCCGATACTAGCGGTTGAGGATTTGGGCATTGATTACTCTGCAGGGGCGATGTCTAAACAATTATTGATCTTTTTTCTTGTCTTTCAAGGCTATAAAAATAGAAGCAAGTAACTCAAATAATTTTCGGGAAACAATGATCACCTCTTGAACAGCTCCTATCCATCCTTGTCCTGGTACCTGGGCACGGTCAAGCCTCGCACCTGCCAATCCCCCAAGCAATGCAGCGATGGCAGATAAAAGTGGTGCCAGTATCACACCTAAAAATGGGACCAGACCTATCAATGCTCCTATGGCGGCGCCGATCGTCACACCAGTGGCAAGATTTGGGTTGTCTTCTATGAACCTGATGATTTCCGTTAGGATAACTTGAGCGATACGAATGACTGGCCTCCAATATTTAATCCTCGAAGACTGAAACCATGTTCGGAGAACAGTCTGCGATTAACAGCATGGATGCCGGGCAGTTGGGGGGTACTGCGGCGGCAAGAATGCACGTTTATTCATGACCGCTTTAATATAAGCGGCTCCTCGTCATTTGGCTACGTGGCTCGAGTTGGTATTGATTATTTGGTCATGACCATTGAAAGAGTTGCGTCTGTGGCAGGGATCAGACTCTATGGCCAGCTGTATAGGAAGAGTTGCTTCCCCGCCTTGCAGAGGGCTAGCGAAGCCAGACGGTCTCGGGCGCGTTCATTGCTCAGGGAAACGAAGTGTTTGTTGAATGCCTTCTTATGTATGACTCTTTCCGGCAGCTGAATGAGGAAGATTTTTCCCGTAATCTGTCCCCAAAAAAACAGTTAGTTCGCTCCAGCCGATTTCATTTCTTGCAACGGCGACGTCGTATTTTCTTCTTTTCTTCTTTTTTGCCACAGCGCCATTTCTTCGAAGCGTTTCGGAAATTCCTGGATGAAGTCTATGGCGGTTCTGGTGCTTCGTCCGTTTTCTTCAACCTGCCATTCCTTTACGAGTTCAAAGAACTCGTCCATTATTTGATCGTAACTATCCTTTTCAGCGGGCTGCCCTGGCCCACCGCAGGCGTATTCCCCTTTACCCGTATTCTCCTCGTAGCAGATTAACTCGTCTTTTGAGAGACCGAATTTTTCCTCAATAATGCCAAACCAGGTTTCTGGGATTTTATTTTTTCTTTTGGCGTCCGTGATTGCTTGCGGAGAAATCCCAAGAGCTTGCGCCACTCCTTTCTGATTTTTTCCTTTCGATATCTTCTTAATTTTTTTGAACAAATCTTCAAAGCTGAGAGATTCCATTCGGCTCACCAGGTTTTTGCTTGATCTGCTTTAAAAAATGATTTAAAAAATAAAGCAGAATAAAACAGATTTATGAGAAATAAAACAAAACAGCCTGCAAATAGGGGGAAAGCAGAGCTGGTTATAATCGGGAGAAAAACAAGCATCATATTTTTAAAAATATAGGTGTCGTAATTAGCGTACTACAAGATTGATAAGGCGCTGCTTAGGGAAAAAGGAGCATTGCCGCAGTTAATATCTCGGGGAATCGGCCTTATTAATGGGTAGCTCGTCCAATTGTACGAATTTTAATAGCCGTATAATAGCAGTAGTTTGCTATTTTACGCAAATTAAATAGTCGGCCAAATAATCAAATTGTTACCTTTAAAATTTGGCCTTCGTTTATCCAGACATGTAAAGCGAGCAAAGCAGAGAGTAAAAAAACGGTGAGTAATACCAATTAGTAGCCGGAAGTCTTGGGTGAATTAAAAAAAACGTATCCGGGAAAACGGAAAAAGCGATTGGCTTGAAGAAATTTACTTGATGGAAAACCTATCAAGTATAGGCATGCCGCCGAGACACGAGGATATGGGAATGTAAATGGAAATCTTGAGCAAACCAATTCCTGAATTACCAGGCATGCTTGAGCCATATGCAACTCCACAGTTGCCGGATGTGGCACAGAAAAATCACGTTGCTCCCAATACCTTTCTTCAATCTGCCATGTTTGGAATGGTTCGGCGTGGACACCGAAAATATCTGGAAAGACATAAGATTGTTTCTTTCAGAAACGTCTCCATTTATTTCACCGGTGGTTCGCTCGATCAAGGGGATTTGGATGTGATACTTCACGCCATGCATCTTGCCGCGCAACAGGCCGCTTCGGGCAAAACAAATGGTTTGGTGGAGTTCTCGGTTCGGGGCTTTTTAAAGGCGCTCAACAAGAAACCTGGGAAATCAGGCCAGGATTGGCTGTTCAACTCCATTCGACGTCTCTGCGCCTGTCTAGTTGAGGTGCAGTACGGAGATAAGGTACGCCAGCCAGTGCTGAGACAAATGAGCATTTATGGTGGGCCGCTCATTTACGATTTTTACCATGACTCGGTGAAAAAGAAATTTTTCCTGCGGGTGAATGCTGATCTGGGCTCATTGCTGGATCTTGGATGGACTTCTCTTGAGTGGCGTAAGCGGCTTGGGCTCAGGAACAATCTCGCAAAATGGCTACACGGTCTCTATGGCAGCACCGAATTATACCCCCTGAAGACCGCAACGATCTGTCAGATGAGTCGGACAACTTGCAAGGAGCTTTACAAATTTCGCCAACAGCTCAAGAAAGCCCTCAATGAATTAGTCGAAATAGAGGCTATCGGTTCTTGGAATATTGATGCCGAAGACAAGGTGCATGTCTTTCCGCGCACCCAAAACAGCGTGGCGTAGCAGGTAGAACGGCGCATTATTACCCATGGCATAGCAGGTAGGAAGGCGTGGCGTAGAGGGTAGCTACCCGTGGCATAGCGGGTAGGAAGGCGTGGCGCAGCGGGTAGGTGCCCGTGGCATAGTGGGTAGGTGGTGTGGCGTAGCAGGTAGGTAAACCGTGGCATAGCAGGTAGGTAAACCGTGGCATAGCGGGTAGCAAAGCGTGGCATAGCAGGTAGGGGAAAGTGGGTTGAGAATGTTTGAAAACGGCGAAATATCAGCTTGATGTCGCTGGTGATTCCTCGCGGTAAAAGTATTTAAAATATTCTTAAAAAAAAGAAAGGCACTCCAGGAAGAAAAACACCAAAGGAGTTGGAACACTATGAGCACCGTTCATTTTGTTTTGCAGGGAAAAGGGGGAGTGGGGAAATCGCTGATTGCCTCAATGCTCTACCAGTATTTGCATCAACAGGGGATTGCTGTCACCGGGGTTGATACCGATCCCGTCAACGCGACCTTCTCGGGCTATAAAGCGTTGTCTGTGCAGACGCTGGATATCATGGACGGAGACGACATTGATCCACGCCGCTTCGATTCCCTGATGGAAACCATTCTGCAGCAAGCGGAAGAGAGCCACATCGTCATCGATAACGGTGCGTCCACCTTTCTGCCTCTTTGTTCCTATCTCAAAGATAATGCCGCGCTTGAGCTCCTGGATCAGGAAGGCCATGCGGTGTTGTTGCATACGGTCATGACCGGTGGTCAGGCCGTTGTCGATACCGCATCCGGTCTCAAAACCCTGGCCACCTCATTTCCAAAGGCATTCATTGTCATCTGGTTGAACCGATTTTTTGGCGACATCGCCATGAACGGCAAGATCTTTGAGGAATTCAAAGTCTATCAGGAACATTACAGTCAATTTCGGTCCATCATTGAAGTTCCTGCTCGTAAGCAGTCGACCTTTGGCAAGGATTTGGAAGCCCTGCTTTCCCGCAGAGAAACCTTTGATGCTGCTATTCATTCCAATCAGCCGGTCATGGTGCGACAGCGCTTAAAAACTTTCTGGACGGAGGTCTTGCGGGAAGTCGACAAAGCACAGCTGATCGAGGCTCTGTGAGAGGGGAGGGAGATGGAAACGCAAGATAGGGTGCAAGACGAGCAGGCGATACCTGAACTCCCTGATGGAATCGGCCTCAGTTTGGAAGATGTCCGTATGCTGCTCGCTATGAAAAATTCAGCGTCGGTGTCTCCCGATGATCCGATCTTGATGATGGTCACCGTTCTTAACGCCTTTCTCTCGGAAGAAGAAAAACTGCTGGATCGGCACCGCAAGGCACTGACCGCTATCCTTACCGAACGAACCGACGGATACGTCAAGGCGGTGGAGCAGACCGCGACCCATTTGGGTGAAAGCCTTTCGAGCGCATCGGCAGCTGAAATGACGCGCTTGTTTTCCGAGAATACCAGGAAAATAGAAAAATTTAAGCAAAGCCAGGTCTGGTTGGCAGCCATTGTCACTGTCTCGGCCTTGGTTAACGTGGCAGTTTTCGTTTTACGCTAAGGAGCAAAGAGATGATTGCAGACAATCGATTGCTTGTTTCGCTCGAGCATAATCTTGGACCGGTGATCATGTCCGCTCTGCGGGATCCGGACGTGGTGGAGGTGATGCTCAATCCTGATGGCAAGATCTGGGTGGAGAAGTTAGGGCACGAAATGGAGCCTGAATCGGATATGGAGCCGGAGCAGGCGCGCCTGGTGCTCTCTTTGGTTGCCTCGGGGCTTGGCAGCAGCGTTACTGTTGATCAACCGATTATTGAAGGCGAACTTCCTTTGGATGGATCCCGCTTCGAGGGGTTGATGCCACCGGTTGTCTCCTCGCCAAGTTTCACCATCCGCAAAAAGGCCAGCCGCGTCTTCGCTCTCAGGGAGTATGTCGAAGCTGGAATCCTTGATCCTGATCTGGTGCCGGTTCTCGATCATGCGTTGAAGGACAGAATGAACATCCTTGTTGTCGGTGGTACCGGCTCGGGCAAAACCACCTTCGTGAATGCTCTTATTCTTGCGCTCGCCAATATCTGTCCATCGGATCGATTGTTGATCCTGGAAGACACCATGGAACTGCAGTCCAAAAGCGAAAATACAGTGTTTTTCAGAACCTCGGATCATGTGGATATGCGACGGTTGGTCAAGGTGACCATGCGCTATCGACCAACCAGGATCATTATCGGTGAGGTGCGAGATGGTGCTGCCCTAGATCTGCTTAAAGCTTGGAATACAGGTCACCCCGGTGGCATCGCGACTGTGCATTCCAACAGTGCAGCCGAGGGGCTGGATCGTCTTGAAGAGTTAATCGCAGAGGCCACATCTGCGCCAAAGCAAAAGCTTATTGGCAAAAGTGTTGGCCTGGTCATTTTTATCGAACGCGTTCCCGCTGGCCGTAGAGTTTCAGAAGTCCTTCGTGTTCATGGCTACGATGCCGGAACCCAAACCTATCAAACTGAGGTCGTTTATCATGCGTAACAAACTTGCCCTGTCTCTGTTGCTGCTGTCCATCCTTGTTGTTCCGGAATTGGCATCCGCCTCCGGTGGCATCACCGAATTTTCCAGTCCCTTGGAGAAGGTGGTCAATACCGTCACCGGTCCGGCTGGTAAGTGGATCTCCATCGTGGCCATGGCCTTGTGCGGTGTGATTTTTATCCTCAATAAGGATGATCTCTCCGGCGGGTTCAAGCTCCTGTTGCAGGTGGTCTTTGGTATCAGCTTTATCGCCTTTGCTACCTCGATCGTCAACAGCGTCTTTTCCTTTTCTGGAGCAGTGATCTGATGCGTACAGTGCCCATCAGACAGAGCCTGCACCGTCATAATCTCGTGTTTGGTGCGGAGCGTGAACTGGTGATGTTCAGTGCCTTAATCGCGTTTTTGGTCGGTGTTGGCGGTATGACCATTATCGCCGGACTTGCTGCACTGGGATTCTGGTTGTGTTCGATAGCAGTTCTACGGCTCATGGCTAAATATGATCCTCTGATGTCGAAGATATGGGCACGACACATTGGGCAGCAGGAGTTCTATGCAGCCAGGACTTCACGTTGGAAACTTGTGGGAGGTTTCAGGTGCTGAAGCTTGCGGATTACCGTTTAACCGCCAAGGGGCTGCCTGACCTGCTCCCCTACGCAGCCTTGGTTGCCCCCGGTGTGGTGCTGAATAAGGACGGCTCTTTTCTCGCAGCCTGGTCATTTGCTGGGCAGGATACAGCCAGTTCCACCCCGGAGGAGCTGGCCTGGGTTTCGCGTCAGGTAAACAATGCCATTAAGCGACTGGGGACGGGATGGATGCTGCATGTGGATGCGATCCGTTGCCCGCACCAGGCCTACCCGCCGATTGAGAGTGGATTTTTTCCGGACCCGGTGACGCGGTTGATCGATGAAGAGCGTCGTGCATTTTTTGGCAGTGGCATCTGCTTCAAAACGGAAACCATCCTCAGTGTTACCTACAAGCCGGATTTAAAAGTAACCAGGATGCAGCAATCGATCCAAACCGGGGAGACCGGAAGTGGTATGGACCGCAGCGTCAATGATTTCGTTGCCACGCTCACCGAGCTGGAAGATTCGTTATCCTCGGTGTTACAGATGGAGCGGTTGACAGAATACGAGGAAAATGGAGCTACTTTTTCTTCCCTGCTGTCGCATCTCCAGCGCTGTCTGGTCGGTGAACACTTTCCGGTTCGAGTGCCAAGCGTGCCCATGTATCTGGATGCCGTGCTTGGTGGCGTTGATTTGATTGGAGGGCTGCAACCACGTATCGGTGATCAATATCTGGCGATGCTGTCTATCGACGGTTTGCCCCATGACTCCTGGCCTTCGATGCTTTCCGCGCTCGACGGACTATCTTTGCCTTATCGATATTCAACCCGGTTTATTTGCCTGGACCAGCTGGACGGTACAAAAGAGATCAACATGTATCGCAAGGGCTGGCAGCAGCAGATGTTTAGATTCCTGGATCTCTTTCTCAATAACCCCAATGCACGGGTGAACCGTGACGCGCAGATGATGCGGGATGATGCAGAGGAAGCCTTGCTGGAGGTGCAATCAGGCATGGTTGGTGTCGGTTATCTTAGCTCCTGCATCGAATTGCGCAATGAGCGGCTTGATGCGCTGCATGATATGGCCCGTGAGTTGCGAAAGATAGTGCAGACGCTGGGTTTTGGTTGCCGAATCGAATCGGTGAATGTGCTGGAGGCCTGGCTGGGTACGCATCCAGGCAATGGCTATGCAAACATTCGGCGGCCTTTGGTGAACACCTTGAATCTTGCGGACCTTTTGCCGCTGGCCACAACCTGGACAGGAAGCCGGTTTTCTCCTTGCCCCTTTTATCCGCCAAGATCACGACCGCTTTCTGTGTTGACCACGGATGGCTCTACCCCGTTTTGGTTTAACCTTCATGCCGGTGATTTAGGGCATAGCCTGGTTGTTGGCCCAACTGGCTCCGGCAAGAGTACTTTGTTGGGGCTGATTGCGGGGCAGTTTCGTGGGTACCGCAACGCGCAGATCGCGGCCTTTGATAAAGGGATGAGTTTGTACCCGCTTTGTATAGGGGCTGGCGGTGATCACTGCAACATTGGCCATGAGGAACTCTCCTTTGCGCCCTTGCAGCACATTGACGAATCAGAAACAGAATTTGCCTGGGCAGCCAACTGGATCGCCTCTTTGGCTGAGCTGCAGAAGCTGACCATTCTGCCGGGCCATCGTAATGCCATTCACACCGCTCTGAAAACTCTGCGACATAATCCGGCGCATATGCGTTCGCTGACTGATTTTTGGCATGTCTGTCAGGATGAAGAGCTGAAAGTGGCTTTGACCCATTACACAGGTCAAGGAGCTATGGGTCATCTGCTTGATGCCAAGGAAGACGGCCTGGCCCTTTCTCGTTTTATGGTGTTTGAAATCGAGGATCTGATGGAAATGGGCGAAGCCAACATGATCCCCGTGCTTCTGTACCTCTTTCGTCGCTTCGAAAAATCCCTGATAGGGCAACCCTCGTTGCTGGTTTTGGATGAGGCCTGGGTGATGCTTGGTCATCCGGTGTTTCGGGCAAAAATTCGGGAATGGCTCAAGGTGCTCCGTAAAGCCAATTGCGCAGTGGTGCTCGCCACGCAGAGTCTTTCTGATGCTCAAAATTCAGGGATCATGGATGTCTTGGTTGAATCCTGCCCAACCAAAATTTTACTGCCTAACCATTCGGCGCGTCAGGAAAATCAATACAACCTGTATGTGGATATCGGCTTGAATAGCCGTCAGATAGAGATCGTTGCCAACGCTGTTCCCAAACGGGACTACTACATCATCGCTCCTGAGGGAAGAAGGTTGGTGCAGCTGGCACTTGGTCCTCGAACGCTCGCCTTCATTGGTGCCTCCGATAAAGAGAGTGTCGCCAGGATCAGGCAACTGGTGAATGAGTATGGTCTGGAAAGTTGGCCGGATGCATGGCTGGAGGAGAGAGGGATATGAAAAAACAGTTATTGGCGATTGCCTTGTGTGTGACTGTAGCACAGCCGGTTGCTGCTGAAGTGGTGTTTTGCACTAATTGTTCTAATTTGTTCACCCAGGCCTTAGATCGGGTCACTAACCTCTCACAGCTCAGTACGTTGGCCAATCAGTACACTGAGGCCATTCAGCAGACTGCGAAGCAGATTCAGATGGTGCAGAACATGATTCAGAATACCGCTTCTTTACCAGGAACACTGAAAAACGAAGTGGTTGGTCAACTCACTGAGCTGGCCTCGTTGACCAGTACGCTGAAAACGCAGCGAGGCGAACTCACAGCCCTGGCCGAGGTGTTCAATACTCTGTTTCCGGATCAATCTGTATTTGCCGATTTAGCTGGGGCCTCTATTGCGGATATAGCTACGGCCAATAAGGCCTATCGAGACCATTACAAGGCTTGGTCCACAGAGGTGGACAAGGCATCCCAGGCAACATTCCAACTCTCCGGGAAGCAACTTCAGGAACTCCAGGAAGCGGGAGAGTTGGACAGCTACATCAGTAATTTGCTGAACACCCCGGATGGGCAAATGAAGGCCCTGCAGGCAGGGAATCAGTTGGCCACGATTCAGGTACAAGAGGTCAGGAAATTGCGGGAGTTGATTGCGACAAACACGCAATCAACCCTGGCTGGTCAGATGAAGTCGGAAAAAGAATCGCAGATGCAAGCTGCGCGCTGGCGAAATGCGACCAACACCGAGGGGCATGATTTTTCTAAATACAGCGAAGCAATCCCCTGACTCAGGGCAAGGGTTTGCTGTAATTGCTGAAATCGTGGCCAGAGGTATCGGTAGCTTCTTTCCAGGCTTTCATCCTTTTGTCATCGGTTTGGGGCTCTGGTTGTTGGGTGATTTGCGTTTGTTGTATCGAACTGTTGTTAGTTGTTTTTTGTGAGTTTTCATTATTTTTATCGCACCCTGAGAACAAGATTCCGAAAGAAATAAGCAAAATGATAAAAAAAGATTTTTTACGCATATCGATACCTCTGTTTTTTATTGGGACAGTGTTGTTGGTGATGATTTCGAGTAGTCAATACTGTTATGCAGATACTGATAATGTTGTCTACAATATTTTGAATAAATTTTCTACAAAAGCCTCGTCCTATGGAAGTGCTTTGCAGGTTTGTGCTGAAAGATTGTTTTATTGGTGTCTTGTTTTAGATGTTGTCTTTTTTGGTATAAGAGTGTCGTTGAAAAGAGACGAAATTGCTTCAACATTGAAGCAGTTTGTCTTTATGCTCCTGTTTGCTGGTTTCGTTTTTTCCGTAATTAAGAATTACAGCGTATGGTCAATGAACCTGATCAATGGATTGCGTACTCCGGCAAATAGTTTGGGAGGGCCGGATATTACCTTGGATGCATTCAAGATTGGGGTGAATATTATCAAGCAGATTGTTGATAAGACATCGGCCTGGTCTCCGATCGACTCGTTGGGATACCTTATTTTGGGCTGCATCATAATGGCCTGTTTTGCGCTGATGGCGGCACAAATCGTTCTTATCAAATGCGAGGCTTATGTAGCTATGAACGCTTCCATTCTCTTGCTCGGTTTTGGTGGGTCGAGTTTCTTGAAGGAATATGCCATCAACACCATGCGCTATGCCCTTTCCGTCGCCTTTAAGCTGTTCGTGTTGCAACTCGTTTTGGGGATAGGTCTTTCCTTCATCACTGAATTCGAGACAACAGATGCGCAACTCTATGATTTGCTTATTCTCATCGGTGCCTCTGTTGTCCTGCTTGCCCTGGTCAAAACCATCCCGGATGTCTGCGCCGGAATCATCAATGGAACCCATACCGGTAATGGCGGAGCGCTTCACTCCACCGGTGCCATGGTGGCGGGGGCCAGCGCAGCAGTCGGAGCAGCGGTTGGGAGCAGCCTTGTGGCATCGGGTAGAGGGGCAAGTTCAACCAAGGCAGCGCTTGATATGGCGGGGTATGAAGGAAAGACCGGCTGGAGCAAAGCTGGTGCCGCTGCCAAGAATGTTTTGAATGCCAACAGCGCAGCAAGGCGTGAACGTAACGCCTGGGGCTCAATTGGACAGCGGATGAATTCACATCTCAAGGATGGGCGAGACGCAAGCAAGATGCAGGAAGAGTTGTCCTCAAGTATCGCAAGCACAGCAAAACCACCACCTCCGCCAGACGCGGAACCGACCGAAGAACCTTCCGGAAACTAATACCTACAGAGATAGAACCTGCCGAATAATCGGCGGGTTGCCCCAAACATAAGGGAGAAACCGATGGCGTTTTGGCAAAAAACAGATCCATCACAGGACCGGTCTGTCCAGACAAATCCGTATATTAACGCCCGCGAGGAATGGCTGGAACGCTATGGCTCTTACATCAGCCGGGCAGCACAGTGGCGCTGGGTGGCATTCATCAGCCTGAGTCTGTTGGCCGTCTCTCTTGGCGGCAATGTGATGCAGGCCAGGCAGGTCAAGGTCATCCCCTATGTGGTGGAGATGGACAAGCTGGGCAAGGTGAGCAACGTGGCCCGGCTGCAACAGGCCTTTTCTACACCGAGAAACATGATCCAGTCGGAGATTGCGGATGCGATCGTCAACTGGCGTACTGTGACCGCTGATACCGAGTTGCAGAAACAGATGATCAAACGTTTATCGCGACTCATCTCAGGCAGCGCCACCGGAGTCTTGAAACAGTGGTTTGAGGAAAACAGTCCCTATGAGATCGCTAAAACCGGAAAGTTGGTGCATGTCGAGATCAAGGGGCTGCCGCTGCCGGTGAGTGACAGCTCGTATCGGGTCGAGTGGCTCGAAACCATACGTAATCATACCGGGGCACTGCTTGAGCAGCATAGCTACGAGGCTACAGCGACCATTCAACTACGGCCACCGCAAACGGAAACAGAGGTGTTGGCGAATCCCGGTGGTGTCTATATCACCGCGCTTGCGGCCTCACGAATCATTAGCAACGAGGGAAGGTGATCCATGAAGAAACTTATACCTGGTGTGTGCATCCTTGCTTTGATGGGTGCAGCGGTAGGGGGCAAGGCGCTGGCTGGGCAATACGATTACCTCAATCAGGTCATGGTGCCGTTGAGCGCCAAGGAACGAAAGGCGCTACGTATTTCGTCCAGTTGGTCGAACAAAAACGATATTCAGCCCTATATGACGACTGGCGGCAAGCTCATGTACGTGCATGGTGCCTCGGTACCAACGATCATCGCCTCGCCTTTTCAGGTCTGTGATGTCGAGCTGGAGCGAGGCGAATCGGTGAACGAGATCGTGTTGGGTGATTCGGCCCGTTGGCTTGCCGAGGCCGGAACCGCTGGCAACACCACGCATCTTTTTATCAAACCTGCAGATGCCGGTCTGCAGACCAGTGCCGTGATTACCACAGACCGGCGAGTGTACCATTTACGCCTGATCTCCAGGTTGAAAGGCTACACGCCTTACGTTGGCTTTACCTACTTCGATGCTCTACGTCGAGATCAGCAACAGAAGCAGAGCGCGGCTTCCCGGCAAAAGGAATGGAGCTCAACAGTTGGCAATGATGGCAAGGAAATCGATCTCGCTCAACTGAACTTTAACTATGAGCTGGTAGGCAGGGCCCTATGGAAACCAGAACGGGTGTACGACGACGGCCTGAAAACTTATATCAAATTACCCAAGTCAACCAGATCTGGCGAAATGCCGGCACTCCTGGTTCGCAAGGGAGGAACCGATGTGCTGGTGAACTATCGTGTTCAAGATGAGACCATGATCGTTGATGGCCTCTTCAACACCATCGTTCTGGTTGCCGGAGTGGGGGGAGACCAGGAATGCGTAGAGATCAGGAGGGGGAAATGAAAATCAAAATTGTCTTGTTGATGGTTCTGCTTGGCTCGTTGCTATTCTCTGGCTGTGCCGGACGTGCTGGTTTGGGCATCTCTTTTGTTGGCCAACTCCCTTCGGAAGGTACTGCCTTGATTGTGCAGGATGCCACCAGGCAGCTGGTGGAGCTCTATCCCCCAGGACGCACCTCGCTCCATCTGCTCGTCCCCGAGCAAGTTGATGCGTTTAGCCAGTCCTTTGAAAATTCTTTACGTAAGCAGGGATTCACACTCTCTCCGCGTGGCGATGTCGTTGTCAGTTATGTGCTCGATGCCCTGCAGGATGTCACCCCACCAGCCTGGTACCTGCAGCTCAAAATCACAGAGAGCGCTCGTTCGACCACTTTGGCTCGCACCTATAGCGCCGCTGGCAAACCCATTGCGGGCTTTTCCTGTCTGAAAACTGGAGGGGAGAGCAATGAGTGATGGTTCGCCGAACAGTCTGAAACCGCCAAAGGTGACCACCACAAGGATGAAAAAATGGCCGCTCCCGCTCTATGCCGTTGCATTCGTCGTGCTTGGGCTCTTTGGTGTGCTCTTCTACAGCGTCAACTACGGTTCGGGAGCGCGAAAACAATCGGAGATCAAACTGGTGGCCGTGGCTTCGGAAAGACCGCTCGTCAACCTGGATGGGCATGGATTATCGCTGCCACCAGCTACCGATATGCCAGCGGTAATTACGCCAGCCGAGCCTGAAGCAGCTCAATCAAAAGAACCGCTGGTTGTAGTTCGAACGGAGTCCTCTCAAGAAAACGATGAGTTATTCAAATTGGAGCAAGAGAGAATGCGAGCCAGGGAGCAAGCCTTTCGTGAAGCCTTGAAATCACCCTTGATCGCCAAACGCATGGATAGGGCAGGGGAGGCGCAAAAGGTTACAAGCGCACCAGTAAGCGGAAGCAGTCAATCGGCAATGATTCAACAGGCGGGTTTATTGTCGGATGAGAACCAGGCTCAGGACTTTAACGCGGCAGATCGCGACAAAGAACAGTTTTTCAGTCGGATCGGTCAAGATGATTGGCGCTCTCCCTACACCAGGGAGCCTGGAAAACCCTTTGAGGTCAAGACCGGAACCGTTATTCCCGGCATCATGATCAGTGGGATCAACTCAGACCTGCCTGGCAGCCTGATCGCCCAGGTCTCCCAGAATGTTTATGACACTGCCACCGGTCATCACCTTCTTGTCCCGCAGGGAGCCAAGCTCTACGGCGTTTATGACTCGCGGGTTGTGTACGGTCAGAGTCGGGTGCTTGTTGCCTGGAATCGGGTGATTTTTCCCGATGGCTCTGCTGTCACCTTGGGGGCGATGCCAGGCGCCGATGCCTCCGGTTACGCAGGGTATGAAGACCTGGTCAATAACCATTACCTGCGCATATTCGGTTCGGCTTTTCTTATGAGTTTAGTTACCGGCGGAACGAGCTACGCCATGGATAACGTCTCTAACTCTAGTGATAACAGTGATGGAACCTCGGTACAAGATGCCATGGCAGCCGCCTTAGCCGCGCAAATGGGACAGGCGACTATGAGCCTGCTGCAGAAAAACCTGAACATCAAACCGACATTGGAGATCAGACCCGGATATCAGTTCAACGTCATTGTCACCAAGGATGTTGTCTTTCAGGAACCATATAGACCATTGAATAATGGCTGAGCAACAGTACGGGCATCTCAGCCGCAAGACACAAAGCCGTCTCTGGAGATGGCTGGTTCTGTTGCTCCTTCTCCTCTGGGGGCTGATGGTGCTGATGTGGAGCTTGCAACAAATCGGCAATTTGTTCGGGCATCATCCCATACTCGGAACACCCTTTGTTGCCTTCAGCCGCCTTTGGTACTTCCCCTGGACAGCGCTCACCTGGCCGAAAACGATTTTTAACGCCACAGAGGTGCAAACTTTAGCTGACCGGTCCATGTTGCTTTTTATGGGGCCGCCTTTACTGAGCGCCATGTTGTACCTGGCAATCAATCAGGCACCGAAGGGGAAAAAGGATCTGCACGGTACAGCGCGCTGGGCCACCGGCAAGGAGATTCGCGCCATGGGTTATCTCTCCAGCAAGGGCGTCTATATCGGTGGATGGTTTAATAGTGCGACCAAAACACAGCTCTACCTTCGTCATAATGGACCGGAGCATCTGCTCTGTTTTGCCCCTACGCGTTCGGGTAAGGGCGTAGGCCTGATCCTGCCGACGCTGCTCGCCTGGGAGCAGTCCAGCGTAGTGTTTGACATCAAGGGCGAGAATTATGCTCTGACCGCTGGTTACCTCAAGACTCGGGGGAACAAGGTGCTCCGTTTCGAACCAGCAGACTCGACGGGAGCAACGGCCTGCTTCAATCCCCTTGAGGAGATCCGGCTTGAGGGAGATCGGGCAATCGCGGATGTGCAGCAGGTGGCCAATATGGTGCTTGATCCTGATGGCAAGGGGGTACCCGATTACTGGGACAAGGCTGCCTGCGGCTTTTTCGGTGGCGTCTTGTTGCACTGCCTTATCACCACCAGGTTGCAGGGGAACCGGCAGGCCAGTCTGTACGATGTTTCCCTGATGCTTGAGGATCCGGATCGGGAAGGTGGCCCCAAAGAGTTGTTCGAAGAAATTATCGCCACGGACCATGGCGCGATGCTGGCGGAAATGTTCCCCGAGTTGGATGCAGAGCAGGGGAGGGCGGCACATACCTTTTGTGCCTCTGCTGCCAGCGGCATGCTCGCCAAGGCGGATAAGGAAATGGCCGGTGTCGTCTCGACCGCCACCGCCAATCTGGCGCTCTATCGGGATCCTGTCGTTGCTCGCAATATCTCCCGCTGTGATTTTCGTATTCCTGATCTGATGAATCATCAGGCCGCAGTCAATTTGTACCTGGTGGTGGCTCCGGCGGATATCGACCGGCTCCGTCCCTTGATGCGTATTTTCATGACCCAGTTACTCGGGCGATTGACCGAGAAGATGACCTTTGCCGATGGTGCCAGCCAACTTGCCTACCACCACCGCTTGTTGTTGATGCTCGACGAATTCACAGCACTGGGCAAGCTGCCGATCTTTGAGCGTGCCATTGCCTTCATGGCTGGCTACGGCATCAAGGGGTACTTCATTGTCCAGGATACCAAGCAGCTCAATAACACCTACGGTGCCGACAACGCCCTGATGGCCAACTGTCATGTGCGCATCGCCTACGCGCCCAACCTGCCTGAAACGGCTGAATACCTCTCCAAGTTGACCGGAACGACCACGGTGGTCAGCAAGAAGGTCTCAATTAGCCGGGGCAAAGGCGGTCGGTCACGCTCAATCAGTATCAACGAAACCTCCAGGCCGCTGCTCACTCCGGATGAATGCCTTCGCCTGCCAGGAGCAGAAAAAGATGCTTCAGGCAAGGTTACCGCGCCAGGAGATATGTTGATCTTCACCGCAGGGCAATCGCCCATCTACGGCCAGCAGATTCTGTACTTTCTTGATCCGGTATTTTCTAGCCGTTCTCGAATCCTTCCCCCAGCAAGGTCCGACAGTCTCTATCAGGGGAATGCACTGGAGCAACCACAGCAATCGACCAGGCCTGGCATTACGGAAGCCGACTATGAAAAGTTTCTGTGCGATTAGCTTCTGCGCTTTGATTTTTGGATTTGTCTCTTGGCAGCTTGGTTTTCGACTCAACCTGACGCCCTCGCTTCCCGTTGGTGTGTACCGACTCACGCACGAGTCACTGTATCGGGGGCAGGCCGTAGCTTTTTGTCTCGAGGATCCCGAATTCGTTCAACTAGCGCATGATCGAAGATATTTGGCTTCAGGATCCTGTCCTTCCGGGCTCAGACCACTTCTGAAAGTGGTCAACGGTATGCCTGGGGACAGCGTTAGCTTTTGCGGCAACGCGGTCATGGTCAATGGGCAGGTTCTCGCACATACAAAAATTCTCGGCAGAGACAGGCAAGGACGTGTCATGCCGCCATCTCATCTCGCCTCTGGAGTTATTCCCCCTGGAAAAGCGCTCCTTCTTTCGCAACACCACGACGGCAGCTTTGACAGCCGATACTTCGGTCTGGTGCCGATCGTTTCTTTGAGGCCGGTTGAACCGGTCATCACCTTTTGAGGAAAAAGCTCATGGAATATCTGAAAGCAGCAGCACTGAAAGTGGAACAGCAGGCCTTGGAAAACCCAGGTCTGGGGATTCCGGTTGATCCGGATGTCGCTGACTACATGGGGGCGTTTTTCAGCGAGGAGGATTTGGCTGATGTGATTGAAGGAGGGGCTGATGAAGAAATCTGAGCGCAAAAGTATCGCGGAAACCTTCACCGAAAGCATTATCGAGGAACTGGAAAAGGGGACAGCTCCCTGGCAGAAGCCCTGGAAAGCAGGAGAGTTTCATCGTCCTGTCAATCCTATCTCCGGAACGGTCTATAGAGGGGTGAATACTATCATGTTGGCTCGCCATGGTTTTGCCGATCCCCGTTGGCTGACCTTTAAACAGGCCAATGAACAGGAATGGCGGGTCAAGAAGGGCTCAAAGTCACAGAAGGTGGTGTTCTGGCAATGGACGGATCGGCAAGCTGTGCTCGATGAATCTGGTCGCCCCGTAATGGATGAAAACGGTGAAGAGAAAAAGGAAACCGTTCAGCTGGAACGTCCACGCCTGCACGTATTTTCGGTGTTTCATGCAAGCCAACTGCAGACGCTTGATGGGCACGATATCCCACCATATGAAGAGCCGGAGCTTACCTGGGATCCACTCCAGAAGGGAGAGGAAATATTAGACGAGTCAGGAGCCACGATTATCCATGATCAGGCAGACCGCGCCTTTTACCGGATGTCCACCGACGACATTCATTTACCATCAAAAGAGAATTTTCCCGAGGCAGGTGACTACTACAGCACGGCGTTGCATGAGCTGGGGCATTGGACCGGGCATCCCGAGCGAATGGATCGAGAGTTCGGGCCGTATGGATCCGAGCGATACGCAAAGGAGGAATTGCGGGCCGAGATTGCTTCCTGGATGCTCAGTCAGGAGCTAGGCCTGCCTCACCAGCCCAATCAACATGTTTCCTATGTCGAGAGTTGGGTGAGTGTTCTCAAAAAGGATCCCCAGGAGATCATGCGAGCTTGTCGTGACGCGGAGAAAATCAAGGAGTACGTGATGAATCTGGAACATGAAAAGACAGTTGAGAAAACGGAAAAGGATGCAGGCGTTTTTATCATCAGCGGGGCAACTCCAAAAGTATATCAGGAATACGAGACCGCGCAGGAGGCCGGATCTGCCTATCGGGTTATGTGCGCCACCCATCGGCAGGGACCATTACACTGCGAGTATCAAGACGATAAGAATATTTATGTGTTGGCCAGCCAGGATCATGACTTCGTGGATCATACAAAATTTACGCTCAAATTCGATGGTCTGGAATATCCGCCCCCAAAAGAGATGAAAGAGAGCTTCATGGCTGGCTATGATCGCTCGGATAAACTCCTTGCCCAAGACGATGCCGCTCAAGAAACCTGCCTGGTGGCCGCTTCAAAGACCTATTTGAATGTTCCCTATAAAGAAAAGAACAAAGCGAAAAAGGCAGGGGCAAGGTGGGATAGCGAGGTGAAACGTTGGTTTGCACCTGAGGGCACGGATCTAGTTCCGTTGTCTGCCTGGTTGCCTGAGAGAGAGGTAGTCAGTGCCATGCCGAGCATGCCACCGGTCCAGGAATTTTCCGAACGACTTAAACAAGCAGGTTTGAAAGTGGAGGAGCCAATTCTTGATGGTAGGATTCATCGTGTCCCAGTGGAATCGGGAAAACCTGGAGCGAAGGATGGCGCCTATTGTGGGTATGAAGATGGACGTCCCAATGGTTGGGCCCAAAATTACAAAACCGGTGAACATGTCAAATGGGTGGCAACGGGGCATACGCTCACTGAAACAGAGAAGGAGGCGCTACAAGCAGAAGTCCAGGTTCGAAAAGCTGAGAGAGAAAAGCAGCTCCAAGAGCAACGCGTGAAGGCCCAGAAAAAAGCATACGCTAAATGGATGAATGCAATACCAGCGAACGAGCATATATACCTCCAAGACAAAGGAGTCGAGGGGTACGGGCTCAGGCAGGATAACCGGGGCAATTTGCTCATTCCCGGATTTGATCTTCGCACTGGTCGCATTCAAACACTCCAGTGGATCGAGCCAAACGGGGCGAAGAGGTTTGAATCAGGCTGCCCTCAACAAGGTGCTGCCTTGGTGATTCCATCTTCGGATCATTTAGATAATAGGGAGATCTTTCTTGCCGAAGGATACGCGACGGCAGCGAGCATTCATATGGCCACAGGACAGACAGTTGTTGCGACCTTTACGGCCCATAATCTCCAGCCAGTTGCTGAGATCTTGCGAGAACAACATCCAGATGCAGAAATCACTGTATGCGCGGATAACGATCATCACCTGGTGAAGCAAATCGGTGGCACCCCCATTGGCAACGTGGGGCTGAAAAGGGCGAATGAAGCAGCAGAGGCAATAGGTGCCACTGTGGCGGTACCAAAATTTAACCAGGAGGAAATCCTGAGAAGATATACAGACTTTAACGACCTGCACAAATCACGGGGAATCAAAGCGGTGGCGAAGCAGGTAAAAGCTCAAGTCGTTGAGGTTGAACGATGAGATTTAAGGTGCTGGTAATGTTGCTCTTGGGGGGAGTGATATCAATACCTGCTCATGCTGAGCAGGTATTGTCGATGGATACCATGTTTGAAGAGGCGGCGCAGTTCTGGGGTGTTCCGGTTGCCTGGACGCAGGCCATTGCCGACGTCGAAAGCGGTACCCATCCCTGGTCACTCAACATTGAAGGAAAGGGGCATAAGTTTATCTCCAAAGAGATGGCTCTAGCTATGGCCAGGCAGGCTAAAGCTCAAGGCCGTTCCTTTGATTCAGGAATAATGCAGGTGAATAATTTCTGGCTCAAGAAGTACGGGATTCCTTTGGAAGCAGCCTTTGACCCGTTGGCAAATATATATTTGGGATCATGGATCCTAAAACAGGAGATTGGCCACCACGGCCAGACCTGGGAGGCGATAGGAGCCTATCACTCTCCCAATGAGAACAAGGGGCGAAGGTATGCTGAAATGGTCAAGGGCGCTCTGGCCAAGGGACGGGCGCCAAAAGCAACAGAACCTGGTACCCTGTCCTCATTCACTGATCGGAAACCGAAAGGGATAAGCAAATCGGTCGTTGATGAAAAGGAAAGGGGCCAAGCACCATTGATTGTGTCCAGGAGTAATTCAAAATTACAAAGTAGTTCATGGCAAGGAGGCCGAGCTGATCCGTTCGTAAAGCGGATCCCTAAGAAAATTTTTTAGGAGATAGAAAAAGTTGCAACTACTATATTACTGGCTAGGTTAAAGTCGTAAATGGCAGGGGAAAAAGTAAATTCTTCCCCGCTTTTTTTAAATGGGTTTGGAAGGGGGAAAGGTACTACGTTGTGGGTTTGTCAGAATTTTTTAAAAAAACTGTGCTTTCAAGATGTTGTACAGATAGCTTTTGGGTGTTAGAGAGAAAAAGTTGCATAAGATCATAATAGATTGCGTTGTGCTGGACATTCAGTAAGGGTGTT
This sequence comes from Desulfobulbus rhabdoformis, assembly GCF_016919065.1. Lineage (GTDB taxonomy): Bacteria > Desulfobacterota > Desulfobulbia > Desulfobulbales > Desulfobulbaceae > Desulfobulbus > Desulfobulbus rhabdoformis. Next base: position 2,326 of record NZ_JAFFQA010000019.1, on the reverse strand, counting down.
CTGGAAGTCATGGATTATTGGAAGAATGTTGACCGATGAGCGCGGTTATCTGAGGACGGTGAGATTGATCTAAACTATCGTGGTTTGACCCAAGTTTACATTCTCATTTGGTTAGGGATACTCAAAACTTGAAAAGATCTAGCTAACTTTAAACAAAAAACTATATTTTATTGATTTTAGAAGGCTATTTCGTTTCGTAATCTGGTTGACATTGAGAAAAAAATTATATCAATAGCTATTTTAAACACTCTTCTGTATGTGTAACAAGCTAATAAATGTAAAGAAATGAATACAATAATAAAAATACCAAATAAATTTTCATTTAATGATCACGGGACGTACAATTTTGACAGAGTATTAAATATTTTTAATTGGACATTAGAAAAACAAACTGTACTTATTGATTTTAGTTCATGTTTTAGAGCAAATTATCAGGCACTTTCTCTCCTAACTCTATACATTTGGCATTTGAGGCTCAATAATTGTTTTATCGAGTTTCAGTATAGTTACAATATGGAAGGGGCAACCAAGATGTGGCAGCTTATGGGGGCGAAAGGATGGCATCATGTATTAAAAAATAACAATACCAACTTCAATGGAAACGAATATAAACCTCTCATTGCTGTCAGACACCAGAAAGATTTTGCAATAGCACTTTCAAAAACAGAGTCGTACACTCAAGATTTTAATGTTGAATATGAAAAGACTCTTAGATATGTAATCAGTGAACTCCTCTATAATACTCTTGAGCATGGGCCAAGAATCGTCTGCCAGGATAGGAGGCATACAAAAATACCATCAATCATACAATTTACTTGGTATAAAAATAAAAGGCAATTGCAGTTTATCGTTGCTGATCTTGGCATGGGCATCAAATCTCACCTTGAACAAGCTTATCCACCTTTTGAAAGTCACGGCGAGGCCATTCTAGAATCCTTAAAATATCAAGTTTCTGGGACTTTTGGCAGAGTTGACCCATATAAAAGCAAAGACAATGCTGGTGTTGGTTTATACATATCCAGCAACATTATACGTCGTTTGAATGCAGATATGCATGTTGTTTCAGGCGATGGCCTTGTTCATATTTCACCTACAGATACAACCATCACCCCTCTACAAGAAATTTGGCCAGGAACTCTAGTGCTTGTGAGTTTAAATCTTGATCTAGGAGAAGGATTAAACCTTCACAGCTTAATGTCTGAAATTAGATCTTCGGCCTCGAAGGAACTCAAAGAAGCTGATCAGGCTGACGAGAAAGAGACATTCATTATTAGTGTGCTGAATTTTTTTGGACCATATGCTGAAAATAAACAGGAAGCAATTTCATTTAGAGATAGTAGGTTGTTGCCGTCTATAGAAGAAGGAAAGTCCATCCTGATAGACTTTCAGGGGGTTGCTTCTGCCCCGCATAGCTTTTTAAGCGCATTACTGGCCACCCCTATAAAACGTTTGGGAATGCAATCCTACAAGAGGATTAAGGTTGTAAATTCTGAGCCTGAGATCCGTGAAACAATTGACTATATATTAGACGATAATACCAGTGCTTAACCATCGCATAGACCGACAAGGTACATATGACATAAAATTAACATTATACAAGTCAAAAATGATTAAATAAGTTGTTTTCTCCGAGCATTTAATACCAGGGCACTTTATCATAGAACAATAGGAGGCGCATCACATTTTAGCCTGAGTTCACATGTCTCCTGTCAGGAGCTAACTATTTGAAGAATATTGACTATTGTTTTTTCTTCAACGAGTTACTCGTAGTATTGGCTATGCCAATAAATTGGCAGTTGATAATATATAATCTATCCACTCCCTACCTTTTTTTTAACCATTAATCCGTATTCAAATAAATTTACATTTTTACCAGTTTATAGTTTATTTAAAAAAATAACATATAAAATATTTCCATGCACTTATTCTAATAATTGCAAGATGTCATACATAATTATGCATGTTTAATGCTGAGTGTTGTCCTGGGTGATTTTTATTTTCAAACATTCGTTGTATGCACTTTAATGATATTAATTCAATGGAGGTTGTATGAAATTACCTTGTATGTTTTTATTTATTATCACAACAGCAATTCCCGGTGCAGCCGCAAACCCAGTAATAGCAGACAAAATGTATTCAGCTTTCGTAAACTTTTATAAAAATTATCGGGTAAATCTAAATTTATCGTGACATATTAATGAGTTAGCGATTTTCGCCTTTTTGTAAGAAAAACAGTAACTTACAAGGAGGCGTCATGGCGAATCAAATTACAACCATCGTAAAAACACGCAAGAGAGATATCGCACGGATGGAAAAGATTACCATA
>NZ_JAFFQA010000199.1 GCF_016919065.1 Desulfobulbus rhabdoformis | reverse complement strand
AGCGCCTCGGCAACGAGCTTAGACGCGATTAACTCATCAAAAATAAACGAAAAATTAATCAGGAGTAGCGTATTTTTTTCTTGACAAAGCCTTGAAGGTAAAAATCGATTTTTTTCATGGAATTACATATAATTACATGGAGAATCGATTATGCAGTCACTGAAAATTTTCTCGATCAAGGCCTTACAACTGGTTGCACCGACGAACGGAAGAGCCGTGAACAAAACACTCCACGTGGACGCATTAATTCAAGCTATCAAAGCTG
>NZ_JAFFQA010000198.1 GCF_016919065.1 Desulfobulbus rhabdoformis | reverse complement strand
CTTTCAGAAGCTTCAGATATCGGCCATCACCTTTGGCCAGGGCGAGGTCCTCGAAGAGTTTTGTCGTTCTCAGATACAGCGTGTTCAACCCTTCTCTGCAGGCCTTCTGAGCAAAGGCGCAGGCAAGATAGGTTTTGCCGTTATGTAAAGCTTTACATAACGGAAATTATGCCAAGTTCTTAGTTATGTAAAGTAATGAAGCTATTACCTTTTCAATTCAAATAATAACACACAATCACTTTCCATAATAATATCCTTCAAACCCTTACAAAGGAGGAGGATATGGAAAGA
>NZ_JAFFQA010000197.1 GCF_016919065.1 Desulfobulbus rhabdoformis | reverse complement strand
TAAGCGAGGCGCCGCTTCACCGTCAAGAAGCACACGGGAGGAAAACTCTTTTATGAGCAGCGAGCCGCTTTTTAACGCCTGATACAGGCGAATGCATTCCTACGTCCTGCGTTCAGCACTACCATCCGGGTAGTGCTTCCAGCATATTCCAGAGCAATATTTATTTCCTTTGTGAGACCGGGCTTGTCCAATCGGATAGCCGGGGGTTTTTCTCCCCCGGCCTCCACACCACCTGGCATGCGGGTCCGCACCAGGCGGTTCCCAAAGAGAGACGGGCCGTGGCCGGTCAATCGATAGCTTCAGTTCTTTGAAAAG
>NZ_JAFFQA010000196.1 GCF_016919065.1 Desulfobulbus rhabdoformis | reverse complement strand
GGATGGTAGTGCTGAACGCAGGACGTAGGAATGCATTCGCCTGTATCAGGCGTTAAAAAGCGGCTCGCTGCTCATAAAAGAGTTTTCCTCCCGTGTGCTTCTTGACGGTGAAGCGGCGCCTCGCTTAAAGGTTACCCTGGTTGGCGGTAAGAATTTCTAAAGCACACAATACGCATCGGTTGCTTGCAGTGAGGGCAGGCAAATACTGGTCGGGGGCGAGGCGGCTGCGGCATGATAACGACGTGCAGGACCAACTGGACCAGCATACGGATTTTCTTGGCATTCCCGTGCAGGAATCCATATTCGCGCAGCCGCCT
>NZ_JAFFQA010000195.1 GCF_016919065.1 Desulfobulbus rhabdoformis | reverse complement strand
ACCATATGGGCACCGGCGCACCGGCCTTAAAATACCTCGCAAGGTATTTGTACCGAGGCGTGATTGGAGAAAAAAACATCATTGCCAATACCAACGGCGAAGTAACCTTTAGGTACCGGGACAGCGCTACCGGGACAATGCAGAAGAGGACGCTTAGGGGAGAAGAGTTTCTGCGTCTGCTTCTTCAACATGTCTTGCCAAACGGGTTCAGGCGGCTGCGCGAATATGGATTCCTGCACGGGAATGCCAAGAAAATCCGTATGCTGGTCCAGTTGGTCCTGCACGTCGTTATCATGCCGCAGCCGCCTCGCCCCCGACCAGTATTTGCCTGCCCTC
>NZ_JAFFQA010000194.1 GCF_016919065.1 Desulfobulbus rhabdoformis | reverse complement strand
AATGCCGCAGTATGTTTTCGTCGTTTTCCTTTTGCCATTTTCTGCTCCATGTTGTGCCCATCTATAGGCATCAGTGGTAGCAGAAATTCCACTTAAGGGCTTGTCCAAATTTCCGGGGCCACTTCTAATGATTGCGTTGTGGGGTAACACTTTGAAGTAACGAGTAAGAGGTATATATTATTTCCGTTAGCAATATTGTTTTTTTCAACCAGACTTATGTTTGCGGGTTGTAGGCACATTTTAGTGCAGTGCCTGAGATAATATCACGCAATTTCAATGTGATAAAATTTCACGCGTGGTGAAAATCTCAAAATCTGTGGGCACACGCGAAGCGATATTT
>NZ_JAFFQA010000193.1 GCF_016919065.1 Desulfobulbus rhabdoformis | reverse complement strand
TAGTCCAAAGCTGGACTACCTGAGATCAGTTCCAGGGTATTCTCTTGTGAGAGTTACTCTAAAACTAACAATTGAAGTAGCAGGGTAAACTTTGTTTATAAAAGGATATGGTTAAGCCTCACGGCTATTTAGTATCGGTTAGCTCCATGCATTGCTGCACTTCCACACCCGACCTATCAACGTTGTAGTCTCCAACGAGCCTTTAGGTATCAAAAGATACGGGATATCTTATCTTGGAGTGGGTTTCCCGCTTAGATGCTTTCAGCGGTTATCCCTTCCGAACATAGCTACCCAGCAATGCCCTTGGCAGAACAACTGGTACACCATTGGTTCGTCCATC
>NZ_JAFFQA010000192.1 GCF_016919065.1 Desulfobulbus rhabdoformis | reverse complement strand
GTTGCGTTTATAAATTTGCCATGAGGCGGTACTTGCGGGGGTAATTTCACCATTCTGAGGAAAAATCCCGAAGCACCGCTGTTGTTTTGTACCAAACTTTCTGAAAAAGCCTGTTTTCAGGGCAGAGTTATCCATCCGGCCTACCGAATTCGTTTTTCGGAAGGCTCCTGATCTTTCAAAAAAATGTATGTTACCTGTTATCCGCTAATCAAATGTCGGGCAAGGCGGATGTTCAAATCCATAGGCAATCATTCGTAAAATTGTCTCCATGGAAGGAGCTATAAAAGTGTGAAAGTAGTTGCGCATTCGTTCCCACATTGACCTGTTACTCTTCAGTTTTGCCCGGGCTGCTTGAAACA
>NZ_JAFFQA010000191.1 GCF_016919065.1 Desulfobulbus rhabdoformis | reverse complement strand
TGATTTTAGATATTTCTTGAGAAGTAGGAGTGATCTCTTCAAGGCTGATTTCATCCGCGACTTGATTGGTGAGTTTATGGACAGTGTCTGCGGAAATGTCAAAACGATAAATCTCGTTCATCATTTCCGCAGCTTCCTCAAAAGTTTCCTTGGAACCGAAGAGAGAAGCAATTTTTTGTACATCGTACTGGTACTTGCCATCCCTCAAATTAAGAGCATTTTCGTACGGGGTATGGACGGCTTTACATTTGGGGCACACATAGTACGGGCAATCAATGACAAGGGTGCCAATAGTGGTAACGCACTCTTTTTTCGTGGAATATTTTTTATGAGCTTTGCTCCCGCAAGGAGTGCATGTCGGAGCTTG
>NZ_JAFFQA010000190.1 GCF_016919065.1 Desulfobulbus rhabdoformis | reverse complement strand
ACTTGACCTGAATGGCGACAACAAGGTAATGGATTAATAACCGCGTCGCTTCGCTCCGATCACCCGACCGAGATCACTGGAACAGGTGGCCGGGATCGAATGGAATCAGTGACCGGCTTCGACTGGACTGACTGGCCGGATGCTCTGGAATACACAGTAGAGCTAGCGAATGCTGCAGCAGGCATTAAGAACATTATTGCTGCAACCATTAACAAGTAACTTTTTTTCATAGTCTGCCTCCTCTCTGGCCTGGGTTTACGGGTTGTGGAACACGCCTAGCCGCAAAGCCTTGCCTGGTGGGCGCTCGCGAGCGGTGCCGATTTTGGCGTGTGCCCACAGGTATTGCACTTATTTTTCGAGGGTCTTTATGCCAA
>NZ_JAFFQA010000018.1 GCF_016919065.1 Desulfobulbus rhabdoformis | reverse complement strand
AGAGGCCACCTTTACTTTCAATTCTTATAAAATGAAAGACCATCCGGTATTAGTCAGCCTTTCGGCTGGTTATTCCAGACATCAAGACAGGTTATCTACGCGTTACTCACCCGTGCGCCACTCTACTCAAGTTCCGAAGAACTCTTTCGCGTTCGACTTGCATGTGTTAAGCACGCCGCCAGCGTTCGTTCTGAGCCAGGATCAAACTCTCCAGTTTAATATCCTGACCAATCACAAATGATTGGTGCTAATCAATCAAAAACCAAAAAAAACTACTTGGCCCGCTCTTACTGTTCAGTTTTCAAAGATCAAAAGCGCTTGCGTTCCGCAAGCTGCGTCAATTAGTCTATCATGTTTTCGAAACGTTGTCAATCATTTTTTTATTTGATCTCAAATGTTTCCGTCGCTGCTTGATGCTGCTCGGCAGCGGCGAGGCGTTAATTAACCATGGATGAAACAAAAGGGCAAGAGCCTTTTGCACGTTGGGATCGCTTTTCTCGCAACTCTATACATCGCTGTTCGTGAAAAAGACGCCAGGGTGCGAATTCCAGACGATCCCGGCCACCCATTCCATTTGATCTCGGCCAGTGATTCCATTTCATTCCGGCCAGTGATTCCATTCGATCCCGGTCACTGATTCCAGACCATTCCGGTCACCATTTTCGGAGCGAAACGACGCATAGAACCAGATGGTATAAAACCCTTTCTTCAAAGAAATAATCAAGGAGGGGTTCATGCCAGGCAAGAGGGTATCTATGCGCAAAATACGAGAGGTGTTACGCCTCAAACATGACCTACGTCGCAGTAACCGGGAAATCGGTTTGAGTTGCGGCATAGGGAGCAGTACTGTTGGCGATTACCTGCAACGTGCCAGGAATGCCGGGCTGCGTTGGCCGTTGCCTGAGGAACTTGGTGATACAGAGCTTGAACAGCGACTATTTCCACCGCCCACACCAGCCAACAGCTCCCGGCTGTTCCCTGATTTTCAGGAAGTCCATAGGGAGCTGCAATCACGCAAGCATGTCACCTTGAACCTGTTATGGCAGGAGTACAAGGAGCAACACCCAGACGGCTACCAATACAGCTGGTTTTGTCAGCGGTATCGAGAGTGGGCCGCCAGACTGAATGTGGTGATGCGCCATGAGCACCGGGCAGGCGAAAAACTCTTTGTCGATTATGCCGGACAAACCATAGATGTCATCGATCCAAGCACGGGCGAGATCCGTAATGCCCAGATCTTTGTTGCTGTACTGGGGGCGAGCAATTACACCTACGCGGAAGCCACACTCAGCCAGCAGCTTGAAGATTGGATAGGATCGCATGTGCGGGCCTTCAATTTTCTCGGCGGAGTTCCGGAGGCTGTTGTTCCCGATAATCTCAAAAGCGGTGTCATCAAAACCTGTAAGTATGAGCCCGACATCAACCCAACCTATCACGACCTGGCACGACATTATCAGACCGTGGTCCTGCCTGCTCGTCCCAGAAAACCGCGTGACAAGGCCAAGGCGGAAGCCGGTGTACTCCTGGTGGAGCGGTGGATCTTGGCAAGGTTGCGCAAATACACCTTCTTCAATCTCGCGGATTTAAACCGGGAAATACAACGGCTGCTGCAGATCCTGAACACCAAACAGTTCAAGAAACTCCCCGGCACCCGCCACAGCCGTTTTTGCGAGATTGACCAGCCCGCCCTCAAACCACTTCCCCTTACTCCCTACGAGTTGGCCTATTGGAAAAAGGCGACCGTCCACCTTGATTATCATGTGGAAGTGGAGGGCCACTATTACTCCGTCCCCTATACCCTAGTGAAGAAGAAACTGGATGTTCGCTATACCGCGCACACGGTCGAATGTTTTTACCGGAATCGACGTATAGCCAGCCATCTCCGCAGTACTCTTCGCGGTCGCCACACCACCGTCAAAGCACACATGCCCCTCAATCACCAGAAATACTCGGAATGGAATCCTGAACGGTTCAAACGCTGGGCAGCCAAAATCGGGCCGCAGGCGCTCCTGCTCACCGAAACGCTGTTGGTCCAGCGCCAACACCCACAGCAGGCCTACCGAAGCCTGCTGGGCATTCTCAGGCTGGGTAAAGCCTATAGCGATGAACGGCTGGAAGCAGCATGTGCACGAGCACTCAAGATCAACGCGCTCTCCTACCGGTCCATCGAGTCCATTCTCAAAAACGGCCTGGATCAAAAAACGCTGGTTAACAACGAGAAGAGCAGCAAACCAGTTGAACACGGCAACATCCGTGGAGCCGATTACTACCACTCAACAGTCCATTAAAGGAGAATCACATGCTGTTGCATCCAACACTTGAAAAACTCAATACCTTGCGTTTCACCGGCATGGCAGCGGCCCTTGACGAGCAAATGCAGATGAACTCCCTTACCGACATGAGCTTTGAAGAACGACTTGGCCTGCTGCTTGACCGGGAAGTAACCGTTAGAGAAACACGGAGACTGCAAACCCGACTCAGAGCGGCCAAACTACGCCAAGATAGTTGCATCGAAGATATTGACTTCCGCCATCCACGTGGGCTGGATAAGTCATTGGCCCTCAGGTTGGCCGGCTGTGACTGGATCAGAGAGCGAAACAACCTGATCATTACCGGACCTACCGGCGTTGGTAAAACCTACCTTGCCTGCGCCTTTGCTCAGAAGGCCTGCCGAGAAGGGTTGAACACGCTGTACCTGAGAACGACAAAGCTCTTCGAGGACCTTGCCCTGGCCAAAGGTGACGGCAGATACCTAAAGCTCCTGAAAGCCTTAGCCAAAGCCGATCTGCTGGTACTTGATGACTATGGCTTGGTCCAGCTGGGGCGGGAGCAACGACATGACCTACTGGAGATACTGGAAGATCGTCATGGCTTGAAGTCGACCCTTGTCACCAGCCAGCTCCCTGTAGACCACTGGCATGAACAGATCGGTGATCCGACCGTGGCAGACGCCATCCTGGACCGGTTGGTCCACACTGCGCACAAAATACAACTGAAAGGAGAATCAATGAGAAAAAAGAAGGCAAACTTGACCTGAATGGCGACAACGAGGTAATGACTAAATAACCGCGTCGCTTCGCTCCGATCACCCGACCGAGATCACTGGAACAGGTGGCCGGGATCGAATGGATTCAGTGACCGGCTTCGACTGGAATGACTGGCCGGATTCCCTGGAATACGCACCAGGGCTCGGATATAGCCCAATTCCTCCTTCAAGCTCATCATGCATTTTTTTGAAAGGGGTGAATTGAGTAACCTCTACTGCCAAGGATTTTCGGCCAATTTTGTGCGATTAGAAGAAATTCTAAAACCCTCCGGCCGTATCGTCTCCAATATTTGCATAAAAAAAGGACATGCAGCCTATTGGCCGCATGCCCTTTGTCTTCCCTCAATTCGGGAAATTCAAGCGTGTTTGCTTTATGCGTGATGGTGATCGCCCTTGCACTCAGTGGTGCCATCAGCGTTACGTATAATATCTAATCGCCTTCCTTCCATTGCCTCCACAGCCGCTTTGACTGTCAGACCAGGAGCCATATAACGGGTAATCATTTCATCGGCAATAATTTCAAAGGAACTTTCTGACAACTTACCCGTAATAACTGCCTCGCACCCGTGCTCAGCTACTTTTCTCGCCAATTCCAAATCCGACCCCGGTGAGACTGCATGCTCGATTGCATTACAGTCCATAGTCTCCACATCAACGATGAGCAAAAAGGGGGCTTTGGCAAACTCCTCAAATACTGCGCTTTCCGGGGTAGCCCCTGCGGCGGTTACGGCAACTTTCATAGTACTCTCTCATTTAGGTAGTGTCTTAACATAAACCTGAATCCGTGGCGGAGGATGATAGCTTAACAGCTTGTCACTCTCCCTTGTGCTTGATTACATACCACATATTCTATACAGCCTCATCTTTTGTCTTCGATTTCTCATTCTGCTGTTGCCAGTGGGGATATAGTCGAATTAAAAAAGAAAACCTCTTCACCGCAGAAAGGGGGAGCTAAAAACGGTGAAGAGGTCTAGGAGAACAGAGGTTATAGGAGAACGCCTCTATTCTTTCCAGAGTAAACCTGAAATATTTGTTCTCTGTTTGGATTGCATCAGAGTTTCTCAAGCTTCCCTGGACAGGAGAACGCAATCTGAATCAGTGCCTCCCATTTTTTGCTAAACGAGACATCTTCTTCAAAAAAAAAACTTTTTTCAAAAGAACGCTTTATGTCCCCCTTTCGCTTCGCCTGCTGCTCCTCACATTTTCAGATAAAAAAAGCCCCAAATCCGCGAGAGTCAAAAGTGAGGGAAACTCTCAATGGGTTCGGGGCTTCTGGTGCATCCTGCACCAAGGGGGTTATTTCATTGTAACTTCGTTCAAGTTATTGTCAAATGAACATGAGAACTCTTTCCAAAAAGTAATCTTAGCAAGGGCTTCAACCTTAAAAAAAATGTACACCTAAAATCGTGTCCCAAGGACACGTATGCTCTTATGCAGTCACTCGATATGTACAAATCTTGCAGGAAACTTTTTCTTTCACAAAATACGTGGCATCGACAAGAGCGACTTGTTCCCAGGATTGGCCATGCTCCATCTCAGCCATTTTCTCCTGATACCCACAATCATCAAATGCCCCTTCGCGAATTGTGAAACAGATAATTCCTCCAGGTTTAGTAATGCGGACCAATTCTTCAAAGGCATCTGCCTGCACATGCCCGTAAGTAAAAGTCCCTGTGCAAATAACAGCATCGTAGCGGTTGTCTTCAAACTCGAGCCGCTTGCTCATGTCCGCCTGAAAAAGCTCATGATATACCTTTTTATCCCTGGCTTCCCCAAGCATCTGTTCAGAGCAATCAAGAGCGTCGACCTTTTGGTATCCACGTTGGCTTAGCTCCTTTCCGACAAGCCCTGTCCCACAGCCAGCATCAAGAATATAAGCACCTTTATGGCTCATGACCTGCTCAAAGGCATCTGCAGACTCGATATGGGCAACATATCCAAACCGATCTACCGTGTCTTTCTCATACTCGTTTGCCCACTCACCATACGCATCCATAAGCTCATCGTGATCTTTGGCGGTGTACACTTTGTCTAGGGTTTTATTTTCACTTATCATTTTGATTTTTTATGAAAAAAATGGCTCTTGCATTGCAGAGGAGGCAATGTATTCCCTCCTCTGCAAGCTCCTTAGCCCGAATTTCGGGAGCCCCCCTTGGCCCGTATTAATAACGGTAATGGTCAGGCTTATACGGCCCCTCTACAGCAACACCAATATACTCGGCCTGATCCGGGCGAAGCTCGGTAAGTAGAGCACCGAGTTTATCCAAATGGAGACGTGCGACCTCTTCATCCAGCTTTTTATCCAGGGTATAGACGCCAACCTCACGACTCTGCTTATTTCTCCACAGATCCATCTGGGCAAGGACCTGGTTGGTAAAAGAGTTGGACATAACAAAGCTCGGATGCCCGGTAGCGCAACCAAGGTTGACCAGACGCCCCTCGGCAAGCAGAAAGATCGAGTGACCGTCGGGGAAGGTGTATTTATCTACCTGCGGTTTGATATTTTCTTTGACCACCCCTGGCCAATTATTGAGCTTATCTACCTCGATTTCGTTATCGAAATGACCGATGTTACAGACAATGGCCTGGTCTTTCATCTTGCTCATGTGCTCAGCAGTGATGATATCTTTATTGCCTGTGGTGGTTACGTAAATATCTGCCTTGTCCAGCACATCCTCAACACGGCAGACAGTATACCCGCCCATGCAGGCCTGTAGGGCACAGATGGGATCGACCTCGGAAACAAAGACGCGACATTTCTGGCCAGCCAGGGATTCGGCAGACCCCTTTCCGACATCTCCAAAGCCACAAACCATGGCTTTTTTACCGGAAAGCATAACATCCATAGCACGGCAGATACCGTCGACCAGTGAATGGCGACATCCGTATACATTGTCAAATTTGGATTTGGTCACCGAATCATTCACGTTGATCGCAGGGACAAGCAGAGTCCCCTCTTTCTGCATATGATACAAGCGATGCACACCGGTGGTTGTCTCCTCGGAAACACCTTTCCACTGCTCAACTGCCCGATGCCAGAAATTGTTGTCCGTTTTAAGGACATCGCGCAAAAGATTTTGAACAATCTGGAGCTCTTCGTTATCTGCTTGACCTTCAAGCGTCGCGGCATCGTTTTCAGCAGCATACCCCTTATGGATAAGCAAGGTTGCGTCGCCACCGTCATCAACGATTAACTCAGGGGTAGAGCCATCAGGCCAGGTCATGGCCCGCAGTGTACACCACCAATACTCCTCAAGGGTTTCTCCCTTCCAGGCAAAGACCGGAACACCTGCAGCTGCAATAGCAGCCGCTGCGTGGTCCTGGGTAGAGAAAATATTACAGCTTGCCCAACGAACATCTGCGCCAAGTGCTGTCAGAGTCTCAATTAAAACAGCCGTCTGCACAGTCATATGGAGGCTGCCCATAATGCGCACCCCTTGCAGCGGCTTCTGGGGGCCGTATTTCTCCCGAGTCGCCATCAGACCGGGCATTTCGCTCTCTGCAATAGTGATCTCTTTGCGGCCCCAATCGGCCAAGCCGATATCCTTTACCTTATAGTTCATCTGGCCACTGTTCTGAGAGCTGGCAACGATCTCGGCAATCGTTGCCTTTTCCTTGGATCCTTCTGACAGAACGGTATCTGTTGACATGGTAACTCCTAAAATAATTCGATGATGGGAGGAATTAAGGCCCTCCCTTAAAGATGCAAAAACTTCGCAAAGCCTGTTCCTGCGGGCTTGGTTCTTTTACGAGAACCGCAAGATGACTTGTTACTTTTTGATAGCTGCAAGCAGTGCATCAACTTTGTTGGTCTGCTCCCAAGGAAAAATGGATCGGCCAAAATGCCCAGCCACTGCCGTGTCACGATAACTCCAGCCCGAAGGGTTGGTCAGATCAAGATCATTGATCAGTGAGGCAGGTCTGAAGTTAAATACCTCCTCAGATTCCAGCACTTTTTGGATCGACTCGTCAGAAACCGTTCCCGTTCCAAAGGTATCCACATTCACAGAGAGTGGCTTGGCTACGCCAATGGCGTAAGAGACCTGTATCTCGCATTTTTCCGCAAGTCCGGCGGCAACAATGTTTTTAGCCGCATACCGCGCATAATAAGCTGCGGAACGGTCCACCTTGGACGGATCCTTGCCGGAAAAGGCGCCGCCGCCATGGCAACCTACGCCACCATAGGTATCGACAATAATTTTACGCCCCGTCAATCCTGCATCACCGTGGGGACCACCGATAACAAACTTACCTGTCGGATTAATGTAGAATTCGGTGTCATTATCCAAAAGACCAGTTGGTGATAGCAGCTCTCTGGTCAACTGCACCAGGTCTTCCCGAATTCTGGCCAGGGGAACATCGGCGGTCTGGTGAGAGATAACAACGTTGGTAATCTTGACGGGCTGGCCGTTTTCATGCAGTACTGAAACCTGGGTTTTGGCATCTGGACGCAGATAGTCGATTGTGCCCTGGTGACGAACCTGCTGCAGTTTCAACAACAATTGGTGTGAGTAATGAATGGGGGCTGGCATTAACGAAGGGGTGGCAGAGGTGGCGTACCCAAACATCATCCCCTGGTCACCGGCTCCCTGCTCTTCAAACAGCCCCTTACCTTCATCTACTCCCTGCGCAATATCGCTGGACTGGGAATGAATACGGGAAACGTATTCAAAGGTATCACCGGAAAAGAGCAACTCCTCCCGGTTGTACCCGATATCGTTAACGACCCTGCGTGCAATGCTTTCCGGATTGATCTTATCCCAGCCGGAACAGGTAATTTCCCCCATGTTTACGAGGAAATTCGTTGTTACTCCGGTCTCACAGGCAACGCGGCTGGTTGCATCTTTCGCCAGACAGGCATCCAGAATGGCATCGGATACCTGATCACAGACTTTGTCAGGATGACCTTCGCTGACAGATTCACTCGTAAACACATGTGCATTGCGCAACTTGCTCATATTGCTCCTTTTTTAACTTGTAATACCATATATTTATTACCTTTACCGGGGAGGCACATCGGAAGGATGACTTGGACATGACAGTCTTTAGCAATGGTTGTACCACTCTGCAATTCAAAACGGCCACATTATTTTAGAGGCTTCTAAAACAATGTCTTCTTAGTGAGTTAGAAAAGGACCTTTTGGGAAAAAACATGCGATGGACCACACCGGAGACGACTCTCTGTGTCCTAATGCGGACAATAACAGGCAAATGGGCAATATATTTACATAATGCAACGCTAACAAACGAAGGGACATGCATTCCTCAAAAATTTAGACAGGCGCATTCATTATCCTAATACACTAATTTAAAAGAATTTATTTTCGATTCCTCAAGAGATTTCCAGGAACGGCTCTTTGCTTTTCAAAACGGGAAATATTTGCTCATCCCATATTTTCAGCCTGACACTACGGGCGAGTCGGGTCGAAATTGCTCAATCACATCCTCCAAAAAAATTCGCTGCCGGGATGTATTCGATCAGGGGCACCTGAAGGTACCGGCATCACCGTGCCTGAATCCGTGAGCAGTCTCACAGGATGCTCCCCTTATGGGGAGGTACTGTGCCGAGACCGCAGCGCCTGGGGAAGCTCATTATTAGTGGGTATGGACACGAATACAGAGAATTTTTCTCTCAAGGCAAAAAAGGATTTCATTCTTCATCCCAGGGAATACATAATTCAGATTCAGTCATTATATTAGCTGAATACTTTTGTCTTTTTTGATTAAAATGTTTTGTTTTTACTACTGATCATCCTCTGAAAAATCAAACACCTTGAGCTAGGTGTGCAATAATTTCACAGGTATTTACCGAAATATTGTTGCCCCCACGCGGCAACATGTTATCCTCTATGGGTTCTGAGAGGAATATCGTCAGTATTTTCACACTGGGCATATGCAAGCTCGTGCCCCCTCCTTCCCTCAGTGGAAATGTCTCGTTATAAACATCCTGTATTCAGATTTATTCTTATCCCTCATTTTTCCCAGGCCCACTATTTTTCATGGAGAACAGCAAGAGCAACACAATAAAAATACTATGCGTAGATGCGGGGCGAGAACTCGCCTGTCAGGTAGTGCGGATATTTGACGAAGATCATGTGTCATTATCCTATGAAAAAAGTCTTGAAAAAGTCGCTGACCGCTTTGAGCGGGACACCTTTGACCTGATGTTATTTTCCAGCTCCGTCACCGATCTCAACCCAGATGATGCCCTGGAAATCATAGAACTCATCTGTGCCAAATGCCCAAGCACGCTTATTCTCTTCTTTGCCCACCCCGGCACTTTAAAGATTGCCCATCAAGCACTGCGTGCTGGCATCTATCATTATTCCGCCCTTCCAGTTTCCGATGAAGAACTCAAGCTCCTCATTGAGACAGCCGTCGACAGAAAACCCCAAGTAGGAGTAAATCTCCTGCTCCAGTCAGAGGTCGAAAAAAACACCTTTGAAAGTATGATTGGCCGCTCCACCGCTATGCAGAATGTCTATCAGCAAATCAGGCAGGCAGCGGCCACAGATATTCCGGTATTAATTTCCGGTGAAACCGGTACCGGTAAAGAGCTTGCCGCCCTGGCCATCCATGAACTGAGTGAACGAACCAATGAACCTTATGTTCCTGTGCATATCGGCTCGTTACCGACGGACCTGGTTGCCAGTGAACTCTTTGGGCATGAGCGGGGAGCGTTTTCCGGGGCTACCTCCATGCGAAAGGGCTGCTTTGAAGTCGCAGACGGGGGCACGGTCTTCATGGATGAGATCGCCACCATTGATGAAAAAATGCAGGTCAGTTTGTTGCGTCTGCTTGAAACCAATGAATACTGCCGAATCGGCAGCCAAAACCAGATCCCTGTGGATGTGCGGATCATCGCTGCTTCCAATGCCGATCTGACCACTGAAATAAGCAATGGCAGCTTTCGGGAAGATCTCTACTACCGCCTAGACGTGCTCCATATTACCATGCCGCCACTGCGTGAACGGCACGGAGACCTGCACCTTCTGGTGGACCATTTTACTCAGCTGTCCTGCAGTACCTTTCAAAAATACATTCGCGGCATGTCTCCAGGATTCATCAGTTGCCTTGAATCCTACCCTTGGCCGGGAAATGTGCGTGAACTGAAAAACGTTATCCAACGCGCCGTCATCACCAGTACAGGGGACATCTTAGAGCGAAAGGAACTCCCCCCGCGCATTTCAAAGTTTCGCAATGAAGATGTAAAAGTGGTGGTACGCGTCGGAATGACGCTTGAAGAAGTGGAAAAAGAGATTATCGCCCGCACCCTGGAGCATACCAGTCAAAACAGGACCCAAGCGAGCGATATTCTCGGGATTTCAAGAAGATCTCTCTATAACAAAATGCGCAAATTCAATATGCTGAGCAAAAAGTAATGGTTCCCCCTTCCCGCTTAAGCAAGAGGAAGCGAAGGGATACGCACCCGTATTTCATGCCCCCCGTCCCTTTTCTCTATGACGCAGCTTCCCTGCAGGAGCGCAAGGGGAAGGTTGAGTTCTTCAGGCAGGTTCAATTGCGTTGCAGGCGCGCCTCGGTAGTAAAAACAAATCATCGCCTGTCCGTCATCCGCTCCGGTCTCTATGAGCAGACTGTCACCAGGCTCAAACCGCTCCTGAACGAGTGCAAAAAGTCTATAGAGAAGATGATGAAGCAGACTCGGATCGTTGTGAATGGAGATGGCTCCCGGTTCGGTGCGCCATGCCAGTTCACACTTGCTCAACCTGGCAAAGCGCTGCAGGAACATACAGAGCTCCTCAACCACCTGTCCGGGTTGAAAGGCTGAACAGGCGACATCGCTTCTATGGGCAAAACCACTGAGATGGTGCAACATTTGAGCGGTAGTTTTAACCCGCTCTTCTATCATTGCCGTTGCCTTTTCCAGTCGAGTGCGCACCTGCTCATCCAAATGCGCACCATGCATGGCAACCAGATCCTGCAAAAGGCCGCTTGATTCACGAATCACGCCCATATGATTTTTCATTTCATGGGAAAAACCAGCCAGCAGCCTCCCGTAGGAGTCAAGCTGCTCGGCACGCAGGGTATTTATGCTATCACTGTCCATGAGAAGTCTGCTCCATGCCGGCAGCGGCCTGTTCGATTTTCACCAGCAAATCACGTAAATCCACTGGCTTCATGATGTAGTCAAAGGCACCTTTTTCCATAGCCTCTATTCCGGCGGCAACAGAGCCGTGCCCTGTGAGCATGATTACCTCGGTGTGTGGATACTTTTCCTTGATCAGGCTCAAAATATCCAACCCGTTCATATCCGGCATTTTTAAATCCAGCAGGACGATATCGGGTTTGTAGCCTGCAAGCTGTTCAAGCCCTTCTGTGCCGCTATGTGCATCGCTGACATCCATACCCCGCAGAGCAAGTCGCTGGCGCAGGGTGGAGGCGAATTCCACTTCATCGTCTATAATTAATATTTTGCCCTGTATCATCCGTTGCCCTCATTGCTGTTCTTGAACCAGAGGGAGAACAATTGTAAATGTAGCCCCCTGCCCCGGCTCGGAGTTCACCTGAATGTCGCCTCCGAGTTTTTTTAATATTCCATAGGTGATAGACAGTCCAAGCCCTGTCCCCTTCCCTGTTTCCTTGGTAGTAAAAAATGGGTCGAAAATGCGTTGCACCACCTCAACAGACATCCCTGGTCCATCGTCCACCACAGTAATACGGATGCCGTCTTCCTTCTGCATCCGAGTTTTCAGCAGGATGGTCCCTTCATTGCCGATGGCATCGATTGCGTTATTGATAATATTAAGAAAAACTTGTTGCAACTGTCCGCGATCGCTCTGAATATGCTTCAGCCCCTCATCCAGATCAAAATTGATGGCTATCTGGTTATAGGTGGCCTCTTTGGCTAGAAAAGCCACCACTTCCTGCAGCAGCTGGTTCATATCGAGCTCTTCGATCATGACGTCCGTATGTCGGGCAAAGCCCAGAAGACGATGGGTAATGGTTCGGCATCGATTTACAGATTCCTGAACGCCATTGAGCGCCTGCTCCATAGCCTGCTTATATTTGAAATCCTCCGTCATTTCAAAATAATCCATGACCAGCCCGGTTTTCTGGTTAATGATTGACAGGGGATTATTGATTTCATGGGCAACCCCGGCGGCAAGGCGCCCGATGGCAGCGAGTTTATTGGCACTCTCCGCCTCCAGAAAAAAGTGCTGCCTGCGTCTGTCCGACTGGCGGATATGCGCGGTGATGACATGGCTCATCCGCAGGAGAATCAAGACTCCCAAGAGGATACAGCCCAGAATAATACTGAAAAGCCGCAGTTGGAAAAAGAACCAGGCATTGCCGTCTAGATAGAGATCTTTCACCAAAACCAGCCTCCAGGGCGTTGACTGCAAATCAATTGCCGCATGGAGCACTTCATTCCCTTCAGGAGTCTTCACCACGGTCACATCGGCATTTTTGACTAAAAGTTGCTGATAGTCAGCCAGAGTCTCGCTGATGGAATATTCGGTCAGGCCGTAATCATGGAGCAAAACACTCTTCTCTCCTATCAGACCGTACTTTCTCGGCTTGGTCTGCAGGTTTCCCGCGGCATCCACCAGATAGACATCACTGATCGAGTTGGTGACACCGATATCCACATAACGCTGGAGAGTGTTGACGTCAATGGTGACGCGTAAAACCCAGGAACCTTTGTTGTCGGGAAGCTTTCTACTCACGGCAATAACAAAATGAGGGACCTGGCGAAAGCCTGAAAAGACATTGCTGAGATAGACCCCTCGCTGCAGAACCTCCTTATACCAGTTTTGCTGGGTATAATCGTTGCCACTTAGTTCATAGGGCCCGATATAGGATTGCTGCCGACCGCTGGAGTCAATCACCTCGATATCGGCGAAATCTGGATATTCCTGCTGCAGGCGCACAAACAATGCTTTCAGTTCTTCGGTATTCCTTAGCTCCTCATAGCGATCATCCCGAGCAACAAACTTAATAATAGATTGGAGTTTGGAGACAAAGCGCTCGATGGTGTTTTGCGACTGCTCCAGGTTCAACACCAACTGGGTCAGCTCATTTTTCTGTAATAAATTCTGATATTGGTAATGCAAGAGCCCAGAAACAATAATCAACGGGGTCATGGTGAGCCCAAGAAGCAGAACAAAGAGCCGTCGTGAAAAATAGCGATAGTTCTTCTCCATCTCGGCGGTATCTTCAAAATACTCGGAGGGCGATGGTAATAACCGTGATATCCACATCCGTTTTGTATTCATGCGCGTACCCCCCAGGTAGTCACCCCGGGAAACAAGGAACCAGCTGTTAAATGGCCTTCAATTGCGGCGTGCAAAACAGGATCATAAGGCCCAACAATGCCGTCAAACACCTTGATATGCTTCCAGACGAGAAATTGATAATGCTGTTCTTCAATCCCTCCGCAAATAAGCATTCCAATATTTTCTTTCAGGGCAATATCACAGATACGCTCTGCGGAGACATGGTCAAGAATGATAGAACGAGGCTCCTCCAGAAGTTGATGGTCATAACAGGTGGCAATGAGAACCTCGGCGGCACAGTCAAACCTTGGGGCGACATAATCTCCCCGGATAGTCAAGAGTATCTTCAAAACTGTCTTCTCCTAGGCCAAGTCATATTTCTTCATTTTTCGCCAGAGGGTTGTCCTTCCACATCCGAGCAGGGCAGCGGCTTCAGAACGGTTCCCCCCTGTTTTACTCAGGGCATCAAGGAGGCGATCCCGCTCTACCTGAGCCCACCCTGCCAGTGGTTTTTCGTGCTGGAGAGGGGGCGCAGTATCACTTCCCAGCGTTGTCTTATCCTCTTCGCTCTCGTCAAAATCTGCCCCGACTGGTTGCAGAGCGTAAGGCGGTAGATCTTTAAAGGTGACCCTCTCCCCCCGGCTCATATTGACGGCATATTCCACTATATTTCGCAGTTCCCGCACATTGCCCGGATAAGAAAAATGAACAAGTGGCTCGAGCGCCTTAGGAGTAAAGCCCGCCATATTTTTCCCTAGTCGCTGAGCAAAAAACTGAAGAAAATGATCCAAAAGCAGCCGCACATCCCCTTCACGTTCCCGCAGGGGGGGCACATGCAAATGGAGAACATTGAGGCGATAAAACAGATCCTCGCGAAAAGTTCCACGACGGACTTCAGCCCGTAGCGGTTTATGCGTGGCGGCAATCACCCGCACATCAACACTTACTTTTTTACTGCTGCCAACAGGATAAAACTCATGATCATCGAGCACAGAGAGCAGTTTTACCTGCAAGGGCAAAGAGAGATCGCCTATTTCTGTTAAAAAAATCGTCCCCTTATCAGCCAGGCGAAACATTCCCTTATGTTCCTTCACAGCCCCGGTAAAGGCACCTTTTACATGACCAAAGAGTTCCGATTCCAAGAGCGCCTCAGGCAGGGCCCCACAGTTGACCTTTATAAATGGCTGCCTGCCTCTGGAAGAGAGTGTGTGTAACTGTTCGGCAATTTTATCTTTTCCCGTTCCTGTCTCGCCGGTGATCAAAACCGATGCGTCGGTCTTCGCCAGGACTGACATCATGGCAAAGACCTCTTTCATCTGCGGGCTATGCCCGAGGATATCTCCAGCGGCATCCGCATGTTTGCAGGCCGCCCGCGCTTCCTGCAAAGCCGACATATCCTCCAACACTATCAACACGGCCCTGGCACCGGTTGCATCTTCAAGTCGGGAAATGGTACAGCCAACCGGAATTTTTTTTCGCGCCTTGTTGATAAGGGTGCTGTCCTGGGAAACCGATTGCCCTGTCTCCATGACCGTCCGGACCACCTGATCGTTGCTGCCAAGACTTGTACGCAGGATAAAGTCTCCGTAGACGCCACGCACCTCTTCGGTAGTATAGCCGAGCATGGCCTCAAGGAATCGGTTCATGCCGGCGATACAGAGATTTGCATCCAACAGGGCAATCCCGTGGGGGATGGCATTGAGCAATTCGACCATGATGGTCTGATTTTTTAAAAAAGAGGCATGCTTCATAGGCCGGGTCCCCCAGGATAGAGATGAAAAATCGAGACAGTACGGGAACAAGCTTCGATAATACCTCTTTTCTCGATCACCGTCATGGCAAAGCGTCCCCCCGAGGGGAAAAGCCGTGCTGGGGGGACACGGGGTGCTACAACCATTTTCAACCTCGGGGGAACAGAGCCTCGTCTTCTCTTCTTTCAGGTTAGCGGCACCCCATCAAAAAAACGCCCATTGACCAGCAAATGAACAACAATACTGGCCGCGTAGCCCAGAGCAATGGCCGGAAGCCAGCGCAGATGTCCAAAAAAGGTGTATTTGCCGCGAGCCTGTCCCATAAGGGCAACACCAGCGGCCGAGCCGATAGAGAGCATGCTGCCACCAACACCAGCGGTGAGTGTTACCAGCAACCAGTGGCCCGCGGACATATCCGGAAACATGGTCAGCACGGCAAACATAACCGGAATATTATCGACCAGGGCAGAGAGCACACCTACCATGACATTGGCTGGCAATGGGCCCCAATCAACAAACATCACCTTGGAAACGATGGTCAGATAGCCGATAAAACCCAGGCCGCCAACGCAGAGAATGACCCCATAAAAGAACATCAGCGTATCCCACTCTGCCCTGGCTACCTTGCGAAAGACATCAAAGGCCACGGTATCGCCGATGCGTTCATCGGCTTTCTCCTCATCATAACCGGTGGATCCCGGAAGATTTTTATGGGTCCTTTTCAGGTAAAATCCATAAAATTTCAGGTACGCCAGACCGGTCATCATGCCCATCATCGGAGGCAGATGGAGAAAGTTATGAAAACTCACAGCGGTAACGATAGTCGCCAGGAAAAGCAGCATAACCACCACAGCCCCTCGTTTCATAGAGGCCATTCCCTCGCAGGGGGCCGGCTGTTCCTGGGGGAGAGCAAAGTGCATGATAGAAGCCGGCACAAGCCAGTTCACGGCTGAAGGAATGAAAAGGTGAAAAAAAGTCCAGAAATCGATAACGCCCTTCTGCCAGACCATCAGCGTGGTGATATCGCCAAATGGGCTGAAGGCGCCACCTGCATTGGCCGCGACCACGATATTTATACAGGCCAGAAGCACAAATTTTTGATTATCCCTGCCGATGGCTAGAACAACAGCACACATCAACAGTGCTGTGGTCAAGTTGTCGGCAATGGGGGAGATAAAAAAGGCGAGCGCCCCGGTGACCCAAAAAAGTTTTCGGAGTGAATACCCGGCATTGACCAACCTATCACGTAAAGCTGCAAAGACTTGCCGCTCTTCCATGGCATTAATATAGGTCATCGCCACCAACAAAAAGAGAAAAAGCTCAGCATATTCCAAAATGTTGTGGCGGACTGCGGTTTCAGCCTCATGGGTAAAGCCGTTGGCGGCATAAACCCAGGCAATGATTCCCCAAATGAGCCCTGCTGCCAGCAGAACAGGTTTTGACTTGCGCATATGGGTGTACTCTTCTGCGATGACCAACCCATATGCCCCGATAAAGAGCGCCAGGCAGAGATAGCCAACAGGGCTTGACGTTAAGTCGATCTGCGCTCCACCACCGGCGGCCCAGGCAGTGGAAACGGTTAAGGTGAAGAGACTCAAGAGGGTTAGACCCAGAGTTTTACAAACAAGGTGGTTCACACGTTCCTCCATTTTGCTTAAGGGGGTTGGCACCGGCCAGGCAGCCGCTTGACCGGTGCTTCCAGACATTGCATTAGCGTTTCAATCTATCTGCTTACATGACTTTGGGTACATAGACCTGCATACCCATCAGCGGCCAAATTACAGTGACAGCCAACCAGGTCACGCCCATCAGAAGAATACTTGCCGGGACTCCCCAGAGAAAAAACTCGCCAGTGGTAAATTGCTTGGAATTATAGGCAATGGCATTGGGAGCCGCTCCCACCAGCAACAGAAAAGGCATACCGGCAACAATCAGCGAAGAAAAAAGGATGACCTCTCCCGCCACTCCGAGATAGGGGGCTATAACCAGGGCCACCGGCAGCGAGATGGCGATTGCCGCCACGTTCATAATAAAGTTGGTCATGATCATCACAAAAAAGGCCATGCCAAGGATAAACACCAAGGGAGGTGCATTTTGAAAGAGTACCAGCCAGTTGACGGCCAGCCATTTGGCGGCCCCGGTCTCCCAGAGGCAGAAACCGATAGACATGGCACCGGCAAAGAGCAAAATGATGTTCCAGGGGATCTCCTCAAGATCATCCAAATCCAGGATATTGAGGACGAAAAATGCGATGGTGGAAACCAGCAATATACCGGTCTTATTCAGGCCACTAAGGGCCGGGATGAAATTCTTCAGGGCAATAACCAAAATCGTTGCAAAAACGATGAGCGCGGTGAGAATTTCCTGACGACTCCAGGCACCCAGCTCCAAATACATACGCTTGGACTTTTCCTTCAGCCCGGGAATGCGTGCACGTTCCGGTTTGAACACCAGCAGCATCAACCCCCAAAGCAAAAAGGTCATCAGCCAGCCAATGGGAAACATATAGGCTGTGAGTTGAAAAAAGCTGATGTCGACATTCATGATGTCTTTATAAAAACCAAGGGCAACCGCACCCCTCGCGGCACCTAAAAGGGTAATAATGGAACCGGCACCGGCCACATACGCCATGCCGATAAACATGCCCTTACCAAACTTAGTCGGCTGGCCGTCTTCGCTGTAGAGGGCATGAATGGCCATCAAAAGCGGAAACATGGTGGCTGCCACTGCCGTATGCGCCATGACATGGGTCAGGGCTGCCGTCATGACAAAGCACCCCAGAAGAATCATGTTGGTCTTCTCGCCCACGATAGAGAGCATCTTATAGGCGATACGTTTGGTGAGTCCGGTCTTGGTGAAGACCATGCCAATGACGATGGAACCAAAGATAAAAAGCACCGAGGGATCCATGAAATCTTTGAAGGCCACCTTGGGATCACGGATCATGAACAGGGCCTGGAGCGCGCCAATGGTCAAGCTGGTCACACCAATGGGCACCACCTCAAAGACCCACCAGGTTGCGGCCAGGCAAAACACGGCCAAGGCGCCCTTGGCCTGCTTGCTGAGTACAAAATGTTCACCCATGGGATCGATTGCATCCGGCCAGGGAGGGCAGTAATAGACAAAGGCAAAGAGCCCGACACCGAGCAGGAGAAAAAATATTCGTTTATAGTCTATCTTCTTTTGAGCCTCCGGGAGGCTGAGCGTTTCTATTGCAGACATTTGGCACACCTCATGAGTTCGCCTGTGGCAGCACACAGTAGGTGTTGCACATGGCAAGGAAAATTTCTTCAAGTCGAAGCACCCCGATCACACGTCCATTTTCGGTAACCGGAACGTTCAACTCGTTATGGGCCGACATCATGACCAGGGCTTTGAGAAGATGGGTCTCCCGGCTCAGCGTCAGCTTGATGGGTTGCACAAGTGGCAAAATGGGTTTGCTGCGATTTTTGCCGCATTCGGAAAAAGTGGATTCTTCAAGCAACAGGGCGAGATCTGTAAAATCTCCAGTTTTGCCGTCAAAATGCTCTACTTTGGTCTTCCCAAAGAGCTGGGGAGCAAATCCCCGCATAATGTCCATCAATGTCAACCGCCCAACCAACTGGTCCTTATCGTTGATCACAAGCAGCTGATTATGGGCTACCCGTTCATGCCCATCCGGCAGAAACTCCTTGAACTGGATGATGGCCTCTTCCAGTGAAGCGCTCTCCTGTATATGGGGGTACTGCTCCAGGGGGATGATCAGCCCTGCTATGGTTTTCTCGTTTTGGCTCATTTCCTGATCCTCTTTAGAAGTTCTTCTCTTGCTCGCCGACCACCGGAAACAGTTTTCCTGTTCAGGTTCGCTCAAGCGACCTGCTTTCGTACTTTCAGGATGTTAGACAGTGGATACGGCTAGCGAGGGACGCTGTTTTTTTACCAGCTCTTGCTTTTGAGAATGTGCTGTACCTCTTGCGCGGATTTTTCTGCCATGGCCGCCATGCGCGTTTCTTTGGCATAGCGGATCTTCTCCATGAGCACGTTAAGATCCACAGGTTTTTCCAGGTAGTCGCACGCACCATGTTTCATCGCTTCTATGCCGCTTTGAATAGTGGCATGACCGGTTAGCATGATGACTTCGATATCAGGACGAGCCTGTTTTATTTGAATAAGAGTTTCGATACCGTCTATCCCCGGCATGGCCAGATCGACAACGGCAACATCTATATTTTTATCGTCCATGGACCCAACCGCTTCCTCGCCACTGGTGACGGCAAGGACACGCAGCCCTCTGGTTTCGAGTCGCTGGGACATCAGGTCAACAAAGTCGGTTTCGTCATCAACCAACAAGACCTTGGTTGCAAATTGGCTATCCATTGTACTCCCTCCTTATGGAGTTATTGGTATACGCCCCTGTCCTGGAGCAGTGGGGCAGACGGGCATTGGCTCAGGGGCCACCCGGCAGGCAGATACTTCCCCCCTTGCTCCTGCACAGTGATCAGCAACGGCATACCTTTGCCTTGGCCACTTTTTCATGAGCCGTATCGATGAGTTTTGTCAGCTCTGCAATATCGACCGGTTTTTGCAGGTAGGCGTAGGCGCCAAGATCAAGACAGACCTTTCGATCCTCTTCGGAGCCGTGTCCCGTAAGTATGATAACTTCTATCTCCGGTTTCGCCTTCTTGGTCTGGCGCAAGACATCAACACCCTGCATCCCTGGCATTTTCAGATCAAGGACCATAACATCCGGTGTCTCTGATTCTAAAAGTTCCATGGCCTGTTCACCATCAAAAACCGGATAACTGCCATAGTTGCGGGTGTTCAGGCGATCGGACAGGGTCTGCACAAATTCCTGCTCATCATCGACTAACAAAACTTTGGCCGGCAATTCAAAGGCACAGTCGCGGTAGACCGAGACATGGTAATCCTTACCAGCGACAACCTCCACCTCTCCTACCCCGGCAACGCCTCGCACCAGGCTTTTCAAGGTGTCGGCCGTGTGTTCAAAGCTAAAAACGCTTTCATTGATATACACGGTTACATTGCCCTCTTGGCACTGTATCTGATTTGTGCATCCCTTGCTCAAGAGAGCACGTTCCACCCTGGCCGCCAAAGCCATGTCGTCGACCGCCTGAAGCGACTGGGCCGTCTGGAGCAGGGCTGTTTTCATGTCATTCTCCATGATAATCTGGACGGCCTTTTCCACCGAGGTTGCATTCATAGGCAGAAAGATATCGTAGAGCGAGCGGTCATTGGCCGGCTTTCTGTATATATAATGGGCCAAATCACCACTACTGACATCACTTTTCTTCATGATCTTCAGTGCTTTTTTCTCTGCCAGTCCTTCATCCAGAGCACGCTGCAGTCTATTTTTGGTCTCATCAAAGAGCCCAACACGTAAGACATGGGTAACCGTCTGGGGAATGAGCAAACCAATCATGCCGTAATAAATGGTGTCTACCTGTTTCAACTCCTCGGCGATGACCGACTTGCAGCGGGCAAGAATATTCTCTCGTTCCAGAGTAAATTTATTGAACACGGATGGGGGGCCAAAGAGGGCTCGCTCAACCTTTTCCCGATCCACCTGAAACTGTGCCGCTGTTTTTTCAATGAGATCACGATCGCGGACAACCGTATAACCCGTAACGGCGACTAACTGATCCAGCACTTCCTTTTCCCGACAAAACTTTGCGCAACTGATTGCTATTGATGACATATTTATCTCCTTATTCTCATGCATTTATACAATCAAGCGGGGTTACTTGCGATATAGCACAGAGCATGCCAATAAAAAATAATCGCGCAATTTCAGCCAAATAGATCAACAACCTTTCAACTGAAACAAAACCTGAAACAGTCGACAAAAACAAAATGAAACATAAGGAGAAAAATGTTCGGATTCGTTTCAATACGATTCAAAGAAAAAAGGGGAAGTGGGAATCACGATGACAGACAAGGAATCACAGCCTGAGCCTCAAGCAAAAAAATCAAGACTCTATGAAACGAAAAACGTTTTTTGAAAGGTGGTGCGAGAATAGACTCATCGGTTAAAGTCCGCCCAGAAATGCGTATTTTGTACAAACTCAGGCAAGCCCCGACTCCAAAAAGAACGTTTCTGATTGCCCCCCCCCTTACACAGTAATGAAGGCAACGTTGATGCCCCCAGCCAACAAGGGGCTGTACTTGCCCAACAGTCTTTCCTCGCCCGCCCCTGCTGTACTCGCGCCGCGCCTGTTTCCTTTCCTCCTTCTTTTCAGCTCGTTTTCGTCACGAAAATAAGGGTTTTCCCCAGTAGACAAATAGCCTGAATTTTATAAAAAAATTAACCGCCTACGTATACTCCCCTCAAAAAATTGGGTCTTTGAGCTGAAATCACTACTGCCCGATTAGCCACAGATCATTTTCCGTGGAGAAACAGCAGGTTGCCTCTCTGGAGGCTTAAATAATTCGATTACATCTCCTTTTGCAAAGAGGTTTAGCTACACAACACTCTGAAGAACCAGCCCTCTCAAAAGAGCGATTCAGCCTCATTTTGAGCTGGCCTGGCCCATAATTTCCTTTTGAAAGATATACGGGCTAGGGTACAATCAAAGATGAAAAGAGTTTGTTCGCAGGCCCCAGAACACAAATCCAACTTATTGACTTTTCGTTATTAATAAATACCTTTTACACATAGGTTGAATTGCTTTAGCGGCATTGGCAGGAGGAGGAAAAAAATGGTCACGATTAAAGGTACTTCGACAAACACAAATTACCTGAACAAAGCTCATGCACAAACCAATACCTCGCTCAACAGGTTGAGCAGTGGAAGCCGAATCAACAGCGCCAAGGATGATGCCGCGGGCCTGGCCATATCCGACAAAATGTCTGCCCTCATTCAGGGACTCAATCAGGCCATGACCAATGCCGGGGATGGTATTTCACTGACCCAGACAGCTGACGGTGCCCTGGCCGAATCGTCGGATGCCTTACAACGTATGCGGGAGTTGGCCGTACAATCCGGTAACGGCATCTACAACAGTTCCGACAGGGCGGCAATGAACAAAGAGTTCAGTCAACTACAGGAGGAATTGGCCCGAATCTCTGAGCAGACCACCTTTAATGGACAACAGCTTTTAAATGGCGATTTTGAAGGGGCATCGTTTCAGGTTGGTGCAAACAGCGGTGAAACCATTGAAGTCTCCATCAGTGACATGAGCCCGGAAAATCTTGGGTTAGGCGAACAGAATATCTCTACCGCTGAAAGTGCCCAGAATGCCCTTAAAGCGATAGATGGTGCCCTGACAACGATTTCGAATTCCCGCGCTGATCTTGGGGCAGTACAAAGCCGCTTCGAGTCCGCTATATCCAATCTGGGGACAACCTCAGTCAACATGGCCGAATCGAGATCACGCATTAATGACACCGATTTCGCAGCAGAGGCC
This sequence comes from Desulfobulbus rhabdoformis, assembly GCF_016919065.1. Classification (GTDB taxonomy): domain Bacteria; phylum Desulfobacterota; class Desulfobulbia; order Desulfobulbales; family Desulfobulbaceae; genus Desulfobulbus; species Desulfobulbus rhabdoformis. The sequence continues at coordinate 66,271 of NZ_JAFFQA010000018.1, read as the reverse complement.
TCCGAGCTTGTAAAAAGCCAGATACTTGAAAAGGCTGGGATCGCCATTCAAATGCAGGCGCGTCAATCGGCGGGTACGGCCTTGAAACTGTTCAGTATGGCGGAAGAATGAATTACCTGAATCCATGAGCACTGATAGGTGTGTCAGTTTCAATGTTTGCAACATGCCGATCAAAATATACTTTATCGGTATGTTGCAGACAATGTAGACGACGTACTGATGGATTCCTCAGAGGGCGGCGGGTGATATTGGACAAACATGTTTTTGTTAAAAAAAATCTTCCCAGTATAAGGATACCTTGTTCAGTCTCCCCGTCATCACGGATTCAGGACATAAAGCGTTAAGGGGGTAATTGCAAAACCTGGCACATATCCCACTCGCTGACAACGCGACATCGATCGCCCCACAATCCGTCCATAACTATACGATATTTTACTAGATATAAAACACACAAAGGTTCCTTCTCAATATAACAAGGAACCTTTTGTTGTTCTTTATGCAGACACAGCCTCCAGTTAATCTTCTTTCAAAACAAAGGTGCGATGTATTCCTCATCATGATCGAGATTGTTGAAAATCGAAGATTAACGTAGAGTAGCCTTTAACCTGACTCTGTAAGCATTCAACAAGGAGGAAAACATGGACGCCATTGAAATGATTAAAGAGCGTAGAAGCGTTCGAAAATTCAAAGATGAAAAAGTCAACCGCGAGACCATGCGGGAGATTATCGAGATCAGCCGTTGGGCACCTTCATGGGCAAATTACCAGATTGCCCGCTACACCCTGGTCGATGACGAGGCAACCATTGCCAAGCTGGCAAGTGATGGTGTTAAAGGCTTTGTCTACAACATGAAAACCCTGCAAAATGCAAAAGGGGTTGCTGTTCTGAGTTTTGTCAAAGGAAAGAGCGGCACCTTTGACCAGGCAAAACGCGATATGGTCAAAGAGGGATTGTCAGAGGATCACGCGCCCATCTGGGAAGCCTTTGACGCGGGAATCGCCTGTCAAACCTTTTGCCTGGCAGCTCATGCCAAAGGGGTCGGCACCTGCATCTTTGGTGTGATAGACGAGGATTCAATCGCTCAGGCGGTCAACCTGCCTAAGGAAGAAACTGTCGCGGCGCTTATCGTCTATGGCTACGAAGAAGGGGCCCACGTAAAACCAACACCACGAAAAGAAGTCGACGAGATTATGCGGTTCATATAATGCCGCATCCGTGGGTGATCACTTAACGGCGTATCATCTTCAATGTATACAGAATTTGAACCACCCACCCTGTTCAGCTTCACCCGCAGCCCCCAGGAGCATTCTGCATAGATTTCTGTAGGTTGAGGACCGAAAAGATATGCCCGAAAGTGAAAACTCAACGCAGATCCACAAGGAAGAACTCAACGACCATATCGCGGCTTTAGGCTACAGGCAGAGTCGAGCCAGCCTTCCCGGAGCAGGTATTCTTGCAATATTTGCGGCAATTATCTGTGCTGATTTCACTCATTTTCAGCTTGCCGATCAAAGTGCTCTTCTGGTCTGGCTCGCCGCCATGCTCAGCAGCTACCTGTTGCGCTACCTGCTGTTACTTCATCTGCAGAACGCCCCCTCCCGGCCTCGAAAAATATGGCTGCATCTCTGGACTTGGTCCGCCTGGGTTGGGGCTCTGGGCTGGGGGCTGCTCATTTATTTTTTTCTGCCCCAGGAGAAGAGTGTACACCAAATTTGTCTGCTCCTGATTATTGCCGGAATCGGTGCAGGATCTATCTCTTCTCTTTCCCCCTTCCCCATCCTCTTTCGCGGCTATCTCCTGCTCTTACTCAGCCCGTTGACCCTTCGTTTCATTCTCCTTGCGCAGGAGAATTGGCTCTACGGCTTGATGGCGGTGACTGTGGTTTTATTTCTCTTTTATATTTTACGCTCTGGCAACGAGGTCTATGCGGCTCTGGCAAGCTCAATAACCATGGGGTTGGAAAACAAAAAACTGGTTGCTCAGCTTGAAGAGGCTGTCGAAGCTGCCAACGCAGCTAATCAACAAAAAAGCCAGTTTCTTGCAAATATGAGCCACGAGATTCGAACGCCCATGAACGCAATCATCGGCATGACCCATCTCGCTTTGGAGGAGTCCTCCACGCCGAAGCAACACCACGTTCTCAAAACCGTGCAACAGTCGGCACAGAGCCTTCTGGGGATTATCAATGACATCCTCGATTTTTCAAAAATCGAAGCAGGGCAGCTTCAACTCGATCCCAGGCCGTTTACAATAATGACACTCCTCACTCCTCTAAGCGAGATCCTCACGGTTTCAGCTCAAGAAAAAGGACTCAACTTTACCCTGGACCTGGCGCCCAACCTGCCAGCCATGGTGCAAGGCGACGACCTGCGCATTCACCAGATTCTTCTGAACCTGGCGGGCAATGCGATTAAATTTACCTCTCAGGGGGAAGTGGTTTTACGGGTTGAGCCAGCCGTAGAGCAAAAGGAATCAGGGAAAATCTCCCTCCTGTTCAGCGTCAAAGACAGCGGTATAGGCATTGCTCCCGATAAGCTTGACTCTATTTTCGATACCTTTGAACAGGGAGACAACTCCTACACCCGCCAGTTCGGCGGAACGGGTCTGGGTCTGGCAATCAGCAAGCAACTCACCAGCCTCATGGGCGGGCAGCTCTGGGCTGAAAGCATCCCTGGTCAGGGCAGCACCTTTCATCTGATACTGGAACTTGAACGCTGTGAAGAAGCATCAAAAACACCTGCGCCACCCCAGCTTGAGGCCTCGAACGCTATTTCCAGGCAACTCGCACTTCTCGTGGTCGATGACAACGAGATCAACCGGGATGTCGCCGCAATGATGTTGGAAAAAGATCACCTGGTGCAGGTGGCCTCCAACGGACTTGAGGCTCTTCAGAAAATCAGCGAAAACACCTTCGATCTTGTGCTGATGGATGTTCAGATGCCTGTCATGGACGGACTCACCGCCACCAGGCTTATTCGGGAAATAGAGCAAGGGGCAACTCCCGAGGCTATGTTGCCAGCCCCCCTAATGACGGAGCTGAGTCAGCGTTTGTCTGGTGGGCACCTCACCATCATCGCCATAACTGCCCATGCCACCACCCAGGATCAGAAGCTCTGTCTGGCAGCGGGCATGGATGCCTACCTCACCAAACCTATTCAGCCCGACAAGCTCAACGCCTGTCTGCAGACACACACTAAACCTCAATGATTCTGCCCGAAATCGGAAGAGTGTTTTTTTCAGTTCCCCCCTGCTGCTAACCAGACAATATCCTTGACATTTTCACACCAACCTGTTCTTTTCTCATCACGTCAGGTGTTCATAAGAACATAAAAGGGAACCCTGTGTAAATCAGGGACGGGCCCGCCGCTGTGACCGAGAACGAACGCTGCACCATGTCACTAACCTTGGGATTGCTCATCCAGGTTGGGAAGACGCAGCTAGTAGACTGATCCGGAAGTCAGAAGACCTACCTGAACGCTCTCTAAGTCAGAAAGAGTACGTGTGCACAACCACTAAGACTCTTTGGCTTCAGGGAGCCTTTCTGGACGACTGCGTGGACGGCGGCGAATCCGGTACATACTATTTCTGCGGATATAAAGGGCTATCCCGGATCGAAATTTTTCGATCCGGGATTTTTTTTTGTATCCAGCAACCGTACTCCGGCCCCATGTTGTCGCTTCCTCTTTCTTTTTATGCGAGGAACCATGCAACACTCTCAGGCCATCCCTCATAGCTTACTGCCTCAGTCAGCCCTCCTCCCCTGCCTCTCCTCTTCCTGCTTGCCTTCTCTCAAGTCCCTTCTCCTGGGGGCATCGTTCCCTCAAGCATTACCAGAGCCTGGGAGTTGGGTCTGATGATCAGGTTGCGTGCCCCTCACTTTCAGTCTCAACAAAAAACCACAGCTTATCAAGGAGACGCACCATGAAAACACAGCCCCATGCTGGTCTTGGGCAAATAAGTATCCGCACCTGCGCTCTGGCTTTGTTCATCAGCCAGACAGCCCTGGCAGCAGAAAGCGATGAGCGTAGCAGCGCAACACAACAGTTCGACGAGATGACAGTTGTCGAAAAAAAAAGCTCCTCAGCGGTGCATCTGCAACCGCAAAAACTCACCATCGATATTGAAAACTACCAAAGTCCGTCCAATGCCCACAATGTCTCGGATTATCTAAAAGACCTGGTCATCATGGATTTCCAGGGGGAAAGCGATCTCGTCCCGGATGAAGACACCCTGTATATGCGTGGGTATTCCAGCAGGCGCTTTATCACCGCACTTGATGGTTCCGCCATTCGCAATATGGGGGGATATGGGGTCGGCATGACCAATTACGCGCTTTTTCCGCCCTTTCTGATCGACTCCCTTGAAGTCTTTCCCGGTCCACACTGGGCGCTTTACCCCGGGCAGGCAATTGGCGGGGCGGTCAACCTTAAAACTCGCCCTCCAAAACGAGCTGAGACACTCAAGCCAAACGGATCCCTTGCCACAACCTACGGGAGTTACAACACCTGGCAGCAGAATCTCAGCATCAGTGGAGGTGTCGAAAATTTCACCTATGATCTGGGGTATCAGCTCTATCACACCGATGGCTACCTGCGACATACGGAAACAGATATTGAAAATATCGTCGGCCGCCTTGGCTATATGCTGCCAAACAATGGTTTTATCACGCTGACGACCTCATTTGCCGACATTGAAACTGAATCGGCGGTGGTCAACGATCCCACAGACGCGCAGAGCAACTATGACAGCAACTACCCGACGCTCTCTTCGGCAACGACAAGCTCCTACGCCTGGCAGGCGCCTCGAAAAGAAACCACATCAACCCGTTTCCGCCTGGATTTCAATCTCCCCACCGATCTGGGAACCTGGATAGCCGATGCCTATTTTGAAGACGGTGGTTTTGATAATCCGAAACTCGCCTGGATAAACAGTCAAGATCCCTCGTTGGGCACCAAGGAAGCCTGGCACTATGTTGATTGGCGCATGGTCGGTGGTCAGCTCAAAAATTCATTCCAACTGCTGGACGGACACACAACAATCATTGGCGGAGGTGTTGAGCAGCTCTATAACAAGGAGGACGCCTACAACGCAGAAACGTCTTTTCGCTTAACCTCCTGGGATTCGTATAAAAAAAGGAGTGAGAGCCTGTTTGCCTTTGCCCAGGACACCTGGGAAATATCTCCCCAGCTCTCGCTGACTACCGGCCTGCGCTATGAATCCAACATGCACTGCTCCAGTAACTATGTTCCCAAAACAGGCAAATATTACATCAAGGGAGCAGGTCTGTGGGTCGAGCGGGACTACAACCAACTGGTGCCCAAATCATTTCTCACCTATAAACTCGATTCCCTTGCCCAGTCCCTGCGTGATACATCCCTTTCGGTCGGCATCAGTCGAATCTGGCGCGATCCAGGCCCCTTCTGGGAGACCCAGGCAAGGGGCATTCCCAACATTGGCTGGATCGAACCGGAGCACGGTGTGGGCTATGACCTTGTGCTTTCCCGGCGCCTGGTCGGAGACATCCAGATGCAGCTCAATTACTCCTATGCCCAGATCCATGATTTTATTGCCAGCAATGGCAGTTTTGCCAAAACCGACTATGACTATATCGTTAATCTTGAGGAGGTAATTCGTCAGGGGATTGAGCTACAGCTCTCAGGGAGCCTGACCGACAGCCTGCGCTTCAGGTTGGGGTGGGCCTGGCAGGAGTTTGAGAATAAAGGCGGGGAACCCGCTGGTGAAACAGCATTGGATGACCGGGCAAAAAATCGTCTCAACGCGGGATTAGACTGGAGGATATTTTCAGACACCACCCTGCTCTTTGATTACAGATATCAAAGTGATCAGATAATCGAGGTGGCAGAGGAACCCGTTCCTGGAGAATATGTTTTTCACCGTATAGCCATAGATTCCTCCCATGTGGTTGATTTTGGTGTTGAGCAGTTGCTTTTTCATCAGTGGAAAGACATCAAGGACTGTACCCTGAAACTCTATGTCAAAAACCTCTTCGACGAAACCTACCAGGACACCCGCGGGTACCCCGCAACTGATCGCACTATTGGTGCGGGGCTGCGTTTTAGCTTTTAAAGCTATGCCGCGATGGCAGGTAGTTAAAAGACCGCTTGCAGTGGTAACGGACCCATCCAAGATGGTATGACCATGAGGACCGGTAAGCAGAAACCAACACACTGCCGATCCTTTGCAACCTCAATGATCTGTCGCGGGCATGCCCGCGACAGTCAAAGCAGTTCATTTCAAATTTTCTTTCTTCCTTGAACATCTCGCCCCCCCTAAAATATACGCATTCTTTCAGCTCCGCTTTGGTGGCGTCTATATCGAATTAAAGGTTTCATCCTGGCGTAAAAACTGCTAAAGATTGAGATTTCCAGCAGACAACCACCCCATTGCAGGGCATGGCCCCCGCAACCACCTTCTGATGGCCCAGGGAGCCACAACGACGGCCGAGAGTATGTCCCTCATCTGCGAAAAGCTTACCTTTACCTATCCTGCAAAAGAAGCCCCAATCCTTGCGCAGGTATCGTTCCAACTTATCACACCGGGATTCCACTCTTTTTTCGGGCCTTCAGGGGCTGGAAAAACAACGCTTGCCAAAATTATCACCGGCGAACTGCATGACTACACTGGCCAGCTTATAACAAACGGCCTGGATCGCATTCTATACTCCCATAACAAAGAGCGGTTGCCCGGTTGGTCTTCGGTTGATCATCATCTCTCAAAAGTCATTACGCCCTCCTTGCTGCCAGAAAAAGACAAACTGGTGGACCTCTTTGGTTTGGCCGACTGTGTTAACGCGCGCTTTGACCAGTTGTCCATGGGTCAGCAGAACCGGGTCAATTTGATCCGCTACCTGCTGCAGGACTGTGACCTGCTGATTATGGACGAAAGCCTGGCCAATGTCGATGAACTGACACGGGAAACAATTATCCTTTCTCTCAAAGAAATGTTTCCCGCCCGTTACTTTATTTATATATCCCATAACGCCAGGGAAGTGGCCAAGTTCTGTGATTCGATTCTGGTGTTTCAGGGCAGCAACCAAGTACACGCTCCACGCATGCTCCAGGGATGCAATGTTAGAACAAACACAGAGCGTAACTCGGCAGAGCTGGATGCGGTCTTATTGGAGATCATGAATGCTGCTTAAACGTATCCTTCAATTTTTTCTGCTCTATGCTCTCTTTATCGGTTGCCTGCTACTTCTGAAATACAGTCTCCAGCTCTCGGATTACGTTATCCCCGGTCCTGTGGGAATGCTGCAGACACTGACAACCAAATACCGTTCCTACGGTCTTGCCACCCTCAACACCATGTCCATTGCGGTCATCGGCCAAGTGGTCTCAGTGATCCTGGCGTTTACTCTGGGAATTATTGGCCGCCAATCCACCTGGCTGGGCTCCTTTATCAAGGTTGCGGCCTACAATATTCAGGCCTACCCCATTGTCGCCCTGGCACCGATTCTCTTTATTCTTCTGGGGGATGGGTTTCTCACCCGCTTGCTTATCGCGGCCATGATCTGTTATTTTCCGCTTTTGCTCTCCGTTTTGGGGATCATGTCCAAGCCGGTTACCGATATCGAGCACTTTTACCGGGCCACCGGTCGCATGCGCTGGCAACTTGAAGTGAAAATCCGCACCTTTGAAAACTTAAACCAGTTGACCACGGTTATAGCCGGCTCTGCCACCCTGGCCATGGCGGGCACGATTGTCGGAGAGTTTATCGCCGCCAACGCAGGAATCGGCTACACCATTCGCATCGCCCTCTATCAGAGCGATCTGGCAAAAATACTCATCGCCCTTTTTTTTATCGGCATCACCATCGCCATCTATCAGGCCATGCTGGAGCTGCTGGGCATAGCCATCCGGCGCGCCTGGACCGGCAAATAAAAAACTATGACCATGATTCTACGATTTTTATCCCGATCGGTTTTGGTGTGCACCCTGCTGCTCTTTCTTCACAGCACATATTGTTCTGCCAATGACAACATCACCTACCGTCTTAAATGGTTGCGCAATGTCAGCGTCGTTGGAGCTTTATACGCTGAACACAACCAGCTGTTTTCAAAGGCAGGACTCAATGTAACGGTAAAACCAGGCGGGCCGGAACGGGACGCCATTCGTGAGTTGGAGCTGGGGCGGGCCGATTTCGGGGTGGCCTCTGCCGATCAGGTGTTACGTGCACGGGCCAAGGGGGCACCTATCGTGGTGATAGCCCAGCTCTTTCAAATAAACCCGCTGCAATGGATCTACCGCCCGGAAAAACTTCAGCTGGGTAGCCTTGCTGATTTGAAAGAAAAAGTCATTGGGGTAACCTTTGGCGGCAACGATGAATCCATCATGCGTACTTTGCTGGCTGAGGGCAACCTTGATAGTTCTCAGGTACGACTTTTCAGTGTTCGTTACGATTACACCCCCTTTTACCGTAAACGAGTCCAGCTCTGGCCGGTATACCGCAATGCTCAGGGCCCGATCATCACAGCGCAGCTTGCTCAGGAAGGGGAAAAAACAGCATATTTTAATCCCGCAGACTTTGGGGTGAAATTTGTGGCGAACTCTGTGGTCACCCACGTGCGCACCTTAAAAGAGAAACCGGAGCTGGTGCAGCGTTTTCTTGGTGTACTGCTCTCGGGGTGGCAGCAGGCTCTTGATCCTGAAAATGAGAAAGCGGTGCTGAGCCTCTTACAACACTATGAGCCAAACATCCCCCAAACCATACAGCAGGAGCAGCTGCGTATTACGCGAACCCTGATTCAGCCCGACCCAACCGTTGCCATTGGCAGGATAGATCATGCAGGCTGGGATCAGACCCAAGAAATCATGGTCAGTCAGAAGCTACTACCGCACACGTTTGCTCTTCAAGAGATACTCAAGCCCCAGAAATCTCTCTGATGCCACCTCAATCTATGCATGAGTACCTCCCCAGGGTGTATTTACTTGCACCTTTGCGCTATTCTGGATATTATGTAAGATTTATCCAAAGAACATTCTCTTTTTATCGTTCTTGTAAAATGCCTCGAGTACGACACTTCAAGCTTTGTACTTTCCTAATTTCAATGGCGAACTGTATATGTGTATTTGTTTACAGAGCCGTTCTTTTTGAGAGGCGCCCTTCCTGCCCGGATTCACAGAGAACCTGAGTCAGGAAATAATGAGCCTCAGCCAATGCATGCGACCTCTTTTGTGGTGTCTTGTGCATTCAACTTTTCTCCACACAGGCAACACAATCGTTGGGTCTTTAACAGACCAGCAGCCTAAAAAACACCTACAGCTCTCAGGAAAAACCTGACAACCAGACAATATTCCCAAGCGGGTATTTTTTCTGGTTTGTATTTTCTGAGGGCAGGAGCATGCATGAATTTCAGTACCTTTCAACTCAATGATCACCTTCTTCAAGCAATCAAACTATGCGGGTTCACTCAACCAACCCCTATTCAGGAACAGGCCATTCCCGCTATCCTTGAAGGACGCGATCTCCTTGGCCTTGCCCAGACCGGCACAGGAAAAACAGCGGCTTTTATTCTCCCGACGGTTCATCGCTTACTGGCCAGCCCCGGGAAAAATATCCGCGCTCTGGTAATGGCCCCGACCCGGGAACTTGCGGAACAGATCCATGATTTCACCCAGACCGTGACAAAAAACACGGGGTTACGTAGCCTTGCCGTCTATGGCGGTGTTGGAAAAAAAGCACAGGTGGATGCCCTTAGGCGAGGGGTCGATATCGTTATCGCCTGCCCTGGTCGCCTGCTTGATCTGGTGCAGGACAGAGTTATTGATCTTTCCCAGATCGAAGTGCTGATCCTCGATGAAGCCGACCAGATGCTCGACCAGGGGTTTATGCCCGATATTCGTCGCATTGTTCGCCTCGTCCCGGCTCAACGGCAGAATTTGATTTTTTCCGCCACTATGCCTGCGGAAATCAAAAATTTCGCCAGCAAAATGCTCGTCAACCAACACACGGTGACCATTAAGCCCAGCCGCTCCGTCAAAAGCATTTCACACCGGTTGTTCTTTATCGATCAAAAGCAGAAAATTTCCCTACTTATGCACCTGATCAAAGCAGAATCCATGGGGACAACCCTGGTCTTTACCCGAACGAAGCACAAAGCGAAAAAACTCGCGATCAAGCTCTCTAAAAAAGGATTGAAAGCTACCTCGCTGCAGGGAGACATGTCCCAAAACAACAGGACAAAGGCTCTGGAAGGCTTTAAAAATGGTACCTATTCCATCCTTGTTGCCACTGATATCGCTGCACGCGGGATCGACGTCAGCGGCATTTCCCACGTTATCAATTACGACATGCCCGATACCGCTGAAACCTATATTCATCGTACCGGAAGAACAGGCCGAGCGGGCAGCGTTGGCGAGGCATTGAATTTCGCCACCAATGATGACCGCCGATTAGTGGCACAGATTGAACGTTCGCTTAACCTCTCATTGCCCATGCAGAAGTTGCCAGAGGGACTCCAGATACCAGAAAGCCAGCCTGTCCTTGCCTCGCCAAAGCGGGGAAAAATCAACAAGAGAATCAAACAAACCGCTCACGCCACTTCGACTTCCCGTTCCCAGCAGGCCCCGTCCAACACCCGTGGAGGGATAGTTATGGGCCGAGCAAAAAATATCGTGCATACACGGGCAAAAAGCCCCACCAAAAAAGAACAACCTTCTGCGAGCCTGGGAAATCAACGTGGTGCCATCACCATGACGCAGGGAACCGTGAAATGGTTCAACGCATCAAAAGGATTTGGGTTCATAGCGCAGAGCGGGGGAAAAGACATTTTTGTGCACCAGTCTGCTGTTCAAGCTACTGGATATACGTCTCTCAAGGAGGGGGATCGCGTACGTTTTGATGTCGTTGACGGAACGAAAGGCCCTCATGCAGCAAATGTCGTCAAACAGAATATGACCTGAATCCGTGACGGAGGATGGTTGCTGAACAAACTTCCTGTACGTACACAAAGAATGAACAGACACGTTTCTTGTTCAGCCCTTCAGTACACCTCGTAGTGGATAACTCTACAAGGAGGAGCCCTGTGAAATTAGGGTTCCTCCTTTTTGTATTTTTCCATAAGAGCCTCTCACCTGCCCCGAGGGCATGCATTGGTACGCCCAAATCCTGGTGACAAACATTTATCGCGTTTCTTGCATCCGCTTTTCAAGATAGCCTCTGATCTTTTCATACAGTTCCTGCACCTTTCTGGATCCCTGTGGTAAAGTATCACGAATTGCCTCCAGATAGCCTCTGCGCCCAACCAGATCAAAGCTCTTCTGGTAGTTTAAATCATAGATCCATCCCATTTGCAGCAGCTTGAAATCGTTAAGCACTTGGAGATCTGCAAAACGTACCGGCCTGCCCGCCATGAGCCCCTGATAGATCGTCTCTGAAATGTCATCTGTATCCGGCAGCCCCAACTCCACGGCCTGATTTCGCTCACCCGCCGAGTTGCGGTAATAATCGATCACCACCCGCCATATATCGAGCTTATCCGCATCCCGAAGCATCTTTAAGGTGCGTAAAAAGATCTGATCTCCTTGGGCAGGTATTTCAAGGCGATTATGACAGGCTACTGCTCGAATAATTGCACCAGCTACAACAGCATCAAATCCTTGCAGCAGATTATTTTGCTGAATGATTTTGACACCAAGCGAAGCATGATTTTCCGATCTGCTGTCAGCAAAGGTCCTGTAGCGATGGTACTGCTCAAACCGGCCTATATCATGTAAAAGAGCTGCAGTTTCTGCGATAACAAGCTCCGGGGAAGAAATGCCCAGACTCTTACCTATCTCCAGGATATTTTCGCAGACCCGATGGGTATGTTCAGCCTTTAAGGCAATATTCTTCTGGACATCAGGTTCACCGGTATAAAAGCTGTTTACATACCGAGTAAACCAGGATTTCAATTCTAAAAGATGCGTATCCATTCTTTTGCCCTGTGCATGGCCACTGCCCCCCTGTCATTCAAAAAAATCGTTGTTGATGGTCAGTGGATTATATGTGCTGAACAAGGGGAGCGAGTCCCTCTACAACCAACTCTTGAAAAATCCACCAGCCTCGCACATCAACCGTGCAAATCGACGTCTCAAGGTCAACCCCACGCTGATACCAGATGGTGATGCCGTCGGCCTCAATGAAGTCATAGTTTTCCTGTAGACGTGGTTTACCCCGGCGAACCGCCGGGACGCGGCTGACAACCTGCCGCCCAGCGCATCAGCCTCCTGCACTGTGATGGCTCTCAAAGCAGATGGTGATGGCCTGGTCCTTGGCCAGAATGAATTCCTGCGCTCTATGGGTTATACAGATCATATCCCTTCCTTCTGAAAACAGATACCATCAGGATTTCAAGGGCAAAATGTCGACCCTCTCTTCAGCCAAAAACTGCAAAGTTTTACTACACACCGGTGCTGTTGTTTTAACGACAACAGCGATTCCTGACTTAACCTCTCGAATCTTCTTTATTTTTTCCAAAATCTTGCGCCCATCGGCCATGATGATACGGCTCTTCCGGTCCATGATCAAAGCAATGGTGGATGGATCGTGTTGCTCAAGTCGCGTGCGGGCGTTGAGGCCAAACTGATTGGGATCGAGTTTCATAAGTACTTTCAATAGTTCATTTTATCGGGAATGACACCACGAACACCGCCTCTGGGTGTAGGCGTATCCCCATCCCGTCTGGGAATGAGATGAATGTGACAGTGGAAAATGGTCTGGCCGGCTGAGGTCCCACAATTCACGCCAAGGTTAAAGCCTGTGACGCTTGTATCCACAGTACGGATCTGATCGCATAAAAGGCTGATCAGATGATCCGCATCCTGTTTTTCTGTAGAGGTTAATGAAAAGTAATCCTCTGCATGCCGTTTGGGGAGGACAAGGTGGTGCCTTTCTGTTACCGGAAACCTATCCTTTATGGCGACAACACTCTCATATTCCGCCACAATCAGGGGTTTGATATTACTGTAACAGAAAGGACAATTTATCATCTCGTCAACTCGCCTAACTCGTTTAACTCGCTACGTTCAATGCTCACGGATTCAGGTATTCAGCTTCACTTACCCTTCGGTACTATGCTACTGTAGAGAATCTTGAATCATTGCCTGAATCCGTGACGGCGGGTGCAACTGAACAATACATGAATTTGTAAAAATACGTCGTCTTATTAAAAAGATGCGTTGTTCAGTGACCACCCGCCGTCACGGATTCGGGTCATTGATTTTTCTACCAATCCCTCCATGGGCTGGCGCTTAGCTGGCCTTGATTGAAAAACTGATTATTCAAGACACCTATAAGTGAGGTCCCTCCCAGCAAACGGGAAGGACTCAAGGGCAACACACAAACACCATGGTCGCAACCTACCACTTTGCAGACGAATTGATCTGCCTGTTGCGTAAGCAATGGCGCAGTGACCAACCCATCAGGCTGGCGGTTTCCCGCTCGACCTCCATTAAGGATGTCATCGAGGCCTTTGGTGTTCCTCATACCGAGATTGGTGGCATTCTCTGCAATGGGAACGCGGTGGATTTCAGTCATCGCGTTCAAGACGAGCAGCATTTTACCCTGCAAGCCATTCATCCCCCCTGGGAAATTCATAAGACGACATTACTTCGCCCCGCCTATGTCGGCGATTTCCGTTTTCTGGTGGATAAGAATATCGGCAAGCTGGCCGGTTACCTGCGCATGGCAGGGTTTGACACACTTTATGATCCTGACTGGAACGAAACCGATATGGGAGAAAGAGTCCAGGAAGAGCTGCGTATAGTACTCACCCGCAACCTGGATCTACTTAAGCGTAAACAGGTTGTTTTTGGACACTGCCTGCGTAACGACGTTCCAGAGCAACAACTTCAAGAAATTCTTTCTCTCTTTGCCATCAACAGCCTGCCGCACCGGTTCAGCCGCTGTATGCGGTGCAACCATCTGCTTGACCCCGTTGCCAAGCAGGACATTCTCCCTCGTCTGGAACCTCTAACAAAACGCTATTTTGAAGTTTTCAAAATCTGCCCGCACTGCGATAAGATTTACTGGCAGGGAAGCCATACCGATAAAATGATGGATTTACTCAACCGCCTGGATCCGTGAAGGCGGGTGAGCAGATATGGTTTTTTCCCTGAATTCGCTTTCTGCCTGATTTATGGGTGTCTTGAATAATTAGATTTTTCAATCAAGGCCAAGGATTGCGCAAAATTTTACCGCAGGCATATAGCCGATATCGGAGTCTTCGCTTACCTCCGAGGATAAAATTTTAAGCATGACGCCGGGATTGGCAGAAAAAGCAATTATTCAAGATTCCCTTATGTTGTGGTTCGTGCCTCACCACCAACCTTGTCACGATATGTTGGCTGAATGAGGTTGTAAGTGGGAATTCTCGAGCAATATTCACACCTATGGTCGCGGGCATGGCCACGCTCCTACAGATGTATCTCGTATCCAGCCAGGGTATCGGCATTTTTGAGCATCTCTTCCAGGTGTTGCACATGCCCACGCTCCTGCTCGATGATCGCGTTGAGCTGGGCAAGAGCATTGGCGTCATCAAGAAAACCGAGCAGGAACTCATAAAAATCGATGGTATCCTCCTCAAACTCTATGGACTGGGTCAGTAACTCATCAAGGTTTCTCGCCTGCGCAAGCTGCTTACCATCCAGAGAGAAGGTCTGGCTGCTGACAATATCCTGCAAAAGAGAGCGGCCCATGGCCTCCAACTCTGCCTGTTCTTTGGAAAGATTGCGATCATCGATAATGGCAGAAAACGTCTCCCCATGGCGTTTTTCCTCCTCCGCCATCCAGATAAACATTCGCTGCAACTCCGCATCATCTACCTGCTCAGCCACCCGGCGGTAGGTTTCTTCCCCATTTTTTTCAATCTGGACTGCAATATTACGCACATCAGCGAGGGTAAACATAAAACAAAACTCCTTTACATGGCTCCATAGGCAGGTTCAATCGCCCCTAAACGTTCTCTTTCACAGTACCGGCTCACCGGATTCTCTGCAAGAGTCTCTACAGAGCCCACTTCAAAGGGGGACATACAAACCTCATTATCTTTCATAAAACTCATAACCCTCAAAAAAAATCGCTTGCGCTATTTGGAGCAAGCGTAAACAGGCATCAGGCTGTATAGTTAGTGTCCACTCAGAAATGGTCTTTTTGCTCAATTTCGGCGTTATGCTCAAAATTTTATCCTCGGAGGTAAGCGAAGACTCCGATATCATATATATGCCTGCGGTAAAATTTTTCACATGCCTTGAACTTGAACAAAAATCCTCATTTCTGGACGAACACTAGTTGCACCATCAGACCGGCATTCACTGGCAAATAAGCGCTTTATAGAGAGTATCTACTTTATCTGGTCCCACCGCTGACACCGTTCCCTCGCTCCTTTTCAACGACCGTAGACAACGACCCCGCCCCCAGTGAATGCCAGGTACCTATCTTTCCATGCATGTATCAGGTCACCATCATGTTTCTCAAATCCTTTGAATATTATCGTGGCATAGCCATTATTCTGATTATTACCGGCCACTGTTATTGGATAAGCGGCTGGAATTTTGCTTCCTACCCGGAGCGGGTACTTGCCAACATTATCACCGGAGGTACCTCGCTGTTTGTCTTCATCTCCGGCTTTCTCTTTCATCAGGTCTTTTATCCCCGCTTTCGTTACTCCCGGTTCATGCAGAAAAAACTGATGAAGGTTTTTCTGCCTTATCTTTTCTGGTCGATCCTGGCGCTGCTCCTCACCTATGCCACCCATATCCCCCTGCCTGGTGGTTTTGTTGGGCCGACACCCTCCTTTTGGGATCAGTATCTGCAACCGATTGTGCTCAGCCTGATTACGGGAGGTCATTTTCTTGCATACTGGTATATCCCCTTTATCATGATAATCTTTATGCTTTCGCCGCTATTTATAGGGTTCATTGAGCTCAGACGGCAGACCCAGCTTCTGACAACGATTCTGTTTCTCTGTGCGGCATTGCTTATTCAACGACCGGTGAACAATATTCTCGTCATTCAGTCGGTGCTTTTCTTTACTCCGGTCTACTTTTTTGGGATTCTCTGCTCGATAAACAGGGATTGGATCTATGCTTTTTTAGGCCCCAAGATCTGGTGGCTTGGTGCAGGCGTTCTCCTGCTCTCCTTGATACAGAGCAGTTACTATATGGGTGCGGGCAGTTACCACAAACCTTTGTTTATATTGCACGGCGTTGATATCAACCTGGTGCAGAAATTTCTTTTGTGCCTGCTCGCCATGCTTATTCTGCACCGGTTCGAAAACACAGAAAGCCGCATTCTTTCGAACCTGGCAGGCTCCAGCTTTGCCCTCTTTTTCATTCATGGCTGGGTCATTAAGGTTTTGACTCTGATAAAAACCAGCCATCCGTATACAGGAGGGCTGTGGTTGTTGCCCTTTATGACCTGCTTTGTGGTCTTCTGTTCTTACAGTATGGCCCTGCTGATCAAAAAACTCGCCTCCAAATACAGTTCCCACCTGATAGGCTGGTAAGCTGGCAAACCCAGAATAAAAAAAGCCCCGGAAAATCCGGGGCTTTTTTTTATGGTTTATGTCGTCCAAAAAGACATCAGTGATGATGCTTGGGTCCTATGCTCATTTTCAGATGATCAATCCACATGGCGTCAATGGCTTTGAGTTCTCCCAGGCCTTTCATAACCGGCACTGCCTTGATCCCCACGGCAGCCAGCTGGCTCTTCCAGGAATCCGGCTCGTCGCCAGCCATATCGTTCATGGCGTGATCACCAGCTACGGTCATCAACGGAATAAGATACACCTTTGTCACTTTCTTAGCCACCAGGGCATCACGAACCTCTTCAAAGGTCGGATGGCCCTCAACGGTTCCCACATACATATTAGGATCCATTTTCTGGGCCTTATACATCATGGCACTGTAGATGGCATCGCTAGTATGATGGGTGCCATGCCCCATGAGCACAACCGCCTCATCAGCTTTACGCTCTTTGGGCACAAGCTGATCTTTGATAATGTCCAAGGTCTGCTGCATGGCCGCGTCATTAATCAAGAGTGGCATGGAGACACGCAGGGCTTTGAATCCGTCGGCCATCTGGGCAAAGAGATTGGCGTTGGCTAGGATCTCATGGAACTCCGCACCGGGAATCATGTGCAATGACTGTACGGCCACATGGGTGTAGCCATCATCCATCAAACGGGCAAGCGCCATCTCCGGGGAGTCGATCATTGTGCCCTTTTTAGCCAGCTTATGGCGAATAATCTTTGAGGTATAGGCCCAGCGGATTTCAGTTTTCGGGAAGGCGGCCTTGACCTCTTTATCAATGGTATCAAAAGATTTCTGGGCCCGCTCAACACTCGTACCAAAGGTAACCAGCAAGATCGCCTTTTTCGCTTCTTTGGCTTTACCGTGATGTCCCGCCTGAGCAGGAAGACTCTGGAGGCAGAACCCTACCAGGGCGGCCATGACCAGCAGCAGCGTTTTTCTGACAACTGAACTTCTTTGCATTGCATTCTCCTTATTATTTCTGATTGTTTGTTTATCAGTAGAAAATATTTTTGACGACTCAACTTCTGCCAGCTTCTCAGCACTCAGCAAAGCCCCCCCTTATCAAACGCCCGCAAAGGAAAGGACTCATTGCACAACCTGATTCTCCCTCTGATGTTCAATCTGGGAGAGCGCAAGCGTCGCGGCCTTTTTCGCCCGATCATACTTGACGGCATTGGCCAGGGCTCTGCGGCTCGATGCATAGTCATGAGCCTGCATGGCGGAATATCCTGCCATAAGCCAGGACTGTCCCTGGTGGCGCCCCTTAATTTTTGCGGCGGACTGATAGCTGTTGGTGGCCTCTCCAAAACGTTTGAGACGGTAGCAGATCTCCCCTTCCAGCATCAGCAAATTGGGTTTACTTTTCAAGTTGCCATAGCCATGAAGTACCTGCAGCGCCTTGTCGGGCTGATCCAGCTGGCGGTAGCTTAAGGCCAGGCGTTGCACAATCTGGGCATCACTTTTGGATCTGAGCAACTGTCTATACAGCGGTGCCGCCTTGGCGGGAATACCGGTTTGCAGATAGAGATCAGCCAGGAGTTTCTTTTCCCGAGTCTTCATTGGCCCCAACATGGAGTACCCGATAAGGGCGGCCAGGCCGTCTTCATATCTGTTGGCAGCTAGCTGGATATGGGTCAGCGCCTTCCACCATTTTGCCTGCTCAGGATGATCTTCAATCAGCTGACGGGCAAGCTCCGTTCCCTGTTTATGCATGTTAAAGCGCATATATAAAGAAAGCAGCACCTCCTGCCAGCGCGTCTTCTGCTCTCCCGAACTGCGGGTAATCTGCTCACGAATCAGGGGGAGTGCTTTTTTCCGCTGGCCGCCATCGACCAAGGCGTGAATATACTGTTCCCGCCATTGGGCTTTCAGAGAACGCCTGTGGGCGGAAAAAAGTCGTTCATAGGCGGTAATGGCCCTTTGGTAGCTCCTTCCCTGCTGGTAGGAGGCTGCACTGAAATAAAGGGTTTGTGCTTTCTTGGATTTCCCATGCTTATAGGCCTGGCCAAAACTGTGGCCCGCCTCTTTATACGCTTTGCTCTCATACTGGGCCCTGGCCAGATTCAGCCAGGCGCTGGCATGTTTGGGGGCCAGTTGCACCGCCAGGGAGTAGGCTTTGATCGCCCCCTTGGTCTGCCCACCGAGCATACGACAGTTCCCCAAGGCAAAGGCGAGCTCTGCATTGCGCGTTTCCTTCTTTTTCAGGGCTGGCTCCAAAAGAGCAATGGCTTTGCCGTACGACTTAGAACTCATCAGAGGGGCTACCTTTGCCAGCACCAGGCGCGCCTGGGTGGACATCTCACCCGCTTGAACGGAGCCAGCGCTAGACAATACGGTGATCAGAACACAACAACCAAAAACTCTTAGCCAGGATTGCATGTTTCTACTCCAGTTTGAAGGTGATGGTCTGTTCAACCAGGGCTTTTACTGCTACGCCTCCCACGGTGCCGGGCTTAAAGCGCCATCTGGAAACGCAACGCAGCACGGATCGTTCAAAAACTCCCACAGGTTTGGCATTGAGTACGCTCACATTACTGACCCGCCCGTGTTCATCGACTAAAAAACGTACCTTGACCCAGCCCTGAATATTACGCCGCCGGGCTGAATGGGGATATTGCGGAGGCACCTGCACCAGAGTGGTCATTGGCCCATCAAGCTGGCCCACAGAAAAGGTATCGCTGAACTCTCCCTTGGGCAGGGCCGTCTCCATGGGGGGCATGTCCAGGGTGGTGGCGGTGCTGGGCAGCCGGGTATTGAGTTCAAAAGGCATCTGCAACTTGGGTTGCGGAAGCGGTGTGCTTGTCGGTTTGGGACGTTGCTGCGGCTTAGGCTCCGGTGGCTTAACCGGCTCGGGTTGTTTGCGTGTTTCCTGGGGGCGCAACCGGGTCAGATTGATCTGTGAAACCAGTGTATCGAAATCCGGCTTTTCAGGTGCTGTGGCGATCAACACCGGCATGAGCAGATACAGCCCCAGATTCAGCACGGCTGCGATGACCAGGGCTTTAAGCCAATCGTATGCACCTGCAGACTGCAGCTGCGGATGTCGCACCGTTCTGGTCATCAGGATCCCTGAGGCAGACTGGCTGCCAACGAGACATTGACCGCACCGGCCATGCGGCAGCCATCCATAACCCGAATGGCGGTCCCGGTGGCACTGGTTTTATCGGCAATGACAATCACGGCTGCCTCTGGATTTTCGGCCAGAGCACGTTCCACATTGGCCCGGACCGCACGCATATCGATCTCGCGCTGCTCCATGAAGATGCGATTATCCGCAGAGATGGCGATCAAAACAGAACGTTTTTTCTCCAGAGTGGCGGTTGAGGCAGTGGGGCGTGAGACCTCGATCCCGGTCTCCTTGACAAAAGAGGTGTTCACCAGAAAAAAGATCAACAAAATAAAAACCATGTCGATCAGAGGCGCGATATCAAGGCCCGGAGTCGAGCGGACGCGTCTGCTGCGGGCGATGTTCAGCATGGTGCCTCCTGAAGATGACGGCGCAGGTAGAACCCGGTGACAGTCAACTGCCTTCTGAGTGCCTGGGCCCGTCGTTCAAGAAAATTTTTCATATACAAACCAGGGATGGCGACGATCAGGCCGGTCTGCGTAGTCACCAGGGCTTCGGAGATTCCGCCTGCCATTCCCTTGGCATCACCGGTGCCAAAAAGCGACATAACATCAAAGGTGGACATCATACCGGTCACCGTACCCAAAAGGCCAAGCAGCGGCGCAATGGCTGCCAGGACGCCAATCAGGGGCAGGTATTTTGTCAGGCTGCGGTTCAGGGAGAGGACCAGCTCATCGAGGATGTTGCGATCAAGATTTGGATCGCCTGAACAACGATCAAGAAAACACAGGATCAGCACCCCCACTGCGCCGCCATCCTGGGATTCGGGCAACTGTTTTTCGTGGATACATTTCAAAGCAGCAGGGCCAGAGAAGGTATGCACCGAGAGCCTGCGCAAAACCAGGGCCCGCTCGGCAATCAAAAGCCACATGGTCAGACTTACCAGCAACAGGGGCACCATGACAGGGCCACCGGTACGGAAATAGGTGGCAAGGCTATACCAGCCATCAGCGATCAGCATTGCTGCTCCCGCCGCCGGTGAATAATATTCACCAGGGAGACCGCCTGCTCTTCAAGATCCCCCACCATGCGATCCACACCACGGGTGAGCATGTTATGGAGCAGCATCAGGGGAATGGCCACCGAAAGACCGAGCATGGTGGTGACCAGGGCCTCGGAAATACCACCGGACATGAGTCGCGGGTCACTGGCTCCATAAAGGGTGATCACGTGGAAGACGTTGATCATACCGGTGACCGTCCCCAGCAGCCCGAGCAGGGGAGCGATGGCGGTCAACATGCCAAGGGTGGAGAGAAAGTGTTCCAGCCCTGGTATCTCTTTGAGAATGGCCTCCTGGAGGGTGTTTTCCAGATCCTCACGTTGCAGATCCCGCGCCTGCACTCCGGCCAGGAGGACTCGCCCCAGAGGTTTTCCCTCTGCCTCGCTGCAGGCCTGCTCGCAGCCAGCCCAATCACCTTCGCGACTCTGCTGGCGAATCGTATCAATCAAAGGCAACTTAGCGTGTCGATTCCGCAGGAGCTTGATCGTCCGTTCGGCCACGATCAACAACCCTATGACCAGGATGGCGAGAATGGGCCAGACAATGGGCCCGCCCTTGGTGACCTGGTCGCTGAAACTGAGTCGATGGCTCAGTTGGCGCAGTGCGGCGCCCCGACCAATATCAACGGGAACAGAGTCAGCTTGCCCACTCATGTATTGAGCAAGTTGTTTTTGCAGGCCCTTTGCAGGAAGACGGGAGAGAGCGTAGAGTTTACTGCCATCCGAAGAATGATTGAGAAAGCCGGTCTCCTCCGGCAAGTGATAGGCCGCGGTAAAGGGACCGATAAAGAGAATATCCGCCTCAACCTCTCGCCCGGTGCGATCAATGATGGTGCCCTTTTCCAGGCGCACCTCTCCGGATCCCTTAATTTGCGTCAGCAGCGCCTCAGCCATGGCACGCACATCGTCCATGCCGGGAAAACGCTCATCGTCTGCAACCGCTGCCAGAAACGATGACGGTGCTGGTCCAACACCTGATTGGGGATTTTGACTGATCAGCGTGTCCAGGTCCTTGGCGTTAATACGTATCTGGCCAACAAGCTCTTTTATCATGCCATCGGTCTGGGCGAGCTCTTCATTGACCGCGGTCTCTTCCTCTGCCAGCTCAGTACTGGATTTTTCCAAGGTTTCGACCTGGCTGGATAACTGCTTTTTTTCTGCCTCGAGTTGTGCGACAGCGTTTTCCAGCGCCCGTCTGTCGGCAAAAACCTTGGCCCTGGTCGCAGCAGCTTCTCGCGCGGCTTCCGCCTTTTCTGCCAAGGCCTTTCTCGCCAGTTCGTCTTTGACCTGCTGAGCCTTGTGCGGCAGCTCTCGCATATCTGCGGCTTCAAGTGAAGCGGTCAGACAAGCTGCAGCCCAAAAGGGGAGCAGCAGCAGAATCAACTTTCTCATGGCTGCACCATCCTTCCGATGGGCAGGCTCACAAGCTCAACGGGTTGACGCTTGGCAGCCATAGCCACTGCCGATTTCAGGGGACGAAGAGCAGAGGGCTCAAGTGCCTGCCACTTCTGGTCGGCCTCGTTGAAAAATCCGCAACTGGCCTGATCCAGAGTAAGGTAAAAAAGGTTAAGACGGCCAAAGCGAAACACATCTACCAGGGTTGGCTGCCCACCAAGTTCAATATGATCCTGATAGACTTCAGTGGTCGTGCCGTATTCTGCTTCGACCAGCAGCCCTTCCATCAACCGTCTGTACTTTTCACCGACACTGATTGAGGGGTCATTGATCATTGCCTGCAGTTTTTCCTGGCGTTGCTGCCGCTCGCTCTGCAGAAAAGGAGGACCCGACCGGGATACCTCAATGAGTTGTTGAAAAAGTTGATCAAGAAAAGGCGTGATCTCGCCGGTAATTCTGGCAATTTCCTGTAATTGGTCTTTTTTTGAGGTCAGACGCTCTTGAGTTGCCTCTACCGCTACCTTGAGGTCGTCGTGGCGCTCCTGCAACTGCTTGATTTCTTCTTCGAGCAGTTCGTATTGGGCCGTCAGCCGTTCTCGGTCATCACGCCAGGCGTCAACTGTTTTCTGGGCAGATTGCCTGGTATCAACAGCCTGACGAAGTGGCTTTTCCACGCGTTGTTGGGTTTGGGTGGCCCGTGCCTGAGGGAGTGCTGACAACAGCATCAGGCAGAGCAGAGAAGAAAAAAAAGAACGAAAAAAAACCACGGGTTTCTCGCAAGGCTAGGGTTCAACACCTGGGAGCGAGGATGACCGGGTTTCCGGGAGAGTGGAGGGCAAAAAAAAACCGGATCGAAAAAACTCGATCCGGGATAGCCCTGTTTATCCGCAGGAAAATACAGCTTACCGGGAACGCTGCCGTCCTCGCAGTCGTTACCATGACCGTTCAGGCAGGTCTTCTGACTTCCGGATCTTCCTACAAACTGCGTCTTCCCAATCATTACGAGATCAGTGACATGATGCAGTGTTCGTCCCCGGTCACAGCGGCGGGCCCGTCCTCGAATTGCACGAGGTTCCCTTTTAGGTTTCGTAAAACACCTGAACACTTTGGGATAGAACCGATAAGCAGCAATTTGTCAAGAATTTTTTAAAAAGACAAAACGGATTATACTGTTTAATTTTTAACAGATTACGCACTTCTCAACGTATTGCAAACCTTCGCAAAACCTTCACTCTTTAGCTTATTTTTTTTTATTGCAGAACCACAAAGTGAGATACAAAAGTACAGTACAAGAATTATTCTTACAAACTTTCCTCTTGACTTTCAGCAGAAAACGTCTAAACAAGGCTGAATTTCAGGTGCTCGTTGAGCTTAATAGGGAACTCCGTGAGAATCGGAGACAGGCCCGCTGCTGTATTCGGGGACGAAAACTGCATCATGTCACTGACCTTTACTGTCGGTTCACAAATCACGCTGAATCGCAACAGGTTGGGAAGGCGCAGTAAGTAGGTAAATCCGTAAGTCAGAAGACCTGCCTGAAAAAAAGAGTGATTGCCTCGTGGACGGGGGCGCACTCAGTACATATCTACGGGTACAACAGGGACATCCCGGATCGTTTTTTTAAAATCGATCCGGGATTTTTTTTTGTCGTTCCAGCTTGATCGTGGGATTCGAGGTGCACCACTAACCTCTCACCTAACGCTGTGACATACAGCCAGGAGGATCTATGAAAACATTGTATGCTGTTGCCCTTGTATCCCTATTCATCTGTTCCCCTCTGCTCTCCCCTGTTTCTGCAACCACTGCTCAAAACGATACAGACCGTGCTGCGGCGGACTGGTTAAAGCTCATTGATATAGGTAATTATGACGCAAGCTGGCAGGCGGCCTCATCTCTATTTCAAAATGCAGTCAGCCAAGCCGATTGGTCCAAAACCATTCAAGCGGTTCGCTCTCCCCTGGGAGCAATGAGCACACGCCAGCTTACAAACAGCCAGGAAACCACCACCCTGCCAGGAGCCCCTGACGGGCATTACCGTATCCTGAGTTACTTCACCTCTTTTGCCAATAAACATTCCGCTGTTGAAACGCTCACCCTGATGCAGGAAACAGACGGTTCGTGGCGGTCTGCTGGGTATTTCATCCACTAATATCCCCCGGAGCTTCCCCATGCGCCAAATTGCCCAACGAACCCGCCCCTTTCACTCTTGGCTTCTTGTCCTCGTCCTGCTCACGAGCATGGCCACTCTCTCCCTGGCCAGCGACTATCCACTGACAATTACCGACAGTTTGGGGCGTGACATACATTTCAAACAACCGCCACAGCGGATCGTCTGTCTGATCAGCTCCGTGACCGATCTGTTGATGCACCTGCATCAGGAAAATCTTCTGGTTGGTATCACCCAGGAGGATTTACTCACCCATGCCCGTTTACGGGTAACCAGTATGGGCAGTTTTTTTGAACCTGATCCCAAGGCTATCGAAGCAGCCAGGCCCGATCTTATTATCGGGTCCACGCGCCAGCAACAGTTGCTTGCACCCTGGCTTGATGATCCGCATGCCTCTACCAAAGTGCTGCTTTATAAGGAAACCACATTGGCAGCAGGGTTTACTCGCATGGAAAACGTTGGCCGCCTGGTTGATTGTGCGCAGGCAGCACAGACGATCATTCAAACCAATCGTGAACAGATCAAGCGCGTTCAGGACCGCCTCAAAAAACTTCCCCCGGAGCAACGTAAACGGGTCGCCCGAGTCATCGTTGGTAAGGAAATTCTTTATAGTCCAGGTGATGATTCCTTTCAAAACGAGATGATCAGTGCTGCCGGTGGCCTGCCGCCCCGCCAAGGCAAAAACGGCAGTTTTGTGCCGGTGCGTCTCCAGGCCTGGAAAGACTTCAACCCGGAACTCATCTATGGCTGCAAACGCAATATGTCCAAGGTTCGTGCCCATCTTAATACGCCTGGCTGGCAAGAGGTGAATGCGGTTCAAAACCATAGGATAATCAGCCTTCCCTGCTCAGTTGTCTGCCAGGTCACCCCACGGGTTGGCGCGGCTATTCAATTTCTTGCAGCCTCCATTTACCCTGCCCTAATGGCTGATACTGCGCAAGCCGTCAGCTCGAACGGCCCCCTTGGCGAGCAGCCTCTTTCCTTGGATCTTGACTATGTAGCATCCGCCAAGGTGGTCACCCACAGGGTCAACGACGCTGACTTCAAATCTTTGATCCTGAGCTTTAAACGCCCCCAGGCAATCCTTTCCACCATTGACGGCAACCGGGATGCTATGCAGGCTGTAGGCAACACCTACGTGCCCATGCACGCAAGCCTGGGACATATGGCTTTTGGCGTGGATCAGGTCACCGCTGACATTGCCACTAACCTCGGTTACACCACCCAGAGTTATTCCGGGCTGATGACCGGGGCCAATATGGATAACCTTTCCCTCCAGGTGCAACGCGAAGGCGGCATAGAGGTGGTTGCCCTGGTGACCGCCGGAGTACGTGGTAACGCGCAGCGCATGTCCCGGGATATTGGTTACAATCATCCTCTGGGCACAATCAATATCATCATTCTCACCAACCATAAGCTGGCCCCTGAAGGCATGGCCCGCGCCATTATCACTGCAACCGAGGCAAAGACCGCAGCCCTGCTGGATCTTGATATTCGCAGTACCCCGCATCCCTTGGACTACCGGGCAACCGGTACAGGAACCGACTCGATGATTCTGGTTCAGGGGGAAGGCAAACTGGTCAAGTATACCGGCGGTCACGGCAAGATTGGCGAGCTGATTGCCAAGGCGGTCCACGCCGGCGTCACCGAGGCCCTAAGTCGTCAGAACGGCATCCTGGCCGGGCGCTCTCTCTTGCAACGGCTGGATGAACGGCAGATCAGCCTCTCCTGGTTGGTTGAGCACTATCCTTCCTCCCTGCCCCCTGCGAAGCTGAAAAAGAGACTGGCATTCGCCTTCTCCGATCCCCTGGTCAGGAGTTGTATCGAGACCGTGCTGGCCTTGAGTGATGATACCGATAAAGGATTAATCACGGATCTTCAGTTTTTTGATCAGCTCCGAACCATGTTCAGCGCCCATATTGCGGGGCACGCCATCACGGCACCGACAACTGTCCAGACAGAAATCCCTCCTCTTCTACATCAAACCTTTGCCCTGCTGGTGGCAAGTGTGAGCGCTAGAGAAGATGCAACCAAGGAGAAGTAAGTGAACCGATCAACGCCCCGTATTCTACTGCTGTTCTTCCTCGTTTTCGCCCTGACCTCCAACGCCTTGGCAGCCAAAACTGCCAAGGTTGCGCTTCTGGAAATCGACATGAACGGTTACCAGCTGCAACGCGCCCTAGACGCGCTGGACCTGCCCGGTTCCATCGAGACCCGCTTTTTCACCCTGGCGGAACTTGAGCAGGATCCACAAGCAGAGGTCTATGTAGCTGCCTGCTCCGTGGTGCTGGTCAATGTCATGGCAGGCGACCTGGCCAGATATATGATCGATCATCAACTCATGGCTGGTCGTACGGTCTATGCCATGAACCACTCCAGTGATCCTGAAGGGTTGCAGAAAAAGGGCTTTATTTTTGACTCCGACATCATGGCCTACCACCACCATACCAGCCAGAAAAATCTGGAGAATATGATTCGGCTGGTTGTCCATCGCCACATTGACGACTCCATCAGCTATCAGCCTCTCAAGGTACAACCAGCAATTTGCCTCCATCACCCAGACAGTGACCACAACTTCACCAGCCTGAGCGAATATCAACGCTGGTACGAACAGCAACAGGGCTTCAAGGCAGACAACCCCAGGGTTGCTATTCTCCTGTATAACAACAGTCTCAAGGTCGGGCTGATCGAGGCAGTGGATGAGATGATCCGCAAATTTGAGGCGGGTGGTCTCTCGGTCTATCCCTGTTTTGGATCCCTGCCCAAGGTACTGGCCAACTATCTCAAACCCGTGGACGGTAAGCCTCCGGTTGATATAGTGCTGGCCTTTACCCTCAAGTTTGCCTCGTCCATCAACGATGATATTCGCCTGGCACTTGAAGAGCTCAATGTCCCCCTGTTTAACCTGATCAACCCCTATGCTGAAACCGTGGAGGAATGGCGCAAGAACCCGGTTGGGATCACACCCTTTGCCGCCGCCTGGGCAGTGGCCACCCCGGAATTTTCAGGTGCCATCGAGCCCACCGTTATTCTGGGCAAGAAAAAGGTAACCGACCCAAGCAATGGCCGGGAACTCTTTGTCGGCCAGACGGTGGATGAGTGCATCGAATTTCTTCTGCCCCGACTCCACAACTGGGCCAAACTGCAACGCATGGCAAACAAAGATAAAAAGGTGGCGATCCTCTACTACAACCACCACCAGGGCAAACAAAACATCGCGGCGGCCTACCTCAATGTCTTTCGCAGCCTGCAAACCATCACTACCCGAATGAAGGCCGAGGGCTATCAGATCAATGACGCCGACAAGCTCACCGAGCGTGGTATTCAGGATATGGTTATGGCCAGTGGTCGCAACATCGGATCCTGGGCTCCGGGCGAATTGGATGCGCTGCTGGCCTCCGGCGGCGTGGAGCAGGTCTCGCTTACCGAGTACACCGCTTGGTTTAACAAGCTGCCCGAAGATTTCAAAAAACCGGTAATTGCCCAGTGGGGGAAAGCTGAAGATTGCGCCATCATGACCAAGGACGGCAATCTGGTCTTCCCCATGGTCAAACTGGGCAATGTGGTCCTGCTGCCGGAACCGGCCCGCGGCTGGAGCGATGATCCGCTCAAGCTCTACCACGACACAACCCTCTACCCGCACCACCAGTACATTGCCGCCTACCTCTGGCTCAAAGAAAAATTCCATGCCGATGCAATGATCCATCTCGGCACCCATGCCACCTACGAGTGGTTGCCGGGCAAGCAGGCCGGCCTGGCGCCCTCGGACCCACCGGAGATCATGCTCGGCGATATTCCCAACATTTACCCCTATATCGTGGACGACGTGGGGGAAGGCATCGAGGCTAAACGGCGTGGCCGGGCAGTGATCATCGATCACCTCACCCCGCCGATGAAGGAGGCGGACCTCTACAGCGAATACAAACAGATTCATGACCTCTATCACCAGTATGAGATCATCAGCGCCAAAGGTGGAGAGACGGCGGGGGAGTACCAAAAACAGATCTTTGACCTGGTTCAACAAACCGGCCTGGACAAGGATATAGGCCTGAAACAATTTGATGATGCAGCCATGGAGAAGATCCACCTCTACCTCCATGAGATCGATGACAACTCCCTACCCTACGGTCTTCATACCTTTGGTAAGGCCTACAGCGATGATGCCACTGATTCGACTCGTGCACTGATTCAAAAACAAAATCCCAGTGCGGATCCCGCTCAGATCAGAAAAGACCTGGTGGATTCGCCCCTGCGGGAAATGAACAACCTGATTCGCGCCCTGCGTGGCGAATATGTGCCCCCAGGCGAGGGGAACGATCCACTGCGCAACCTGGCCGCCATCCCCACGGGTAAAAACTTTTATGGGTTTTCCCCTGCCAAGGTGCCCTCCAAAGCGGCCTGGAATGTGGGAAAAAGGGCAGCGGAGGAGATGATCAGCACCAAACTTGCAGAAGAAGGCAAGTATCCCGAAAAAGTGGGGGTTGTGCTCTGGGCGACCGAAACCTCGCGTAACGAGGGCGTGAATGAATCGACGGTACTCGCGCTCATGGGCGTGGAGCCGGTCTGGGATCCCAGTGGGCGAGTCATCGATACCCGGGTTATTCCCGGCAAGGAGCTTAATCGTCCGCGCATTGACGTGCTCATCAATCCCTCGGGACTCTACCGGGATATGTTTCCCGAGAAGCTGTTATTCCTGGATGAGGCCGTACAAAAGGCCATGGCCCAGACCGATATCGAAAACTTCCTTGCCCGTAACCAGGCAACCATTCAAAAGGCGCTGATGGCCAAGGGGATGAGCGCAGAAGAGGCCGGAGAGCAGTCCCGTTTTCGCATCTTCACCGAAGAGGTGGGCTCCTACGGGACGGGTATCGCCGAGATGACCGGATCTTCCGGTATCTGGGATACCGATGCATCGGTGAGCGACGTCTATATCAACCGGGTTGGCTTTGCAATCGGCCAGGGCAAGTGGGGGGTCAAAGTTAAAGATACCTTCAAGGAAAACCTGCGCGGGGTGGATACCGCTGTGCATTCCCGTTCCACCAACGTGATTGGCATTATCGATACCGATGACTTCTTCCAGTACCTGGGAGGCATGTCGCTGGCGGTTAAGAACGTGCGTGGCGAGGCACCGTATACCCTGGTGACCATGCACCGCAAGAAAAACGAACTCATTGTCGAGGATGTGGCCAAAACCGTGGGCCGGGAGATGCGCACCCGCTACCTCAACCCCCAGTGGATTGAGGGGATGAAGGGCGATAATTACGCCGGTGCCCGCCAGATGGCGGATTTTGCCGAGAACCTCTGGGGCTGGCAGGTCACGGTGCCTGATGCAGTCAGTGCCGATAAGTGGCAGCAGGTCTATGAGGTCTATGTGGAAGACAAGTACGACATGGACCTGGCTGAGTTCTTTGACGAGAACTCCCCCTGGGCCTACCAGTCCATGACCGCCCGTATGCTGGAGACTGTGCGCAAGGGCTACTGGCAGCCGAAGGAGGCTGTCACCCAAAAGCTGGCCGCCGAGTACGCCACCAACGTGGTGCGCCGCGGCGTGGCCTGCTGTGATCATACCTGCAATAACCCCATGCTCAACCAGATGGTGGTCAACATCATCTCCATGCCCGGCGTGCTGGATCCCAAAATAGTTGAGCAATTCAAGCTGGCCATTGAGCAGGCCGCGCAAAAGACCTTGGAAGAACAGACCGCCGAGCGGGCAGAATTGATTGTCCAGCTCAATGCGGCACCAGCGGGCGAGCAGAAAAAGGAGCAGGAACCGGAGGAAAAGCAGAGCAAGGAAGCCCAAGAGGATCAGCAACAGCCAAAGGACGATGCACAGCCAAGCGACGAGGGCACCAAGGCTGAAAAAGTCGAGGGATACAAGATGGAGGAGATCAAGACCACTGATGATTCCACTGAGTTGAGTTCGTCTGGTATCCAGTGGGCCGCGAGTCTGTTTGTGGTCTTTGTGCTGGCACTGTTTATCTGGGGCTCGCGACGGCGGCGGTGAGGATGAGGAGTGGTCCTGTAGGTTGGAGGTGACGAAGGAACCCCAACTTTGGTGCTCGAACCGCATAGTTTTGTTGGGGTTTGAAGCCGGAAGAAGAGGCCAACTGTCTGAGCGCAGCGAGTTTTGGCCTCGCCGGTTTCAAACCCCACCGAACGGGGTAGTCTCAGCGGTACGGCTGCCCTTTTTTTGATTCTTTTTTTGGGCACGCAAAAAAAGAATGCCCCTCCAGCGAGGAGACCCAAATAAGCAAACAGCTCGGTGTTGAGTTCTTAATAAAAACTCATTGAAACTATCTGAAACCGCACAATTCCGTTGGGGTTCGTGCCTCACCACCAACCTACTGCCCTGGTGAATTGGCACGATTATTTGGTGGGGAAATTCTCAGATGACCGAAACACTGATGGTCGCGGGCATGGCCGCGCTCCAACAGGGCATCTTGAATAATTGTTTTTTCTGCCAATCCCGCGGAGTCTGGCGCTTACCTCGTCATGCTTAAAATTTTATCCTCGGAATATCATATATATGCCTGCGGTAAAATTTTGCGCAATCCTTGGCCTTGATTGAAAAATCTAATTATTCAAGACACCCTACAGTTCGAGAAAAAGGCATGCTTGACGTAACAAATACAACATCAACCAAGGAAACAGCACAATGATCTACAAATCTCTGATCATGGGCGTTCTCTTCAGCATCGGCATTTTTGCCGGAAAGAGCGGCATAGGCATGGCCTACCTCATAGGCAGAAAGAACAACACATCACTCAAAGCAAAGCTGACCAAAGTACTGGCGTTTTCGCTCTTCTATGCCCTCTTTTTCGCCCTGATCGGCCTGGGACTTCACGTACTTGATCCATTAGCCCATTTTGCCTCCATCCAGAGCTTTCTCCGCTCCGGCATGCAGGTGCACCTGATCCTGGCAGCGGTCATGGTGGGCTGGGGTTTGCTCCTGATCCGCAGGCCCCATGAACACAACAGGGCAGCAAGCCGAGGCTGGTTACTGCTGACCCTGCCCTGCCCGGTTTGCGCCACGGTGATCATTTTTTCCATCGCCTTTTGCCTCTCCCTCTTTCCCGACCAGTTCCCGCAGGTGGTGGGTGGGCTTTACCTTGCTTTTTTAGGTATCAGCCTCGTGAGCATGGGGATAATGCTGGGCATCAAATCCATCTCAAAACAATCGGCGGAATCGCTGCTCGGTAGCGGTATGTTGCTTCTGGGCATCTATTTCCTGATCTCCATGGCAGTCTTGCCCCAGTTCAGTGATATCGACAAGATCTACCGGTTGGCCCAGTACCACGTGGCCACCCACCAGCAAAGCCTCACCAGTCTTGCACCGGTGGTGGTACTCACCTTGCTTACCTTTACGGCCGGTTTTGGCCATACCTTTCAAAAAATACGGAGTTCCCGCTAATGGACATCGGCGCCCTGCTTAAAACCTTTATTTACCTGGTTTCTTCTTCTCTGCTCTACCCCGTGCTCCTGATGCTCAGCATCCTGGTACTGGTGGTAATTGTCCAGGCTGGAAACTTTTTTGCCGAATGGCTGGAACGGACCCGACTCACCTCCGGTGCGGTCATTGACCTGCCCGGCGCATTGCAATCTGCACAGACAGAAAACATCGTCTCACACCGGGTTAACCGCTACCTCAAATCCCTGAAAGCGATTCAACAAACCGCCACCAACACGGAACTGGCCGTGGAAAACCTGCTCCAGTCAACTACCTTGGAACTGTGGAAATCCATGGACAAGCTACGTCTTCTGGTGCGCACCGGTCCTTCACTTGGCTTGATCGGCACCCTTATTCCCATGGGAACGGGGCTTGCCGCCTTGGGCCAGGGGGACATGACTAAACTCAGCTCTGATCTGGTCATTGCCTTCACAACTACGGTAGTCGGCCTGGCCGTTGGAACCATCGCCTTTTGTTTTTACACCGTCCGCAGACGCTGGCTTGAAGAGGATATCAAGAATATGGAGCTTGCAACCGAACTGATGATGACCAACCAGGCGGAGCACTGAGATGCGCTACTTTCGCTCACGTCGCAGTAGTCAAGCGGGCAAAGGATTCAGCGACATGGCCTTTCGCGATGACGATCCCATGACCGGGGTGGCCAACCTCTTTGACATTGGCCTGGTCTTCATTGTCGGATTGATCCTCACCCTGTTCAGCGTCTACCGGCTGCAGGACCTTTTTGACGAGAACTCGGAGATGACCATCATGAAACAGCAGGCTTCCGGTGAAATGGAAATCATCGTTAAAAAAGGCACGCAGATCACAGCGACCCGTGTGACAAAAGAAACCGCTCAAGGCAAAGGAAACCGACTGGGGGTGGCCTACCAACTCGAGGATGGCTCCATGGTCTACGTTCCGGACACCTCCAAACCATAAACCCTGAATCCAAGGATCCCCTTCTTTTCAGATACAAAGGAGTCACCCCATGCACCAACCTTTCATAAAACGCACCACGTATCTGAGCCTTTGTTGCGGCTCACTCGTTTTCCTGCCCCAGCTCGCCCTGGCCGATCACAGCAGCCAGGGGCCTGCGCCTACCATCATGAGCACGGTGGAGGTCACCGCGGACAGGCTCAGCGAGTTCGCCGACAATAATCCGGGAATGGTAGAGGTCATGGGGCGCACGGAAATCGAAAGCCGCAACATGCTCAGCGTCGAAGAAGCCTTGAACGGCATGGGCGGCGTGGAGGTCAAACAGTCAACCGGGGTGGGCTCCCGTATCTCCATACGCGGCTCGGGAAAATCCGGTGGGGTCCTGGTGCTCTTAAATGGACGCCCCCTCAACAGCAATCAATTTGGCAGTGTTGATCTGGCAGGTATACCGGTGGAGACCATTGAATCGATCACCGTGTTCAAGCCGCCGGTCCCTGTCTGGCTTGGTTCAGGGGCAACGGATGGCGCAATTTCCATCGTCACCAAGGGGATCAGGGGGAATGGTGCATCTCCCAAAAGCCATGTCACCAAGCTGCGTGGCGCGGTCGGTTCCTACGGGACGGTTGAGGCCAGCGCCAGCCACCAGATGCAGCTGGAATCCGGTTCGTCGGTGATGGCCTCGGCCACAGGTAAGCACCGTGACGGCAAACGCGCCAACAAGGATCTGGACAGCGGCAACTTCACCCTGCACTGGGACGGTGATATAACCGACACCCAGCAGTTTGAAATCAATGGCCGCTACTACACCTCTGATTCCGGTTCTCCCGGCCCGGTGGACAACCCCACCCCCAATGCCCGCCAATCCTATGAAAAAATTTCTTTTGACAGTCGTCTCAGTGGCTTGGTGGGGTCAAACGGTGATTACACCTTAAACCTGTATGGCGATACCATCGAGCTTGAGGATAAAAGCGAGTCCGGCCTGGTTTCCACCCTGAATGACGACAAGATCGGACTCAAGGCTGAGTATAACTGGAACGATGATCAGGACCGCTGGGCCATCAGGACCAGTGGCCTCATTGAAAATGACGATTTGGATCACACCTTATCGGGCGAACATAACCGGATTACCGCCGGGCTTGGGATGCAGGCGGATCGCAAATGGGATGACTGGACCCTGACAGCCGGTGTTCGAGGCGATCGGGTTACGGGGTTCGACTTTAACCCCGGCGTTTCGGCGGGGATTCATCATGTGCTTGGCGGAGGCTGGGTGATGAAGGCCAATATCGGGCACAGCGTCAACATCCCCTCTTTTGGCCAGCTCTATCAGCCAAGTCACGGATCCATTGACCAGGTACGGGGAAATCCTGATCTGGATAAAGAAAAAATCCTCTCCATGGATGGTGGGCTGGAATACAGCTACGGTAAAACAGCCCGCCTGCAGATGACCCTGTTCCGCAGCGAAACAAACGATCCCATTCTCTACCAGCGCGACGCCATCACCCGCATTTACAGCCCTGTTAATGGTGGCAGCGCCTGGCGGCACGGCATAGAGTTGAACGGTAAATATGCGTTCAATGACAATCTCCGTCTGGAGGCCAACCTGATCTTGCAGGACTCAGAGGTAGAAGATACCGGTAACGAGATGACCTACACGCCCACAGTCAAGGGCAAGCTGACCCTGCTTTCCACTCTCTCCCAGACGAAAACACGGTTGGAGACAAGCCTGCGCTACACCGGCAAGCAGTACAGCGAGATGGAAAACCTTGAGGACCAACGACTCGATGATTACATAACCCTGGACTGCAAGGCCATCCAGCCCTTCACTCTGGCGGGTATGCAGGCCGAGTGGTTTGTCAATATCAACAACCTCTTTGACACCGGCTATTCCATTCATTACGGCTACCCGGATGAAGGGGTTCGTTTTATGACGGGGGTGAATCTCACTTTTTGATTATTTGTGAAGGAAAGTTGGTGGTATTGGGGTCGTGCCTCACCACCAACGTAGTCAATACCAGGGGATATGCATGATGCATTGAAGATTGCGACTATTCTTTGGTTAGCAACAAATGGTCGCGAGCATGGCCACGCTCCTACAGATCAAGGATAGGGAAGGATCAGATAAGATAATAATTCGAGGTTGGGAAAGAGCTCTCACCAAGCCTCTTCCGCCTCTCCCTCATCCTCACTGACCGGATAGACGAGCACCTTATCAATACGGTGCAGATCCATATCCACCACCTCAAAAACATAGCCCTGAGCCTGCACCTGATCCGACTCAACAGGAATTCGACCGAGCACATGAATAATAAATCCGGCAAGGGAATGATAATTCTGGTGCTCTTCTCCGGGTAACTCCTCGCGCATTCCTAGGGTCTGTTTGACCCAGTCAATAGCGACCTGCCCATCAATAAGCCAGGAGCCATCCTCCCGCGGAGTGATCGCATGCGAGTCGGTGGGATCAACGGGCACCTGGCCGACAATGGAGGTCAACACATCAGCCAGCGTCACCAGCCCCTGTATCTCACCGTACTCATCGACGACCAGCGCGCACTGGAGCTGAGCGCTTCGAAAATGGTCCAACAGCTGGGTGATGGTGTTATGCTCAGGCACATAGCTGGCCGGCCGCAGGTGGGACTCAATATTCAAGGGAGCATTGGCAAAAGCCCCTTGAAGAAGGTCCGCCGTTCTCAGCAAGCCAACAATCTCCCCCCACCCCCCTCGGCACACGATGATGCGCGAATGCGAGCAATGGGCAAGGTAGTCGCGCATCTCCTCCTCAGGCCACTCCAGTTCCAGGGGTTGTACATCCTGACGGTGGGTCATGATCGCTTCAATGGGGAGTTCATCAAGCCTGAGTACATTGGCCACCAGCATCTGTTCACTCTCATGAAAGACTCCGGTTTTGGCTCCCTGCTCCATCAGCAGCCGTATTTCTTCGTTACTGACAGTGACTTCCCGCCTATCACGGACACCAAGGAAGCGCAAAAGCCCCTTGGAGGAAGAGGCAAGCATCCAAACCAAGGGTCCTGCCACATGTGAGAGCATGCGCATGGGACGTGCGATCTTGGAGGCAATCTTCTCCGGCATCAACAGGCCCAGATGCTTGGGGACCAGTTCCCCGATCACCACCGTGACATAGGTCAGACCGATCACGACCAGCACCATGGCCAGGGTATGGGCAGAACTCTCAAGCATGGGAATTGATGCGAGCAACTGACCAAGGGGAACAATCAGAGCCTTTTCCCCCACGGCACCACTTAAGATCCCCACCATGGTAATGCCGACCTGGACGGTGGAGAGGAATGAGGCCGGAGCATTTTTAAGTTGCAGGGCAGATTGCGCGCCACGGTGGCGTTCACCAGCCAACTTACGCAGTCGTACCTCCCGGCTGGAGAGCACTGCGATCTCAGACATGGCAAAAAGGCCATTGAGTAGAATCAAACAAAGCAATACAACGATGTCCATAATCAGGCGACCTCTCCTCAAGAAGACCGTGTCAAATTAGGCGATTTTGTTCCTCGATGTGTTATTTAGGCACATTGTCTCTCTTCTGAAAAACAAGACGTTGCACCATCCGAATTTTTTTTCGCTCAAACGCAACGAGCAATCCGCTTTTGTACACAGGCTGAAAAAAAACGGCACTACCAATCAAATAATTCACTGTTTTACCGTCAATAACAAAAAAGATAAAAACGGACAAAAAACCGCTTTCCATTCTATATTTATCTTTTCACGAACTCTCTCCCAGAGGTGCAATCACGCTGCGACTGCGGATGCCTTGGAAACCTTCCCCCTATTTTGCATGGTCATACTCATCTTCTTTACAACTCGGGTTTCGTCATGACCCATTCCCGCAATACGGCCGGGGCGCATTTCTAGCGGGGTACAGGCTGGAGCTTCCTTCTGCAGAATCGAGCAAAGCAGGCGAGTCCTCAGCCCCCACAGACGACAATGCTTTCCCCAAGCGGAATCTTCCCTCACTCTGAGGTAACGTTGACATCACGATGGAGTACATACGATGCTGCGTGTTCTTTTTGTTTGCGAGCTCAATTCAGCACGAAGTCAAATGGCGGAAGTTTTTCTTAAACAGCTGGGAGGCAATAAAGATTTTTTTGTTGAAAGTTGCGGTATAGAGGCGGGCACGCTTAACCCGCTGGTTATTGAGGCCATGGATGAGCTCGGCTACGACTTGAGCAACAACACCACAAAAACCGTTTTCGATCTTCGGCAACAGGTGGGATATTACGATGTTGTGATATCGGTCTATCCACAGCTGCTCGACAGCGGTTGCCCCATTTTTCCCCGACGAGTCCGGTGGTTACATTGGCCCTTTGATGCTCCATCCCGGGTTCAGGGGGATCAACAGACCAAGCTGCATACTATACGCACAATACGCGACCAAATTAAGGGTCGGGTAGAAAATTTTATCAATGATTATCGCCAAACAAGGCAAACGGTTCTCAAAGGAACAGGCTTCATTTAGGGAGCAAGGAGGTTACTCATGCCTGTGGGTATGTGACTCCTGTATTCGCAGTGAACCGCCCTGATCATAATACGACTGCAGCTCCCCGGCCTTGACAGGATCCAACTGTTTCAATGCATCCAGAGCCTTCAACGAACGAGCATGCTCACCGGCAGCAGCAGAGGCCAGACTCAAATTCAACCAGCCCTCCACATCGCCCGGCCGCAGGCTGACCACCTGCTCATAGGCCTGGGCAGCTTCGGAAAAATGCATCAGATCGGACTGGGCAAAACCAATATTACTCCAGCCGTCAATATCACTGGGGTCGATACGCACGGTCTCTTGAAAAGCCTGTAAAGCCTCCTGGGGTTGCTCCAGTTGAATACAGGCATAGCCCAGACTGTGCCAGGCGGTGGAATTTTCCGGGAGTTCACCGCTCCAACTCTGGCTCAACTCGCGCAGAGCTGCCCAGTCTGCATTTTTTTCAGCCAGGGCAGCCCGTTTCAGCCAATAGAGACTGCGGCTGGCCCCATCCTTCCCCCGGCCAGCATGGAGCGAACTCAGCCACTCAACAGGTGCTGCAAAGTAAAGTTGTCGCTTTCCCTGCTTAAAAACCGTGGTTATACCCACCAGGTGCCCCTGTTGATCAAACACTCCGCGCCCCAACAGGGAGGGAGTCGCCACAAGCGTGGTTTCGATGAGTGGCCCCACGGTTCCTCGCAACTGGGTGATAATTGCGGGCTCGACCGCATTGGCCCCACCGGTCCCGGCAACTCCCCAGACCGATCCCTGTTGCACGAGAGATGTGCTGGCTCCCCGTTGCGCTGGTCTGGAATTCAACCCCGGTACTGCCAGCAGGCACAGCTCCCTGTCCTGGTCGGCCAGAAGCAGGGTTGCAGCCATGCTCCTGCTGCCGACATGGATCTCTATCGCCCCCTCCTCGGAGACAAGGGCGCAGGAGGTAATCACCTGATGGGGACGAATAACAATCCCGCTGCCTCGCAAAGGCGCATCTGTTGACGTTTTCACGGTGCTGACCGTCACCAGGGAAGAACCAACTCGGGCAAACAGGGTGCGTGCCTTCTCCTGTTGGGCCCAGATAGTGTGGCTCCCCGCAAGCACCCACAGAAAAACTAAGCTCATCACCACCCTGGTTCCGTACATTCCCATCATCTTACTTTTTTTTGGTGTGCTTTGAGGCATTCTCCGCTTTTTTCTCCACGGAAAAACCAAATTTACCAATTTTACGCCCCATGGAGTAGTAGCCGCCGTGGGCAAAAACCAGAGGCTCGGATTTATGGAGCATGAAGGCACCGTTCTTCGGATTAATGTACTGCTCATCCGCCTTAACATTCACCACTTCGGCCATAAACATATCATGGGTTCCCAGGTGTTTAATTTCCACCACCTTACACTCGATATTGATGGGAGCCTCTTCGATAAGAGGCGCTTTTACCAGGCTCGCTGATCCAGCGGTCAGTCCCATTTCTTCAAATTTCCGATACTTCCTCCCTGATCGTACACCGCACCAGTCCGTGGCAAAGGCCAGCGGTGCATTGGTGAGATTGATCACAAACTCGCGTGTTCGCGCAAGGATTGCGTAAGAGTGACGCTCAGGTCGCACAGAGATATAGCACATCGGCGGGTCGGAGCAGATGGTTCCGGTCCAGGCAATGGTTATAATATTATACTCTTCTGGTGTTTCCCCTAGACTGACCATAACCGCGGGCAAGGGGAAAATCATAGTCCCCGGCTTCCAATCAACTTTTGCCATAGTACATTTAAAATTATTCGTGTTTGTGCAGAAGATGCACAGCTCTTCCAACTCGTTGCAGGGTGTATTTCAGGGAATCTTGAATAATTGCTTTTTCTGCCAATCTCGGCGTCATGCTGATAATTTTATCCTCGGAATATCAAACATATGCCTGCGGTAAAATTATCAGCAATCCTTGACCTTGATTGAAAAATCTAATTATTCAAGACACCCTTCAAAAAAACACAGTTCTTTCGGCGGAGCAAATCTCCCCCCCTATTCCCTCAGGACAGACCAGGCACCTCGCGTTGGGCACATTGAACCAGGTTATTTATTCGGCCCGTTCCCCTGTCCCTTACCGCGTCCCTTGCCATGACCGTGTCCCTTACCCTGGCCTTTCCCCTGACCTTTTCCAGGATTCCGAGATCCCTGGTATTCAGGATATTCTGGATTGCGTCCCTTAACCTGCTTCAAGGTGAAATTCCCCTGCTTGAGAGCATGAAAGTTTGCAGAGCCGGGTTTAATGCCCATTTGTTGAGCAATTCTCCCCCACCCCTGCCCTCTATTTTGTTGGTACGTTCGCAACACCCGTTGCGGTGGAACGCCAAGCATTTGAGAAATTTGCAAACACATAAAGGCATCAGCCGGGGATGATACCGAACGGAGGAGTAACTCAACATTGGGAAGAGCGACTCCAAACTGAGAGGATAAACGCAGGCCATAATCCTGGTGGTTGCCACGGGCCTGAACATTCAACTCATAGAGAAAACTTGATAAATCCGCCCGAGCAGGAGAGCCCAGAGCAACACTGACACAGAGCGTCAGTAAGACAACAGTGATTTTTTTCATTCTTCTTCCTCGTTTTCAACTGAATCCATGTGCAGGCATCAAGGTGTCAGTATCGCTTTTTGCGACATACCAATCAAAACGCACATCAAAGGCTTATTACGAACAATGAAGGTGGCGTACAGCCGGGAGACGTAACGGACCGGGAAAAATACAGATGTTCTCAACTATAGCCACAAACGACAATTCTGCCAGGGGGTCCCTGGTATGCAGATTGAATTTCACAATTTTGCCCGGAGCCGTACAATAGAATTATACCATGCACAGATGCCCCCCCGTTTCTGATGATTATTGCAACGTGAGGCAACCATGCCAAGTCGCGAAGAGCAGCAGGATTTTGTCGTCCAGATGGCAAGACAGGCTGCGTTGCTGAGTGCCGAGCAGCCTACAGGTCAGCATATGCGCCAGCCCGAAGACGAAGCCCCTTATCAACAGGCGATGCAGCTCGCCCAAACACTGCAGATGCCAGAGGCCACTCTTACGCTTAACCAATTTCTGGCCTTGGCCGCTTTTGACAGAAATGAATTCGATCTGGCAAAGCAGCGTTTTGCTGAGTTGGCCAGCAAAGGAGCACAGCTCAACTTGCCCCAGATAGAGGCCGATGCCTACCACCAGTTGGGCCGCATTGCCCAAAAACAAGGCAACCTCAATACCGCCCAAAAACATTTTGAACAGGCCCTTGCCCTCTTTCAGCAGGAAGAGCACAGCCATGACCGCGCCATCATCTTTCACCAGCTCGGGGCCATTGCCTTCAAACAGAACACTCTGGATCAAAGCGCAGCCTACTATAAAAAGGCATTAACCCTCTTTGAAGCACAGCAAAACGATCAAGGAATAGCAGGAGCCTGCCACCAGCTTGGTC
This sequence comes from Desulfobulbus rhabdoformis, assembly GCF_016919065.1. GTDB lineage: Bacteria > Desulfobacterota > Desulfobulbia > Desulfobulbales > Desulfobulbaceae > Desulfobulbus > Desulfobulbus rhabdoformis. Next base: position 25,745 of record NZ_JAFFQA010000018.1, on the reverse strand, counting down.
GCATAGCGCAAAAACAAGGTGATAAGGCTCTTGCCAACCGCTGGTATACTCGAGCGCTCGCCCTCTTTCAAAAGCGATGCAATGCGCATGCCGCCGCCAGCACCTGCCATCAGCTTGGCCGTATAGCCCAGGAGCAGCAAGATTACGAGGCAGCTCAATCCTGGTATGCAAAATCATTACAAATATTTGAGCAGGAGGGCAACGAGCACGATGCAGCTCTTGCCTATCACCAACTCGGACGTATTGCCCAGGAGCAACGCTACTTTGATACCGCCGAACAATGGTACCACAAGGCGCTGGATATTTTTCAGCAACAGGGGGACAATCGCAGCCTGGCCAACACCCACAGCCAGCTGGGTATCCTTGCCCAGGAACAATGCGACTTCGCCTCGGCCCAGTATTGCTACACCCAGGCACTTGCCCTGTACGAAATTTTGGATCAGCCCTTGGCCATGGCGGCCACTTGCAATCAACTCGGAGGTGTGGCACAAAGCCAAAAATTGTACCAGCAAGCCGAAACCTGGTACGAACGCTCCCGCCTACTCTACGAGCAGGAAGAGCAATATTTTGACGCCGCTCGAACCTATGGCCAGCTTGGGTATCTCAAACAATTACAAGCAAGGCACGAAGAGGCGGGGCAATGGTTTAAAAGGGCCATTGACAGCTTTGCCGAGCAGGAAGACAGCTATCGTATGAGCACGGCCATGGTCTTTTTCCTTAAAAATCTGCAGCAGGCAGATGCACACACCCAAGAGTTGCTGCACAGGCTTTGGGAAAAGTCTGAGTTTGACAGCATCATCACCCTGGACGAACTTGCAGAGCAGGTGAATGCAGATCAGGAGTAGCCGCAAAATTCCATGACATCAATGAATACAACCAACAAACCGCTCCTTCGCCCGGTAAAACTCCTGCGGGGGACACCTGGAAAAACTCTCATCGTTTGGTGTCTTGTTCTCTTCATCGCCTCTATCTTTCTTGCAAGCCTTGTTTACCCGCAGGCAGGCGCACTGTCTCCCAAACGGGTCCTGCTCATAAGCTCATACCACCCCGGATTTCCCACCTTTTTTGAACAGATCAACGGGATCAAATCGGTTTTTACAAAAGAAGGCATTCACCTGGATGTCGAGTTCATGGACAGCAAACGGTTTGCCGAGAAAGAACACGAACGCCTCTTTCACCAGCAATTGACCTACAAGCTTACCCACACAAAACCATACGATCTGGTACTGAGCGCAGACGATGCGGCTTTACTGTATCTGCTGAAAACGAAAAACCAACTCTTCCCCGACCAACCTCTGGTCTTCTTCGGGGTCAACAATATCGCCACAGCCAAGGCACAGAATGAACGCAAGGATATAACCGGAGTTATTGAAGCGGTTTCCATGGCCCAAACTGTCGAAATGATGCTTGCCTTGCAGCCGCACACTACAACCATTCTCGCCCTGGTCGACAACACCCCAAGTAGCCAGGGTGACCTGGCCACCTTCAGGCAGGTAGCAAAAAATTTTCCCCACCTTGATTTTAAGGCGCTCAACCTTGGTGAATACACCTTTGCTGATTATGCACAAGAGTTGCAGTCCATTGGTGAGGCTACCGGTGTCCTGCTGCTGTCTGCTTATGCGGACACGAACGGGCAACGCATGACTTTTTCCGACAGCCTGCACCTGATCTTAGGCAATCTCAGCCGTCCGCTGTTTCACCTCTGGAACCACGGTCTTGGCGATGGCATTTTGGGGGGCAAGGTCATCTCACACTATGAACAGGGGAAAACCGCAGCCAGGATGGCACTGCGCATATTGCATGACATTCCTCCAGCCTCCATACCGGTTACCGCCACCAGCCCCAACATCAGTATCGTTGACTACAACGTATTAAAAAAATACGACATTTCGGAGAAGCTTTTGCCTAAAGGGGTTCGGATTCTTAATTCCCCCGTGTCCCTCTACCAGCAGCACAAAAAAGCGGTCTGGCTTGGCAGCCTTTTCTTTGTGGTCCAGTCAGGTATCATTTTTTTGCTCATCCTTACCTTGCAAAAAAACAGGCGCACACAGCTGGCTCTGGTGGAAAGTGAGACTAAGTATGCCAGCTTATATAACAACAACCATTCGATATTCTTCCTGCTCAATCCCCGGACAGGAATTATAGAAGACATCAACCCGGCGGCCTGTGAGTTTTACGGCTATCCACGGGAAGAGCTTGTGGGTAAAGAGATAACCCTGCTCAATCCCATGCCTTTACTGCAACTCAAAGAGAAGATGGCCATGGCCGTTGCCGGCCAGGGAAATTTGTTTCACTTTCAGCACCGGCTAGCAGACGGCCAACTGCGTGATGTGGAGATTCACTCCGGGCCGATAATGATAGGGGGAAGGCAACTCCTCTGTTCCATTGTCCATGATATTACCGAACGCATTCAGGCAGAGCGTGCTGTCAGGGAACGGGAACTCTTTCTTGACGCTATTTTACAAACAACCGCTGATGGTTTTTTGGTCCTTGATAGAAATGGCTTCATCACTGAAACCAATGGGGCTTACTGCGCCATGCTCGGCTACTCTAAAAAGGAGTTGATCGGCAGACACATAAGTAGCATTGACATTCACGATACGGAACAGGAGGTGGCCCTACACAGCAGCCGGATCAAGGGACTTAAAAGTGAATGTTTTGTGACCGACCACCAGCGCAAGGATGGCTCAACGATCCCTCTTGAGATCTCTGTGAGCTATCTCAATGAGAAGGAAGGACGATTCGTCAGTTTCTGCCGTGATCTCAGCGAAAGAAAACTTGCGGACGAAAAACTGCAACACGCACTGCAGCAAACCCACATCATCACATCCAACCTGCAACTTGGTCTTCTGCTGGTCAACACCCAAGACTGTATCGAGTTTATCAACCAGACCTTCTGTGACCTGACAGGGATTGAAGAAACACCAGACCAGATTATAGGCATGAGCAGTGAGGAGTTCATGCAAACAATCTCGGTGGCGTTTGACGATCCTCAGGCAGAGATCACCCGCATCAGAAAGTTGATCGCCCAGGATACACTGGTACAAAACGATGAGTTGAGGTTAAAAAACAAGCGGACCATACTCCGCGACCTGGTCCCCATTGTCATCGATGGTATCCCCTATGGTCGCCTCTGGTACTTGAACGATATCACAGAGCTGCGAGAAGCGATTGATGCGCGTAAACAGCTGGAGCAGCAGTTGGTCCAGGCACAAAAGATGGAAGCCATCGGCACCCTTGCTGGCGGGATCGCCCATGATTTCAACAATATTCTCGGCGCGGTGATCGGCTACGCCGAAATGGCAAAAAACAAGGCGAAACCAGACAGTAAAATTGAATATGACCTGGAGATGGTACTCGATGCAGCTCAAAGGGCCACCGGCCTGGTTCGCCAGATTCTTGCTTTCAGTCGCCAGGGAGAGGCCAAGCCCATCAAACTCAAGCCCGCTCAAAGTGTCGAAGAAGCACTCAAGCTGCTGCGCTCTACCATTCCCTCCACAATCACCATAGAACCCCAGATAGAAACTGAAGATCTCTATACACTTGCCGATCCGGTCCAACTTCAGCAGGTGGTGATCAACCTCTGTACCAACGCCTTTCACGCCATGGAGAAAACCGGAGGCAGGCTGCGTCTCGCCCTGAAGGGCTGCACCCTTACGGAAGCGGACCTCCGCTCTCAGCCCCAGGTTCAACCAGGAACCTTTATCCGGCTCACGGTCGCCGATACCGGGCCGGGCGTTCCCCCCCTGCTTCTTGATAAAATTTTTGACCCTTATTTCACCACCAAGGAAACTGGAAGAGGTACAGGAATGGGGCTTGCCATTGTCCATGGAATTGTCACGACAATCGGTGGTTTCATTACCTATGACGGTATACCAGGCAAAGGAGCGATCTTTCACATCTACCTGCCAGCCGTAGATGGTACGTCACTAGCGGCTCAACCCGTTACCATCTCGAATATTCAAGGCAGCGGAAACATTCTTTTGGTGGATGATGAGGAGATGCTCGTGGAAATGGGGGAGGAAATGTTGCAAATGCTGGGGTACAACGTGACCACCTGCACCAACAGCAGGAACGCCTTGGAAATTTTTCAGGGAACCCCGGATAAATTTTCTGCGGTCATAACCGATCAGACCATGCCGGAGATGACCGGATCAGTTCTGGCTCAGAAGATTCTGGAGATACGTCCGGATTTGCCCATTATCCTCTGTACGGGGTACAGCCATATTATTGACAAGAGCCAGGCCAAAAGCTTGGGAATCCAGGGCTTTTTAATGAAGCCGTATTCCCAACAAAAACTCGGTGCTTTGCTCAAGCAAGTACTAACGAAAGAGGTAAACGGACCTCATTGAGTCCCAACTCCTCGGCCGGCACCTGCCAGCCTGGCGAGCAGGACACCGAAGTTAGTCTGAAGGACGGCTCAGGGCAAGCAGCGCCTGGTTGGCCAGGGTCAAACCAAAAATGCCTGTAATGGTGGGCATGCTGCCTAAAACATTACGCGGGCAGCCGCGCCATGCCATGGTGGGAATTTCTTCTTCCTGCGGTCCCTCATAAGCAAAATCCACCGGCTCAGAAGAATACACACATCCGATCCCCTGCTCGATCCCCAGACGTCGTAGCCGCTTACGTACCCGCTTTGCCAGCGGGCAGCCACGGGTCTTGCTCAGGTCGGCAAAGCCAATTTTCGTTGGATCGGTACGCAGGGCAGCCCCCATGGAAGAAAGCGTCGGGATCCCAAGCTCATGGCAGGTTTTCAGCAACTGCACCTTGGGCCCAAGCGAATCAATGGCATCAACAACCATATCCGGCCTTGGATCAAGGATGGTGTGCACGGTCTGTTCATCGCAAAAAATCTGCATCCCCTGAACTTCGCAGGCGGGGTTGATCAAGCGCACCCGTTCTGCCGCCACCTCGGATTTACACCGATCCAGTGTGGTTTCCAGGGCCAGAATCTGCCGGTTAATGTTGGTCGTGCCGATAACATCAAAATCGCAGAGACGAAGCTTACCGATGCCACCGCGGGCCAATCCCTCCAGGACATAACCGCCCACTGCTCCCAGCCCGACCACGACCACATAACTGGCTTGCAGGCGGGCAAAGGGTTCTGGCCCCAGTAATTTTTCTATGCGGGAAAACCGATCCATATCCTTGTGCGTATTGTTTCAAATAATCCTGATTCCGTGAATAAAGCGCGGGAATATACCAAGGGTGCACAAAATGGCGAGTTTTTTCCAATGATTTTTTCTGTAACCGGAATCGATAACCTCATCGATATCCCCCTGAGGTTCAACCGACCGCCCCGCTGACAGCCCCTCGACAACTCCTTGGAGATACGCTCAAATTCTCTTCTAGATGAAAAATTCGGATATCCCCTTGACCGAGTAGACGACCGGTCTAATATTCTTTCCCATGAAACAAACCATGCCTGATAAAAAAACAGAAATCATCGAACAAGGCACCGAGCTCATTGCCATGAACGGGTACAACGCAACCGGTATAGAGGCTATTCTTCGCCGGGCCGGAGTACCTAAAGGGTCATTTTATCACTACTTTAGCAGTAAAGAGGACTTTGGCCTGGCTGTGATTGATCAGTTTGCCGAGCAGTACGAGACAAAGCTGGACTCGTTTTTTAACGACCCCAAATTTCCCCCACTCGAGCGAATTCGCAACTATTTCGAGCAAAGCCTGAAGCAGATGACTGACAACCAGTTCACCAAGGGATGTCTGATAGGTAACCTTGGCCAGGAGCTTGCCGATCAAAATGAACGATTTCGTGAACGGTTGGAAACCATATTCCAGCAATGGAAAGATCGTTTTGCACTCTGTCTGAGCCAGGCCCAGCAGCGTGGTGAACTCTCCTCTGCCCTGCAGCCCGATGGGCTCGCCGATTTCATTCTTGCCGCTTGGGAGGGAGTCATCTTACGCGCCAAGGTGATGAAGTCGCCAGATTCGATCCGTAATTTTATCGATACGCTTTTTACCACCGTACTGCGGCCCTGAATTTGTTGAGAACCAAAACCAGACGACCGATCTAATACTTAATAAAAGTTAGAAGTTCATGAGGAACATTATGAAAACTGCAGGCTGGATAGGAACAGGCCAAATGGGAACCCCCATGGTGAAAAACCTGCTCAAGGCAGGTTTCAGCGTTAACCTCTACAATCGTACACCGGAAAAGGCTGCCCCCCTGGTTGCGGCAGACGCCTTTCAACTGGCCTCACCTGCTGAAGTGGTCAAGCAATCAGATGTTACCTTTCTCATGCTGACAAACGGGGCAGCTATTGGCGAGGTCATGGAAGCCCAGGCCGGTGTTTTGGCAGGGGTCACAGAGGGAACGACCATTGTTGATATGAGTACCATCGCTCCGATGGATTCCACCTCCTTTGCCCACAGGGTAGCACAAAAGGGAGGGCGCTATATCGATGCTCCGGTTTCTGGCTCTGTGGGAGCGGCCGAGTCAGCCCAGTTGGTTATTCTTGTGGGAGCCCTGGAAAGCGAACTGGGGCAACTACAACCTTTTTTCGACGCACTGGGAAAGAAAACCATCGCCTTTGGCGAGGTCGGCAAGGGCAGCAGTGCCAAACTTGCCATTAACCTCCTGCTTGGCATAACCGCCCAGGGGATTGCCGAGTCACTGCTGTTTGCAGAAAAGGCAGGAGTGGACCTGACAAGTATGCTCGAGTTGATTGGACAATCAGCGGTCAACACACCACTGTTTCAATTCAAAAAAGACATGTACGCCAGAAAATCATTTCCTCCGGCATTTGCCCTTGAACTGATGACCAAGGATTTAGGCCTCATCACCGATGAAGCACAACAAAAAAATATCACCCTGCCTTTGGCCCAAAAAGCTCAGGAAACCTACAGTAAGGCCAAGCGGAACGGGAAAGGAAAAGAAGACATGGCTGCCGTCTATCTTGAAATAGAAGAGCAAAACAAAAACGAGGTGCATTAATGGATGTATTCGACGCCTTACACACGAGAAGAAGCATCAGAAAATACCTGCAAAAAGGTATTCCTGAAGATCTGGTGCAGCAAATCCTTGCCGCGGCGATGATGGCGCCCAGTGCTGGTAACGAACGGCCATGGCAATTTGTACTTGTCAGTGAACAGGAGAAAAAAGAGCAAATCAAGGCGGCACACCCGTATGCAGGCATGATGGCAAATGCGCCTCTGGGGATATTGATCTGCGGTGATCTGACAAAGCAAAAACACGAGGGATTCTGGGTACAGGACTGTTCTGCAGCTATGCAAAACCTGTTGCTCGCAGCTCATGCAAGTGGGTTGGGCGCGGTCTGGACGGGTATTTACCCCGTGGAGGATCGAGTCAAACAATTCAGCACAATCTTCAACCTACCCGAGCAGATCATTCCCTTTGGCTTGGCTGTAATGGGCTGGCCGGATCAGTCCAGCAAAACACCGGAGAGGTTTGATCCAAGCCGAATCCACCGCAACACCTGGCAGGGAGGCTAATACCTGAATGTGAGTATTGCCATGTGGGAATCTTGCATTTCAGGGATACATTAAACCTGAATCCGTGAGCATTCATCGGAGGGTCAGTCTCAAAGTTTGTGACGTACCGATTAAAGGGTGTCTTGAATAATTAGATTTTTCAATCAAGGTCAGATAAGCGCAGACTTCGAGGCATGCAAAAAATTTTACCGCAGGCATATACATGATATTCCGAGGATAAAATTTTTCGCATAACAAGGTAAGCGCCAGACTCCGGGAGAATGGCAGAAAAAGCAATTATTCAAGATTCCCTGAAGTACACTTTATCGGTATGTCGCAGGCAATGCAGGTGCCGTACTGATGGATGCCATCAAGGGGCGGCGGGTGAAGCTGAACAACAAATGGATTATTTAAAAATCTTTGTCCCATTAATAGGATACGCTGTTCCGTGACCACCCGCAGTCACGGATACAAGGTTAAGATCAGGAGGAGCGAATATGTCAGCCCTTTTTACCCCCTTCACTTTAAAGGACATCACCCTTAAAAATCGCATCGTTGTTCCCCCCATGTGCCAATACACTGCCACCGATGGAGTTCCAAACGCCTGGCACTTGGTCCATTATCCCTCCCTTGCCCGAGGGGGTGCCGGGCTGGTTATCGTTGAGGCAACGGCCGTATCATCGGAAGGGCGCATTACTCCGGCTTGCCTTGGCATCTGGAACGATGAACAGGCCCAGGTACACAGCCAGATAGCGGCGTTTATTCAGGCAGCCGGGGCTGTTCCCGGCCTGCAGATTGGTCATGCAGGACGAAAGGCCAGCGCCAACCTCCCCTGGGAGGGTGATAACCATTTAGCGGCTGACGATCCCCGGAGCTGGGACACCTTCTCCCCTTCCGCCCTGCCCTTTGGTGCCAATCTGCCCAAAGTCCCGCAGGAGATGAGCCTTGAGGATATAAAGCGGGTTAAGGCGGACTTTGTCGCCGCGGCCAAACGAGCCCTGCAGGCAGGGTATAAATGGCTGGAGCTGCATTTTGCCCACGGCTATCTAGGGCAGAGCTTTTTCAGCGTCCATGCCAACAAACGCGATGATCTGTATGGCGGTGATGCCGAAGGCCGGGGGCGTTTTCTCCTGGAAACCTTGGCAGCGGTCCGCGAGGTATGGCCGGAAAACTTCCCTCTGGCCGCTCGTTTTGGTGTGATTGAATTTGATGGCCGGGATGAGGAAACCCTTGCAGAGGCTATTGCGCTCAGCAAGCAGTTCCGTGAAGATGGCCTGGATTTTTTAAGTGTCAGCCTGGGATTTTCCACCCCCGCGGCAAACATCCCCTGGGGGCCTGGTTTCATGGGACCGATTGCCGGGCGTGTCCGGCAGGAAACAGGCCTGCCCGTGGCCTCGGCCTGGGGATTTGGCCGTCCCGACCTTGCGGAAAACGCAGTTAAAAATAATCAGCTCGACCTGGTAATGGTAGGCCGTTCCCATTTGGAAAATCCCCACTGGCCGTATCTTGCAGCCAGGAAGCTGGGGGTTGAAAAGCCCTCCTGGGTATTGCCCCCTTCATATGCTCATTGGCTGGAGCGTTATGAAATGTGAATATACAAACACTACAAGTGTCCCCAAGAGGTATCAAACATTTATTATTAAAGCCCACGCCCCCGTGAAGGGGCGACAGATTAAAACCGCTTTAACCAGCTGCGGATCGCTGTTTCAATCCACGCCCCCGTGAAGGGGCGACCTGGGAGCATCTGCTGGCGCAATGTGGAGCAGGTGTTTCAATCCACGCCCCCGTGAAGGGGCGACTTATGACATGGAGAGACCGGATTCATCTGAATTGTTTCAATCCACGCCCCCGTGAAGGGGCGACACGCAGTTCTTTCCTGGGACACCTCGGCAAACTGGTTTCAATCCACGCCCCCGTGAAGGGGCGACATCGTCACAAGCTGTAAGCGCCATGCAAGTTATGTTTCAATCCACGCCCCCGTGAAGGGGCGACTCACCTTCCTGCATGTTTCCTTGATTCTTCTCTGGCTTCGTTTCAATCCACGCCCCCGTGAAGGGGCGACACCAGCTCGCGGGGGAGCGGATCAGTAAAACGCCTGTTTCAATCCACGCCCCCGTGAAGGGGCGACCTGAGAGTGAAAAACGGCAACTCTCAACCGATGAGTTTCAATCCACGCCCCCGTGAAGGGGCGACCACCAGTTGTAATGGACAGTTTCAGTCATTGCAGGTTTCAATCCACGCCCCCGTGAAGGGGCGACCGGACAGACGGATCTTTGGTTACCCAGGATTTCGGGTTTCAATCCACGCCCCCGTGAAGGGGCGACACGTGGGTTGTTGCTTGCTGTTCCAAATCTGCAGCGTTTCAATCCACGCCCCCGTGAAGGGGCGACGCTACCTGTCTCCCATGATGTACAAAAAACATCTGTTTCAATCCACGCCCCCGTGAAGGGGCGACCTGCTTTCATGCGGCCACCTCCGCAAACTTATTCGCGTTTCAATCCACGCCCCCGTGAAGGGGCGACGTTCCAGCGAAGGACAGCTTGCCGATCTTATCAATGTTTCAATCCACGCCCCCGTGAAGGGGCGACTGCCGTGTCTTGGGTCAGGCATTTAAACGCAGCAAGTTTCAATCCACGCCCCCGTGAAGGGGCGACCTCCAGCCTGTTTGCCCGGTCCACCAGTTGCACAATGTTTCAATCCACGCCCCCGTGAAGGGGCGACCTTATCTCTTGACTTTTTGTAATTTGGGCAAGTCGTTTCAATCCACGCCCCCGTGAAGGGGCGACTGCTTTATCTCGCAACTGCGAAGCCAAACATATTGGTTTCAATCCACGCCCCCGTGAAGGGGCGACAGGATTTGAACCTCCGGCCCCCTGAACCCCATTCAAGTTTCAATCCACGCCCCCGTGAAGGGGCGACCACCGGTGATGTCACGTCTTCCTCAGATCCTTAAAGTTTCAATCCACGCCCCCGTGAAGGGGCGACAGGGGCACCCCAGGATGCAGGCTACCTTTGACCTGTTTCAATCCACGCCCCCGTGAAGGGGCGACTACAGGAGCAGGATGCCGAGGCCTGCGGCGACCAGTTTCAATCCACGCCCCCGTGAAGGGGCGACTTTGTTGCTTTGAGATATTTTACAATAGCTATCAGTTTCAATCCACGCCCCCGTGAAGGGGCGACCGCGAGCTTTTTTGAGTTCCCGACCAGCCTCTTTGTTTCAATCCACGCCCCCGTGAAGGGGCGACCTGGTGTACATCGAGTACCTGCTCAAATTCGAGGTCGCGTTTCAATCCACGCCCCCGTGAAGGGGCGACTGACAGTCAATGCGGTAATCCCCTTATGCCCCAAAGTTTCAATCCACGCCCCCGTGAAGGGGCGACACCTTTGATCTTCGGGCTGGTCTCGGTGTTATTGCCGTTTCAATCCACGCCCCCGTGAAGGGGCGACAGAGTCAAAGCGGCTCAGAAAATACGTCAGCAAAAAAGTTTCAATCCACGCCCCCGTGAAGGGGCGACAAGGCCGCGTTGACCTGCTCTTGACGGCCTTAGAGGTTTCAATCCACGCCCCCGTGAAGGGGCGACTTTCAATTTCCTCTTATAAGGAGAGCATTATGGCTGTTTCAATCCACGCCCCCGTGAAGGGGCGACATGGTACCAACCTGGATGCTGGCCTAGCTAAAGATGTTTCAATCCACGCCCCCGTGAAGGGGCGACTAGATGATGCCATCAGCAGAGCGTCAGCTTTGTTGTGTTTCAATCCACGCCCCCGTGAAGGGGCGACGATCGCCACGTTAGGCGTCGCGTACTGCTTCCATGTTTCAATCCACGCCCCCGTGAAGGGGCGACGTGATCTTCGGTGCTGCTCAGGTACTTGCCGTCCCTGTTTCAATCCACGCCCCCGTGAAGGGGCGACTTTACGGCTGCAAGATTTCCACAAAGCCATGGCTGTTTCAATCCACGCCCCCGTGAAGGGGCGACACGGTGTTGCTGTACGCTGAAAGAGCAGGAGCATTGTTTCAATCCACGCCCCCGTGAAGGGGCGACAAAGAAAGAAGTAAAGAAAAAGACATTTGCGCAATGTTTCAATCCACGCCCCCGTGAAGGGGCGACTTTTCTATGGCTATCTTCCTAATCGGGGCATTTAGTTTCAATCCACGCCCCCGTGAAGGGGCGACCAGCTGGTGGAAAAGGTTGAGCGCTTGACCGAGGCGTTTCAATCCACGCCCCCGTGAAGGGGCGACTTTCTTGATCTGGTCTATGGTCATTTCATGACGAGTTTCAATCCACGCCCCCGTGAAGGGGCGACCTGATCCGGAGCATCGGTGACAACCACATCCTTTGAGTTTCAATCCACGCCCCCGTGAAGGGGCGACTTTACGAGCAAATCGCTCTCGGGATGATGGAGAAGTTTCAATCCACGCCCCCGTGAAGGGGCGACTCGGCCAGGTATGCCTCTGCTTCCTGCACCTGGATGTTTCAATCCACGCCCCCGTGAAGGGGCGACCCGCCGACTGCGTAAATCTTGTCAAGAATGACCTGTTTCAATCCACGCCCCCGTGAAGGGGCGACGAGACTCTTGCTACACAAATGCGAGGCAGCTATGGGGGTTTCAATCCACGCCCCCGTGAAGGGGCGACGTGACAGAGACGCTATTTTGTAAACCAGGCTCAACGTTTCAATCCACGCCCCCGTGAAGGGGCGACTCCGGTTTGGTCAGCCCTTACAGTCTCTTCGCTCTGTTTCAATCCACGCCCCCGTGAAGGGGCGACTTAGACGGCAGATCAATGTCTCAAGATATGGAGAGTTTCAATCCACGCCCCCGTGAAGGGGCGACAAAGGCGGTACAGGACAAGCTCAAGGCCTTTGAGGGTTTCAATCCACGCCCCCGTGAAGGGGCGACATACAAGGGTTTGAAATTACAGATAGCACGGACTTGTTTCAATCCACGCCCCCGTGAAGGGGCGACCTCGGCAATGCGTCTATCTGTCGCGCCGCTAAACGTTTCAATCCACGCCCCCGTGAAGGGGCGACCGATGTTCCAGCAACAAAGGGCGCTCCGCCGTTCACGTTTCAATCCACGCCCCCGTGAAGGGGCGACTGCTTGTTGATGTTGATGTAGATGCTATTGGCGGAGTTTCAATCCACGCCCCCGTGAAGGGGCGACTGACTTCGGCGGCAGGCTCTCCAACAACATAGAGGTTTCAATCCACGCCCCCGTGAAGGGGCGACCCGGGGCAAGCTCCGAGCAGATCTTGGCTCTGAAGTTTCAATCCACGCCCCCGTGAAGGGGCGACATGGCATCATCTAAAGATCTTTATATGGCTCTTATGTTTCAATCCACGCCCCCGTGAAGGGGCGACCTGAGAGAGCTTGCAATAAATCGGTGACGGAAATAGTTTCAATCCACGCCCCCGTGAAGGGGCGACCTTCCCATTGCCTGGTAGTGTACTCTCCGCTCACGAGTTTCAATCCACGCCCCCGTGAAGGGGCGACTCTGCTGCCTGTTCGTCGCTGATCGGTTCGGAAGTGTTTCAATCCACGCCCCCGTGAAGGGGCGACCTTTACCCATGTCTTTAGCAATACAACAAGCCCTTGTTTCAATCCACGCCCCCGTGAAGGGGCGACCCCATTGTCCTGGCATGGACCAGTTAAGATTGAAGTTTCAATCCACGCCCCCGTGAAGGGGCGACGGCTCAAAGCCTGCGAGTTCAGCGACATCAACCAGGTTTCAATCCACGCCCCCGTGAAGGGGCGACTCATCACGGGTATACGTGTCTTTCCCTTTAACTCGGTTTCAATCCACGCCCCCGTGAAGGGGCGACGCAGGACAATGCAAAGAAGTGGGTTCAGGTTGAAGTTTCAATCCACGCCCCCGTGAAGGGGCGACGAGATCATCTCTTCTCATCCTCGGCCAATTCGCTGTTTCAATCCACGCCCCCGTGAAGGGGCGACGCGTCGAGCGAAGTCCATGCATATTCACAGTCTGCGTTTCAATCCACGCCCCCGTGAAGGGGCGACGGGGCGCTTTTGTTTCAAACAATCACTTCAATTTCGTTTCAATCCACGCCCCCGTGAAGGGGCGACCCGCAATTTAAACGACTGGCGGTCACGTCTCCTGGGTTTCAATCCACGCCCCCGTGAAGGGGCGACCAATCTCTGTTTCCAGCGAATCAACTTATGGTGGGTTTCAATCCACGCCCCCGTGAAGGGGCGACGGCAAGACTCCTTTACTGGTGTCGCCAGCGCACTGTTTCAATCCACGCCCCCGTGAAGGGGCGACGCACAACCGCTACTGGTGAAAATTGGACTCCTGAGGTTTCAATCCACGCCCCCGTGAAGGGGCGACAGTGGTTGCTCGACGATGAACTGTGGGAAGCTGAGTTTCAATCCACGCCCCCGTGAAGGGGCGACGCGCTACGGAAAGACGGCACGGCGCTTTGGCCGGAGTTTCAATCCACGCCCCCGTGAAGGGGCGACAGTTGGATTGCCGCAGAGTTCCGGCAATCCTTGTGTTTCAATCCACGCCCCCGTGAAGGGGCGACTGTCTTGAGATATCTCTGTCCGTTTTGACCTTTCAGTTTCAATCCACGCCCCCGTGAAGGGGCGACTGGCGACGATGTACCGTTCTAAGCAAAGGGGGAAGTTTCAATCCACGCCCCCGTGAAGGGGCGACTTTTCCTTTAATCATTTACTCTTGTGCCTCAGAAGTTTCAATCCACGCCCCCGTGAAGGGGCGACTTTTACCCTAACCGCAACCTTTGACGATGGCACTGTTTCAATCCACGCCCCCGTGAAGGGGCGACTGCAACACTCGACCACCTTGCTCAGAGACAGACCGTTTCAATCCACGCCCCCGTGAAGGGGCGACGCCATGCGCTTTCAGGGGATTTTTTTTTGAAAGGTGTTTCAATCCACGCCCCCGTGAAGGGGCGACTTCCACCGTCGTGATACCATCCTGCTGTGATGGATGTTTCAATCCACGCCCCCGTGAAGGGGCGACGGCAGTGAGGTCACCCCGGTGCCACTCAGGTCTAGGTTTCAATCCACGCCCCCGTGAAGGGGCGACTATGCCGCTCCGTTACAGACTTTGTCGTCAAGAGAGTTTCAATCCACGCCCCCGTGAAGGGGCGACTGAGTTGGTTGTCTGCATCACTGAGGGAATTCCGGGTTTCAATCCACGCCCCCGTGAAGGGGCGACCGGTACCACTGGTGCCCGCTGTGGTGGCCACCATGGTTTCAATCCACGCCCCCGTGAAGGGGCGACAGAAATATCTTTTATATTTTAATCATGAAAATAAAGTTTCAATCCACGCCCCCGTGAAGGGGCGACGAGTTGACGCCTTGGAAGTCGCAAACGCTGACAAGTTTCAATCCACGCCCCCGTGAAGGGGCGACTAGATGTTTCCAATCACCTGCAATCAAGTCGTGGGTTTCAATCCACGCCCCCGTGAAGGGGCGACCGGTGTCAACCGGGGTGCGAAGGATTACCCGGCGTTTCAATCCACGCCCCCGTGAAGGGGCGACTTGGTGGGAGCTTTACCAGCAGGACAATGCAAAGTTTCAATCCACGCCCCCGTGAAGGGGCGACTCACATATTAAGCTAATAGTCAATGATTTACCGGTTTCAATCCACGCCCCCGTGAAGGGGCGACGAGGCTCTTTCCATCCTGATTAACAGCCACCCCCGGTTTCAATCCACGCCCCCGTGAAGGGGCGACACGTGACCGTAACAGAGGCTGACAACTACCATACGTTTCAATCCACGCCCCCGTGAAGGGGCGACGCAGGACAATGCAAAGAAGTGGGTTCAGGTTGAAGTTTCAATCCACGCCCCCGTGAAGGGGCGACTCCGCTGAGTTCGGCGTTATGCCTCGTACTCCAGGTTTCAATCCACGCCCCCGTGAAGGGGCGACTGAGACGGTTTTGACTACCTGGGGAGGAGAAAAAGAGTTTCAATCCACGCCCCCGTGAAGGGGCGACCCAACGAGTTAGGCCTTTTTTGGGCGGAAATATTAGTTTCAATCCACGCCCCCGTGAAGGGGCGACCAGGCGGCGGAGCCCCAACCGAGACAGGCCACCAGGGTTTCAATCCACGCCCCCGTGAAGGGGCGACAACAAGAACAATAAATCCTGAAATTACCGCAATAGGTTTCAATCCACGCCCCCGTGAAGGGGCGACTGCTGAATCATAACATTCTGAAATTCATCAGCTAATTTACTGTATTCCGCGATTGTTAAAAATTGGCGGATATTTTCACCTCCTCGCCCCCAACCATGATGCACCAACACCGCATTATAGTGTATCGCGAACCAGCCGGAAATTTTTGGTTACAGGCGGTTCGCGGCCTCTTTCAAATAATTAAAGGACCTTCCTGGTCCACAGTTACTTTGGCACCTATATGTTCAACGCGGTTACGCCAATTGGCACCAAGGAAATAAAAGCGCAGGCTATCCGCCTCCGGATCAATCTCGTTTATTAGTGCTTGCCGTAATTTGACCCATTGTGCAGGATCGACGATACACTCAAACACTGAGAACTGGACCCGTTGCCCATGATTTCGGCAGACTTTTGCCACCCTGCGAAGTCTCTTAGCCCCACCTGGCTCGCTTGTCCTCACGTCGTAACTCACCAAGACCATCATGGCCGACTCCTATTTCCAGAAAATGGGCGGGTAACTATCCAGTTCACCGCGTAAAAACCGAGCAAACAAAAGGGCCTGGATATGAAAAAACAATCCCCAAGTCATCTTTTCCTCAAGAAAGGGATGGACAACCTCTTCCTGTTTTCGCTTCTGGTAGGCAACCAGCAATGTTTTCCGGGCCTTGTCACTCATGCGGACGGCACCACCATCGCTCAGAACAAAATCATTTTCGCGCATCTGCCCTAAATTAACCAGAGACACGGCCAATCGATCGACCAGGGGGCGAAACTCTTCCATTAAATCAAGAGCCAGCCCTGCCCGACCAGGACGATCACGGTGCAGATACCCTACTGCCGGATCAAGACCAACAGCCTCGACAGCAGAACGAATATCGTTGAGAAGCAGCGTGTATAAAAACGAGAGCAGACAGTTTATGCGATCAAGCGGGGGTCGACGACTCCGTTGACGCATAAAAAAATGGTCCTTATTGCGTACAAGCAAATGATCGAATGCACCAAAATAAACACGGGCGGCATCTCCTTCCACGCCGCGGACGGAGTCAAGATCTAAAGGTTCCTGTACACGCCTGGTTGCGGCTCCAAGCCGATCGATAGCCGACTGCATAGCTTCCTGATCGATTTTTTCAGCATGATCACGCAACCCACGCAATAACACGGTCCGACAATTCGCTATCTTTCCAAGTACACAGGCGGCGGCAACCTTTGCCGAAAAAGCAAGATCATCGGCCCGCCGATATTGCTCACGACGTAACAGCACATTGCCTGAAGTAGGCCCTTTGACACGTGCTAAAAAACGACCTTTTTCAGTCAAAAAGCTTAAACCGACGTTACGCTCACCGCACATACCCATCAAAAACGGGCTACAACCGACGTTACCGAAACAGACCACGGATTCCAAAGTATGCACCGGCACACGCAAAGCGGTTTCTTTCTCAATGCGAACAGCTACGGTTTCCCCATCCTTGGCTAGATACGCTCCTTGAGTCGTTACAAACAGGGTATTGAGGTGTTTTCTCATCTTTCCACCATTTGCTGTAAATATTTGCCGACCTGTTTCTGGGACGCGACTTTAGGCAGGCACGTGGCTATAAAAGAACAGTTCTCACACCGTTTATTATAGTGCGGTGGTGGCGTCCTTCTCTCTTTTAACAATGTATGGACAGCCATAGCTGTCTTGCTGGTATTTGCTCGTAAATCCGTATCAAAGAACACCTCAACACGGCGTTTTTTTTGCCCGTAATACAAGGCCCCTTGCTGCACTTCACATTGTAACATTTCCTCCAGACAAAGCGCCTGGGCACAGAGTTGCACCCGATCGGTATCATCCTTTTTAGGCCGCCCGCGCTTGTATTCCACTGGAAGCGGAAGCCAGTGACCATCTTCCTGCAAATGAAACTCGACAATATCTGCCCGTCCGATAATTCCAAGCTTCAAGGAACGAATGGGAACGTCAAACTCCACCCGCATGGTCCGACGTGACTCTTTGCCACCTCCATGGACCCGCTCATGCAGGATACGCCCTTCGGCGGTAAACCTGTTCTCCTGCCACTGCTGCTCAATATGGATCAGCGCACATTGACGAGGACAGAAAAGATAATGTTGAAGGGCAGAAATCATGACCAGATCATCTTCGAAGTACACGGATATCCTCAATTCATTAGATGACAGAATGCCAGGGGAAGGATTAGTCATGGTGCAAACCTCGCGAAGGACTGGTCGGATCGACCAACAGGTTCACGATCAGCCGAATAAGCAGTTCCTTTTGTGCAGGGTCAGAAGCTGCGACCAGCAAGGCCAGTGCGACAAGCGCCTTATTATCAAAGCGAACCGTATCTGCCAGGCCATTTTCCTGTAAATAGAGCAGGAAAAGAAAAGAACCGATGCGCTTATTCCCATCGCTGAAGGGGTGATCTTTGATCACAAAATAGAGAAGATGAGCAGCCTTTTCTTCGATAGAAGAATAGAGATCCTGTCCCCCAAAGGTCTGGTGAATGGCACCAAGAATCCCCTCAAGGCTTGTCCCTCGTTCTTGGCCAAAAAGCCCTGTAGCCTCACCACGCTCTGCCAATTCCGAACGTAGACAGACAATACTCTCACGGACAACAGCCAGATCAAAGAGTGCCGATTCCCGTCGATTAATCGAGGCAGGAAGAGCAAGCTGGTCTTCATCATACTGAAGCAATAGCCGCCAACTCAACCCATAACGTCTGACCAACTGAACAACAGCTAAGCCAGTGTCATCGGTCAGATGGTGTTGCTCCAAGGTTGTAGCAATGAGGTCCAGCGCTCCGCGCAACTCGGCCACGCCTTGCTCTTGTAGTCGCTGTTGGTTGAGGGCATAGCCTTTGATAAGATATTCTTTGAGGATAGAGGAAGCCCAGATACGGAACTGGGTGCCACGCTTTGAGTTCACCCGGTAACCGACGGAGATAATCGCGTCCAAATTGTAATAATCAACCTGGTATGTTTTGCCATCGGCGGCAGTTGTTGCATTTTTTGCAACAACTGCCGCCTTCATCAATTCTCCCTCTCGAAAAACATTCCGAAGGTGCCTGGAGATAACTGATTTATCACGGTCGAATAACTCGGCCATTTGCCTCAATGAAAGCCAAACTGTTTCCTCCTGCAAGCGGACATCCAGCTCAATTTTTCCGTCCTCAGCTTTGTAAAAAAGCATGATGCCGGTTTTATTTTCAGCATATCGCTGTTTTGGAAACACCGTATCCATAGCACTCCGACCATCTCAAATAATTACAGTTTTTCCTGCAATGTGACACCAGCAGGCAGAGTGTCGACATGCACCACATAATCCTTAAACGAACGAGCCGGCCCGGTTGATTCCTCAGCACGCCGAATGTTAACCAGGTCAAAAAGCTTATGCGCCGGAGCATTCCCCATGCGGCTGTCATGTCTGAAGACAAAAAGCTTGCGGCTACTCATCAGGCCACGTGCGGCTGAACGATCATGCTCAAACATGTTGATGAGGGCCTCCCACAACAGCTCCAAATCTTCATCGGAAAATCCTGTTTTTTCCGCCAAAGGAGCTGAAATGAATCCGTGTGCCACATAGAGTCCATAGGGAACGATATGTTTACGCCCCATGGTGCGCTCTTTTTCCAAATCTTTCTCATTGGTCACAGCCATGCGGGTAATACTGATCTCCTGAGGCATGATGCTTTCTACGCTTTTGGCGAATGCCAACTGTACCGGCCCACGAACCTGGCCACAGTTTACCTCCGTGGTCATGACCGCACCGAAGGCTCGAATATCGTAAAAGTTAGTACACATCCAGCCTGTAACACGACGAGCATCTTCAACTTTTTTGGGCAATTTTTTCTTTTCCACTTTCAGATCGCAGGCTTTGTATGCTTTTTCGTTGATCTGATTGAGAACCGCTTTTTCCTGAACATAAATCTGAAATCCCTCAGCACCATCTTTGGATAAGGCTACATGGTTCCTAATTTTTCGTTTCAAACATACATCCGTAACTAAACCATGCCCGGTTTCCGGATCGACACGAGGGGTATTGCCCGCATCCGGGTCCCCATTGGGATTGCCGTTTTCCACATCAAAAAGCAGCACAAACTCATAACGGTTGGAAATGGCGGTCATGGTTAATTCTCCTCGGCCGTGTCGGCGCTTGTTTTCTTGCTGGTGTAAAGATCTTTCATCCGTTGATAGTATCCAATCATGAAGAGCCCCTGCTCTTCAGGCAACAAAGTTGGAGGGAAATCCGTTAAATTGATAACCGCATCCTGAATGGATTTCTCCAAGGTAATGGCCCAGCCGGTTTTCATCGGGTCTTTACGTAATTTGGCAGTATGATTAGCTGCATTTTTCAACAGCATGGGGAATACCCGGGCCGGGGTTGCAGGAGCCGAGGCAAAAAAACGATCTTTCATAGTGGCGTTAGTCCCAGGAATAGCATCGTTTTGCGCCTTTTCGAGAACCGCAAAAAGGCCGCCAAGGATATAGGGCACCTCTTTTCTGTCGGGGTCGTAATACATTGAAATCTCCATTTTTTTGTTGCGAACAAGATAGGCTTTCAGCAATGCCGCCCTAAAATAGCCGACCTCTCGCTCGGCACGGATACGTCCCAAAACGGCTGCAAGCAGACTATGTGGATACGGAGCGCCGTTGAGCATGGCTTTGGCCATACCGCCTGCAAGTACGGGTAAGATGTTTTCGTTTTTTCCAAGGGTTGCTGTTTGACAAAGTAGACGCCAAAGAGGTGGGAATTTAGGATCACTATCGAATTTGCGCACTATTTCAAGTTGACGAAAATGTGTACCGATATGCTCCAAAAAACTTCCAACCGTCCCTTCCAACCAGAAACGGATTGAAAGACGTGCAGCATTGGGAGTCAGCCCCAAGATAAAAAAACGTACGACAGGGTCCAAGTCCGGGACGATATCAACCACAGACTCGCCGGAACGTATTTTTCTCAGCAGATGGAAAATTTTATCGGCAGTTTGCTGATCATCTGCTAATTCTGCCGCCTTGGGGTTAGCTATATCCGGTGCAAAGAGATCAGCGAATATACCTTCAATAACACTAGGGCGTTCAGCCCAAAACACGACAGTTGTATCTCCAATAACGATCTTTTGACGACTCTCGGGCGCTAACAGTGTATTCAAGGCGGTAACGTAATTAAATGCGGCCTTTTCGCCTACAGGCGCATTGATTGACTGATCCTTTCCGTAAGATTCAAAGGCCGGAAGGTTAAACGAAACAATGGATGCGCCCATGGACTGAGCCCCCCGGACCCCCTTAATAGATGGGTGCAACCGTGCTATAGGCTGAGCATTTTCCCCAGAAATAAGACATTGTCCAATATTTGCGGCTTTACGTTGTCCTAGACAGCGTGCCCATGCTTTCCGTGCTGCCTCACGGTCATGAATATAACCGGGCGCTCCACTCAAGCGAAAAACTAGATTTGAGCCACAGATATCCTCCCAATTGGGCCGAGAAATTATTGTCCGGTAATTATGATCGTAGAAAGAAATGACGGCCTTTAGTCCTTGATCATCAGACAAACAGGTAGAACGCACAAGTTGAACGAAAGCTTCATGACATTTATCCGTCCGGTCCTGCTTGCCCTTGTCATCCAATCCAAGCACATAACTGGTCGAATCCCAGAGAAAATTGGGTTTAATGCCACTCGCTTTTTTCTCTGCTGCTGGCACAATCATCTTACGCGGCCGCAGATTCTTCCCCTTCTGCTGCCGTAAGTCTTCCACCTCCAGCAATTCCCCACTTTCATTGAGCACCAAAGCAAATGAAATATTCTCCACACTTGTGCCATAGGAAGGAATAGTTGATTCGGGGTCAGAAGCTTTTCGTTCGTAATAACGATTCAGTTCCTGAAGAATCATGACCGAACCTCCGCCGACCACGGTGCAGGCGGGGTAATCACGCCATCCTCCATAGTGGCCTTAAAAAAGAGTGGCTGCATGCCGCCCGCAAAATCTATGTCCAACAGCATGTAGCCTAACTCTTTTGTTTCTCCCTTGTAACAGGAGTCGGGTAAGGGGCCTTCCTGCAGTTCATAAAATGCGGGAAATTCCCGGCAGCCCAAACAGGGTTGATGGAAAAATTGCCCGGATCGGGCGCGGCGGTTGAATATATCTAGGTGCTTCCCAGCGTTATCCTCTTGTCCGGCTTTCTTGGTTAGCTCAAAATGAGCTTCAATCACATAATCCACTCCGCGTAACAAGGTGGAGGCTCGCTGCTGGCGGTTGTCTCCATCATCAACCAAGAAAAATAACGGTTTTCCGTCACGCATAACGGTCTTAGGATTTGGTTTAGGTATTTTCGACTTCACCTCATTTCGGCGGATATTGTCGAAACGGATGGGATTGAGTACGTGAATTCTGTCGACAACCCAGCGGATAGCCGGTTTCCAGTGAATGGCTTCAAGAATGCCTCTTGCCGCCGACGGCGTGATTACGTCATACGACACTCTTTCCACCTTCATTTCCGGCCGAGAAAAACAGGCGTAATCGCCCCAGACACGGAGCTTTACTCCATACCCCATAGGCCTTGCCTCCTTGATTGGATGAGAAAGGGAGGGGTGAGGAACCGGCGCCCCTCCAATTACAAATAGGATCTTGAATTACTATGTTACATCACAAGCTCATTCAAAAAATGCGTGTTTTACTCACTAAATACAAAAATACTCCGGGTCCCAAAGTTCGGTCATATCTTCACAAAAACCAAGGCCTTCATTGTAGGCCTGTGCGTTCGATAAATAGGGGTAAGTATCACGAATCATCTCAACGGCCCCCTGATGATGTAAGCGTTGTAATACATTGGTCCGGACCACCACGGCGTACCGCTGCAGTTTTTTTGCGGCTGACTGAGGAAAGGGGGAATGCCGCAACTGCTCAATCAACAGAGCGACGCTCGCCTGATCTTCCGCCAACCCCGGCATGATCACGCCCACGCCTTGGTCATCGATAAGACGGAAATCCTCTGCAATCTCCCGAAAAGGAAAAATCAATTCCTGGTGTGGCTTAGGATTCAAACGTTTGATTATTTTTTTGGCATCCAGACTTTCCACATCATAAAGAAGTTCGAAAAAACGTTGCATGGGAGCCAAAGACAAACAGTCTTCCCCAGAGAAGGTGCGCAGGGTTTCTCTGGTACGGGTCATACGACGCTGCAACCAGGGCATGGCAGGTAATTCATCCGGTTCATAAACATACGTCTGCCCATACTCCAACTTGCCTTCCCGGTTACATCGTCCGGCCGCCTGCGCGATGGAATCGAGCCCGGCCATAGCCCGGTAGACCACGGGAAAATCCAAATCAACCCCGGCCTCCACCAATGAAGTTGACACGACCCGGCATGGCAATCCGTTGCTCAAGCGTTGCCGAATGGTTGCCAAAACACGCAATCGATGCTCCGGGTACATGTTGGTTGAGAGGTGAAAATTTTCCTCAGTACCCGGCAATTGACGCACCACCTGCTGGGCCTGCTTCTTGGTTGAAACGATGCACAAAACCTTCGAGTGAGCGGCAAGACGTTGAGCCAAATCCTCTGTATTCAGTGTGCCAAGAAAGACGACCTGCACCCGTTTGAGGTCGCTATAGAGAGCTGAGGGGTCTTCAACGAGTTCTGTTATCTTTGGCAGTTTCAAAGACTGCAGCTTGCTATCCTGCAACGCAGGTTGAGTAGCTGTACACAACACCACCGTACACCCATAGCGCAGAACCAATTCGCGCAAGGCGGCCAAACAAGGCTCGAAAAATTCCGTAGGGATGGCCTGAGCCTCATCAAGCACGATAACGCTGCCAGCGATGTTATGTAACTTTCGGCAACGCGAGGTTGCATTGCTGTATAAGGACTCAAAAAACTGCACGTTGGTCGTAACCACCACCGGTGCATCCCAGTTTTCTGCAGCCAGACTTCGCCACTGAGCATAAGCGGAGTCTTCCTTGTCTTCCTCAATGCGAAAGTTACAGTGGTGCTCCAACACATTGGCTTCGCCAAGGGCCTGACGGAAAACTTCTGCGTTCTGCTCAATGATAGAGGTGAAGGGGATGGCATAGATCACCCGAGCGAGGTCGTGCTCCACTGCATGCTCAAGAGCGAAAGCCAGGGAGGAAAGGGTCTTGCCTCCTCCTGTTGGCACGGTCAAGGTGTACACCCCCTGCTCTCCTTTTGCCTCCGTGAGACATCGTGCCAACACCTGCTGACGAGCGTCATTGACGACACCCGGTTTCGCCTGGGCCTGTTTTTGGGCAAGGAAGGCCTGTACGTTCATGCGTAACTGGCTCATATCATCAGGTTGTATAGCTGCCCGCTGCGCCGATTTTTCTGAAGTACAAAAATTTTCCGTATCCAGAAAATCAGCATCGACCAGACAGGAAAAAAGCATCCGAGTAAAAAAAGCCAGGCTGAACATGCCCCATTTTTCTTCCAGCTGAAACGGGAAAGCCGGAGGAGAAAGACTATCGATCTCCGGTTGCAGTTCGACAGGTTCGGTCTCCTTGCGCAACCGAAAATGCAGCTGTCCTTCCTGTATGCCTCCGTCCGGCAGCCCTCCATGATGGCCGCAGATCACGTAGGCAAGGAGCATCCCCAGAGATCCACACCGTTCCTTCGCTAGTTTTGCCCCTATGGTGGCATGGTCGACACGAATATTGCTTCCTTCCAACCTGGCAAGAAAAGCAGGACAGGCCTTGCCTATATCGTGGAGTAGCCCAGCATAAAGCCCCCATTGTCCAGCCTGGAAGGTCGTAGCAAATTTTTCCGCCAATCCTGCAACATTATGTAGATGATCAGAAAGTGTTTGCCAGTCCGTTTTATCCTTTGATTCAGTAGAGTGAGCGTAATACTGCATGATGACACCGCATTAAACTTTGAGAAAGAATTGTTGGACGAAACCGCTGCGAGGCAGAATAAAAGCCAGTGTTTACTCGTGAAGAGTTTGATTTTCAGACACTTGCAGCAAGAAGTAAGAAGTATGCAATAGAAAAAGTCTAACCATTCAATACTTATAGCAAAGTTCCCCTACGCGAAACAGCCCGACACATAGCGATGCCAAGTCGGGCGGGGCAGAAATAGTATCGGTGAAGACAGTGATGGGAGCATCCGAAGCTTATGGAATTAAAAAGTTCGCCGCCCGCAGTATGGGCCAATTTCCCATGCTGACGTCTACCTGAAGTGTGGTTCGAACAATTTGCCATAAGTAGCGGATGCACCCGACAGTGATGGCATTAAATCCAAACGGGGCTGTATGAGTTTTGAACTGCACAATCATCTCATCCCACTGGCTGCGCTCAACGAAGTGGAGGCAGCCATGGGCAATGATCAAGTCATACTTTTCTAGAAAGGAAAATTTGGTCATGTCCGCACCCCTGCAGTGGATTGTTAGTCCCTCGCGAGCCGACAAGGTATCCAGTTTCCATATCCCAGCTTCGGATATGTCAACTGCAGTGACCATGAAGCCAGCCCGGGCCAGCGGGATGGAATTACGACCATCTCCACAACCGAGATCAAGTACTTTGGCCCCCGGTGGAAAGAGGGATGAGGTTCAGAATTTCCTGGCTGGCATCGCCGAAACTCTTTACATCGAGATCGGCGTAAGGGTGTCTTGAATAATTAGATTTTTCAATCAAGGTCAAGGATTGCTGACAATTTCACCGCAGGCATATAGTTGATATCGGAGTCTTCGCTTACCTCCGAGGATAAAATTTTAAGCATGACGAGGTAAGCGCCAGACTCCGCGGGATTGGCAGAAAAAGCAATTATTCAAGATTCCCGTAAGTTGTTTCCCAAAGTGATTGTGCCATCGACTTCTTTTGTGCCGAACAAAAAAAATCAAGGGCTCGAGGCTTCTGGCGTGTCCCCTTGTGCGTCAAGTTGGGTTGCCCCGGACGGTAGCGGGGAATCTTTTGACACAAGCTCTGCAGGTTCCCCCACAATCGCTCGATTACGCCTTTCAGTGATCTCCTGAATACGAGTCACTATTGCATCCAGATTTGTCACAGCAGATGGCTGTAGATTCGCATTCCCGCCGCCCCGAAAATCCGCTTAAATTCTCATGAAGCATTACCAGTAACGAGAAAGTCTCTACCAGTCAAAGTAAGAAAAATGATCACCACGTGGTGTGGTCGTGGATTGCA
>NZ_JAFFQA010000189.1 GCF_016919065.1 Desulfobulbus rhabdoformis | reverse complement strand
CTTTTCAAAGAACTGAAGCTATCGATTGACCGGCCACGGCCCGTCTCTCTTTGGGAACCGCCTGGTGCGGACCCGCATGCCAGGTGGTGTGGAGGCCGGGGGAGAAAAACCCCCGGCTATCCGATTGACCGTATTGAAATCGTCCGTGGACCGAGTTCCGCCATCTATGGAAGTGAGGCCACCGGAGGTGTTGTCAATATTATCACCCGTGCTGCTGCAAGGCAGCCCGAGGCGGAAATCGAGGTGCGAGGAGGGGTGGGGCAGGCTGCCGAACAGAGTATTCAGGCAATGGCAGGTTCGGCCTTTGGTCCGCTCCGCTCAACCATCGCCGTGAGTCATGCAAAACAGGACGGCTATGATACAGATATTTCGACC
>NZ_JAFFQA010000188.1 GCF_016919065.1 Desulfobulbus rhabdoformis | reverse complement strand
GAAGAAGTAATGAGGTCTCCATACGTGGTATGGGGTCTGGCCATACTCTCATTCTCCTTGACGGGCGGAGAATATCGGGCAGCTACAATGCCACCGTCGATGTCAACCAGATCCCCATAGTCCTGGTTGACCGTATTGAAATCGTCCGTGGACCGAGTTCCGCCATCTATGGAAGTGAGGCCACCGGAGGTGTTGTCAATATTATCACCCGTGCTGCTGCAAGGCAGCCCGAGGCGGAAATCGAGGTGCAAGGAGGGGTGGGGCAGGCTGCCGAACAGAGTATTCAGGCAATGGCAGGTTCGGCCTTTGGTCCGCTCCGCTCAACCATCGCCGTGAGTCATGCAAAACAGGACGGCTATGATACAGATATTTCGACC
>NZ_JAFFQA010000187.1 GCF_016919065.1 Desulfobulbus rhabdoformis | reverse complement strand
ATGTTCAGTATGCCCATGCCCGGTTATGCAGCATTGCAAGACAGGCCAGTGAACTGGGGATCAGCGGCATGACCCCCCAGGATGCGGCCCTGAATCGTCTGCGCGAAAACGAGGAGTATGCGCTGCTGAAAACCCTGGCCGATTACCCCCGCATGGTTGCCGGCGCCGCGACCGATCTGGAGCCTCATCGGGTCATATTTTACCTGATGGATCTGGCGGCCCGATTTCACGGCTTCTACAATAAACACAAGGTCCTCGGTGACGATCCTGAATTAAGCCGGGCTCGCCTTTTCCTATGCGGGGCCTGGGTGCAG
The DNA here is from genome assembly GCF_016919065.1 of Desulfobulbus rhabdoformis. Taxonomy (GTDB): domain Bacteria; phylum Desulfobacterota; class Desulfobulbia; order Desulfobulbales; family Desulfobulbaceae; genus Desulfobulbus; species Desulfobulbus rhabdoformis. The sequence goes on along the minus strand of NZ_JAFFQA010000187.1, from coordinate 67 downwards.
GGTTTTCAAAATGGTCTCCAGTTTTTAGGTGTCGCCGCTCCGGAAAGTATGTAGGCGAAATAACGAC
>NZ_JAFFQA010000186.1 GCF_016919065.1 Desulfobulbus rhabdoformis | reverse complement strand
GATATGGGTAGTGTAGTAGCCGACATCAGAAAAGTTATTGCTGAGAAAGTTGACCTACCTTCAGGTTACTCGGTAGCAATAGGTGGCCAATTCGAAAGCCAGCAGCGTGCTCAAAGCAGACTAGCTATCGTTGTACCTCTATCTTTAGCGCTAATTGCATTGTTACTTTACTTTGCTTTTGGCTCTGTTGGTCAAGCTATGCTGATATTGGTCAACGTGCCGCTTGCTGTAATTGGCGGAGTTTTCTCCTTATATTTATCTGGACAATACTTGTCTGTACCAAGCTCCGTTGGCTTTATTACCTTATTTGGTGTAGCGGTATTGAATGGGGTCGTTATGGTAGAAAGTATCAACCAACGTATTAAAGACGGTCTAGAAGCATCTAAAGC
>NZ_JAFFQA010000185.1 GCF_016919065.1 Desulfobulbus rhabdoformis | reverse complement strand
GCCCTGCGGCGTGGCTCGGGTTTGGGCAGCGCCCTGCAGGCCGGCAAGGCGCTCGACGAGTTCTGCCAGCGTCTGCGCGGGGTTCATGGCAAGGGCGTCGGCGTTGCCGTTCGGGCGCGTGCCGAGCCGGTCCTTCAGCCGCCTGACGGTCTCGGCTAGGCGCTCGGTCTGCACGGGCTTGAGCACGTAGTCGACCGCGGCCTGCTCGAAGGCATCGAGCGCGAACTGGTCATACGCGGTGACGAACACCACCAGCGGACGCACATCCCGCTGCGATAGCTCGCGCGCCACATCAATGCCCGACAACCCCGGCATGCGGATATCGAGAAAGACCACATCGGGCCCCTGCCCGTCGGCCGCGTCGTCAATCACGTCGAGAGCGGACTGACCG
>NZ_JAFFQA010000184.1 GCF_016919065.1 Desulfobulbus rhabdoformis | reverse complement strand
AGTTGAAGCAGGATTTCAGGGATATTATGCAGGATACCAACCTGATGCGGGACCGGGATGTTTACCTATTATCCAAGGACGATTATTTTGCCTTGGTTCCCCCCCAGGCCCATCCTGGCCTTGGGGTCCTTTTTGATTTGTTGCAACAGGATCGGGATGAGGCCTTTGGAAAGGTTGAAGCCATGCTTAAATCCAAGGCTTACAAAAAACAGATAAAATTCATTCAGAAATTATTTGAAAATCCCAAAGGCCTGCCCAAAGGCCCCAAGGCCGATGCTCCGTCCAAGGTTTTTGCCGCAGATCTGGTTTTGAAACGATATAAAAAGGTGTGCAAACTTGCCGAGAGTATAACGGATAAGACCCCGGATGATACCATTCATGAACTACGTATCC
>NZ_JAFFQA010000183.1 GCF_016919065.1 Desulfobulbus rhabdoformis | reverse complement strand
GTACACCGTGCAGGAAGGACGTGCGAAAGGCACGCTGTTCAAACTCCACTACACCCAATACGACAACCACTCTGATATCCCAAGCTGGGGCGGCGGTTACGGCAACATCTTCCAGGATGAGCGTGACGTGAAGTTCATCGTGATTGCCCCGTTCACCATCTTCTGACAATGACGCGGCGGGCCTCACGCCTGCCACGTAATAATGAGGTCGTATCATGAAAAAATGGATTCTTATCGCTACCTTAGCGTCAGGATTGGTGGGCTGCGCGCAGCCTCAGGCGCCGCAGGAAGACAGTAAACTGAAAGCCGCGTACAGCTCATGCATTAATACTGCGGAAGGCAACCCGGACAAAATCGAAGCCTGCCAGAGCGTGCTGAATGTGTTGAAAACCGATAAGA
>NZ_JAFFQA010000182.1 GCF_016919065.1 Desulfobulbus rhabdoformis | reverse complement strand
AACGTCTCGAGCAACTGAACCTTTTTAAATAGGCGACCACCGAATGGTGGTCAGTTGATCTGTTAAATGTACCGCTTTGAGCGGTTCACAGGCTTTCAAGCCACCGGCTTTGCCGGTGGTTCTGACTTGGCATTTCCAAGATAGCGTTCTTTTTCATTAGCATTCCTTTTTTGGCCGGGATAGTGGTTTGTGCCATACCCATCGCTGTGAGAATAGAAACCGTTGATGCCAAAAAATACTTTATCGTTAATTCGTCCGCAGTGAAGGTTTAACCCCCCGCCTTTCAGGCGGGTAGCATTCTGCTAGCAGCTGGCTTATACTGGTAAGTATGGAATATCGCCAAGGAAGCCATACTAAATACAAGATTGAATATCATTTTGTTTGGGTGACGAAATATCGT
>NZ_JAFFQA010000181.1 GCF_016919065.1 Desulfobulbus rhabdoformis | reverse complement strand
CACCCCGTGCACGCCGTCAAGGACGTGTCGCTCACCCTGGCCCCCGGCGAGATCCTCGGGCTCGCGGGGGAGTCCGGCTGCGGCAAGACGACCCTGGCGTACGCCATCACCCGGCTGCACCGACCGCCGGCGAAGGTCGCCTCGGGCAGCATCACGTTCCACGACCGCGACGGCACCGACATCGACCTGCTCGGGCTGCCGCACGAGCAGCTGCGGGCCGTGCGCTGGTCGAAGCTGTCGATGGTGTTCCAGGGCGCGATGAACGCCCTCAACCCCGTCACCACCATCCGGGCGCAGCTCGACGACGCCCTGAAGGAACACCGGCGCGACCTGTCCCGCAAGGAACGGCGCGCGATCGCCGAGGACGCCCTGAGCCGCGTCGGCGTCGACCCGTCCCGCATCAC
>NZ_JAFFQA010000180.1 GCF_016919065.1 Desulfobulbus rhabdoformis | reverse complement strand
CGGTGAACTCTTCGAAGGCGAACTGATCCTGACGCAGCTTACCGATGCGTTCGTTCGGATCGAGCGAAACGTTGCCGAGGGTCGGATCTAAGTCGCCCCCCAAAATTTTCATGAAGGTGGATTTACCGCTTCCGTTAGCGCCAATCAGGCCGTAACGGTTGCCGCCGCCAAATTTGACGGAGATGTTTTCAAATAGCGGCTTACTGCCGAACTGCATGGTGACGTTGCTGGTAACTAACACGGGCGTATCCTAAAAGATGTGACTAACGGCCTATTTTGCCACAATTGGGAATAAAAATCGCCCTGCTCGTGCAGACCCTAAACTGTCAGCATGAAGCCAGACGGTGAAAAAAATGTGATTTCGTCCACATCTGATTTCCCTGCGGCGTGGAATGCACATATAA
>NZ_JAFFQA010000017.1 GCF_016919065.1 Desulfobulbus rhabdoformis | reverse complement strand
ATTGACTGTATGTCGCTGAAAAAATTGACGATAACTCCCACTGAAAGACAAAAGTTGACGGGCAAGGCCCGTCAACACTTGGAGTCTGACATGAGGATTTACCTTTGCTGAATTTCTTTTTTTGGGAGACGCTGAGATGAGGTAAAACGCCCCCCAAAAAATGAATTATTTGATGGTGTTATTATACACAATTTTGATAAAAATTCAGCAAGTTAAATGATTCCCAAAGTAGAATTAGGGTGTCTTGAATAATTAGATTTTTCAATCAAGGCCAAGGATTGCGCAAAATTTTACCGCAGGCATATACATGATATTCCGAGGATAAAATTTTAAGCATGACGCCGGGATTGGCAGAAAAAGCAATTATTCAAGATTCCCATTACTTATTCGGGCAAAGCGCTTGAACCTTGTCACTTGGGTTGCCGAGGCAGTCGACCAATTGCTCGTTTTCTTCCTTGGTGGTTTCCATGCCGCTCATGACCATGGCCTTAACCGTCCTTTTCCAGTAAAAACTCCCCTTGCCTCGCTCTATGGGCTCGCAGATGTATGTCACAAAATGACAGCTGCTGCATTTGTTTTGTACCAGTTTTTCACAGGGCTCTTTGGCCTGGCATTGTTGTGGTTGCCCGCAAGGAACGGTTATCAGCGCAAAAGCTAAAACAACAGCTGTTTTTTGCCAGTAATGGAGCATGTGCATTTGAGTCAACCTCTTGCGTTCAGTGTGAAAACAGGGGTAGGTGCTTGGCAGACATCTTGTAGAGAAAAACACCCAGTGAGATGATGCCAAGCGAGACAATAAACTCTTTCCATGAAGGGGAATAGGCGGCGCCGTGCCAGGTGGTGTAGCTTTCCATGGAAAACAGGCAGACATTCATTCTATTGAGAATGACTCCGATAATGACAAGAACATTGATAGAAAAGAGCATGCTGACGCTGGTTCGGTATTTTTTGACGCTTAAGAGTGCAATGGGCAACAACACCCCAACCAGCATCTCCAACAGATACATATTCCCTTCCACCGAGCCATCAAAAGCCATATTCGGACTGGCCACCGCAAAGAGCTGGTAGAGTTTGAGCAGCAGGTAAAATCCCAGCACAATCAGTATGCCACGGGCCAGGCCATAAAAGATCTCTTTATCGACTTTATGATCAAGAAATTTGGCACTGAGCATGGTCTCAAAGCTCACCATGGCAAGCCCCATGGCCACGGCTGAAACCAGAAAATGAAAGGGCAGCTTGGTATCCCACCACAGAGGCGACATCTTCTCCGGCGCAATAAGAAACACCGCACCCAACGAGGACTGATGCAGGGTGGAAAGCATCACGCCAAAGATGACCGCACCCACCATGATTTTGCCAACCGCCTTGCGGGCCTTTTCCCAGCCTAAGCGCTCAAGGAGCATGGGGCTGAACTCAAGGGCCAGGGTGGTGGTGTAAAAGATGACATGCATGGCCACAACCCACATCACCGAATGGTACTGCCACATAAACATGGGATGCGGCAGGCGAAAGGGATGGCCAATGTCGAGAAAGATGGCGACCACCGCCATGAGGTAGCCTAAAAAGGCGGTCATGATAGCCGGGCGGACAATGGGGCGGTACTTTTTCCAGTTAAAAAGATAGACCGCGCAGGCGATAATAAAACCGCCTGCAGCCATGGCCACGCCGCCAAGAACATCCAAGCCCAGCCAGAATCCCCAGGGATACCCGTCGTTCATATTGGTGGCGGCACCCAGCCCGTAAAGCATGCGATAGAGCGCCACTCCACTGCCAAGAAGGATCAGCGCCACCATGACGATGGTCGCCGGAGTCCAGGTTTTAATGTTCGGATTGGATTGCATGTGTTTTCACCTCATAGCCAATGTGACGGAGTTGGTGCACCACTGCTCCGATGGTTTTTTCCATTCCAGCCTCCACCTCCGGGGAAAGGCCGATTCCGACATCCAGTTGTTTGGGTTCTATGCCATAGAGGGTCAGACTGCCCGGCATGGTCCCGCCAAGCTGGGCAGCGGCGAGGACATCGCAGATGCCCAGTTGATGGGGTGTTGTCCGGGCATGAAAGGCCTGGGGCACTTCGTTTCCTTCAACCATGACCACCGTGCCGGGGGCACGGTCGTTTTGCAGGGCATCGATTAAAATGAGGTGATCCCTGCCATCGATCATAGTCAGGAGTTCAAACCCCGCCGTGCCACCATCGACACATTCAACGCCTGCTGGCAGCTCAAAGCGGCGCTCCAGCTCTTCGATGGTCTTGCAGCCCACCCCCTCATCCCCGATAAGTAAGTTGCCGATTCCCAAAACCAGGGTATTCATCTGTTGCCAACTCACAGGACTTTCACCTTGGTAATGGGAGTCTTTTTGCCGTCCACCAGGTGAATGGCGCAGGCCAGGCAGGGATCAAAGGAATGCACCGTGCGTAACACCTCAAGAGGTAGTTCGTCATCGGCCACCGGATTGCCGACCAGCGATGCCTCATAGGGGCCCAGAGCATCCTCGCTGTTGCGGGGACCTGCATTCCAGGTCGAGGGAACCACGCACTGATAATTTTTGATTTTGCCGTTTTCAATAACAATCCAATGGGAGAGGGTACCGCGAGGTGCCTCATGAAAACCCGTACCCCGCTGCTCACCTCGCGGAAAGGCAGGTGCGTTAAAGGTATCGAGATCACCCTTGCCGATATTGTCGATTAACGCCTGCCACTGGCCCTTCATGGCATCGTGGAGCACAGCCGTACGGATGACCCGGGCGGCAATGCGACCAATGGTGGAGTGCAATGCTCCAATGCCCACCTGGGTTTTGGCGATGCTGGAGACGGTTGCCAGTGTCTGGTCGACCAGCTTCTTGGTCAGCGCATGACCACTTAAATACATAGCCACCACATGGGGCAGGGGGCCGACCTGGGCAGGCTGGCCCATGAAGGTGGGTGCTTTGACCCAGGAATACTTGTTGTCGTATTCAAAGCCGGTGTATTTGGGAATCGTGTCTTCCTCGTAGGGCGAGCGATCCCAGTTGCCATTGTACCAGGAGTGTTTGATCGACTCCTTGATCGAATCATAGAGTGCTTTGTCCTTCTGGGTCTTTATCGGCATGAATTTGCCCAGATCACCAGCCGGAATATAGCCGCCGGGCAGGGCGTAGTTGCCCTTATTATCCAGGGGCATGTCTGGCACGGAGAGGTAGTTGAGGACACCGGCGCCATACTGGGTCCAGTCGGCGTAGAAGGCACCTATGGCCGCCACATCCGTGAGCATGGCCTGGTGGATGAAATCCCCCACCTCATCAATGAGCGTCTTGATATTAAAGAGTTTTTCGATGGTCAGATTGGCTGGACTGTCGGGATCGATGGGGTTGGTGACTCCGCCCACCGCCAGGTTCTGAATATGTGGCGTTTTGCTGCCGAGAATGGCCACAACCTGGTTGATCTTGCGCTGATACTGCAGGGCCTGGAGGTAATGGGTGGCAGCCAACAGGTTGACTTCGGGCGAGAGTTTCATCGCCGGGTGGCCCCAGTAGCCGCTGGCAAAGATGCCCAACTGACCGCTGGCGATGAATTTTTTCAACCGATCCTGAATCCCTGTGATCTCCTGGACGCTGTTCCCCTTCCAATCGGAAAGCGACTGGCCAAGTTTTGCCGTAGCTGCCGGATCAGCGGTGGTCGCAGAGACGATGTCGACCCAGTCCAGGGCGCAGAGCTGGTAAAAATGGACCATGTGGTCATGGATGCCGTGTCCGCCCACGATCAGGTTGCGAATGAAATGGGCGTTGGCAGGAATTTCCAGTTTCAGGGCATCTTCCACAGCCCGTACCGAGGCCATGGCGTGGACCGTGGTGCAGACACCGCAGATGCGCTGGGTGTAGGCCCAGGCATCACGTGGATCACGTCCCTTGAGAATAATTTCGATGCCGCGCCACATCTGCCCGGAAGACCAGGCATTGGTAATCTTGCCGTTATCAACTTCGCAATCTATACGCAGATGCCCCTCAATTCTGGTGACAGGATCAATGGTAATCTTTTTGGCCATGTGAATCTCCTTTACACGTTGTTAAGCAGGGGATGAATGTCGTCGATACTGTTTTGGAGTTGGACGAATAGATGGCTCAGGCGGCATCCCCTTTTTCGGCATCGTTTTTCTTTTTTCCCAATTTCTGGGTAGCTATACGGGTCACGGTCCCGGTGATGAGCAGGGTGGCGATGAGCGCCGGGACGTGGGAGACGTAGTCCCAGGTGAAATCAGGGTACACCTGATTGGTGATTCTGGGGTTGAAACCGAGTTTGTCGAAATCGACACCGGCAAGAAAGAGATACTGGGTACCACCGGCCTCATCCATACCGTAGACATGGTCCACATATTTTTTGACCACCTGCTCAGTCCGCTCGTTTCCGTCTACCCTCTTCACTGGATAGTTATACGTTTCCCCTGGTTTGAGGGTGAGGCGACGCTTGGCCTCTTCCCGCAGATCCTTGACCTTGCCAAAGAGAGAGGCGCCGGTGGGACAGGCTTCGCAGCAGGCGGAATATCTTCCCTGGGCGTAGCGGTGGTTGCAGAGCTGACATTTGACCACCGAGGGCGAAGCCTTGTGCCATTCGTATTGCGGAATGCCAAAGGGACAGGCGATCTGGCAGTACCGACAGCCAAAACAGCGGTCTTTGTTATACGTGACGATACCGGTCCCCGGTTGTTTTTGCAGGGCGGCAACCGGACAGACGGAAACGCATGCCGGTTCCAGGCAGTGCAGGCAGTGCTGTTTCATAAAGGAAAAGGTTGAGCCCTTACCGACAGGGCCATCTTCTTCCCCGTTATACGCTTTGATCATGCAGAGGGTATGAGCTGAGAGTCGTTGCGGGGCATCATAGATGGGATCCCCATTTTCAGGGTATTCGTAGGGGATCGTTCCTGCCGTCTCCCGGTGATAGAGCGCGCCACCGGGTTCGGCATTGGCCTTTTTGCAGTTGACCATGCACGACATGCAGCCAATACAGAGTGTTGCATCATAGAGGATGCCGACCGCCTCGGGGGAAAGCTCGCCGTGTGGGCTGGCCTGTGTCGGCCTGGCTCCAGCTGTCACCATCAGGCCGGCTCCAGCTGAAAATTTGAGAAAATCTCGTCTGTTAAGAGCCATAACTTCGTTCTCCTGCGCTAAGGATCAGTCTTCCGAGTCACCACCACGTTTGGCCAGAGCAACCGCTGTCGCGCCAATGGCTGCACCCGCAACGCCATAGGCGAAGTTCTTGGCGCCAGCTCCTTTTTCAGGAATGGTTTCCGGGTGCCTTGCCGGTGGGGTGGGGAAGATAACCTTTGCCTTGGAAAAGAGCGGGCTGTGAAATCCAACCTTTTCCTCCGAACAGCCAAAGCAGGGGGAGCCTGTGGCAACCGGCCAGCAGCCAGGCGTATCGTTAAAGGGGAGGGTCGAGCAGTTGTTATAGGTTTCCGGTCCTTTACAGCCAAGTTTATAGAGGCAATACCCTTTGCGATGGCCTTCGTCGCCAAATTCCTGGGCAAAACGACCCGCATCAAAATGGGGTCTGCGCTCACAGTTTTCGTGGATCAGACGGCTGTAGGCAAATTTGGGGCGTCCCTTATCATCCAGGGCCGGAAGTTTATGAAAGGTAAGGAAGTGAATGACTGTAGAAAGGAAGTTGTAGGGGTTGGGCGGGCAGCCGGGAATGTTCACCACCGGGATGCCTTTGGGGTTGAGGATCTCGTGCACCGGGGTGGCCCCGGTCGGGTTGGGATCGGCAGCCGCCACTCCACCCCAGGAGGCACAGGAACCGATGGCAATGACTGCCGCTGCAAGGGGGGCTGTTTCGTTGAGGATGTCTAAAACCGGCTTGCCTGCGATCTGGCAAAAAATACCGTTTTCCTTCACCGGGATGGCGCCGTCGACAACGAGGATGAATTTGCCTTTGTTGGCCTCTATGGACTTTGCTCGTTCCTCTTCTGCCTGGTGACCGGAGCCGGCATTGAGTGTTTCAGAGTACTCGAGGGAGATGAGATCAAAAATGAGGGTTTCAATGGTGGGGTGGCCGGTGCGAAGGAGAGATTCAACACAGCCGGTACATTCCTGGCCGGAGAGCCAGATGACAGGAGGCCTTTTGGGCGAAGTTACAGCCTCGGCTATCTTGGGCGCCGACGCTATCGGGAGCCCCATGGTAGCAGCTACCGCTGTGCAGAATTTCATAAAATCCCTGCGTGTTACACCACTCAACAGACTCTCGTTGCTCGAAACAACCTTCGACTCCATCTGTCACCTCCTCGAGGAAGTTTTTTTGTTTATTTACGACTCGTTATAGTGCGATGCTCCTTCCCAAAAAATACATAAAAATGACCACTTCTGATTGTTGTATATAGGCAAACGGGGGGCGTGTGCAACTAAATTCCTTCTTTGCACAGTTTGCACAATGGTTTTTTGCGACAGGGAGGCGCGTCGTGAAGGTAACTTCCTGTTCGTCCGATGTTCTAAAGGGGAGTTTTGTGTTGTGCTAAAGGGGGGCTGAGGGGGAGGTTTATCCGCTTTGTTCGTCAACGCGGCGCATGCCCTCCATAACGAGGCCCATAAAGCCTCCGATAACCTCAAGCTGCTTTTCTTCTTCGTTGAGACCGGAAGAGTAGGTGAAGTTGCCCTCGTTTTTGGCCAAGAGTGCAAAAAATGCCTCCTTGCCGCTAAGTCCTTTGTATCTGGTCTGGACAAGTTCACCCTCGTTGAAGGTGACCTCGGCATTGCCGTCATCCAGAGAGAGGACAACCTTGCCGGTTTTTTGGCTGGAGTTGATAAGCTGGAACAGTTCAACTGCATGGATGTCTGAGAGACGGCCCGACATCCCCGAACTGATAGTCCCCGAGCGCATGGAGTTGGCCTGGGCCCTTTCAACCAGCATGCGATAGAAAAAGACCTGGAGTACTGGGTAACGGTTGAGGACGTGTTTGAAATCTTTGCTGGACAGAGAGGCCAGTCGGGTGTCTTCGCGTGAATGAATGTTGGTGGTGACCGCCTCTCCGGAGAGAAGGCTCATTTCGCCAAAGATGTCACCTGAAAACATTTCTGATACCGTTTGGCCGTTATCGCCAATGACAGCGACTTTGCCCTCGAGGATGATGTAGAGGTGGGTGCCGGGGTCACCTTTTCTGAGAATAACTTTATTGGCTTTGTAGTCTTTTATTTTGAGCTGACCGGAGAGATCTCGCAGGCTGTTGTCATCAAGTGGCTCGAAGATTTCCAGCTTGCGCAGCAGGTCGTAAAATTTATCCAAATGGCGCATCTTGGCTCGTTGTTCTGCGGCAGCCAGCAGCTTCATCTGGAGTGTGGCAAATTCTTTTTCTTTTTTAAATTCAAAACGAATGATTCCGGTGCAGCCACCGCATTCAAAGCGTAGCTTTTGCACGCCGTAGGGGGAAAACTGTTTCATGCTTTTGTGTTCGGCGACAGCTTTCATCAGCTCCTGGACCATGAGCAGGCAGGCGGGTTTCCCTTCGGGGACGCTTAATCCGCTGTTTTCAACTTTGAATTCCTCTCCAATATTGTAAATCGGGCAGCTCTTCTCTTCGGTTACAACGAAAATTGCGTCACGATATTTTGAAGTTTTTTTCGAAGGCATAGGCTGTGCGTCGGTTCCTGGTTAGGAGGAGGGCAATGGCTTGAGGGTATCTTGAATAATTGCTTTTTCTGCCAATCCCGGCGTCATGCTTAAAATTTTATTTTCGGAATATCACATATATGCCTGCGGTAAAATTTTGCACAATCCTTGGCCTTCATTGAAAAATCTAATTATTCAAGACACCCTTGAATCTGGATTCTTGAGGGAATTTTGAATAATTGCTTTTTCTGTCAATCTCCCGGATTCTCACGCTTACCTGAGCTTGATTGAAAAAAGCTTATTATTTGAGGCACCCTTGTGTATTTATAGCTGATTTTGGGGGCTGTTTGCTGTGATCGGCAGTCGTCCGTTTTCACCGGCCCTGGGGAGGTCTCAAGATCAGTGGTCAGTCTGAACGTCCAAAAAGCAAGTATATTATCAGGCCAATCAAGGCTGCTCCACCAAAGAGAACGGGGAGTACTTTGTTGACCTGGAGTTCGCCGTTGACAACCAGTGTCTGCATGTACTGCGTCCCCGATACCCACCATAAAGCAACGATTGTGCCCATGATAAAGAGATCGCGAAATGCCTTTTTGTATAAAAGATAGCCCACGAGGCCAATGAAGGGGACGAGGAACCAAGGGTTTGAAAAAAGCCCCGAAAAGTCAACAGAGTGAATCTGGTCAGGAAGTTTGGTCTGTTCGAGAAAACGGCCAATGGGTTCAGTTATGGCACCGAACTTGTCTAAAATCGAATCGAAAAATGCGTTTACATTCACAGGTGTACTCCTGGGGGGCGTGCTTAAAAATGTACCGCAGGCATATGTATGCTCTCGGCGTCTTCGGCTGCCGCTGAGGTTAAAATTTAAGCATAACGCCGAGGTTGGAAGAAAAGGCAAGTGTTCATAATTCCCTGCAAGAAAATTAAGGCTAGCCTATGGTAGCAAGGGGGGGAGGGTTCGTCAAAGTGAAAACCTTAATATTTGCGAGCCGAATACAGTCTTTAGCCGTAAATGCTGTGAGTATTCGTCGACGATCCTCATTATGAACGCCGGAGGGCTTTGCTGTTAAATTATACAATTTTGCAAACTGCATATTTTATATTTTACAAAAAAATACTTTGTTTCTGTTTTGTTTTTTTGTGGTATAGGGGGCCTTGGCTGTGAAACAACGAAAAAAGGCATAGTTGAGGTTTTTTCTAGTTTGTGTTTTTCTTTGGCACGTTGATTGTATTAAACAAAATATCTCGATTGGAGTGTTAAGATCGAGGATTTGGTTTTTTTGTTTAAGCCATTGAAATGCAAGGGTATCGTGAAGAAGTTAAACTGAATCTCACTTGATGTGAGACCGCATGCAGTGAAGCCGCGAAACGTCTTCTCTTCTCTGTTTTGAGAACGACAAATGTAACTGAATGAATAGATGAAGAATTGAAGTTGTTGAACAATCCTCTCGTTTCTTGCTGTTGAGAATTCCGTTTTACCTCCCTCCTCCAACTGGCTGCCCCGTCCTCCTCCTCTCTACGGGGCAGCTCCCTCCCTTTTTGAGATAGGTTATAGATGGCGAGGGATTACTGTGCTGAGAATCCAATGAGTAAAAAAATCCTGATACTGCAACATAGTGAATGGCATAGTCCCGGGCCGGTTTTTGCGAAGGTGGCCAAAGAGGCTGGTGTCGTTTTGCGTGTGGTTCCCTTGTGGAGCGAGAGTGCAGCGGATTTTGCTGATTTTGACGCGCTCATTCTGCTTGGTGGGGACTGTGAGTTTCACCAGGTTGATCGGTGTTCTTTTCTGAGCGAAGAAAAGCGATTGGTTCGCGCCTGGATGAATCTGAATAAGCCCTGCCTTGGATTTAATTTGGGATATCAGCTTATTGCCGATGCCGCTGGAGCCACCATTGGTCCTGGGCATGTGCTCAGTCGCGGAGTGATTGATGGGCATATTACCCATGATGGGCGCGAGCATCCTCTGTTTCAAGGGATTCGGACGCCATGTAAGCTGTTCAAGTGGCATGGGCAGGTCGTGCAGTCTCCGTTGCCGCGCAATATGGTTTTGCTTGCGACCTCGCGCGATTGCATGGTAGAAGCATGCTGTCTAGAGGGACGTCCGCATATAATCGGTCTGCAGTGTGATAACTACATCGACTTTCCTGGGGATCTCGATGTTTGGCTGCAACATGGTCAGCCTGTTGGTCAAGATATTATTGAGGACGTTCGGGGGCTGGCTGCGGAAATGACAGCGGATTTTAGTGTGCTCTTGCGCAATTTTATCGCACTGATCAAGTGACCGTTCTCTTCGGCTGGTCCATCTCTGTATTTTGTCTATATCTTGGACCGGTCTGCATGAGTATTCTCACCTCTCAATCTGTTTTTTCCGCTACACTTCAGGATGGCCCATTTACCGTTGAGGATGATCCGCCTTTGGCGCATCCCTTCTCTCGGCAAGCGAAAGACTGGGTCGCAAGAATTCGCTCGAATCAATTGCTCAAGACCAAGTACCGATCTGTTCGTAATCAGATATTTGATCTGCTTGGAGTGAACACCTTTGACGAGATTCTGGTGTTAATTCACGATCAGCAGTTGCGTGAACAGGCTGCCCAGCGTTCGTACCGGTTGTTGGGTAATATGTTTGGGGTAGAGGGGCCACAGGCGGAACTCGTACGGCATCTCAAAGACTATGCCCGCACGGCAGATGATGTGATCCGGTCGTTGCAGGCCAAGGTTCTCGCTCCGTATAGTGCGCATATTGAGACCACCAACGAAGTGGTGACTGCTTGGGATCCGGTTGAATTACTGCTTATGCTCTTTGATGAGCGGTATCATAAAAAGGCCCGTTTTGAGGCAAAACGCAAGTTGATGTTGATGGGGCTGGCGGGATCTATTGATCAGAGAGAGCGGGAGACCAAGATTGAGGGGAAATTTCTGGAATTTCTCCGCTTTCTGAACGCCTATGTCTGGAGTGCGGATTACAAAATCGGGGATCTGGATATTCGTTATCTGCACAGTTTTCATGACCCTGAAGATTTTCATTGTACCTCGGTTGATGTCTTGTCCGAGGAAGAAGCGCATGAGGTGCGGCCGGGGGCAGGGGAAAAGCTCACCTTGGTTAAGCGGCGGAGATTTTGTGACAACGGAACCCCGATTCCAATTTACGTGACTATCCGCAAGAAAGAACCAGCTGCCAAGGTGCTCAAGCTGCTGCGGAAAAACGAGAAAAATCCCGCTTCGGCTGTTGATGATGAGCTTGGTCTCATGGCGGTGCTCAATTCTGTGAATGACGTGAAACGGTTTGCCTGTCACTTGACCAGGAGTGCAGCCCGGGCAGGCTCGTTTATGACGTTGGAGGATATCTCCGATACTCTGACAGGGGGGAAGTATGCCAGTCGCTCGACAGGGAGCTCCGGCAAGACCTCCATGTTGAAATTCTTTGCTCGAACTGGTGGCATGCGCATCGAGTTCATTTTGCATACCAACAGGTCGTATCTCAATTATATATACCAGCGCGATGTGGCCCACGACGAGTATGAGGTCAAGCGCATCTTCGATACTGGCGTGGTTGAGTTTCTTTTCCCTTCTGATATTTATCATCTGCAGCTAGGCGCAATCCGCGATCACCAGCTGGCTCTCTTTCGACGTCGGATTGAGGAGGGCTGATTCTTCAGCGCTCCTCTTCTTGTTGTTGGACTCCTTCTGTTTTCTCCTCTCCCTTTTTTGCTGCGCAGTTTTCTCTGTGTCTTTTCTGAATCTGTAGATAATCGATGAGGCCTTTCTGTCTTTGGCGGCGTGCAACGGAGGCGCTCCGCCTATCTGTGGGCATGAGTGAATTTGTTTTTTCGTCTATTTGAGTACCAGGGGTTCTTGGCTCGCAATACTCCTGCCTTCCCTTGGGGGGGGAGCATTTAGGCATGGTGAATCAATAAAAGAAGTCTGAAATGGGCTGTCTTTATTGAGAAGCTGCGCGTTGAGCTCGGCTTTTGCTCCTGTTTTTCATTGTGCACCCCTACCATTTTGTCACCTTTCTACCATTTTGTCGCTTGTGTTACATGGTGTTGTTGCCTGGAGGTGCGGATCTGTTTTGCAGGTAAAAAGAAAAAATGTCGCAATATTGTGATCTTGAGAGAAAAATTTATTACTTTTTCGTGATGGCACGGCCATTGCCTTAGTAAAGGCACAAGGCGGAAATAATTCGCCTCTTTAACAAACGCTGACAACGGGCTGGAGTAATCCAGTAACAAATCCCTGATATAGGAGCTAAAGCAATGAGAAAGGTAGCTATCTACGGTAAAGGCGGCATCGGTAAATCCACCACAACGCAGAACACAGTTGCAGGTCTGGTAGAGATGGGCAGAAAGGTCATGGTTGTTGGTTGTGACCCGAAAGCTGACTCCACCCGTCTCCTCCTTGGTGGTCTGGCTCAGAAATCAGTTCTCGATACCCTGCGCGAAGAAGGTGAGGATGTAGAGCTTGAGGATATCCGCAAGGAAGGATACGGCGGAACCTGGTGTGTTGAGTCCGGTGGTCCGGAGCCGGGTGTTGGTTGTGCAGGTCGCGGTATTATTACCTCCATCAATATGCTTGAGCAGTTGGGGGCCTACGAGGAGAGCGAAGGTCTGGATTACGCTTTCTATGACGTACTGGGCGACGTTGTATGCGGTGGTTTTGCCATGCCGATTCGTGATGGTAAAGCTGAAGAGATTTACATCGTCTGCTCCGGTGAGATGATGGCCATGTATGCAGCCAACAACATCTGCAAAGGTATCGTGAAGTTTGCTCAGTCCGGTAAGGTTCGTCTCGGCGGTTTGATCTGTAACTCCCGCGCCGTTGACAACGAGGCTGAGATGATTGAAGAGCTCGCTAAAAAACTTGGCACCCAAATGATCTACTTCGTACCTCGTGACAACGACGTACAGCGTGCTGAGATCAACCGTAAAACCGTTCTTGAGTGGAACCCGGAAGTTAAACAGGCAGACGCCTATCGCGGACTGGCCAAAGCCATCGATACGAACGAGAATTTTGTTATCCCCACCCCGCTGGCCATCGAAGAGCTCGAGCAGCTGCTTCTTGACTTCGGTCTGATGGAAGCCTAATCACAACACCCTAATTTAAAGAGATACACAGTAAGGAGCCAATGCCATGTTAGTTATGATCAGAGCCATCGTTAGACCGGAAAAAGCAGATGATATTCTTGCGGCCCTGATGGATGCCGGATTCCCCGCGATCACCAAGTACTCAGTAGCAGGCCGCGGTAAGCAGCGCGGTATCAAGATTGGTGAGGTGACCTATGATGAGATTCCCAAAACCATGCTGATGAGTGTTGTAAGCGCAGAGGATCAAGAGTTTGTCATTAAAACCATCATGGATACTGGCCGCTCTGGTGCCAAGGGCGCCTTTGGTGACGGTAAGATCTTTGTCAGTGATGTCGAATGTTCCTACACCATCAGCTCCGGCGTTAAGGAAGGCGCGGAGGTAGAGGCATGAAAGAGGTGATCGCCGTAGTGCGAATGAACATGATGAACCAGACGAAGAAGGCTCTGACCGAAGCAGGTGTGGATGCATTCTTCGCGCACGAGGCCAACGGCCGGGGCAAGGGGTTTGTTAATCCTGCCGTCCTGACCGGCGCTGAAGAGGGGTATGAAGAAGCTGCCTCTGTTCTTGGCGAAAAAGGTAAGCTCTACCCCAAACGTGTAATGACCATCGTCGTGGATGACGATTTTGTAGAGACCGTGGTTGATACCATTATTACCACCAACAAGACGGGCAAACCGGGCGACGGCAAGATCTTTGTACTGCCGATCAAGGAATCCGTCCGCGTGAGAACGGGCGAGACTGGACTCAAATCGATTTCCTAAGAGCCCAAGGAGAATAGAACGACATGGCAACTGCAAAGAAAAAGCTCGTTCAGTGGGAACCCACGGACATTAAAAAAGAGCTCTTAAGTAAATATCCCGCAAAAGTGGCCCGGAAACGGGCCAAGCAGATCCTCATCAACGAGGCCCTGGAGAATACCACCCCGGAAATTCAAGCTAACGTTCGTACCATTCCGGGTATCATCACCATGCGCGGTTGTACTTACGCCGGTTGTAAGGGCGTTATTATGGGCCCCACCCGCGACGTTGTCAACCTGGTGCATGGCCCCATTGGGTGTAGCTTTTATGCCTGGCTGACCCGCCGTAACCAGACAGATGCCGGTGAGAATGGTGAGAACTACATGACCTACTGTTTCTCTACCGATATGCAGGATTCCGACATCATCTTCGGTGGTGAGAAAAAACTGGCCCAGGCCATTCAGGAAGTGTACGACATCTTCCATCCGAAGGCGATCACTGTATTCGCGACCTGTCCGGTCGGTCTGATTGGTGACGATATCCACAACGTTGCCCGCCTAAAGAAAGAAGAGTTTGGCGACTGTAATGTTTTCGCCTTCAGCTGTGAGGGCTACAAAGGTGTTTCCCAGTCAGCTGGTCACCATATTGCCAACAACCAGATCTTTACCCATATCGTTGGCGAGAACGACGAGGTCAAAGAAGGCGAGTATAAGATTAACCTGCTGGGTGAGTATAACATCGGTGGTGACGGTTTTGAGATTGACCGGGTTCTGCGCAAATGCGGTATCGCCACAATTTCCACCTTCTCCGGTAACTCCACCTACGACCAGTTTGCCAGTGCCCACACTGCTGACCTGAGCTGCGTTATGTGTCACCGCTCAATCAACTACGTGGCCGACATGCTGGAGACCAAGTACGGCATTCCGTGGATCAAGGTGAACTTTATCAGTGCCAAATCCACCGCTAAATCACTGCGGAAGATTGCAGAGTACTTTGGCGATCAGAAGTTGATTGATCGGGTTGAAGAAGTTATTGCCGAGGAGATGAAGGCTGTCGATGCGGCACAGAAAGATGTCTTCCCGCGTACCGATGGTAAGACCGCCATGCTTTTTGTCGGTGGTAGTCGTGCCCATCATTACCAGGATCTCTTTGCCGAGCTTGGTATGAAGACGCTGGCCGCAGGCTATGAGTTTGCCCATCGCGATGACTATGAGGGACGTCAGGTTATTCCGAACCTCAAGGTTGATGCCGATAGCCGGAACATTGAAGAGATTGAGGTCGAGGCTGATCCTACCCGTTACAAACCGCGTAAGACTGAAGAAGAGCTCAAGGCTCTGGAAGACGGTGGGTTTGAGTTTAAGGACTACAACGGTATGCTCCCGGATATGGAAGCCGGCACCTTTGCCATCGACGATCTGAATCAGTTCGAGGCAGAGAAACTGGTCGAGTTGATGAAGCCTGATATCTTCTGTGCCGGTATTAAGGAGAAATTCTCCATCCAGAAGCTCGGTGTCCCGATGAAACAGCTGCACAGCTATGATTCCCACGGCCCGTATGCCGGATTCAAAGGCGCAGTCAACTTTTACTATGAAATCGACCGCCTGGTGAACAGCAAGGTTTGGGGATACATGAAAGCTCCTTGGCAGGAAAGCCCCGAACTCTCAGCCACCTACGTGTGGGAATAAAGCATCAATATAGAGGGCAGAACAATGCTACTTCGACATACACCCAAAGAAATTAAAGAACGCAGCGCCGTAATGATTAACCCGGCGAAGACCTGCCAGCCCATCGGAGCCATGTACGCTGCACTTGGTATCCAGGGCTGTCTTCCCCACAGTCACGGTTCTCAGGGTTGCTGTGCCTACCACAGAAGTGCCCTGACCCGGCACTACAAGGAGCCGATCTCTGCATCAACCAGCTCCTTTACTGAAGGTGCCTCGGTTTTCGGTGGCCAGGCGAACTTGCTGCAGTCCATTCGGAACATCTTCTCTGTGTACGAGCCGGAAGTTATCGCAGTGCACACAACCTGTCTCTCCGAGACCATCGGCGATGACTTGCCGCAGATCTTTGACAAGGCGACCAAAGAGGGAACGATCCCTGAAGGAAAAACCGTCCTTGGTGCCAACACCCCAAGTTATGTAGGGTCTCATGTTACCGGTTTTTCCAACATGGTTAAAGCCATGGCCGCCCTGGCTGAACCCACAGGGAAGAAAAACGGAAAAGTTAACGTGATCCCCGGTTGGGTTGAGCCTTCGGACATGGAGGAAATTAAACGCCTCGCTGCTCTGGTCGGCGCCGATATCACCCTGTTTCCTGATACTTCCGGAATCCTGAATGCTCCGCTTACCGGTGAGTACTCTATGTTTCCCAAAGGTGGTGTGACCATTGCCGAACTCAAAGGTTGTGGCGATGCTATCGGCACTCTGGCTCTGGGTGAGTGGTGTTCGGCTGACGCAGCCCGCTTCCTGGACAGTAAATATAAAGTACCCTGCAGTGTCCTTGACATGCCTTTTGGCCTGAAAGCCACTGACCGCTTCATCGACGCCCTACGTACTGTAGCTGGTAAAGTAGTTCCTGAGGAAATCGCCATCGAGCGTGGTCAGTTGGTCGATTTGATCTCTGATATGCATCAGTACTTCTATCACAAGAAGGTTGCGATCTACGGCGATCCCGATCAGTTGATCGCCATGACCGAGTTCCTGACTTCCATTGATATGTGTCCTGTGCACATCGTCACCGGTACCCCGGGCAAGAAGTTTGAAGAGCGGATCAAAGAGATTACCAAAGATTCCCCCTTTCCGGTCAATGTTCGCGCCAAAGGTGACATGTTCCTCATGCATCAGTGGATCAAAAACGACCCGGTTGACCTGCTGATTGGTAACACCTACGGCAAATACATCTCCCGTGACGAGGATATCCCCTTTGTTCGTTGGGGCTTCCCGATCCTCGATCGCCAGGGACATCAGTACTTCCCGACCGTCGGTTACAAAGGCGGCCTCCGCTTCCTGGAAAAAGTGCTCGATGCACTCCTCAGCCGTGAGGATAGGGATGCGACCGAGCAGAAATTCGAGCTCGTGTACTAAGTGGAATGAGTTGTAGTTAGCAGTAGATATTTGGTGGTGGGTTTCTCCTTGTCCCACCACCAAATTTTTCCCTTACAGGTGTCTTGATATGTATGTAGAGCTAGATACCTTCAAAAATGGAGGGGAATCCCTCAAAAGACGTACACCAAAGTTGCTAACAATGGTGCCGCGATCTCAGTTTTTGTTTCACTGAAGAGTGATTTTTTCCTCTCCTCAACCATGGGCGAATCATCATGACCGTCATTCCCATCTCCAACGCACCTGGCTACATAGAACCCAACAGTGAGGAATCTGGTACTGTGCTGCGGTTGCCGGTAGCCCCCATCGCCTTCAGCCGTATGCGATATGCAGCGGAAGGGAACAATGGTCAGGCGCTCAATGCATCTGAAGTTTTGTCTGAAATCGCTCAACATGAAGGTCTGAGCCAAGTTGTACTTGATGGCCCCGGGGACCCTCTTGCTTCCATGGCTGCAACCATGGCGACCATTTCAATGATTCACCAGGAATCGCCAGAGTTGAAAATCAGTGTAACCACGCTAGGATTTGGTGGAGCAGATGAAGCCGCAGCACTTGCAGAAGCAGGGGTGCAAGCTGTAACCCTGCTGGTGGACACCCTGGATGGGGACACGGCAGAAAAGCTGTATGGCTGGATTCGCCCCGGAAAGAAAACAATTCCCTTAAAGCAGGTAGTGCCGCAACTGCTTGAGGAGCAAAGCAAGGCCGTACAGGCCTTTGCCGATGCCGGTATTCAGGTAACGATTCGTTCCACAGTCTACCCTGGCTACAATGCCCACCAGCTTGCCCAACTTGCTGAGAGCATGGCAGCGCTTGGCGCTTCCGCCATGGAGTTGGTTCCTTTTGAGCCTGCTCCAGAGCAGGAAGAAGGGCCGGAGGCACCAACTCGTGTGCATATGGAAGAGATTGCCAAGTTGACCAATGGTTTTTTGCCCACAGTTTCAAGACAGGTTGCAGTGGATTCCTGTGGCTGCGCCTCGGGGTGTGGTTGTGGATCCAAAGAGATGGTTGAAGTTGGGCTTCCAAAACCAACAAAAGCAAAATCTCGAGTCGCTGTTGCCAGTGCAAGCGGAATGGATGTGGATCTTCACCTCGGGCAAACCGAAACCTTTCTTATTTATGGTCCACGGGAAGACGGATTGAACTGTTTGCTGGAAACACGAAAAGCACCGCCTGCAGGGAGCGGTGAATCCCGTTGGGATGAGTTGGCTGAAACCCTGAATGATTGTTTTGCCCTGCTTGCCGCCAGTGCCGGTCAGCGTCCACGAGAAGTGCTGGGAGGGCATGGCCTGCGCGTTATCCTCACGGAAGAGAATATCGAGGGTACCGTTGATGTGTTATATGGCGGCGGCAAGAAAAAGAAATGTAAATAATACGATTATTTAAAATATATAAAGGAAAGAACAATGGCTATCCCCGAGAAACAGATTTTAGTTTGTCAGAGTTTTCGCGTAAAAGGTGATCCCAAAGGAATCTGTCATAAACAGACCGATGGTTTTCTGCAGTACCTGGAAGAGGAAATTTTAGATCGCGGTCTTGATATTCAGATTATTGCCACCGGTTGTTTGAAGCAGTGTGAGAATGGCCCTGTCATGGTCATTCAGCCGGATAATCTGTGGTACAAAGGTGTCAACAGCACCGATATCATTGATGAGATTCTTGACGGCATCGAAGACGGTGAGCCGGTAGCCGATTACCTTATCGCCTGAAATTGATCGAAAGATTGTATTGAGAAAAAAGCTGGAGCAGCTTGTCATAGTTGCTCCAGCTCTTTATGCTTTTTGATTTGGTAGTCCAGATACATTGATTCAGCAGTTCAATAATCGTATTGTGATCGGGACTGAGGGGGAGGTTATGGCGAACGTGACACCGGCACCACTCGTGGGATTTGAGGACATAAACACCCATTCAATAGAAAATTACGAAGAATTTAAAACTGAAGGGCTCCAATACCTGCAGCTTGCAGAGAACGCTTTTGCCAAGAAGAAAAAGGCGTTTACCACTGAAATTCTCTATAATATTGCTGCAATGGCTATCGAGAAGCTGGTGATGAGTTCTCTGATGGAGATTGGTCGCCTTCCCTATAACCACACCATGCATGATCTGGTTGATGCCCTGGAAAAATGGATGCCCGAGACTGTTGTGGGAATAGCAGACGCGATCCGTGCGCTGGACAGTTACCAGGATATCTGTGACCCGGATGCAATCTCAACAATCACGCCGACCGTTGGAGAGATTGAACATATGCTCGGGCTCGCCCGCACGCTCCAAAGCCGCTTGGATGCCGCGACTGCCTGAGTTATTCATCCGCACGAAATTCTCTAAAAAAAGGAGAGAGCAGGTTCCTGCTCTCTCCTTTTTTTTGGTTGCGGCGCTCCTACTCTCTCAGGGGAGATACATTTGGGAAAGAATAGGAGGCTCTGGCTTGGATTGAAGGGCCTCACTGGGCGTCATGAAAAAAACACTCTTTGTCCTTGACATGCTTTCGAGCAAACGATACAAAACAATGAGTACGAATTTGTAATTCTTCCGTTTTAAGTTGCTGTTTTTCTGTTGTTGTGAATCTGCTTCGTTCGTGTGCTGATACCGCTGCGGCAGGGGAGGCTTGACAGTCGAATTACACCAGGTGGGTGGCCTTCTCGCAGGCATACTCGAAAAAAGGAAGGGGTGTTATTGAGTTAAAGGAGGAAAGCGGATGAAAATGTGGGTTATTATTCTCTCTACAGTTGCACTGGTTGCAACAACAGCTACCTTGTATGCTGGCTCAGGGGCGTGCACAAAATGCAATTGCACGCACTGGGTACAAAAAAGCAAATATCATGGCAGTGCCGGTGAGCCGCATGCCTATTGCAAATGCGGTCATTTTTGGGACAGCCATCGTTAAGAAATTGTCCGCTTTCAGTGTACAAAAGCCCCTTGTTTTCGAACAAGGGGCTTTTCTTTTTCCTAGATTCATGGGCCGTCATTAGCCGCCAGGGATTCAGTTTATTGTAGGTTCTTTTCTTCTCTGTCTCAGAGGAGAAGTTTTTGTTTGAGGTTTTTTAAGTAGCGTCTGCTCACCGGAATTTTGTGGTTGGAGAGGGTGAGGATTTCAGCGGCCCCATTGGTCAGAAAAACAATCTCCTGGATGCATTCCACATTCACCAGATACTGTTTGTGGCAACGGTGTAATCCTGCTCGTTCTTCCAGCGCTTTGAGTGTGATCTCAGTGTAGAAGTGTTCGTCGGCGGTGTGTACCTGGGTTCCGGCCACGCCGGAGGAAATATATTCCACATCCCGCAGGCAGATGAGTCGTACCCTTTGCCCCACTAAACAGGGAATGCGACGTATGAGGTCAACCTTGTAAGCTGGGGCCGGGCTGGATGAGCGAAGCAGTTCCTGGAGCTTCCCGATCGTTTTGGTGAGCCGTTCGGGCTCCACAGGTTTGAGCAGGTAATCCAGAGTCTTTTCTTCAAAGGCTTTAAGCGAGTATTCGTCATAGGCAGTAGTGAACACCACATGGGGCATGACCTCCTGGTTGACCATGGCCAGCATCTCAAACCCATTGATCATCGGCATATGGATATCAAGAAAGAGCACCTCTGGACGCAGGGTGTTAATCGCCTTGATGCCCTCCAGGGCGTTGGCGCTGCTGCCCACCACCTCAATCACTCCGGTCTCTGCGAGCAGGGCCTCTAACTCCTCTCGAGCATGGGGTTCATCATCCACAATTAACGCTCGTATCATACTGGCTTTGCCTGCGGTTGTTGATTTATCACAGGTTGGCTGTGCAACCTCGGTCTTCTTCCCTTTTGTCTTCCCTTTAGTATACCTCCCCACCTTGGAAAGTCTATATCCCGCTGTTGAGAGGAGCTAATCCGTCATTCTTGTTCAATTTACAGGAGAGGAGCCCGTGCCTGTTTCAATATGGCAGCGTGATAGAGATCAGGGTTCTGACCTGGGGCTCGCAGGTGACCTCCACCCCGTATGTTTCTCCGTACAGGCTCTTAATCCGTTTCTCGACAATATTCATCCCCAGCCCTATGGGACCGCCTTCCTGGTAGTTGCCGCCGTTGTCTTCAATTTTAATGACCACGTTTGCGTCGTGCCGGTGGGCACTGATTCTGACGATCCCCGGGGCAAACATCTGTGAGATACCGTGTTTGATCGCATTTTCAATCAGGGGCTGTAAGGAAAAAACCGGCAGCCGCAGGGCGAGCAGGTTGTTGTCGATATCCATTTCCAGAGTCAGTTGGTCGCCAAAGCGGGCCTTTTCGATTTTAAGATAGGACTGGACATGATCAAGCTCCTCGGCCAGCGTGGAAATATCGGTGGTCCGCTTAAGATTTTTTCGAAAAAAATTCGAAAGGTGGAGCAGAAGTTCCCGCGCCTGATGGGAATCCTTGCGGATCACCGCAATGATTGTGTTGAGGGCGTTAAAGAGAAAATGCGGATTGATCTGTGCCTGGACTAGTTTCAGCTCCGACTGGACCAGGAGGTTTTTTTGTTCATTATAGCGAGCGTGGAGAATCTGATCGGAGATCAGGTTAGCGATGCCTTCGCCCAGGGTCTTGTTGAGTCCGAGAAAAATCGTATCCTTGGTTTCGAAAAGATTGATGGTGCCAATGAGATCACTGTCAACGCGAATGGGGATCGAAAGGGCGGAGCCCAGCGGACAATCGGTTGACAGGGCGCATTTCCAGCTGCGTTTGATGCCATCGGCATAGACAATGCGGTTTTCCTCTATGGATTTAATGATATGGGGAGAGGTTAGCATCTGACCTGCCCGGTGGTGGTCAGCGCCGATGCCGGTGAAGGCGAGCACCTTTTCCCGATCCGTTATGGCCACCGCTCCCACACCGGTTTCTTCATGAACAATCTGCGCCAGTTCCTCGGCACCGTGTTCTGGAAAGCCTTTGCCCAGGATGGTCAGGGTACGCTCAGCAATGCGCATGGCCTTGGCTGAAAAGAGGACGCTTAATTCGTCGTAGGTTCGCTGCTGATCACGAATGATACTGACAAAAATGGCTGCGCCGGCACTGTTGGCGAGAATCATGGGAAGGGCGATAACCTCGACCAGGGCGAGAGCTTCGCTGAAAGGCCGTGCCAGTCCCAGGATGATCATCATTTGCGTGATTTCGGAACAGAAGGTGGTGAAAAAGGCAACCTGAGGGCTGAGTAACAGTGTTTGCCGGTGATTACGGACCAGGTACAGATGAACGAGTCCGCCAATTAATCCTTCTGCCGTGGTTGACACACCACAGCTAAAGGCGGTGAAGCCGCCTAAGGTATAACGATGGAGGCCAGCGGTAAAGCCAACCGCAAGCCCTAATTTGGGGCCACCGACAAGCCCCGCCAGCACTGCCCCTATAGCCCGGGTGTTGGCGATGGCGTCTTGTATCGGGAGCCCAAAGTAGGTCCCAAGAATGGAGAAGACGGAAAAGATGAGGTAGAGGCTGAGCATGTGGCGTTCGGCTAGGGACTCAACACGAAAGGAGCGAAAGGCAGGTGTTTTGGTAAAGAGGTAGGCGATAACCAGAAAGACCGACATCTGCTGGAGGAGCAGGAAGATGTTGTCCAGTGAGAAGGTGAGCAGGTCCATATCTATTCCGCTAATGGCGTTAAAGGGAGGGGGAGCGATGGTCTCGGCATTCCCCTCTATCTGTGGGCATTCTCTTACTGCATCAGTTTTTTTGTATCACATTGCTGCATTGAGAGGAAAAGCTGAATGCGTGAGCAGTCACCAAAGAACGCCCCCGGGAATGGATGAAAAGTTCCCGGGGGCGTGGAGGGGCTGATTGGAAGGCGAGTGTGTTCAGGCGTTTTCGGCAACCAGGGCCGGTTTGCGAAAGGCAAAGAAAAAACACCCCAGAGCGGCGACTGCGGCGACAACACCGATGATGGAGGCCACATCAATGGGCAGGCCAAATCCTATCTTGGCATAGGCCAGGTAGGTTGCGCAAACAGCGGTCATAAAGGTTGCAGGAATCGTGGCAATCCAGTGGAAGCTGCCTTTCTTGATCAGGTAGGCGGCACCGGCCCAGAGCACGATGGTGGCAAGCGTCTGATTGGAAAATCCAAAGTAGCGCCAGATCACGGCAAAGGGGGCCTTGGAGATGAGAAAACCAACCACAAAAAGCGGCAGGGCGATATAGAGTCGCTTGATGCTCTGAGCCTGTGGCAGCTTCACGAAGTCGGCAATGATCAGGCGGGCACTGCGAAATGCGGTGTCACCAGAGGTGATTGGTAAAAGGATGACGCCAACAATTGCCAGGAGACCACCGGCCGGGCCAAGCAGGGTGGTGGATATTTGGTTGACCACTGCCGCCGGACCCCCGTTTGCCAGGGCTGCCTGGAGTCCATCAGAGCCGTGATAAAACGCCATGCCTAAGGTCGCCCAGATCAGAGCGATAACCGCCTCACCAATCATGGATCCGTAGAAAATTTTGCGGCCGTTTTTCTCATTGTCCAGACAGCGGGCCATCATCGGTGACTGCGTGGCATGAAAACCAGAGATCGCGCCGCAGGCGATGGTGATGAACATCAACGGCCAGAGCGGCAGATCCTTGGGGTGCAGGTTTTCAAGAGTCAGGGCGGGGTAGAAGTCATAGCCCTGAACGGCAAGAGCTGTGATCAGGCCGACAGCCATAAAGATGAGCACTGCCCCGAAGAAAGGGTAGATGCGGCCAATGATTTTGTCGATGGGCAGAACGGTGGCCAGAAAGTAATAGCAAAAGATAATGGCCACCCAGGCAGGGACCGCCAGTCCGGTCATGTTGCCCAGCAGCTTTGCCGGCCCAAGGACAAAGACCACGCCGACCAGCAGGAGCAGAACGATCGAGAAGAGGCGCATGAACTGTTTAAAACCGTTACCCAGCTGATAGCCGACCACATCGGGGATACTCTTGCCCTGATGCCGGACAGAGAGCATTCCGGAAAATTGATCATGGACCGCACCCGCAAATATGGCACCGAATACAATCCAGATCAGTGCGGAGGGGCCATACAGAGCACCGAGAATTGGGCCAAAGATAGGACCTAGGCCTGCAATATTGAGCAGCTGGATAAGAAAAACCTTTGCCGGATGCATTTTGACGTAATCAGCCCCATCGGCCATGGTTGTGGCCGGAGTTACCCGACTGGGGTCAGATCCAATGATGCGGTCGACAAAAGCACCGTAGAAAATGTAGCCCAGCACAAGTAAGCTGAGACAGAGGAGAAAAACAGTCATGACATACCTCCTAGATATAAGGTGTTGAGTATCGGAACCCTGATTTGATTGGAGGGAAGCATACCCAGGAGAAAAGCTAGGGGAAAGAGCGGGGTGGGTAAGCGGTTGTATAGGGAGGTGATCGGTCACATAGGGGTGGTGAGCGGCTTGAAACCTGAATCCGTGACGGCGGGTGGTCACTGAACAGGATATCCAATTAATGGGACAAAGATTTTTAAATTAATTCATTTGTTGTTCAGCTTCACCCGCCGCCCCTTGGGGCATCCATCAGCACGCCACTTTCATTGCCTGCAACATACCGATAAAGTGTACTTTAATCGGTACGTCACAAACAACGAAACTGACGCCCCGCTGAATGCTCACGGATTCAGCGGGGGGGCATTTTTTAGAGGCTGTTTATCGTGCTGCGCACACAGGAATACCGCGATGGTCGGTGGTTGTGATATTCCTATTCGTTCCATGCGGGCATTGAATGCAAAAAGCTGAGTGTTTGGTGGTGAAGCTTTTATAAGGATATCTGCAGCCCCCGACGCAGCCTCTGTGTTTTTGGTCATAGTGATACCCATTGGGGCAACCCCAGGAGTAGGCGAGTTGGGTGGGTTGGGCATAAAAATCTGCGACCACCCAGTGATAACTGCCAGATGAGGATCGGTAGCTGTTGCCGGAACTGTGTTGAGGCCGACTGCTGCTCTGACCGTTTCCGGAACGGTTTGTTGAGGCGTGTGATTGCTGCCGTCTGTTTGAAGGACTACACCAGTTGTTTTCGTTCAAATAGCGATAATCACCACGTTGAGCGTCGTAATATCCTCCAAGCCAGGGCGTCATTGGCCCCATGGTGTGCATCCGGCAGCCTTTAGGGCGTGTTTTGGCGGTTCCGTCGGAGCGCACGCCATATCTATAGCAATCGCAATCAGTCATCCGGTTGACGGCCAAGGAGGACTTCTCAAGAGCCAAAAAAGCAAAGGCTGAAAGCAGTAGTGTGAATACCAGTCGTTGTTTGTTCATTCAGGGGGCCTCCTGTGGTGCGATGGCAAGTGATTGTATCTTTCTGTCACGGATTTAGGAGAGGAGCTAACAAAAATGGGGCCAGGTGAGATTCGGTGTGCTTGAGGGGGGAGTGATCAGAGATTTGTTTCTGTTATTTCAGGAGGATATTTTGGGAGCTCTAAAAGAAGGCCGCTTGTTTGAGTAGTACAGGAGACCTCAGGGGGCCTGCCGGTTCTCTCAATATGTGAGTACTTTTGAACAAGCCTCACTCGTTTTGAGAGCTTGCAACCGGGCTGGTGTGCTGGAATTGAAGAGGGGGGACTTATTCAGGTTCTGGTTTTCACAACAGGATAAAGAAACCAGTCGTCGGCATTAAACCAGAGAAAGAGGCTGATAAGAAAAGCAGCACACAGCCCATGCCCTGTAAAATTGGGGGAATCGTCAAAGAAGAAAAAAATTAATTCCACCAACAGGAAAAAGAGGAGGATTCCGCCGTGGAACCCGCTGTGTGTCTCCAGGGTGACGACCTGGCCGCAGTTGGGGCATTGATAATCAAAGACTGTCTCCTGGTGGCTCCAGCCCCCGTAAAAGGCGCCGACGGCCTGCATTTCCTCATTGCCGCATTTGCGACACCGCCTCTTGTCTTGGGGGAGTGGGGCAGGTGATTTTTTGCGTTCGGTATCGAGAAGGCCCTTTTCTTTGAGTTTATCCAGTATCCTCATCTCGATTTCCTCACTGCTTTGGGCAGTTTTGTAAAGCGTTTGCACGACCGGCTCCCCACCAGGTCGTTAGTGGTGATTTTCCGGGAGCAAGGTTGATTCCGATAACGTAGAAATAATCGGTTGTGGTGTGCACCAGAATGCGGTCATCTTCCACGGATACAATGGGAGAAAGCCCTTCCTGCCACAGTTGGCCGCAGGTTGGCTCATACCTCTCTACCCGCAGATCAAACTCTTTCTGGCGGCTGTCTCGAGCAGTTTGCCAGGCCTCTTCCTGCCATTGTGTTCTCAGCGTTCCAATGAGATAGGCAGCCCCCATTCCGAGAACAAGGAACAATAGCCAACATATTGTTTTCATAATTTTTTTATTGCGGTCCTAAACGTCTTTTGATCAAGGCAACCTTAATAGGATTTGACGGAAACGAACGCCTCTTTTGCTAATATTTTGCTGATAATCCGGTTGCATTGCAAGAGGAGGTACATTCAAGCTTCGGAATATGCTCGCTTAGCAGCGCGGACCAATGATGCGTACTTCTTGAATGACAGAAACCTCAAATCTGGCATCCTCAACCTGATGTGAAGTGGCTTTTGAATAACGCTTTGTATCTCTTGGATCTTAATGCTAATATAAGAAAAACTGTTGGCAATGGAAACGAACTTTATACAAGGGAGGAATGATGGCAAAGAAAATTTTTTATGCTGTGTTGTTGGTCGCAATAGGTGCTTCCGGTGCGTGGGCAGAAAACACTATGCTTAAAGCAAAGATGAAGCCCATGATCGACAGCAACAAAATTACCCGTCTGGTTACGGTTCAATGCCCCGCGGGATGGACCAAATCATATGATATTTCCGGTACGAAGAGTAAATGGAGCGAAAACGCGCCTGTCGTGACCTGCAAGCCTAATCCTGGGCTGATCAAGTGTCCTGAGGGGACATATTTTTATGTTAAGGGGAATGAGCACCAGGATGGCTATAAAAATGGCGAGATAGGATGCCATACCCCGGTTTGGTAATTCCTGCCAAGGTAACTGGTCACGGCCCATTCAATCTGTCGCAAGTATGTTGATCCTGTCAGTGGTTACGGGCGGCTTCGCGGTGCCTGATTAGTCCTCACAATTTATACACACGGTATATTGGGAGGTTTCTCCCAAGGGGCGGCGGGGGAAATTGAGCAACGCGTGAATGAGTTTAAAAATCTCTGCCTCGTTGACAGGATAGGTTGTTCAGAAACCGCCCGCCGTCACAGATTCAGAAATTTCTTAAGATTCGTTCTTCACAAAAGGGCTGGCCTCTTTGCTCATTAAAGAAGGCTTGCCCTCCCTCTATTCATCTCTTGTACTGCATGGGACTCTCTCATGCGCTTTTCGCCGCTCCGTGAACAAAATTATTGTCTTCTGATTGTGTTCAGTCACTCGTCATTGAGTATATTTTTTTTGTGGTGTTATCCAGAAAAAAGGCTAGCGCTATGAAAATTGACGCTATAATGGGGAGTCCTCCATCACTCGGGAAGAAATGCGTCATGCTGTATTTGAATATATTGAAGTTAACTACAATCGATCCCGTCGACACAGCGCAAAGGGCTATCTTAACTCGTTTGAGGCCCTAAAAGCAGCTTAAAACAATTTCTTAGTTTGGGATATTTCATATATCCCAATATATAGGGAGAGTCTTGAGGTGCAAGGATGGTTCCGGGGGGGGATTTTCGACCACTAGTAGCATTTTACAATCTGTTTAACTACTTAACTATACATTTTATGTAATATCATTATGTACTTTTATAAATGGCCTTTCCGATTTAAAGTTTTTTTTGTCATTTGTATCTTCACCGTAAGTGTCACATCAACTGGGATTTATTATATATATAATGAAATTAGTGGCATTGTAGTTAAGACGCTTCAAAAAGATTTAAGAGATGTGGGAAATCTTGGGTCTTTATTATTTGATAAGGAGAGTAGGGATGCAATAAAAAGAATAAAATCCATTGCATTGAAAGAGGCGAGTATTGATAAAAAAATAGTTGAATTGCTCCAGGCTGGGGGATCCATTAAAACTATTTCTGAAAATACATATAAAAAAATTCATTCATCCGATGATTTTCAAAAGATTTTATTGAGATTAAGGTTGATAGGTCATGCTACTTTCAACTTCGAAGATAATAGGATTGTCGACCCATTGTCAGATAACTATAATTTTGATATAGATCTTTTTGGTTATAAAGGATTTTTAGGGGGAGGTATAGGGGCGTACCTGATTATAGATTTAATTGATACCCTGTCTGGAAATTATGGAATGTATATTGCTTCGGCAGTCCCGGAAACTACCAAGGAGGGGTATCCTGGTAATCCTGTCGGAAACGTTTTTCGATCTTTTGTATCTCTTAAAGGGTTAAAAAAAGGCCCTTTTGTTTTTGACAATATTATTAAAGATGATTTTTATGAATCCCTTACAGCCTCTATTCCTATCATTGACGATAATAATGAGGTTGTTGCTCTCTTGGGTCTTGATTATTCCGTTGGCCCTCAATTGGAGAAAATATATAAAACTAAAAGAATTTTCGTTATTGCTATTCTGGTTAATATAATTTTTTCTGTTATTATTTCCTATGTTATTTCGAATTTTTTAAGCAATCCTTTGAAAACTTTACATAAATCAGCTGTTTGTGTGAGCAATAAAAACTATGATTGCAAAGTTGATATTAGAACAAATGATGAATTTGGCTTTCTTGGCAAAATTTTTAATGAAATGATTGACAGCATTCAGAGGAATTTTGCAAAAATGGAAGATATTAATAAAAATTTAGAAAGTATCGTTGAGGATAGAACTAGGGAATTGATTGAAAAAAATAATGAGTTAGAATTGCTGTCTACAACTGATACGCTAACTGGTCTTTATAATAGAAGGTATATTGATAATAAAATAAAAAATTTTATAAAAAATTGTGATAGATATAATATCGAATTTTCAATAATTATGATTGATATTGATAAGTTTAAATTGATTAATGATAATTATGGTCATGACAAGGGTGATTTTGTTTTAGTTGGTGTTTCTGGTATTATAAAAAATAATATTAGAAATGTTGACTGTGCAGGAAGATGGGGTGGAGAAGAATTTGTTATCCTATGTCAGGAGAAAATTGAAGGTTCTGTGTCAGTTGCAGAAAAAATTAGAAATAAGTTGATATCAACTTCATTTGAAAATGTTGGAACTGTGACGGCAAGTTTTGGTTGCTCCCAGTATGTTCCAGGAGAAAATTTTGAGGTACTTTTAAAACGAGCTGATTCAGCATTATACATTGCAAAATGTAATGGGAGAAACCGGGTTGAATGTAGCTGTTAGTTTTAGGTATAACCGATAGTTATGGGATTTAAAGCTCGCTACTATGCAAAGAGTCTTTGTCTCCCCTGCAACCGTTTGCATGGAGTGCCTGGCAAGTAGTTTGAGTTTTGTTGACCGATAACTTGCTTAAATAATATACAGAGTGTCTTGAATAATTAGATTTTTCAATCAAGACCAAGGATTGCGCAAAATTTTACCGCAGGCATATAATTGGTATTCCGAGGATAAAATTTTAAGCATGGCGCCGGGATTGGCAGAAAAAGCAATTATTCAAGATGCCCTACAGTTACACTCAAAAAGCCGGTCATGGCGTTTATGCTTCCTGGTGCGTGAAATTTTGTAGAACCTTTGCAGGAGAAACCTGTAAACAAAAAAAGCACTTAACCCGAAAAGGGCTAAGTGCTTTATATATGGTGGGCCGTTAGGGATTCGAACCCCAGACCAATTGATTAAGAGTCAGTTTTTTATACTTTCATATAGCCGCACATCTCTGCATTATATTCCTTGTTTATTCCCGTAAAAACTTATATATAGTGATTAGGTGAACGCATTATACCGCACTTGAAAACACATTGTGTAATCACGTTTTAGCGGGACAGGAGCGGGACAGGATAATAGGGGGGGGATTATGGCTGGACAGTGGGTGAAAACAAAATCAGTTGGGGTGCGATACCGGCAACACCCAACTCGAAAGCATGGCGTTAATTTCGACCGATATTTTACTATCCGCTACAAGGTAAAGGGGAAAGAGAAGAACGAGGGGCTGGGCTGGGCCTCTGAAGGTTGGACAGAGAAAAAGGCGGCAGCGGTCCTGGCTGAATTAAAAGCAAATCAGACTACAGGGCAGGGGCCAGCAACTCTTAGGGATAAACGGGACGCCAAGCAAAAAAGTGAAGAGGCTAAGGCAGAGCAGGAAAGGCTACAATTACTTAAGGAAGAGCGAGAACAGGCCACGAAACTTGATAATGTATTCAAGCAATACTGTGAGTCGCATTCCCATAAAAAGAGTCTGCAAAGTGAGGTCGGTTTATACAAAAACTGGATAGGCCCGGCAATTGGTGGAAAACGTCTTGATGAGATTGTCCTGCTTGACCTTGAGAGAATCAAGAAGAACATGACGACCGCAGGAAAATCTGCACGGTCAATTCAGTACGTTAAAGCCATTGTTCGACAAATCTATAACTATGCATCCATTATCAGTATTTATAAGGGTGCCCCTCCTACACAGCACTTTCTTAAGAAACAGAAGCTGGACAACAAGCGCCAGCGCTATCTTTCCCCTAATGAGGCAACGGCCTTGTTAGAAGCAATCAGGCCGCACTCAGAGCAAACCCACAACATCTGCCTGTTATCGCTGAACACCGGAATGCGATTTGGTGAAATTGCATCTCTCCTCTGGCAACACATAAATATGGATAACCGGTCTATCCTGATAGTTGACCCCAAGAACGGGGAAAGCCGGTCAGCGTATATGAGTGATGCTATTTTCCAGATGTTCTCTGGCCTGGAGCGTGGCAAATCCGATGAGCTCGTTTTCCCTTCGCGTAAAGGAGGACAGATGAAGGCCATCTCAAAGGTGGTCGAAAGAGTGATTGATGAGTTGGGATTAAACGATGGTATTACCGACCGGCGCATGAAGGTAGTCTTCCATACCTTGCGCCACAGTTGCGCCTCCTGGCTTGTTAATGCTGGGGTGGAGCTCCCGACTATTGCCAAAATCCTTGGCCACAAAACTCTTGCCATGACTATTCGTTACGCTCACGTGAACGATGCCAGTGTCAGGAATGCTATGCAGACGCTTGACCAACAACAAAACCACAAGGTTGTCGAACTGAGTAAACAGGCACAATAAACAGCAGATTGCCGGGCTAGGGTAGCTCCTGAAAAGCGGTTAACCTGACCGTCTGCCCGGTATTTTTTAGGTGACCTTCAGAGGTGAAGGATATGAAAAACAAGTGGTACACGATTGAAGAAGCGGCGCAGGAGCTAAAGTGGACGCAAGAAAAAGTACTACGTCAAATTGAAATGCTGGAAATTATCCCCTCTATCCTGCTCCCAGAGGTCGATTGTTATGTGCGTATTCCGGCTAACGCCCAAGAGGATACGAGTTTACAGAATCGCGCATTTAGGGGGCCGGTAAGCCTGTATTGGCCTGAAAAAACATTCTATGGGCAACGATTAAACGAAGAGTGGCAGTACAATTTATCAATGGCTGGGCCTTATGGTAATTTTTTATATGAAGGGTTCCCTGACCACTCAAATACTCCCCGGGAGAGAATACATCCATCTGGCGGTGTTCAAATCACCATACAAAACATCATTATTGGCTATGAAGAGTTGGAACGGTTCAAGGAGGAATATCGTAGCAAACACCCGGTAGCCACTCCGCAGGATGACCAATCCTCACAAGTGATAATGACCGTGCAAGAACAGATCGACCTTGCCATTGCGAGGGGGGAAAGCGGGTGTTGGGGGACTACAGCGGTTCGTGATGAAATATCACGAGCTAATAGGCCTGCAGTTTTTCAGGAAGATCTTGACCGTGTTGACCCCGTAGTGTGGACATTTCCAGAGATGATGAAATTTACCGGCCTTGACCGAAAAACCATCATAGCCCGTGCTGAACGGCTTAGCATTGAGTTTGAAGAGCGTCCACCAAAGCGAGGTGTTAAACCTGAAAAAGGACTGAGAGAATCCGATTTACGGCGAATTATCAACAACAAGTAAATAAAAAAATTTCCCTTTCATTTCCCCTTTAAATTCCCTTTCAAATATTCCCTCCTAACTCATTGCCCTTGTGTCATTTCTTGGCACCAGGGCTTTTCTTTTTTTTTCTTTCATTCCCTATTAAAATTCCATGTTAAGTCATTGATATTACGTAATTTTATTCTTGTTTTATGCTCACGAGGGTAATATTGTTACCTCAAATGAGGAACGCATATATGCAAACTGATACATCTGTCGACGGCTGTATCTGCACAACAGTTCAGAGTGAAATCAATGCCAGAATATGAAGAAGTAATCAAAAGGACTGCTGAGGCATGGCCAGGGGAGATGGTTGCATTAAAAGAATTCAATCGTTTCTCAGGTGGGGCTTACAGCAACCGAACGGTAGCAAACTCTATCAGCCGAGGTGAAGGGCCGTATGGGGCTTTTAAACTCGGAAGAAATACTATGCTTCCGAAACAGAGCTGTGTGGATTGGCTCATTAGTAAAGCGGCAGCACGTTAAAGCGCCACACAACAACGAAAGCAGTACCGGGGCTAGGCCCCACTTAGCGGGTAAGGCCCGCAAAAGGTAGTCAGAAGGTTAGGCCCCAAGGGGGCAAAGGTAAGGCGGGCAAGGCTCGCACCAAAACAACGGATGTAAGGCATCCGTAGGAGACAAAAAATGATGGTCCACAGGATAACGAAATATGACAGCAGGAAAGATAACCGTATCAGACAGAAACGCTTTAGCGTTCTACCTCGCAAACGGCCAAAAGTGCCAATTCGTCAATAACCGTGGCCGCGTAGAAGGTGTTTTCCAGAACACCCCGGCTTTTGAAAGAGTTCAAGCTGACTATGTACTCAACGCTCCCGTAAAGGTGCAAAGCTTCATTGCAGCCTCGAGGATGGTATCGGAGATGATTCTCCGCAACCGGATGGAGGCAAGCAAATGAAGAGGATTATGTCAACGATTGAAAATCAAATGTTCCGCGTACTCATTACCCGCTTCATAGGTCGCCAGATGGAAGCCGAGACCCCGGCAGCGTCCCAACTGGTTGACTGCGCCACCACCATACTCGATGAGGTGCGGAAATGATGGCTATCAGCGAGTTTGCCTTAGCGGCCATTGAAAACAATTTATCTGCAATCCCGATAAAAGCCGGGACCAAAAAACCAGCCATTAGCAAGTGGCAGCCATTCCAGAAACGGACCATGAACCCTGGGGAGATCAGAAAGCACTTCGTCAATGGGTGCCAGGTCGCACTGGTTGCCGGTTCTGTCTCTGGAAATCTTGAATGTCTTGATTTTGATAATCCGGAACTTTTTCAACCCTATCTCGATACCCTGGAAGGTGTTGACAACGATCTGCACCGGAAACTTACCGTCTGGCAGCATACGCCAAGCGGCGGCTACCATATCCTTATCCGTTGCACTGAACAGCCCCAAGGCAACCTTAAATTGGCTATGTCAAAGCCATACAAGGACGACCAGGGGAATCGGCGGCAAGATGTTTTTATCGAGACACGCGGCCAAGGTGGGTACTTCCTGGTAGCCCCAAGCAATGGCTACAGACTTCACGGCAAGCTCTCAGAGATCCCCGTTGTAACCACGGATGAGGTTGACCTACTCCACAGTATAGCTCGCAGTTTCACCGAAGACGTTCAGCAGCAATCCCAAACGCCCCATAGAACTAACTCCACCACCAGCGACAGACCAGGGGATAGATTCAACCAAGAAAACGATTGGCACCACCTTCTTGAAAGCGAGGGATGGCGATACATCAAAACAGTTGGGGATCGTGAACATTGGCAACGTCCTGGGAAAAATGGGGCTGAAATATCAGCAACGCTTCATCCTGAACGTGGCTTGTTCGTCTTCAGCACTTCAACACCCCTCCCCGACCGTAAACCTCTGGATAAATTCGGTTTTTATGCATACAGCCGATTCAATGGCGATCTTTCGTCAGCGGCTAAGTCACTGAATATTCATGATTCAGAAATTTCAGAATATTCAGAAAAGTCAGAACAAACCAGAACATTCAGAATTGATAAGAACAGTTCAGACGGGTGTCAGACAGTTTTCAGCAATTATTCAGACAAGTCAGCAAAGCCGAGAGAGTTGTCGAAAGATGTACTTTTCTTCATTGAATCTGAACCCGCGCCATTTACAAATAATGACCTATATTCAGAGCTTTGCGCGAGGACCAGAGAGGAAAAGAAATCCATCGCCAATGCTTTAGCTTACTACGCAAAAACAGGTAAAATCAATAAGATAGATGGTAAACGTGGCCATTGGGAGGTAGTGGAGGCCGAGCCAGAGGTAATGGATTTGCTTTCTGTTAGCGCAGAACCTTTTAACATACCGTTACCATTGAATATTTCAGAATATGCAAAGGTCCATCCTGGAAGCGTGATTCTCGTTTCTGGTTCTTCCAATGCGGGAAAAACAGTTTTTCTTCTGAGCATAATTCTGAATTTTTTGCGTCTACACACATACCCACACACACCTCAATATCTTTCTAACGAAAGAATAGATATTGCCCCCAAGGAAGATATTCCGGCCATGACCTACCTCAATTCTGAAATGAGTGCCGGGGAGTTGGCAAATCGGATCAAGAGCTTTGGGGCTGATCCTTCTACTTGGGTGCGCCATGTGAAGTTTATCGAGCGCAGCCACAGTTTCGATAAGCTGGTCCTTCCTGACGGCTTAACCTTTGTCGACTTCTTGGAGGTCAACGAAGACTTTTTCATGGCTGGAAAATTCATTGCCGACATACACCGTCGATTGAAAAGCGGGGTTGCTGTGGTCGCCATGCAGAAGAAACAGGGACAGCGCTACGCCAAGGGCGGGGAAATGACCATAGAGAAACCTCGATTGGCTATCAACCTGGACCGGAATGAACCCCACGGGTTCATCTGCAAAATAATCAAATGCAAGGAGCCTGTAGACTTCATGCACTCAATTCAGGACATGGAACGAGACTTCGTTATCAGCGGTTCCTCTGAAATCCTACCCATCAGCGATTGGCGATTCGTCAACGAGCAACAACGAAGACAGATAAACGCCGAATACACGAAAAACGGCATCCCCAACTTGGTGAAAAAAGCCTGTCTCGATTATCGCACCGGCCAACCTATCGGCAGCAACAAGGCAGCAGCATGAACCGAATCGAATTAGACGAGCGCCTGGAAGCCCTCATCAAATACCTGAAGCGCCAGGGTGGGCAAACCGTTGTCACAACCGGCATAAGATGGCCGCACCTTAAAATTAACGACATGGTGGAAGCCGTTCAGACTGCTCGAAAGCGAATCATGAAGGAGGCCGAGAAATGAGAATCGTTCGACAGTGGGCAGACTGGCGGCTGGAATTGCCCGTGAAGAGCTATTGAAGGCTGGGGAGCCTATGCCGAGTGACGAAATGTTGCTCTCCATGGTCGCCCGTCTTGATTGGAAAAATTAACAACCAGGCCGACACCGGCCACCATAACCATCGGCCTAAGAAGGCCAAGGAGTACCCAATATGGCAGCAAGATTTGAAGTATTCGATCACTCAGAACTCGAGGCAGGAATCGGCGAACGACAGGATCCTCTTGAGCAACCAAAAATCTTAATCACCAAGGCGGCGGTTAGCACCCTTTTGAAAGACGCTGAGAGTGCGCTTGCCACCATCGGCGCCATTCAAGAAGGTTTACAAAACAAGATTGCCGGTATCGACAGTCAGCTCAAAACCAACATCATCCTTGAACGCACGCAAGCCTTACGCCGTGAATCTCAGGCTCTTCTCGATGACAATCTCAAGATTATTCGCGATACAGCGCTGGAGGCAAATAAACAGAAAAAATTCTGGAGTAAGCGATCGGTTCGCGTCCGCGCCAACTTTGACGATGATCCGGTGAAGGATGCCACTATTCGGCTGACCTGGATTCGGCGCCTTGAAAAACTCAATTCCGCCCATATGGAAGAAGTCGCGAGTATGGCCTTGCAGTTAAACTCCCTCGCCCTGGCGCACTGCGTAGAGGCTGAACTTGAGGCTCGATATAACGAAAACAACCCCGGAAATCGCGGGGACCGGCAAACGGTAAAGCGCCTCTTGGATGCTATCCCCGATGCTTCCACCGAAGTTTTGGGAATGATCGCCGAGATCAACCGTATTGCTGATCTTGCCCCGGCTGTAGCGAGGGGAAATGTTAACGGGTTCGCCAAAATAAAATCAGGTCTGCGGCAACGGATCCAACAATAATCAAAACCACCTTGCCGGGTGGAGAGATCCTGCCCGGCTCAATTCAGATCAGGAGCAGGACGATGGGAATAAAGATTAATCCTAAGAAGACCCACACCATGGATGACCTGACCGTAATTCTGAAGCGAGAAAGGAATTCTACCATTGGCGAGATTGACGACAACACCTTTTCAGCCCGGTGCGTTCTGCACTTCGTCAACTCTGTGTTCCGTGAGCTGGCCGGAAACATGTCACATGATAGCGCTGAGGCCTATTTCCACCCGAAGGAGATCAACGGCCTATTTCTCACCATGGATCAGGCAATGAAGGACCTAGAAGCCGGCCTTGCCCTCGAGGACAAGAAGGAGGTAGAGGCATGAGTTGCATAGCTGATATGTCCCCAAAAGAGAAGTTTGCCGTTTCCTCGGTTGGCGATGATCTGTTCCCGGCCCGGTGCAAACTCAAATTGGTGGAGGCAATCTTGTGCAAAGCGGCGGAAAGCAACAGTACCGATCAAGGATATTCTTATCTCAACCAGCATGAATCCCACGGCCTTTTTCTCGTTATGAATGAAGCCGTGGAAGAGATTGAAAACGCCTTTAAGGAGGTGGGAGCATGAGTGCATCAAATCCAGCCTTTGACCTGAACGAGCAGCAGGTATTCCTGAGCAAACTGAAGATGATAACCTATTTCTTGTGGGGAGTGGGGGAGCTTGCCGAGGGAATCACCCTTGACGGCCCGGCTTTTGAAGCCATGGGGAATGTTGCTCAGGATATGAAAAAGCAGTTTGCGGCATTCGTGAAGGCCAACGAAGCCCTTGAGGGGTGAGACGAGGCCCCAGCCACCAACAAAAAACGGCCCGTCAAGGCCAAGGAGTAAATAAACATGGCAATGGGCCGACCCAAAATAATGCCTCCGGAAAACGCTGTTGAAATCATCGAGAAGACTGCAAGCCACGGGTGCAGCGAGAAAACCATAGCCCGTGCCCTGGGCGTCTCTTTCGATACATGGATGCGATTCAGAGAAGACCACCCAGAACTCAAGGAAGCATACGACCAGGCCCGGGCCGTTGAGCATGACGCACTGGTAGGGGTTTTGTTCGAGAAAGCTATGAAGGGAGACGCCACGGCGGCAATGTTTCTTTTGAAGTGCCGGCACAATTACCGAGACGGCGGCGTCACCATCGAAGACAACCGGCGCGTACAGATGGCTGTTGTTCTCCCCACCTCGTTGAATGCGGATCAGTATAAGCAACTGATTGAAGGAGTCACCGACGATGAATGAAATGAAGTTCAGCGATTTCCAAACCAAAGTCCTCTGCATTCCGGAACAGTATGACATTTTCCTTGGGGGCGGTCGCGGTGGGGCGAAATCGTATTGCATGACGCTTGCTGCATTGAAACACGCCGAGCAGTACCGGGAGAAAGCAAGAATCCTGTATATTCGGCAAACCTACAAAGGGCTCTCTGATTTTGAGAACCTGACTAGGGAGGTGTTCGGTAGTGTCTATGGTCAAGCGGCAAGATACAACGGCTCAGAGCATGTATGGCGGTTCCCGAATGGCGCCTATATGGAGTTGGGGCAGCTCGAGACACCGAGCGACTACCAGAAGTATCAAGGCCGGTCTTTCACCCTGCTTTTGGTGGATGAGGCCGGGCATTATGCAGATCCTTCTCTACTTGACCGTTTACGTTCAAACCTGCGCGGCCCGAAGGATATGCCCATTCGTCAAATCATGGCAGCAAACCCCGGCGACCCCGGCCACCATTGGCTTGCTCAGAGGTATGTATTCAAAAACGCCCCATGGATGCCCTTTGATGAGGAAAAATCAAAAAGACAATGGGTGTACGCTCCCAGCACTTTCCTTGATAACCCTTTCATCGACGTTGAAGAGTATCACAGCCAATTGGAGGCGAGCTGTCCGACTGACCCGGAACTTCTCAGGGCATGGCTTGAGGGAGATTGGGCGATTGCCCGTGGCGCCTTTTTCAGCTCTGTAATAGAGGAGAAAAGAAACGCGGTCGATCCCTGGGAGGAAAAACCCGCCAACAGTTACCGGGATCGGTGGGAATATTTTCTTGCCCATGACTTTGGTTCAAGTGCCCCCTCTGTAACCTTCTTGGTTGCCAAAAGTCCGGGGATAGAGGGACTAGACGGAAAATATTACTCCAAGGACTCTCTTGTCCTGATTGATGAGGTCGCTACCAATGAGCCAGGTAGCCTTTCAAAGGGGATGGGGTACACAGTGCCGGTACTTGCCGAGGAAATACGCCAAATGGCCGATAGGTGGAAGATTAGGCCCGAAGGCGTAGCTGATGACGCATGTTTCAGTAATCAAGGCCACGGGGCTGGAAGCATTGCGGATGAGTTCAGGAAAACAGGTGTCTATTTCATTCCTGCCAGGAAAGGAGACCGGCGCACCGGCTGGGAGATCATGCGGCGTATGTTGCAGGACGCGGGGAAACCGGACAAGCCAGGACTCTATATTGCCCGGAACTGTGAATACTTTTGGCAAACGGTTCCTTACCTGGGGCGAGATCCACGAAAAGCTGAAGACGTTGACACCAAAGGCCCGGACCATGCTGCCGACGCTTGCCGTTATGGGTGCATGTTCCAGAAACATACCGCAAGAACTGGAAACGCCTGGTGATGCGAGAACCAACAACACGAAAATAGGAGTTTCACCTTGGCACAAATTCAAAGAAGTCTGTTCGACCTGCTACTCAAACGCCAGATCAATGTCAGCCGATACGGAGAGCGAAAGGTTCACGATATTATCAAACTGTTGAACCAGGCCGATAAAGAGATCCTGGCAAAAATCGCGGATCGTGGAGAGGTAAAATCATTCACTGGCGCACGGCTTAAAAGGTTCCTGAAAGAGATCAGGGAAATGATTGATGCAGCATACAAAGAAATCGGCGAAACGCTTCATACTGAAATGGTTCCCTTCTCAGAGCATTCAGCCGACTTTGCCAGTTCTACTTTATCATCACAGTTGCCGGTCAAGTGGTCGCCGGTCGCCATAAGTAAAGAGCAGCTTATTGCCGTGGTCGATGATACCCTAATTGCTATTGGGCCAGAAAAGCGGCTGTTGTTTGGCGAACTATTCCCCAGCCTTGCCAGGCACAAAGAAGAGGCCATACGCGGCGCAATTCGTCTTGGAATAGTTCAAGGGGAAACTGTTTCGGAAATGATAACCCGGCTTAGAGGGACACGCACCAGCCAATACAGGGATGGTGTTTTAGAGGCAGACAGGAGAAGCCTTGCGGGGATTGTCCGAACCGTGGTCCAGGCCGTGAACAATAACGCAGTCCATGAGGTGTACAAGAAAAAAGCGGATGTTCTCGACGGCTGGGTATGATGCAGCACCCTCGATTCGAGAACGTGCATTTCTTGCGGCGCATTCAGTGGGAAAGAAACTCAGGTGGAGCTCTTGGGACCAGCCAGAGCTAAACTGTTCAACTCTGGCAAGTTAACCTTGAGTAAGTTAGTTGATGCTTCAGGGCAGCTTTATACGCTTGAGGAGTTGAAAGCTCGTTTTTAGCCTGTCAGTTCTTAATGAAAAAAAGTAAATTTTACGGAAAGTAAATGCTATGCATGGTATTTGACGACATATTGAAATAAATTCTGTCTCTATTTGAAAATCTAACAAACAGGACTGTTATGAATTTAAAATTTCAACCAATAGAAATATACACTGATGACCCATTTGAAAATGACTTGTTAGATAGAGAAAACGAAGTTAAAAATCTTTCCGTTCTTTTGAAAAATCTTAACTCTCCAGCTGTTTTAGCAATAAACTCTCGTTGGGGGACGGGGAAAACAACATTCATAAAAATGTGGGAAAGCTATCTTAAGGGGATAGGTGCACAATCATTATATTTTAATGCTTGGGAAACAGATTTTTCAGAGGAACCTCTGGTGTCATTTTTAGGGGAAATGAATGAAGGCCTTGAAAGCTTAATCGGTACATCTGAAAAGTCGAGAGATGCATGGAAAAAGACGAAGGATATTGGTAAAAAAATTGCAAAAAGGGCTATTCCTGTAGCTGTTAAGTTGACAACACAAGGAATAGTCGATCTTGACAAGAGTATAGAAGACGAGTTGGCGGAAACTACATCCTTAATAGCTGGAGATGCATTTGAAGATTATACAAAAGCGAAGAACTCTATAAAGGAGTTTCATAATTCATTGACAAAATTGATAAAAGAATCATCCGAGGGCAATCCAGTCATATTTTTTATTGACGAATTAGATAGGTGTCGGCCTACATATGCAATCAAACTACTTGAACGTATAAAACACCTATTCAATATTAACGGTTTAATATTCGTTTTAGCGATAGATAAAAAACAACTCGGCCATTCTATCAGTTCAATATATGGGGGCGGTATAGATTCAGCTGGATATTTGAGAAGATTTATCGACTTTGAATATGAAATAAAACAACCTGACAAAGAAACATACATTAGATCATTATTTTCTTCCTTGTCGATGGATGATTATTTTAAAAAAAGAGAAAAATATAGGGATCTTGTTAATGACAAAGGGCATCTGTTAAAAGCGTTTTCCCTGCTTTGTGAGTGTCACCAGTTTTCGTTAAGGGAAATAGAGCAAATGCTCGCAAGTATTAATCTTGCCTTAAGGTCAGCGGCAGAAAATGAATACATTCATCCAGCCCTTTTGGCATTCTTAGTTGTAACAAAAAATGTCGATCCAGAGGAATATCAAAGATATATTTCTAACTCTGAAAAAGAAACTGAAACCATAAATTATCTCTACAGCATCATTCCTGAAAAAAGACGTTTAGAAGATTTTGAATGTGCACGCATTGAAGGCTTTCTTATTGCTGCAAAGTATGGGCGATATAGTGAAGGAGCAAATGAAAGCTTAGTTCGGCATAAAGAAATCACCGAAAACGAAGAGCTTTCGAGAAAAATGCGTGAATATTCGAGAAGGGTTCTACTTGTAGCTTCCGACCCGGTGGGGATGGGGCGGACAATTGATCTTGAATGTCTTGTTGCAAGAATTGAAATGCTCAGTCAGTTTAAATTTTCCGATGAGAAAGAGGGGTGAAACCAGTTGCCGGTTTAT
Source organism: Desulfobulbus rhabdoformis (assembly GCF_016919065.1). Classification (GTDB taxonomy): domain Bacteria; phylum Desulfobacterota; class Desulfobulbia; order Desulfobulbales; family Desulfobulbaceae; genus Desulfobulbus; species Desulfobulbus rhabdoformis. The sequence continues at coordinate 53,165 of NZ_JAFFQA010000017.1, read as the reverse complement.
TCTTTCCCAAATTCCTGACCACTTAAAAAAAGACCTCCCTTGACCTTAACCGGCAGGGGATTTTTTTGTTGAGAAGTAAATAGGCGGGACAGGGGCGGGACAATGCATTTGAAAATGAAAAAGCACTTAACCCGAAACGAGCTAAGTGCTTGATATAAATGGTGGGCCGTTAGGGATTCGAACCCCAGACCAATTGATTAAGAGTCAACTGCTCTACCAGCTGAGCTAACGGCCCAAAAGCGAAAATGCATATGAGATTGAAGCCGAGACGGCAACATAAACGCTTCTTTTATCATGTCTTCAGGTTGGCGTCAAGAAAAAGTCTTGTGAAATATGATCTGCGCTTTCTCGCACCAGTCACAGAATGAAATGCGGAGAAAAATAGCCTGAGTGGAGGGTGGAATAGTCCTTGACTTTGGCCGTTATGAGCCTAATTTCAGACTAATCTTTTTTGAGGGTGTATAAAATAATATATTCCTGTAAATAAGAATATGATCGTCAATGTCCTCGATACTACGAGGATGGCGATGCATGCAGTTCCCTCTTGTTCACGTAAGGAGATGTGTACAGTACATGGAAAAAGTTGATCCCTCGTCGACAGGATTGGTCCCGTCAGATGAGGAGCCCCCTGGTAAGACGTTTTTTCACAAATTTAAATCTGCTTTAGGTTTTCGTGGCGGCCCTGATACCACAGAGGCACTTGAGCTCGAAATTCAGGAACTCCTGGAAGAGGGCGAAGAACAGGGCTTGATCTCTGTTCACGAAGAGCAGTTAATCAATTCCATATTTGATTTTCGGGAGACCATCGCTTCTGAAATCATGACTCCGTCGGCGGAGATGGTTTGCGCCGATCTGCATTCCTCGATTCCTGAGCTTGTCCGTTTGATCAGCGAGGAAGGCTATACCCGTATTCCCATCTATGAAGAAACCTTTGATCAAATCGTTGGTATTCTCCATGCCAAGGATCTCTTGCGCATTTGTGTGCAGGATTCTGAAACCGAGATTGATCTGAAGCAGGCGCTGAATCCTGCTGTCTTTATTCCCGAATCCAAGCCCATTACCGAGTTGTTGCGTGAGTTTCAGCTCAAGAAAATGCACATGGTCATCGTGGTTGATGAGTTTGGCAGTGTGCGCGGTCTGGTGACGCTGGAAGATGTTATTGAGGAAATCGTTGGCGAGATCGATGACGAACACGACGACGAGGCCAGTGAGCTGCGTATAGTCGATGAGCGTACGGTCATTGTTGATGCCAAGATCGATGTCGAAGAGGTTGAAAACCACTTTCAGGTGAGTCTGCCCGAGGGACCGTACGAGTCTGTGGGCGGGTTTATTATTCACCGCTTAGGAAAGGTGCCTGGCTCCGGTACCCTGGTGCAGGAAAGTGGCCTCTCGTTCAAGGTGCTCGGAGCCGATCCGCGCCGAATCAAGAGTATCCGCATTGTCCGCAATGATGAAACCGCGCCGCAATCCTGATTCTCTTCTTACCCTGATCCCCGCCAGTCTCGCCTCAGCCCTTCTGCTTGCCCTGGCTATGCCGGGCAAGATCGGGTGGTGGCCTCTGCTTTTTGTCGCCCTGGTGCCGCTTTTGTGGGTGGCGCTGTTTGCCCGGCCGGGGCGCAGTGCGCTTGCCGGTCTTGTTTTTGGCGTGTCTTACCATCTGGCGCTGATGTACTGGATTCTTATTGTCCTGGGGCGCTATGGTGGTTTACCCCTGTGGATATCTCTGCCTGCTCTCCTGCTACTCTCCTTGTACATGGCACTCTATCCTGCATTTTTTTGCTGGTTGCTATCCCGGGTGGCGGGGCGCTCCTGGCATCGGGAGCGATCCATAGCCCCCTTAGTCTGGGTGGCGCCGGTGATCTGGGTTGGGCTGGAATATATCAAGGGCGTCGCGTTCAGCGGTTTTCCCTGGATGGATCTGGGATATGGCCTCTTTTCTCAGCCTCAGCTGATTCAGGCGGCTGATATAGGGGGGCATCATCTCATCTCCTTTGTCCTGGTGTTATGCAACACCCTGCTGGTTGCTCTGATTGACCGGCAACGACGGACCGTGCGCTGGGGGGTAAACCTGGAGCGTCGGCTCTTGATCGCAGCCATGGCCTTCCTTGTTTTTGTCGGGGGCTACTCCACGGTGCGTTACCAGGTGGTGCGCACCATAGCCAATCGGTCTTTGCAGGCACAGGTAGCTGTGGTCCAGGGGAATATCGATCAGGCGCTGAAGTGGTCGCCCAGGCGAAAGGCCTCGACTGTCGACACCTATATCGATCGCTCCCGGCAGGCTACTGGAGAGAACAATACTGAGCTTGTCGTCTGGCCGGAAACCGCTTTGCCTTTTTACCCGCAGGATGATCCCCTGATGTTCAAGGTGGCCGATTTTGCCAGCCAAAACAACCTCTGGCTGCTTACAGGGGCCCCGCTTTACACGCTCAAGCCCGATACGGCTGGGGGGCCGCAAATACAGTATTACAATGGGGCGCTCCTGCTTGGTCCGGATGGGAAACTCCATGGCTCGCATGCCAAGCAACATCTGGTCCCCTTTGGTGAATATGTGCCTTTCAGGAAATATCTGCCTTTTCTTGAGCCACTGGTGGAGACCGCTGGGAACTTTACCGCCGGAACCGATAAAAAACCGTTGCAGCTCGGGGCGATGCATCTTGGCATTCTGATCTGCTACGAGTCCATCTTTCCAGAGATTGCCCATGCAAGCGTGCTGGCGGGTGCCAATCTCCTGGTTAATATCACCAACGATGCCTGGTATGGTCGCTCCAGCGCGCCCTATCAATCCCTGGCCATGGCTGTCTTTCGAGCGGTGGAAAATAAGCGCAGCCTGATCCGCTCTGCCAATACCGGAATCAGCGGTTTTATCGATCCTTTGGGGCGTGTGATCAATCAAACCGAAATTTTCAAAGAAGATGCCCGTGTGGCTCGAGTTCCCATGGTGGATATTGTCACGGTGTTTAATCGTCAGGGATTTCGCTTTGGCTCTGCCTGCGCTCTGGCTCTGGCCTTTTTAGTCGTCCTGCGCGGACGTCAAGAAAGGTAAGGGCGTTCCAACAACCAGCGAACGCATGGTTTTTCACCCGTTTCCTGCCTTTCTCTCTTGAGTCTTGGTGCGAATCTGTTTAGTATGAAACCCTTTTTTAGGCGAAGCTCCATCCACGCCAAGGATATTGCACCTCAGCCGCTAAACGGTTTGAGGTTGAACCAATACAGTGGACAACAGCGAGGCGCCACAGGCGTGCTCGTTTCTTTTTTGTTTTTTGTACGAGGTAACCATGGTGGATACAACTGATTCCACAGAAGCACGACAGATGCTCACGCGTCTCCGGGACAAAATGCTTGTCCTGAAGGAGCATCTTTGACTTAGATGGCAAGCGTGAACAGATAGAAATACTGGAAAGACAGACCCTGAGTCCCGATTTCTGGAACGATCAGGGAGAGGCCAAGAAGGTACAACGGCAGCTTGGACAGCTGCAGGACCTAGTTGGTGTCTGGGAGAAGAATTTCGGTGAGATCGAAGATGCCGAAATGCTTCTTGATATGGCCAAGGAAGAGGGCGACGAGGAAACCTGCCAAGAGGTGGTCTCCGGGTTGGATGACCTCAATAACCGGGTCGACCTGGTTGAGCTCGAGTGCATGTTCAGTGGGGAGCATGACACGAATAACGCCATCCTTACCATCCATGCCGGTGCTGGCGGAACCGAGGCTCAGGACTGGGTCAGTATCCTTACCCGGATGTACCTGCGCTGGGGGGAGCTTAAAGGCTTTTCCACCGATATCCTTGACCTCTTACCAGGTGACGAGGCTGGAACCAAAAGTGTGACGATCCTCCTGAAAGGCAAGTATGCCTACGGCTATCTCCGCTCGGAAGTTGGAATTCACCGGCTGGTGCGGATTTCGCCCTTTGATGCCAGTGGGCGTCGGCATACCTCTTTTGCCTCGGTCATGGTCATGCCGGAGCTGGATGACGATGTGGATGTGGAAATCAATGATAAGGATATCCGCATCGATACCTACCGTGCCAGCGGCGCGGGTGGGCAGCACGTCAACAAGACCGACTCGGCCATCCGTATCACCCATTTTCCCACCGGGATCGTGGTGCAGTGTCAGAATGAGCGCAGTCAGCATCGCAATAAAGATATGGCCATGAAGATGCTCGTGGCTCAGCTTTATGAACGGGAGCAGGAAGAAAAACTCAAGAGTCAGGAAAATCTCCAGGGGGATAAAAAAGAAATCGCCTGGGGCAGCCAGATTCGCTCCTATGTGCTTCAGCCCTATCGCCTGATCAAAGACCATCGCACCAACACGGAAGAGGGGAATGTGGATGCGGTGCTTGATGGTCGCCTGGATCCGTTTATCAAGGCCTATCTGCTCTGGCAGCCCTGATAGGTTGTAGGTGGTGTAATGATGGAGACAATCAGGGAGCAGCTCGAGGAACAGGAACGCAAAACCCTCTCGCCCCATGCTTGTCTCAGCAGTCGTTCAAGAGGGCGGCTGTTCGGTGAGCAGGATCCCTGCTGTTTGCGCACGGTGTTTCAGCGGGATCGTGACCGTATCATCCACTCCAAGACCTTTCGCCGGCTTAAGCATAAGACCCAGGTTTTTCTTGCACCGGCCGGGGACCATTACCGTACCCGTCTGACCCATGTGCTGGAGGTCTCGCAGATCGCCCGAACCATGGCGGCCTGCCTGCGGCTGAACGAATACCTTACCGAGGCCATTGCTCTGGGCCATGATCTGGGGCATACCCCCTTTGGTCATGCGGGTGAATACAGTCTGAATCTGCTGCATCCCAAGGGGTTTAAGCATTATCGCCAGAGTCTGCGTATTGTTGATTTTCTTGAGCATGACGGTCAGGGGCTCAATCTGAGCTGGGAAGTGCGCAACGGCATTCTCAAGCATTCCAAGGGCTACGGTGAGATCCTCCCGGATGATACCACCGAGCTGGCAGCTACCCTGGAGGGGCAGTTGGTGCGGGTGGCAGACATTATGGCCTATGTCAACCACGACATGGACGATGCCCTGCGTGCCGACATGCTGGAAAGCACGGATTTGCCCGAGCACCTGCGAGCTGTTTTGGGCGATCGCGCTTCCCAGCGGATCAACAGTATGGTTGTGGATCTGGTGAAAACGACCCTGGAACGGGATGATGGTCGTCTGCACCTCAGTGCGCAAATGAACGAGACCATCACCGAGTTGCGAGGCTTTTTGTATGATCATGTCTACCGCAACTGCCGAGTGCACCGAGAATTTGAAAAGGCTCAGCGTGTCATTCGTGATCTCTATGGTTTTTTCCTGGAGCATGAGTTTCCTGAAAAAGGGATCACGACCTGTTGCCTTTGCCGGGAACCCTCCCAGTCGGTGGAAGAGGAGCAGAAGCGGCACCGCCAGGTCTGTGATTTTATCGCCGGAATGACGGATCGTTATGCTATGGCATTGTATTCACAGATATTTATGCCGAAGCCATGGAGTATGCTCTAACCTTGTATACTGTGAACATTCATCAGCACGCCATTTTCATTACCTGGAACAAACCGATACAGGGTACTGTAATCGGCCTGTCCCAGGCAATGAAACTGACGCACTGCTGAACGCTCATGGGCTGGATAACATTATTCTTTTTTTTTAAACAATTACAATTTCTCCGCTTGAAGCGGCACTTGAACAATCCCTATGAACGAGACTGAGAGCAAACGTCCTGAGAAATACGATCTGCCCAAGGCCTATGAGTTTAATGAGGTCGAGCAGCGTTGGTATACCCACTGGCTGGAAGAAAAAACCTTCAGTGCCCAAATGGAAGAGGGCAAGGATTCCTTTTCCATCGTGATTCCGCCGCCCAATGTCACCGGTGTGCTCCATATCGGTCATGCCCTGAATAACACCCTGCAGGATCTGCTGGTTCGCTATCACCGCATGAAGGGGGATAACACCCTCTGGGTGCCCGGAACCGACCATGCGGGTATCGCCACCCAGAACGTGGTCGAGCGCCAGCTGGCCTCCGAGAAGCTCACCCGGCATGACCTCGGTCGCGAGAAGTTCATCGAGCGTGTCTGGAGTTGGCGGGAAGAGAAGGGCGGCACCATCATCAATCAGCTTAAACGCATGGGAGCCTCCTGCGATTGGGACCGTGAGCGGTTCACCATGGACGAGGGGCTGTCCAAGGCGGTGCGTGAGGTCTTTGTTCGTCTTTATAAAGAGGGGCTCATCTATAAAGGCGACTATATCGTCAACTGGTGTCCGCGTTGTCATACCGCTCTGGCCGATGACGAGGTCGAGCATGATCCCACCGACGGCAAGCTCTATCACATTCGCTATCCCTACGCCGATGGTTCCGGCTATGTGGTGGTGGCCACCACCCGTCCTGAGACCATGCTTGGCGATACCGCGGTTGCGGTTCATCCCGAGGACGAGCGCTACCAGCATTTGAAGGAAATCGGTATCAACCTACCCCTGACAGAGCGCACCATCCCCGTGGTTTTTGATCACCATGTTCAGCGCGAGTTCGGTACCGGTGCCCTTAAGGTCACCCCGGCACATGATCGTGACGACTATGAGATCGGTCTGCGCCATGACCTGCCACGGCTCAAGGTTATGGATGATAAGGGTGTGATGAACGCGGAGGCAGGCAAGTACGCTGGCCTGGATCGATTTGTCTGCCGTAAACAGATCGTCAAAGACCTGGAAGAGCAGGGCTTTCTCGATAAAATCGAGGACTACCAGCACGCGGTGGGTAAATGTTACCGCTGTGCCACCGTGGTCGAGCCCACCACCTCCAAGCAGTGGTTTGTTTCTGTGCGTCCGCTGGCCGATAAGGCCGTGGCCGCTGTTCAGGAAGGGCGGGTCAATCTCTACCCCAACACCTGGTACCGCACCTTTTATTCCTGGATGGAGAATATTCGCGACTGGTGTATCTCCCGCCAGATCTGGTGGGGCCATCGAATCCCCGCCTGGACCTGTGCAAGCTGCGGCGAGGTGATTGTCGAGGTGGACGATCCCGCCACCTGTCCCAAGTGTGGGGCCTCTGAACTCACCCAGGAAACCGATGTGCTCGATACCTGGTTCAGTTCAGCGCTCTGGCCCTTTTCGACTCTGGGGTGGCCGGACCAAACTAAGGAACTGGCGACCTTCTACCCCACCTCGGTGCTGATCACCAGTTTTGACATTCTCTTCTTCTGGGTCGCGCGCATGATGATGATGGGCCTCCATTTCATGGATGAGGTTCCCTTTCATGATGTCTATCTCCACGCGCTGGTGCGGGATAAGCACGGTAAAAAGATGTCCAAATCGACCGGCAACGTCATCGATCCGCTGGTGATGATAGAGCAGTACGGTACCGATGCCTTCCGCTTCACCTTGACCGCCTTTGCTGCACAGGGACGTGAGATCCGCATGGATGAGGAGCGGGTGGACGGCTATCGACGCTTTATCAACAAGCTGTGGAATGCGGCCCGTTTTGCCCAGATGCACCTTAAGGATGTTGAGCCCTCTATTGTTGAGCTGGCCAAAGAGCCTGCTAAGCTGGGGCTCGCCCACCGTTGGATTTTGAGCCGCATCAACGCCACCATCAAGGATGTACGGGCGGCACTCGATGGCTACAACTTCAATGAGGTCGCCTCCGCCTCCTATCAGTTTGTCTGGCACGAGTTCTGTGACTGGTATCTGGAGTGGATCAAGGCGGATCTCTTCAGTGATGATGCCACGGCCCGCGATCAGGCCAAGGCCGTGCTGCTGACCGTGCTTGAGCAGGTCCTGAAACTGATGCACCCGATCACCCCCTTTGTGACCGAAGAAATTTGGAGTCAGCTGCCGGGAACCCGTTCGACCATCATGCTGGAAGCCTTTCCCGAGGAGAATGCTGCCTGGAATGATGCAGAGGCTGAAGAGTCGATGAACCTGCTCATGGGCGTGATCTCCGGCCTGCGGACTATCCGTACCGAGGCGGAGGTGCATCCCAGTGCCAAGATCGAGGCTATGCTCATCTGCCCGGATCAGGCAAAGCGCAACCTGCTCACCGAGTTCGCCGGAGGGGTGCAGGCCATGGTTCGCGCGTCCAACTTTTCCATCGTTGCTGAAGGGACTGTACCCGATGATGCCGGACATGCCCTTGTGCAGGATGTAGAGCTGGTGGTGCCGCTCAAGGGGCTGATCGATGTGGAGGGTGAGCTTGAAAAGCTGGCCCGTGAGAAGGGCAAGCTGGATAAGGAGCTGGCCCGTATCGTTGGTAAGCTGGGGAACGAGAAGTTTATCAACAACGCTCCTGCCGAAGTCGTTGCCAAGGAGCGGGATAAAGAGGCTGAAATCCGTGCCCGCCTGGGGAAAAATGCAGAATCAACCGAACGTCTGAGCAAGCTGCGCTGCTGATATGGATACCTTTTTACTCGATACGCTGCTGCGTGGCTTTTTAAACGAAGACCTCGAGCACGGCGACATCACCACCGAGTCTATCTTTTCCAAAGAAGATCAGTCCGAGGCCTGCTTTGTGGCCCGCCATCCGATGACCGTGGTTGGTATGGGTACGGTGGCCACTCGCGTGTTTCAGCTTCTTGATGGCAATGTTGTCTGTGACAATGCCATTCCCGATGGTATGCGGGTGGAAAAGGGCGAGGTCATGCTTCATTTTCAGGGGGCAACCCGGACGCTGCTGCGTGGTGAACGGGTGGCGCTCAACCTGGTGCAGAGGCTCTGCGGCATTGCCACCCTGACCTCGGTCTTTGCCGATCAGGTCAAGCATACCAAGGCCAAAGTTGTGGATACCCGCAAAACTACCCCCGGATTGCGTATGCTGGAGAAATATGCGGTGCGATCCAGCGGTGGGCATAATCACCGGTATTCATTAAGTGACGGTGTGCTGATTAAAGATAATCACATAGCTGCTTGCGGTTCCATCACCGAGGCGGTTCGGCGGGTACGGCAACGGGTGCCGCATACCATCAATGTCGAGGTTGAGACCGATACCCTCACGCAGGTCGAAGAATGTCTGCTCTGCGGTGTGGGAGTGATCATGCTGGATAATATGGACCTGCCTACTATGCGCGAGGCGGTGCAGCTCATTGATGGTCGAGCTGTGGTCGAGGCTTCGGGTGGGGTGAATTTGGAGACAGTTCGTGGCATCGCGGAAACCGGGGTAGACATTATCTCCGTGGGCGCGTTGACCCATTCGGCCAAGGCCTGTGATATTGGCATGGATTGGCGGGGGTAAGGGGAGGCGTCCTTTACCATTCGAAGGTAACTCGTGATAGGCCACTCCTGTAACTGCCTAACATTTGAGGGCTGTAGGAGCGGGCCATGCCCGCGACCCTCTCTATGTGGGGAAGTGATGGTGATGGATATTGACATCTAACTCGGCCTCCTGCCGGAGGGGCCCCTCTTTTCTTTGTTTGCCCAAAGAAATGACACCGTGTGTGGGCTGCCACACCGCAAAAAAAAGTCCCTCTTCCTCCGGTTTCTTCAAACCCCATTGCCCGGCTTAGCACTTCGTGTACAAGGGTGGGCAGGGCTGTTTCTGCCCACCGTTTACGCATCCAGGTCGAAAACGATCAACTCGCTAACCTTCGTGATTTCCCTACCCCCATGAACAAGCGCCTCTTCATTGCCATCGATCCTCCCCAGGAAGTCTGCGAACAACTCGCCACCCTTTGCTGTGGGCTGCCCGAAGCACGTTGGACCCCTATAGAGCAATTCCATCTCACCCTCAGCTTCATCGGCGAGGTCGACGGCACCACCTTCCTTGATATCCGAGAGAGCCTGGCTGAGCTAGCCCAGCCTTCCTTTGATCTCCGATTCAAAGGTGTTGGTTTCTTCCCTCCTCGTGGTGCCCCCCGTGTTGTCTGGGCCGGCGTTGAAGCAAGCGAACCGCTGATGCAACTGCAGCGCAAAATCACCACCCACCTCCGCCAGCAGGGCATCGAGCTGGAAAAACGGAAATACTCCCCCCATATCACCCTTGCCCGTTTGCGTCAGACAGCGGAAAGCAAGATCGGCAAGTACCTCGCCCTCAACAACCTGTTCAGCTCCTCCCTCTTCCCTGTCAATCAGTTCACTCTCTACTCCAGCATCCTTGGCCGCAAAAGGGCCAGCCATATTTCAGAGCATGAGTATCCACTCACACTCTAAACTGTTCGTTTTGTGTGGCACTCCCTGTGGCTAATTCCGATAGTCGCTGAATTTTTGATAGAAAAAAACGAAAATATTCGGTTTTCTGGAAAAAGTTGCTGGCGTTGTCGGTGATTCTCCTTCAATGTGGTTTTTTGCTAAAGAGTAATATGCCGCATCATTCCCCAATGTACCATTGGTTTGCAAAGATTTCCGATTGGTTGCATTCCTGCTGCGAAGAGAAGGGAAAAATCTGAGGAGAAATAAAAAAAACAGAAATCCGGAAAATTAGGTTTTGAGCGGTTGGGGCTGCTTTTTCGAAGGAAACACTTATCCGGTAAAAAAACTTTTTAAAACATAGTGTTGTGTTTGGCATGACGATATTTTTTTTCTGAGCCTCAAAATTATTCTTTGCCCAAATTTCAGGAAACCGTTCTGGAAAAGGAATGAAAGGGAGGAATCCTTTTATGGTTTTGGATGAAAATGATGTGAGAGGGACAGGAGAACTGGAATTTTATGGTCGTTGATTTTTTGTTAACTAATTGAATTTATAGTAAGACGAACGTTATTAAATTCATAATTTTATATTGATAAACTTTATATGGAGAGTTTTTTGCATGGATCTGGTAAAAGATTGTGGTGTGTGAAAAAAACATAGGGAGGGGGGCATGAAAAGGCTAAGCTCTATTCTAATATTGGTTTCTGGGATTTTCATTTTAACGTCTACTGTACCTGCATATGCTGATTCTCAAGAGTTTTTATTTGGTTACAGCAATGTATTTGGGGCGTGGTCAGGTGATCCGGCGGAAGGGTATGGTTCGGTGACTATTACAGAATATAGTAATTATTTGAATGTATCCATTGCTGCCAATACGGATTATTTTGCTAATGTAAACAATATGGCCTGGGATAAGTTTTTATTCAATTTGTATGAAAATCTTAGCGTTACCACAAATGACATTGAACTCCTGAATGGTGCTGATGGAAACTGGACGATAGTCTACAATAAATCGGATGGTGGGTTTGGGGCCTTTGAATTTTTATACAAGGGGACTGCGATCAATGAAACTGTCAATCCGCTAGAATTTAATATCCTGATTACTGGGCTTACTATTGAAGATATAGCTGTAGAGAATGCTGATGGATGGACCTTTGTAGGGCACCTAAGGGACTTTGAGGCAATGGAGGGTGAAACGAGCACTTTTCTTGCGGTTGGAGAGTATAATCCTGTTCCCGAACCAGCCACAATGCTTCTCCTCGGCACCGGCATCGCAGGTCTAGCAGGAATCGCCCGGCGTAAAAGAAGCTGATTACCTGATTCCAGAAGCAAATACACAAAAGGCAGGCCCCAAGGGCCTGCCTTTTTTTATTCCCAATCCCACCTTACCTTGACCCCGAAGGAGCTATCAGGTAAACTTGTGGGCTTCACACAACAAAAAAGCGGTCACAAAGCATTGCTTTGTGACCGCTTACATGTTTGCTGGAGGCGACGAGCGGATTTGAACCGCTGAATAATGGTTTTGCAGACCACTGCCTTACCACTTGGCTACGTCGCCTTCGATGTGCGGCTTTATACCATAGATTTATTTTTTGACAAGGGGAAATCAAACCCATGGGAACCACTATTTCTAACCTGATCCAGGATAACGAGGAAGGGTTGCACGAGTTGCAGGTCCAAATCGGATATCAGTTCAATGACCTGCGACTGCTGCAACTCTCCCTCGTACATAGTTCTTTTGCTTTTGAGCGGCTTGACGACGGACGCCATAATGAAACCCAGGAGTTTTTGGGGGATGCGGTTTTAGACCTGACGGTCGGGTATATTTTATTTGTTCGCTTTCCGGAAATGCGCGAGGGCAAGCTCACCCGCATACGTTCTGCTCTGGTCAATGAGCAGGGACTGGCTGAACGTGCCCGCGAAATCGACCTGGGCAAGTATCTTCTGCTTGGAAAGGGGGAAGATGCCTCCAACGGGCGGGACAAATCCTCAATCCTCTCCTGCGCCTATGAGGCCCTGGTGGGGGCACTCTTTCTGGACGGAGGCTATGATGAGGCTTTAACCTTTGTTCGCCGCTTTTTTGAGCCGCATATCGATCAGCACCAGGAGCGGCTGGTCTCGGCCGATGCCAAGAGTGCTCTGCAGGAGCTCCTCCAGGAGCGCTACAACGAAGGACCTGAGTATGTGCTGGTCAGTGAAGAGGGCCCTGCGCATGCCCGCTTGTTTTCCATCTCGGTCAACTTTCGGGGAGAATCCCTTGGTAGTGGTCAGGCCTCCAGTAAAAAAGAGGCGGAGCAGCAGGCTGCTCGTTCAGCGCTTGATTCCCTCCAGTCAAACGAGGCCTGATTGCGCACCTCAGTCAGGAGAGAGGCTGCGGCCCCAGCCCATGGTCGATCTCTGCAAAAAAAGCTGCTGGTTATCCCTGTCTTTATCCCCCACGAAGGCTGTCCGTACTGTTGCAGCTTTTGTAATCAACATCAAATCAGCGGACAATCCGCAGACCCAATTGATGCAACCGGGGTAGGGCAGATCGTTGAAACCTGGCTAGACCGCAGCGGAGCAGGGGCTCGTCAGGTTCAGGTTGCTTTTTACGGGGGCAGCTTCACCGGCTTGCCGCTCCAGCGGCAACGTTCGCTTCTGGGAGCGGTTCAGCCCTATCTTCGCCAGGGCAGGGTACAGGAGATTCGCCTTTCCACCCGCCCGGATTATATTGATAGCGAACGCCTGACCCTGCTCAAAGAGTTTGGTGTCGGCGTTGTTGAACTGGGCGTCCAGTCCCTGGATGATCTGGTACTCTGGCAGGCCGGTCGCGGTCATAGCGCAGAGGCGACCATGAAGGCAGCTGAGTTGATCAAATCCTATCAGTTTACGTTGGGTATTCAACTGATGCTTGGCCTGCCTGGCCAGAGTTTTGCCTCCCTGCGACGTACCCTTGCCCAGGTTATTGCCCTCAGGCCGAATCTGATCCGTCTGTATCCGGTGTTGGTGCTTCAGGGGAGCAGACTTGAGAGCATCTATCGCCAGGGACAATTTCAGCCTTTGAGTCTTCATCGGGCAGTGCTTCAGGCGTCCTTCATGAAAAAACGGTTTGACGATCACGGGATCAGGGTGGTACGCATGGGCCTGCAACCGGGGCCGGAGCTTGAAGCATCCCTGGTGGCGGGGCCTTATCACCCGGCCTTTGGGGAGATGGTTCAAGCGCGACTGATGTTCCATGCCACGCGCAGGCTATTAGCCTCTGTATCGGCAGGACAACCGGTACATCTAGTTATAAACGAGCGTGACCAATCGGTATTTCGAGGGCTGCATTCAGCAAACATAAAGCGACTGCGCCAACTCGGCTTGCATAATCGTTTTACCTTGCAGACCGATCCCGACCAGCCGCGGGGTACGGTCCGCTTGACGGAGTAAGAGGATCTTTGGTGGGCAAGCAAACAGCCGCTTGCGCCACCCTACCAGCTCAGCATTTGGTTTATTCCCTGGGGAGAGTAGGGTGGGCACGTAGTTTGTGCCCACCGTCGAGGTGGGGTAACTGGTGTACCGTTAACCCCATAAACGCAAAACAATCCAGGTCATAGACAATGCCCAATTATCGTCGTTCAGATGCAACGGGTGGGACCTTTTTCTTCACCGTAGTAACGTATCGACGTAGGCGTCTGTTTGACTCTCTTGAAGCGCGAAACATCCTGGGAAAGGTGGTACGGGAGACTCGAGAGGCCTGTCCCTTTGTCATTGATGCCTGGGTGTTGCTTCCTGATCATCTGCATTGTATATGGACGTTACCTCCAGGGGATTCTGATTTTTCAATGCGCTGGAGTCGAATAAAATCCACGTTTTCCAAACGCTGCAAACACCTCTTTCATGTAGAAGCCTGGATGAACGCCTCCAGGAAAAAAACGCGAGAATTAACCATCTGGCAACGGCGCTTCTGGGAACACCAGATCACATGCGACCGAGATTACAGAATATATATGGATTATATCCATTACAACCCTGTGAAACATGGTTGGGTAAAGCAGGTGGTGGATTGGCCTTTCTCAACCTTCCATCGGCAAGTTCGCCTGGGGAATTATTCGCCTGATTGGGGCGGGCAGAATCTTGATGCATCCAGTCCTTGCTTTGGTGAATAAAGAGATTGCTGGAGAGGGGGATTCATCGGTGGGCAAGCAAACAGCCGCTTGCGCCACCCTACAGGCTCAGAGGTATATTGTATCTCGGAGTAGGGTGGGCACGTAGTTTGTGCCCACCGGTTACGTGGAATTATGGACGAAAAAACATTTCAACAGCTCAAATACAGACAACATTTTCATGCTCAGTATTAACGATCTCAACCTGCAATACGGCAGTAAACATATCTTTCGCAACGTTTCGGTGCAGATCCATACCGGCGACAAGGTCGGTCTGGCCGGTGTCAATGGTGCGGGGAAATCCACGCTTCTGAAAATCATGTGCGGCCAGCAGGAGGTGGACCCGGGGATCGTCAATCGGGCCTCCTGGTTTTCCGTGGCCTATCTGCCCCAGGAGGTGAGCATTGAGTTGGGCAGCCGTTCACTCTTTGCCGAGGCCGAATCCGCCTTTGACGATGTGCTTGCCCAGCAGGAAGAGCTGGATCAGGTGAGCGCCGAGCTGGCTCTGCTGGATGCGGACAGCCCGGAGATCGAATCGCTCTTGAACCGCCAGGGCGAGTTGCAGCATCAGTTGGAGGGCAGCGATGTCTTTCGCATTCGCCCTCAGGTGGAGCAGGTACTTTTTGGTCTGGGTTTTTCATCCGAGGACCTGGAAAAGGAGGTCAAGAGTTTTTCCGGTGGCTGGATTATGCGTCTGCTACTTGCCAAGCTGCTGCTCAAGCGTCCCTCGTTGCTCCTGTTGGATGAGCCCACCAACCATCTGGATCTAGACTCGCTCACCTGGCTGGAGGATTTTCTTTTAAGTTACCAGGGATCCATGGTGATCATTTCCCATGACCGCTCCTTTCTGGACCGGATCACTTCCACAACCTGGGAGTTGAGTTTGGGCAAGTTGTCCGTCTTTCGCGGTAACTACTCCCATTACCTGGTGGAAAAGGAACAGCGCCTGGAGCTTGAGCGGGCTGCCTACGAAAATCAACAAGCCCAGATTCGGCAGAGTGAGCGCTTTATTACCCGTTTTCGCGCGAAATCCACCAAGGCCAAGCAGGTGCAGAGCCGGGTGAAACAGTTGGAAAAGATGGAGCGGATCGAGCTTTCGGAAACCGATCGTTCTATCCATTTTTCCTTTCCCCCTGCCGCACCTTCCGGGCGCGACGTGCTTAAGCTCGACAATGTCTGCAAGAGTTTTAATGGAGTCAAAGTCTTTGACGGGGTCAAACTCGATCTGCAGCGAGGTGATAAGCTGGCGGTGGTTGGTGTCAATGGTGCCGGTAAAACGACCCTGATGAAGATTATCGCCGGACTGGAGCCAGCCGAGGGGGAGATCAAACCCGGTCATAATGTGATCCTCTCCTACTTTGGTCAGCACCAGGCCCAAGAGTTGCCCGGTGAATTGAGCATTGTCGACACGGTCTATCATACGGCAACCGACATGAGTATTACCCAGGTCCGCTCGCTTCTGGGGGCCTTCCTCTTTACCGGCGATGAGGTGGAAAAGCAGGTGCGGGTTCTTTCCGGTGGCGAGAAATCCCGTGTGGCCCTGGCCAAGATGCTGGTGCGCCCGGCCAATATGCTGTTGTTGGATGAGCCCACCAACCACCTGGACATGAGCTCCCAGGAGATTTTGCAGGAGGCCATGGCCCAGTACGAGGGGACCATTGTCGTGGTCTCCCATAACCGTTTTTTCGTGAACTCCTTTGTCAACAAGGTCCTTGAGATCAGAGACGGCAAGGCAACCATCCATGAAGGGAATGTGGATGATTACCTGGAGTGGCGCAAAAAGATGGAGGCGGGAAAGGCCGAGCAGGCGGTTGCGGCCAAAAAGACCGGTCCCGGTAAAGAGGAAGTTTCTGCAAATCCGGGCTCTGTGGATAAAAAAGCCGAGCGCAAGCGCCGCGCTCAAGAACGTCAGCTTCTTAACAAAAAGATTGGCCCCTGGAAGAAAAAGAGCGATCAGGCCGAGCAGGAGATTGAAAAGCATGAAGGCCGCAAAGCAGAGCTTGAAGCTCTGATGGCCGATCCGGAGCTGTACAACGATCAGGAGCAGTGGAGCGCGACCTCCAAAGAGTACGCCCAGGTGGAGCGCCATCTGGAGCGGGCCTACCAGCGGTGGGAAGAGGCGCAGCAAGCCATTGAAGCAATCGAAGAGGAATTGGCCGCTTCCGAAAACTGATGAACCATAAACCGGAGAAGGCACGGACAATTATGCAGAAACTAATAATCATTCGAAGAAAATGGTTGATGCTGGTGCTTGTCGCCGTCTTTGTCGTCGCTGGCGTGTATTTGAGTTGGTTCGCTCAGGTAGTAGACAATGAGTATGCCCGGTATCTTCCGGACACGACCGTGGCAACGGTCAACCTGCTTCACCTCGCCCGGATGAGTGCGGCCTTTCCAGATACACCCCTTGGCCATTTTTTTTCCAAGGAAAACATGCATGCGGTCATTAAGGATCTGGGAGGAAGCAGGCAGGACCAGCAAGAATACGATCGCATGGCTAATACAGCGGCCGCAGTGTTTTCCACCCCCTCCATTCGGGCGGTCTTTGGCCATGATCTCACGCTGGCCCTGGTGCCTCCATCCGACCAGGGTAGTCCCTCCGCATTCGTGCCCGTGTTTCGCCAATCTCTGGTCGTCCTTGCCCGTACCACTGTGGCCGGTGCTTTGGATCTTTTTAGTCGCATTGTCAAGACAGAGGGGCTAAGCCGTGAGGAGGTCGATGGGCTCGAGTTGGTGCGGGTGGAATTTGAACCGGGCCAGGTTCTCTATGGGTACACCGAGGGGAAGATGCTTTTCTTGGCCTATAACCCGGATACAATTAAACGCTGCCTCCTGGCTGCCGACAAAGAAGGCCGCCCTCTTGCACAGTCATCACCCTTTATTCGCGTCCTTGGCCTCTGGCACAGAGTTGCCCAGGAGCAGTCCTTTTTGCGTGTTTTTGTCAATCCCGTGCATTTACGCGCGTTTATGCAAAACATTCCCGCGCTCGTCCCTTCTGCCCCGTTGCTTGCGGGGGTGCGTGATTTTTCCCTCCTGAGCTACGCGGACAAACATTCCCTGGAAACTGGTGCGCAAGCGACCTACGAGTACCAAAAACTGCATCCCCTGTTGCAAAGCGCGGTTGATTCGGCCTCTTCTCCCAACCAGAGCCTGAGGCTGCTGGAAAACTCCACCCTTGCCTATGGATGGTCATCTTCGCTCAGGCCGGAGTTGATAGAGCATATTCTCCACACGAACAACCTGGATCCTGAGCAGGTGGACGCCCGCCTGCGTGCACAGTTCGGTTTTGATCTCGCCACCCTGCATCGGGCACTCGGCCCCCAATATGGATTTATCCTGGATGATATGGTGCGTGCGGCTCTTTTTCCCGCCCCCAAGATGAGTTTTTTTGCCTCCCTGCGGGATAAAGCCGCGGCAGTGAATATGGTGAAGGGACTGCGTCAGGCCATGAAGACAAATGAGCTTATCCATGAGCAGCAGGAGCAGATACATGGGGTATCCGTCTTCTCCTGGCCACTGCTTGCCGACAAGGATGCTCAGCCAGCCCTGGCCTTGATCGACTCCCTGCTTCTTCTTTCCACCAGTAAGGCCGGAATGGTTTCGCGGCTGCAGGCAGCACGGCAGCCTCCTGGGCTCAACTCTGATGTTGCGACCCAACTGGGAGAAGAGTTGAGCATGCGTCTGAGCAGTGCCAACAGCAGCGCCCTGTTGGTCTATCCGCAGAAAATGGCTCCCAAAATTCGACCGACACTGCACTGGCTTGGAGGTATCTTGTCCAGTACCAGAAATATTTCCCTGACCCGGATCAACCAAGCACTATTTAAGTTGATGGAATCGAGCCCGCTGGTGTTGGCGACAGTTAACCTGGATCAACACCAGGCAACCTGGACTCTGTCTTTACAACAAGCAGCACAAGCCGCTCCGGAAAAACATTGAATGAGCAAAGCCGCATACCTTTGGAAGACAAGGATCTAAGGGAAAAGCAGGGGAAAAAGCACTTGCCTTTGAGGCTTGATTCAAGGTAAGGATGGGGCCTGAAAAATAATCATATCTGATTTTAATCGTTTTCGAGGATGCCTTGAAAACACATCAATAGGGTGACGCGAGCGATCCACTGGGAGGACTCTGTCTGTCCGTCCCGGTCCACTTGCCCTCACCGCATTGTGACAACAGCATTTCGACCCGCCCGTGCAAGGGCGTGCAGAGGAGGAATGACGTGGGGTTTGACAAGGAGAACAAGATGTGGCTTTCCGGTAACGAGGCGATCGCCTTGGGTGCCTGGGAAGCAGGTGTGCGGGTGGCTTCCGGCTATCCGGGAACACCGTCGACCGAGGTCATGGGGAATCTCTCCCGTTATGAGGGCGTGTATACCGAGTGGGCGCCCAACGAGAAGGTAGGACTTGAGGTTGCCATCGGTGCGTCTTTTGCCGGTGCCCGAGCCCTGGCGACCATGAAACATGTCGGCCTCAACGTGGCAGCAGACCCGTTGTTTACTGCGGCCTATACCGGCGTTCGTGGTGGTCTGGTGGTGCTTAATGCAGATGATCCCCAGATGCATAGCTCCCAGAACGAGCAGGATAACCGCAACTACGCCTATGCCGCCAAGTTGCCCCTGATGGAGCCTTCTGACCCGGCTGAGGCCAAAGAGATGATGGCCACCGCTTACCGGCTCAGTGAAGAACTCGATACCCCGGTGATGATGCGTATCACCACCCGTATCGCCCATGTAAAGGGCGTGGTGGAAAAGGGCACGAAACTTGAGCTGCCTGAACCATCGCTGGAAAAAGCTCCGGCCAAAATGGTTATGCTCCCCGGGAACGCCCGCGTTCGTCGCGTGGCCGTGGAAAAACGGATGCAGGCGGCTCGCGAGCTGGCGGAGACCCTCCCCGAAAACCGGATTGAACCTGGAAGCGGCAAGCGCGGCTTTATCACCTCCGGTGTCCCTTACAACTACGTCAAAGAAGCCTTCCCAGACGCCCCGGTGCTGAAGCTAGGCATGGTCTGGCCGCTTCCGGAGCAGATGATCCGCGACTTTGCAGCCAACCTTGATGAGCTGATCGTGGTCGAGGAACTCGATCCCTTCATCGAAACCCATCTCAAAGCCATGGGCATTGCCTGTCGCGGTAAGGATTTGATCCCCAATCAGGGCGAGCTGAACTCTTTTATTGTGCGCAAGGCCATCGAGCCGGATTCCATCGGCGAACTCTTTGAGCCAATCGAGTTGCCCATGCGGCCACCGAACATGTGTGCCGGTTGTCCCCATCGCGGCCTTTTCTTTGGCCTCTCCAAAATAAAAGATGTCTTCATCTCCGGTGATATCGGCTGTTATACCCTGGGATTTCTGCCGCCGCTTTCCGCCATGGATGCCTGTGTCTGTATGGGGGCTTCCATCACCATGGCCCATGGTCTTTCCAAGGCAATGGGCAAAGAGGGCGAGGGCAAGGTCGTCGCCGTTTTGGGCGATTCCACCTTTATGCATTCGGGCATCACCGGTCTTTTGAACCTGGTTTATAATAATTCCTATGCGACGGTGATCATTCTTGATAACCGCACCACCGCCATGACCGGTCACCAGGATAACCCGGCCTCTGGTCATAATATTCGTGGTGAGGCCGCACCGGCACTCAACTTGGAGATGCTTTGCCAGGCTGTGGGCGTCAAACGCGTTACAGTGGTCAATCCCCACGATGTCGAGGCTACTCGCAAGGTGCTCAAGGAAGAGATCGCCGTTGCCGAGCCCTCGGTGATCATCAGTCGGGCTCCCTGTGTGCTGCTGCCTGAAGAGGTGAAACGCAAGAAACCTGTCTACTCCACCAATCTGGATAACTGTACCGGTTGCACCCAGTGTGTGCAGATGGGCTGCCCGGCTATCAGCTGGACACCGCTCACCCCAGAAGAGGCGGTGGCGCGCGGCTACCGTGAAAAACAAAAAGGCGTTGCCCAGATTACCGAGGTGCAGTGTAACGGCTGCGGCCAGTGTGCGTCGGTGTGCAAGTTCGATGCGATCACCAGAAAGGAGGCGAAGTAATGAAACAGAGCGGCAATATTCTCTTTTCCGGTGTGGGCGGGCAGGGCATCCTGCTGGCCAGCGAGTTGACCGCCCATGCCCAGTTGGCAGCCGGGTACGACTGCAAAAAAAGCGAGGTCCACGGTATGGCCCAACGTGGTGGCTCGGTTGAAGCCCACCTGCGCTACGGCCAGAAGGTCTACTCGCCCCTGATCGAACCGGGCAGCGCCGATATTCTGGTCGCCTTTGAGATCCTGGAGGCGGTGCGCTATCTGCCCTACCTGCATAAAGACAGCGCCGTGGTGGTGAACACCCAGAAAATACTGCCGCCTGCGGTTGCTCTGGGCAAGGCCAAGTATCCGGAAAATATTCTGGATGAGCTCAAATCCCGCCAGATCAACGTGGTTGCCATCGATGCTTTTGCCGTGGCTGAATCCGTGGGTGAGCTGCGTACCGCCAATGTGGCCATGGTCGGGGCGATGTCCAACTTCCTGGCGGTCGATCCCAATGTCTTTATCGAGGTGATCGATACCACGGTCAAGGAGCAGTTCCGCGAGGTCAATAAAAAAGCATTCTCCGCCGGACGCGCGGCAGTCTACGCCTGATTGTGTATGCAGGCCAGAAAATAGAGAGGTAATTGAATGATGTGGGTGGAAGAAATCGAATCGTTGCCACGGGCCGGGCTGGAGTCAATTCAGCTCAAACGACTGCAGGCCCTGGTGCACCGCATGTACGACAATGTCCTGCCGTACAAGAAAAAAATGGATCAGGCTGGAGTGAAACCCGGTGATATTCAGTCGCTCAAGGATCTGAGCAAACTGCCTTTTACCACCAAGGATGATCTGCGGGAAAACTATCCCTTTGGGCTCTTCGCCACGCCCATGGATGATGTTATCCGTATCCATGCTACCTCGGGAACCACCGGAAAACCGGCGGTTGTCGGCTATACCCAGGCGGATATCAACCTCTGGGCATCCGTCATAAAGCGTTGTCTGACCATGGCAGGGGTGACCCGGGGCGATATGGTGCACAACGCCTATGGCTACGGGCTCTTCACTGGCGGGCTTGGTGCGCATTACGGCATTGAGGCTCTGGGGGCGACAGTTATTCCTGTCTCCGGCGGTAATTCCAAACGCCAAATTTCGATCATGCGCGATTTTGGTTCAACCGTCCTGCTCTCTACCCCCTCCTACGCCTTGAACCTCGCTGATGCCATTGCCGATGTCGGCGTCGACCCCGAGGAGTTGAAACTGCGGGTGGGCATTTTCGGTGCCGAGGCCTGGAGTGAGAACATGCGCGAAGAGGTTGAGAGAAAACTTGGTCTCAAAGCCCTGGATATTTATGGCCTTTCCGAGGTTATCGGGCCTGGCGTGTCCATGGAATGTACCCATTCCGAGAAAGGCATGCATATTCTTGAGGACAATTTCCTGCCCGAGATCATCGACCCCGATACCCTGGAAGTGCTGCCGTACGGGGAGACCGGAGAGCTGGTCTTTACCACCCTCACCAAGGAGGCCTTCCCGCTGATCCGTTACCGGACCAAGGATATCTCCCGCCTCTTCCTTGAGCCCTGTGGTTGTGGTCGGACCCTGATTCGTATGGAGAAGGTCACCGGTCGTACCGATGACATGCTCATCATCCGCGGGGTCAACGTCTTCCCGTCACAGGTTGAGCATGTTCTCGTCGGGATTGAAGGGGTTGAGCCGCATTACCAGATCGAGGTGACCCGCGAAGGCAACCTGGATGTAATGTCGGTTCTGGTTGAGGTCAGCGAGCAGGTCTTCTCCGATGAAATTCGTGTCCTTGAAAATCTGTCCAAAAAGATTCAGGGAGAGATCAAGGATATGCTCGGTGTCACCACCAAGGTCAAGCTGGTGGAGCCGCGCTCCATTCAGCGTTCCGAGGGAAAGGCGCAGCGAATTATTGATCGCCGCAAAATTTGACCGGAATTTCCACCTAAGATATTGGAGGATTGCATGCGTGTAGAACAGATTGCGGTTTTTTTAGAAAATAAATCAGGACGTCTGGCTGAAATCACTCGTATCCTTGCGGAAAAGGGCATTAATATTCGCGCGCTTTCCGTCGCCGATACGGCTGATTTCGGTATTTTACGTTTAATTGTCGATAAGGTTGACCTGGCCAAGGAATCCCTGCGTGCAGGTGGTTTCACCGTGGGCAAGACCAACGTTATCGCGGTTGAGGTGCCGGATCAAACCGGTGGCCTGGCCAGCGTGCTCAAGGTTGCCCATGAGGCCGAACTCAACGTCGAGTATATGTATGCCTTTGTCAATAAAAGCAGTGACAATGCCGTGCTCATCTTTCGTTTTGATGACATGGACAAGGCCATTGCGGTTATGCAGCAAAGCGGGTTTACGCTGCTCAATGGAGAGCAGATCTGCTCCATTTAACGAGAGCTTGAGTTCATTTTTCTACTCTTGATAAAGAACTGCAGGCTGTAAACGAGGCCTTGCTGCTGCTCTCTGCTGCGGCAAGGCTTCTTCTTCAATCAAAATTACTACACACAAAATGGGGGGAACCATGAAACGTAGTATCAAATGTTTGGCTCTTGGAGGAGCAGCCTGTTGCCTGGCTTTGTCCACCATGCTGGCACCGGCATGGGCCGGTACCGTCAAGGTCGGTGCAATCTTTGCCGTGACCGGACCGGCCTCCTTTCTTGGTGGCCCAGAGGCCAGAAGCGCGCAGATGATTGTGGACGAGATCAACAAGGCCGGTGGTATCAACGGAGATACCATTGAACTTATCGTCAAAGACACGGCGGGACACTCGGAAAAAGCGGTCTCCTTTGCCAAACAGTTGATCGAAGAAGACAAAGTTGTTGCCATCATCGGGCCGTCCACCTCGGGTGAATCCATGGCTGTGAAGAAAATTGCCGAAGCAGGCAAGACCACCCTTATCTCCTGTGCCGCAGCCGAGGTCATTGTCAACCCTGTAGCCAAACATGTGTTCAAGACACCCCAGAAAGATTCCTTTGCCGCCCAGATGATCTTTGAGGAGATGCAGCGGTTGGGCATTACCACCATAGCCATTACCGCGGGCAATGATGGTTTTGGCAAGGCCGGGAAGGCGCAATTGGAAAAAATGGCTCCTACCTATGGGGTCAAGGTTGCGATTTCTGAGACCTATGATAGCAAGGCCACTGATTTGAGCGCCCTGGTGGCAAAGCTTAAATCCGATGTTTCCATCCAGGCGGTCATCAACTGGTCCGTGGTTCCGGCCCAGGCCATTATTGCCAAAAATATGCGTCAGGTCGGATGGGAGGTTCCCCTGTTCCAGTCCCACGGTTTTGGCAACATCAAATATGCCCAGGCCGCCGGTGTGGCAGCCGAGGGGATCATCTTTCCCTGTGGTCGTCTTTTGGTGGTTGATCAGCTCGAAGAGAGCAACCCGCAGAAGGCGCGTCTGGTCCAGTACAAAAGCGATTACGAGACCAAATACAAAGAAGATGCCTCTGCCTTTGGCGGCTATGCCTACGATGCCATGAACATGGTCGTGGAAGCGATCAAAAAAGGTGGGAACGACCGCGCCAAGGTACGTGACGCTGTGGAAGGGTTAGAAAATTTTGCCGGTGTTGGTGGTATGTTTTCCTTTTCTCCTGCAGATCACAACGGGCTCACCATCGATTCCTTTGCCATGATGACGGTCAAAGACGGTGCGTTCATCCTCTACCAGGGGAAATAAGCGGAGCCGATAGAGTTGCAGACCGGCGGGGTGCTCCCCGCCGGTCTGCTTTTTAAGGCCTTATGTCCACTCCCGGCATCTTTGGTGCCTGTAGAGGATGGACATTTTCTAGAGCGTCTTGGAAGCTCCAAGCTGCTCTGTAGACTTTTACGATCCAGTCACTGTTCATGAGTCCGGACCTTTTTTTCCAATACCTCTTTGCCGGCATCACCTACGGCTCCATCTACGCCGTTGTCGCCATCGGGTTCAATATCATCTACAACGCCACCGGCATCATCAATTTCGCCCAGGGCGAATTTGTCATGCTCGGCGGTATGATCTCGATCTCGCTGCTTCATTTTATGCCGTTGCCTTTGGCCATTGCCAGCGCAGTTGCCTTGACCATGCTCATCGGCGCTGCCATTGAGATTCTGTTCATCCGCTGGCTGCAGAGCCCCTCGGTGATGCGGATGATCATCATCACCATTGGTATTTCGATTCTGCTGAAGGAGGTGGCACTGCATATCTGGGGTGAATCCATTCGCAGTCTGCCCTATTTCTACGGCAACGAGATCACCACCTTTTCCATTGGCAGCGTCCACATTTCACCCCAGGTTGTCTGGGTGATTCTTGCCAGCGCAGTCATGGTGGCCGGGTTGAACCTGTTCTTCAAGAGCACGCCCATTGGTCGTGAGATGCGCGCCTGCTCCGCCAACAGGACCGCGGCACTGCTCTGCGGCATCAATGCCCGCAACATGGTCACGCTCTCCTTTATGCTGAGCGCGGGAATCGGCGCCCTGGCCGGTTGCGTAATGTCACCGATCACCTATACCCAGTACGACAGTGGCTCAGCACTTGCTCTCAAAGGGTTTACCGTCGCAATCCTTGGGGGGCTGGGGAACTCTGGAGCTGCGGTACTGGCGGGTATCCTTCTGGGAATCATTGAGGCGTTTTCTGTCTCCGTTGTGCCCCTTGCCTTTCAGGATGCGATCTCCATTGCCATCTTGCTGGTGATTCTTTTTGTTAAACCCCACGGCCTGTTCGGGTCCGGTGACGCTGCTCGATTAAAGGATTTCTGATGAAGACCCGAAACTATCTTCCACTCATTGGTCTCGGGGTGCTTATGGTGGCCCTGCACCTGCTCACGGTGTGGACCGGCACCCAATACTATCTGACCCAGCTGACCATGTCGGCCTACTATGGTCTGGTCATTATCGGCCTGGGGGTGCTCATGGGCTACGCCGGGCAGATTTCCATCGGCCATGCCGGATTTTTTGCCATTGGCGGCTATCTTGCTGCAGCCCTGACCACCCGCAACCTGGAACCCTTTGCCCAAAACTGGTGGGTACAACTGCTGGATAAGGCTGGGGTGATCGTGCATGGGCAGGATATCTATGGCCTAAGCCAGATGACCTTCACCCCCTGGTTGGCGTGCATTGTGGCCGTTACCACCGCCGGACTGGTGGCACTTGTTATCGGCATTCCCGTGCTCAAGCTCAAAGGACATTATCTGGCCATGGCTACTCTGGGCTTTGGCACCATTGTTTACCGCATCTTTCTGGCCATGCCGTATTTTGGTGAGTCCGATGGCATTACCGAGGTCCCCGGTTTTGATATGCTGCCTTTTCTCACCATCAGCGGCGATATGAGTCATCGGGTGCTGAACTTTTACGCCTCCTGGACCTTGCTTATTGTGGGCATGCTTTTTCTCATTAACCTGATCGGTTCCCGGGTGGGCCGGGCGCTGCGCTCCCTGCACAGCTCGGAGGAGGCTGCCGAGGCCTCTGGTATCAATGCCGGACGCTTTAAACTCAAAGTCTTTGTTCTCAGTGCCATCTACGCAGCCGTGGCCGGTGTGCTCCTGACCCATTACAACGGGGGGATCGGGCCTTCCGAGGCCTCGATGGCTAAGTCGGTGCGCTATGTGGCCCTGGTGGCGGTGGGCGGAATGCTCAATCTCTGGGGAACGCTGATCATGGGTGTCGGCCTGACCTTTCTCTCCCTGCGCGGAGTCTTTGGCAGTTTTGATGACGCTGTTTTTGGCACCATTCTCATTCTCGTGATGCTTTTTTCGCCGGAAGGTATACTTGGCCTCAAGCTGCGGCCACTGTTACGGCAGCTGATTATTGGAGGTCGAGCATGAGTCCCAAGACTTCTCCGGCAAACGAGACCATGCTGGAACTCTCCGGGGTGCATAAACGCTTTGGTGGTCTGCATGCCGTTAATGACGTCAGCTTCAAGGTGCCGACGGGCAGCATCAAGGCATTGATCGGGCCAAACGGTGCCGGTAAGACCACGCTGTTTAATCTCATTGCCGGCAACCTGCCGGTGAGCGAGGGGAGTATCCACTTCTGCGGCCAGTCTATAGAGGGGCAAAAGACCTATGAGATAGCGCGCATGGGCATGGCCCGTACCTTTCAGAACATCAAACTTTTTCATGGGATGAGCGCCCTTGAATGTGTCATGGTGGGGCGACACAGTCGCAGCCGCAGCGGATTCTTTGCCGGGATGCTCTCGCTGCCCACGACCTGGAAAGAAGAAAAGGCCATTCGCGCCCGCTCTATGGAACTGCTCGATTTGCTGGGGATTGCCGATCTAGCCGATACCGAAGCCACCAGTTTGGCCTTTGGTCAGCAGCGGGCTGTGGAGATGGCCCGTGCCCTGGCCTTAGAGCCCAAGCTGATCCTCCTGGATGAGCCTGCTGCCGGATTGAACATCTACGAGACCGCCGAGGTTGCCCGGTTGATCAGCGCCATCCGCGATATGGGCATCACCGTGCTGCTGGTGGAGCACGATATGTCGCTGGTAATGGATATTTCCGATGAGATCGTGGTTCTGAGTTTTGGTTCCAAACTGGCAGAGGATACGCCGGCCAATATTCAGCAAAACGAAGAAGTCATAAAAATTTATCTGGGTGAGGATGAAACCGTGTAAATGGTTTTGTCGTTTCCCGCACTCAATATCTCATGCTCAAGATTCGAAACCTCGACGCTGGCTACGGTAAACTCCGGGTCCTGAAGAATATCTCACTCCATGTTGATCCCGGAGAGATTGTCACCATGATCGGTGCCAACGGTGCTGGCAAGACCACACTGTTGCATACCATTATTGGCCTGATTAAGCCGACCAAAGGGGAGATCAATTTTCTCGATACGCCCTGTTGCCGCAGTTCCGTGGGCCAGATCGTCGCCTCCGGCTGTGCTCTGGTTCCGGAGAACCGCCAGGTGTTTGCATCCATGTCGGTGGAGGAAAATCTCCTGCTTGGAGGCCATGTGTTGCAGAAACGGGAAGGGCGGGCCGCCGTGCATAAAGAGCTTGCGCATCAGTACGAGCTCTTTCCCATTTTGCGTGAACGACGCAACCAGTTTGCCGGAACGCTTTCCGGTGGTGAGCAGCAGATGCTGGCCATGGGGCGGGCGCTGATGTCCAAGCCACGACTGGTGATGATGGATGAGCCTTCCACAGGGCTGGCACCACTGATTGTCCGTGATATTTTTCAAATTATTCTGCGTCTGCGGGAAGAAGGCAATACCGTGCTTTTGATCGAGCAAAACGCGAAAGCCGCCCTGGGGATTGCCGACCGAGGCTATGTACTTGAGGTGGGCAAGGTTATTGTTCAGGGGCCAAGTGATATCTTATTGGCCAACACCGATGTGCAGCGGGCGTATTTGGGCCGGGAGAAAGTCACGGAGTAGCAACAGCTTTAAAAATATATGATTACCATTAAAGCTCCGCTGGAAAAGAAGAATTTGTGCCAAGTGCCACTTCTTTTCCACAAAAGACAAAGAGTCGGTAAACCGTTCGCCCTGTCGCGGGCATGGCCCGTCTCCTACAGCCTCCCAAATGTTATCGGAATCGTAGGAGTGGGCCTTGCCCGCGACAAATATTGCAGCTGAGTTTCTGTGGTAATCAAATGGGAATCTCGAATAATTGCTTTTTCTTCCAATCTCGGCGTTATGCTTAAAATTTTATCCTCGGAATATCAATCATATGCCTGTGGTAAAATTTTAAGCATGCCTTGACCTTGATTGAAAAATCTAATTATTCAAGACACCCAAATAAAAAATATGCGGTGTCCCCGCCCATCAAGCATGGACGAGGGCCATTACTCAAAAAATTAGACAAGAAAGCGATTATGTACTGGGAACCGGAACGCGAATGTATGGCAAGGGAGGATTTGGAACAACTTCAACTGGAGCGTCTGCAGTCGACGCTGTACCGGGTTGGCACCAACGTCCCCTTCTATAAAAAGAAATTTGACGAGATCAAATTTAATTACGAGGGCATTCGTTCGCTTGACGACCTGCGCCGTCTTCCCTTTACCGAGAAACAGGACCTGCGGGATAACTATCCCTATGGGCTTTTTGCGGTGCCCCTGCGTGATGTTGTGCGGGTACACTCCTCCTCAGGAACCTCCGGTCAGGCAACCGTGGTGGGCTACAGCCGCAATGACATCAAAAACTGGTCGAACCTGGCGGCACGAGTGATTACCGCTGCCGGTGTGACCAAAAACGATGTCATCCAGATTGCCTTTGGCTATGGCCTCTTTACCGGTGGATTTGGTCTCCACTATGGCGCGGAAACCGTTGGCACCTCGGTTATCCCCATCTCTGCGGGCAATACCAAGCGCCAGATTCAGATCATGCAGGATTTCAAGACCACCGCGCTTGTCTGTACGCCTTCCTATGCCCTGGTCATGGCGGATACCATGATGGATATGGGGATCAACCCCAACGGGCTTTCTCTGCGCTATGGTCTCTTTGGTGGCGAGCCCTGGTCTGAGGGAATGCGCCAGGAAATTCATCAGAAGCTGGGCATTATTGCCACCGATAACTACGGCCTTTCTGAGGTCATGGGTCCAGGTGTCGCTGGTGAATGTTTGGAGTGTAACGGTCTGCATATTAATGAGGATCATTTTATTTTGGAGATTCTCAACCCGGAAACTTTGGAACCCGTCCCGGAAGGGGAGGTGGGCGAACTGGTCATCACCACCCTGACCAAAGAGGCTTTTCCCATGATTCGGTATCGGACCCGCGACCTGACCCGGTTTATTCCCGGCCCTTGCGGTTGCGGGCGAACTCTCAAGCGTATGCAGCGGGTTATGGGACGTTCTGATGATATGCTGATTATCAAGGGCGTGAATGTTTTTCCGATGCAGATTGAAAAGGTGCTCTTTGAGGTTGAGGAGACCGAACCCCATTACCAAATCATCGTCGATCGCGAAAACCATGCGGACAAGATCACGGTGAAGGTCGAGGTTATGGAGTCAATTTTCTTTGACCAGATGAAGAAGCAGCGGCAGGTGATCGATACCATCAAAAGTCGCCTGGCCTCAGAGCTTGGGCTCAGTGTCGATGTGAAGCTGGTGGAAGAGAAAAGTCTGGAACGCTTTGAGGGTAAGGCCAAACGGGTTATTGATCGACGGGAGCTCTAAGCTACAGGGTGTTTTGAATAATTAGATTTTTCAATCAAGGCCAAGGATTGCGCAAAATTTTACCGCAGGCATATATGTGATATTCCGAGGATAAAATTTTAAGCGTGACGCAGGGATTGGAAGAAAAAGCAATTATTCAAGATTCCCTAAAGGCTGCATCCGGCGGATTTGAGTTTGTACAAAAAGAGGGAGCTGTCTTGTGATTATGCAATCAACAAGAGTGGTTTCCTCTTTTTTTATTCGGGCTACGGTGCAAGAAAAAGGTGGACAGGGGAGGGGGAAGAATGCTTAGCTCTATGGAACTCTTGAAAAAACAGGTCGTGTGCATGATCTTTTTCTGGGTACACAGTGCCTGTCCTTTCCACAAATTTGAACAAGGAGTCATTCTATGAAAGTATTCATGACCGGCTTGCTGTCAGTCTTGCTGACAACAAGCGCGGCCTGGGCTGCTGATCAACCCGTTGAGCTGCAAACAGATGAGCAGAAATTGAGTTATGTTATGGGGCTTGATCTTGGCGAGTATTTTAAAGGTCTCGATGAAAAATTCGATTTTGACATACTCAACCAGGGCATTGTGGACGCCTACAGCGGCAAGAAGCCGCTTATAGCCAAAGAAGAGGCAGATGCCATTCAAAAGGGTTTTGCCCAGCGCCAGCAGCAACGGCAGATCAAAGCCAAGGTTACCATGATTCAAAAGAACCGGTTGGCAGCTGATACCTTTCTTAAAGAAAATAAAAGCAAAGAAGGTGTGACTGAAACCGAGTCCGGACTGCAGTATAAGGTCGTGAAGAAAGGTGAGGGAGCAAAACCTTTGCCTACGGATACGGTGAAGGTGAATTACAAGGGAACCCTCCTTGACGGCACCGAGTTTGACAGCTCCTACAAAAGAAATGAGCCCGCTGTTTTTCAAGTCAATAAAGTTATCCATGGCTGGCAGGAGGCTTTACCGTTGATGCCTGTGGGCTCAACCTACGAGCTTTTTATTCCACCGGATCTGGCCTACGGTGATCGTGGTGCGCCTCCTGTGATTGAGCCTGGCTCCATGCTCAAGTTTGAGGTTGAATTGCTTGAGATTATCAAACCAGCTGAGGAGCAGCCGAAGGCAAAGGCTGACCAGTAAGGAGAAAACAAGGGATTCGGGAGAGAATATCGAGTCCGCCAATTTCCCAGGCAATCTGCCCGCCCACTGGCGCAGGAAAATTTGGCCCTGCGTGGAAAATGAGAATTATTCTCTTTTCAAAAGCTGAATTCAGCTCTATTGTGTACCTTAAAGAGTTGAAAGAGGCACCTGAATCCTGACGACGGGTAAGTGCTGAACAGTGTATCCTCTTAAGTAAACAAGGATTCATTGAAATAAACTTTTTTTCAGCTTTACCCGCCGCTCCAATGGATGCTCACGGATTCGGGGATACCCTTCAGTTTTGAATAAGGAGGAGCATAGTGGGCAAGAAGAAATGTTGTGGTAAGTATGCTAAAAAAGGGAAAATGTGTGGAAGCTGTCCTTTAAAAAAAGCACTGAAGAAAAAGAAAAAAAAGAAAGATAAAAAGTAAGAGGTCGATGACCTGATTGTTTATCTTTCTTTTAATTTGCACATACAAAAAAAACGGGTTCAGAAGAACCCGTTTTTTTTGTATGTGCATGAACTCCAACAATCTCTACGTTTCTTTCAATGTGGACAACAAGCCTTCAAGGAGAATGAAACGTCCCAGAGGGATCACATCGCAGGGAAAACTGCGCACAAAGAGAGGGTTGTCACATAACCCTCCAGAGAGATACAACCGTTCCGGCTCTTTGGCGAAGCGGTAGGCATTGAGCGCTATGCCACGTACAAATTTTGCCACAGCTTCTGCCTCTGAAGCACCGGAAACCACCGCATCAAAGATATGGCTCATGCCCAAAACACCGCAGGTGATGGAAAACCCGGTGCTGGGGACCGGCAGGCTTTTGTAGTCGATCTGGTAGTAGGTGGCCAACAGTTCGATGGTGAACCCCATTGAGGCTCCGCATTCCGCATTCCAGCCCATATCCACCACCTCTCCATCTGCAAAGCGGACAAACTTAATATCACGGCTTCCGCAGTCAAGCAGGACAAAGTCCTCCTCTTCAATGATCGAGCGTCCCCCACGTGCAAGGGCTGTCAGCTCGTTAATACTCTTAAAACTGCGGCGGGCAGCGTTGTGTCCGGTGGCAAGATCCGCCTTGAAATCGCGAGGCAGAGAACGGGTGGGGACAATGCGTGGCTCAGTCTCCTTCTCAGGCTCAAAAATTTTGCAGTAGGAGGTGCCAAAATCTGCCAAAATCATCAGTTGCTGCTCCGCTTGGGTTCAATGCCGGAAAGCTCCAAAAAAGCCTCTATTTTGGCTCGTGTTGAGCTTCCGGGGGTGACATCACAGTCAATGGCGATGGCGCGGGGGTGTTTACTGGCCAGCAGCTTAGCCAGGGCCGACTTTGCACAAAACGATTGGGCAAAAAAGACCGTAGGGATGGAGAGATCAACCACCTTTTCCAGTTCCAGGTCTGCAGGCGTCTTGTTTTCCATGCAGCGGGTCCAGCCAAAAACGTGGGTCGTGTCCGGGAAAGGCGCCAGCAGCGAAAAATCACGGGGCGGGACCCCCCAGAACCCGCAGGTGGGCTCACAGGGGCTCAATGGTTCATAAGGGGCTGCTGACTGGACCCCTTGGGTGATGCGGCAGAATTTTTCCATGAGTGGAATCTCTGCCGTGCACAGGGGGGTGCCAAAACTTGCGGTGTCCTGATTGCGGGTTCGAAGAATGGGAATACCGAGCATATCCTCCAATACCTCGCTCACATGCAGGGCACAGTCGCATTTTCCCGGGCCCACATCGATCACAATCCGATCAAGCTTGAGGTGGAGTGCATTCAAGACAACAGTGCGCAAGATGGCGCAGTAGACCCGGGGAATAAACGGTGCGCTCTGGTCGATGGAGGCCGTGACCTGAGGTTCGTCCAGATCCAGGATGGTGTGTCCCTGTTGATTGATCTCCGCTATTACGGCTAAGGGGGGAACCCCAACAATACCTACACGTTCCACTCTCAGAGATCCTCCCGAACCAGCAGCCAGAGGCCAATTGAGCCCACCAGCAGATGCACGGTAACCGCAGCCAGAAGGGGCGGCATGTAGCCTGCCTTTGCCATGGATTGCAGGGTGTTGTAGACGCCCCAGCAGACAAAGGCCATGCCACAGCTTACCGGAATAGCCAGGGAGAGGTCCCGTCCCCAG
The DNA here is from genome assembly GCF_016919065.1 of Desulfobulbus rhabdoformis. GTDB lineage: Bacteria > Desulfobacterota > Desulfobulbia > Desulfobulbales > Desulfobulbaceae > Desulfobulbus > Desulfobulbus rhabdoformis. Next base: position 20,590 of record NZ_JAFFQA010000017.1, on the reverse strand, counting down.
GTGCGGTACACCATCAAAAGCACCGGCAGTCCCAAGAGCAGCAGGGGCAGGCCAAGCAAAGTGTAGCTGATTTTGCCGTAAAAGTTGGAGAGTGCCTGGTTACGCTCGGTTTCCGAAAGGCTGTGCCGGGTTTCCTGGTAGAGCTGGACCAGAGAAAGTTCCATGGTGTGATACACCGGCACAAAGAAATCGGATGGAGTCTCAGGAAAATTAAACTGTCTGGTGGTGAACACCTCGGTCTGCATGCCTGCTTTGTTGGCCTGCTGGAGTTGTCCATGTTCAAGCGTCCAACCTCGTCCGTCCCAGGAGGCAAACTCGGCAGTGATCAGGGTCTGGGCCGCATACTTCTTGCTCCAGATGGTATAGGAAAAATTTTGAAACCGATCAACTGTCTTGTCGGGCCGGGCAAAAGAGTAAAATCCCTCTACGCCTCGGTAATAGTAGCGGCCATTACGGTAAATCCCCAGCGGGACCTTGCCCCGAACTTCTTTGTTCCAGATCTCATTGGTTAAGGAGATGGTCGTGGGCAGCACCATCTGCGCCATGGTCAAAAAGAGGAAAATACAGGCCATGCCCGCCCCGATTATGGGCAGGGTAATTTTTTTGAGTGGAATACCACAAGCCTTCAAGGCAATCAGCTCATTGGAATGGTTGAGCACACCCAAGGTAACCACACCGGCAAGCAGAATGCAGACCGGGCTCATCAGATCCAGGATAAAGGGAATATTTGCGAGAAAAAATTTGGCCACCAAGGCCAGGGATTTTCCCTTTTCCATGAAATCATCGATTTTCTCAAAAAAGTCGATCAGGAGATAGAGGGAAGTGAATCCGGCCATGATCAGCACAAGGTTGCGCATGAAATGGACCAGAATATAACGATAAAGCAGTATCATGAAAGGTGTCGGTTAATTCGGGGTATCCCGGAAAAGTCGTTTTTGAAATAAGAGAGAAAACAGTGAGTTGAAAACTATACACCAATGGGAGGCCTGGGGTGTGCTCACCGGGTTCTCCTTGTTCGTGAAAAATCATGCATTGACTTTTTTTCTGATCAATAAAAAAATGTCAGAAATAAAGGTAGTACTTGGTGCTGTAGTACCCGCTGCATGGGGTTCCGTCAAGAAAGAAGCTTGGTCGGATTGCTGTACAAAGGGTATTCTTGCATAAGACGATGCTTGCACTTCTGAGAGTTGCTGTGTAAGGTGCCGCCTTGGTCTTGTTTGTATTGTATCATTGACCTAAGTCAATGCATAGGAAGCTAGAACCTGAATTTGTGAGCAATCCAGGTGTTGTCAGCTTCGTTGATTGTGACATACCGATGAAAGCCTCCTGTGCATAGCCGTAAGCGGCGGTGCCTCTCGCGCCAATGCTCTGGAAATTAATAACAAAAAAAACGGCGGATTAGCCCCTTACACTGTGTTCGCATGAGTTGAGCATCGTGTCACTTTTCCGAACCTTTTCTATGCAGAAACGACTCGAGAAAATTGCCGACGACAATATAACGCGCAGCGCCAGTAAAAACTCTGCCATTGCCCGCTTGAACGGGTTTTGGGCCATTTTTGAGCGAAGCGATACCGTGCTAATCGTGATCAATGCCGATCCGGATGCCATCGCCTCTGCCATGGCTCTCAAGCGTTTGTTGAGTTACCGGGTGCAGAGCGTGACCATCGGCTACCCCAACGAGATCCGCAGGCTCAACAACATCACCATGGTGGAGAGCCTGAAAATCCCCATAGAGCGCCTCCACACCCTCTCTGTCAAAGATTACTCCAAAAAGATTCTCGTCGATTCCCAACCCAACCATCTGGCCTGCTTTGAAAAGATGTCGTTTAATGCGGTCATCGACCACCATCCGGTGACGACCGGATGGGATGCCGATTTTATTGATATTCGGCCGGAGTATGGTGCGGTCTCTTCGATGATGGTGGAGTATCTGCGAGCAGCCGGAATCAAGACCTCGGTTGCCCTGGCAACAGCCCTTTTTTACGGGGTGAAGGTCGATACCCAGAATTTTCAAAAGCAGAACATGCAGGCTGCCGACGGCACCAGCTTTCGTTATCTGTTTAATATCGCCAACCTCAATCTGGTTCGTAAGTTTGAACTGACGCAACTCCGACGTTCAGAACTGCGTTATTTTCGTATTGCCTTAAATGAGGTCAAGGCAAGTAAACGGCGTGCCTACGTCCATATCGGCAAGGTGAGTACACCGGATATCCTGGTGATTATCGCTGATTTTTTTAACCGGGTCGATGCCTTCGACTGGGTGATTGTCTCGGGGATTCATGGGGAGAAACTGGTTGTGATTTTCCGCTGTGACGGTTATCGCAAAAACGCTGGCAAGCTTGCCAAGACGAGTTTTGGCGAATACGGCCCAGCCGGTGGGCATAAAGAGGCAGCCCGCGCCGAATGCCCGGTAAAAAATCTCCCCCTTCGCGAGGGACAGGAGTTCACCTCCAAAACGCTGATTCGCATACTAACTCAACATTCCAAATAGTGCCTATCCACAAACGGTCTTTTCGGAGTCTGCGCTTACCTGCCCAATTTCGGCGTTATGCTCAAAATTTTATCCTCGGAATATTTCTACTCAACATTCCAAATAAGCATTCTGTCTGGTCACTCCGGTGCAGGTTTATGAGATATTGCTTGCACCTTACGGGGGGTTAGGCATATTATGCGCGCAACTCTTTCTTTGTCTGAGCCTGCTCCTCGACCCAGTGGTTGCAGTGGCGGCCCGACCTTCCAGCAACACGGTGTTCTATGTACAGACCCTCGACCTTGGCGATGATCCTGGCGGGTGGCCGCGTCGATGAATTGGGTGTGCTGACGCATTACCGGCCTAAATCTGCTGTGCCTTTTGGCGGATTTTCCCGCGTTATCGATTTTCCCCTTTCCAATTTGCTCCATTCGGGCATTGAACGGATCGCAATCTTAAGCCAGTATCGCTCCTATTCCCTGATCAATCATATCGGCACCGGTGCTGCCTGGGATATGATTGGGCGGAATCGTGGCATTTCGATCCTGCCGCCGTTTAAAGACTACGAGAATCCCCACTGGTATCGCGGCAGTGCCGACGCGGTCTACCAGAATCTTGATTTCATCCAGTACTACGGTCCCTCTGTTGTCCTGATTCTCTCCGGTGATCACATCTACCAGATGGATTATCGCAAGATGATCCGCTTCCATAACGAGCACGATGCCGATCTCACGGCTGCCTTTATTAAGGTAGATCAAAAATGTGCCTCGCGCTTTGGTGTGGCCGAAATCAGTGATGATTTTGCAGAGGGCGGACCTCTCATTTCGTATGAGGAAAAACCCTCCGATCCCAAAGGAAACTGGGCTTCGCTCACCGTGTTCTGCTTTCGTCCCTCGGTTCTCTTTGAGATGCTCAAAAGGAACCAGAGCGGTGAATCGTATGAATTCGGGCGGGATATCATCCCCATGATGATGCGCGAACAGTGCAAGGTCTACGGCTATAAATTTCAAGGCTACTGGGGCTATACCCGCACAATCGACGAGTACTGGCAGACCTCCATGGATCTCCTGGGCGCAAAGCCTAAAATTGATATGGAAGCCTGGGGCGTGCGCACCAATCTGCATCATCGCGGTATCGCCGATCGGCAGCCCCTGAAGATAGGTCCCCAGGGGGGGCTGGAGAATTCCATGGCCTACAACGGCTGTATTGTTGAGGGCAAAGTACGCAACTCCATCCTTTTTCCCGGCGTGCACGTTATGCCGGGGGCTGAGATCAACGACTCGATCATCTTCTTTGACAATATCATCCATGAAAATGTGCAGCTCAATCGGGTGGTCAGTGATGTGAATACCGTGTTCAACCGGAATGTGCGTATCGGGCGTCCGGAATGTGATGGAGAGCCCCGGACCAGTGTTATTGGCTGGAATAATTCGATTCCCGAAGGTTTTGAGATCGGTTGCGGTTGTCGGGTGAACCCACGTATTCCGGCAGATCGTTGGCCCAAGAGTAAACGGCTTGCAGATGGGGAGGAACTGTGATGAGAGAAAGTGGCGACGCTTTGGTTCTCCTGCTGGCAGGCGGTATCGGCAGCCGGTTGAATCTGCTGGTCGGGCACCGGGCAAAACCAGCGGTTCCCTTTGGCGGTATCTATCGCATTATTGATTTCAGCCTCTCCAACGTCATGAATTCGGGCCTGACCCGCGTTGGTGTGCTCACCCAGTACAAGCCGCTCTCGTTGATGGCCCATATCGGTGACGGCTCGGCCTGGGATTTCACCGGACGGACCCGCGGAGTCAAGATTTTACCGCCGCGCACCGGAGAGCAGGATTCCGACTGGTATAAAGGGACCGCCGATGCCATTCGTCAGAATATCGATTTTATTCGGGCCAATCCCTCGGAGCAGGTGGTGGTGCTCTCTGGTGATCACATCTACCGCATGGATTTTGATGCCATGCTCTCGTACCATCAGCATAAACGGGCCGATATAACCATTGGCATGATGGTGGTGCCCAAGTCCGAGATTCATCAGTTTGGTGCCGGTATTATCGATAACGAGAATCGTATTGTCGACTGGGAGGAAAAACCCCAGGTGCCGCGGACCAACCTCGCCTCCATGGGTATTTACGTGTTTGATACCAAGTACCTGTTGAAGATCCTGGAGCGTGATCGCAAAGAGAGCGATTTTGGTATGGATATCATACCAAGGGCAATCAACGAGGATCGGGTCTACGCCTATCCCTTTTATGGTTACTGGCGCGATGTGGGCACAATTCAGTCCTACTGGGAAACCAATATGGACATCATTCGGGAGAACTCGGGGATCTCTCCCGAGGAGTGGGAGATACATCCCAACCCGGAATATGGCGGGCGTCCCATGGATCGGGCGGCGGCACGCTTTTTTGGTGGGAGCAATGTCTCCTCATCGCTGGTTTCAGCAGGCTGTGTCATCGAGGGAACCGTGATCAACTCGGTGCTCTCGCCGGGGGTGCAGGTGAAGAAGGGGGCGGTGGTCAGCAATTCCGTCATCTTTGAAGACTGCGTGCTGGAGGAGGGGGCCAAGGTCGATTTGGCCATCCTTGATAAGCGGGTGCATGTGGGCAAGGGGGCTGTGATTGGCAAAGGGGAAAACCTGACCGAGGCCAATAAAGCGTACCCCAAACACCTCTACACCGGCATCTCGCTTGTGGGCAAGGAGGCTCGTATTCCAGCCCAGGTCAGCGTGGGCCGTAACTGCATCGTTAATTTTGGCTACGATAAGCCAGATTTCAACGGGCAGAATTTTCTTGCCGATGGCGAGTCGGCCTGAGTCCAAAAAGAAGAAGAATTTCTTGCATGCTGGCACTGAAATGGGTATTTTCAGCCGCCTGATTGGCCTTTTCGTCCCTTCCAGCTGACGAGGTCATCGGTTTTACAAATCATATCACCAATGCTCCAGTAGCTCAGTAGGATAGAGCACAGGATTCCTAATCCTGGTGTCGGAGGTTCGAATCCTCTCTGGAGCACCATAAAATCAATGGGTTAGTCAATTGAGCAAAATGTAAAAATTGACACTAATTGACACATGTTGAAAGCCGTGGCATTTAAGCTACGGCTTTTCTTTTTTTCCACTACTCCATCTTCTCAACGCCGCCGCTTCGGCTTCCCGTCTGAGAACCAGCCCGGGCAGTATCCTGCCTCCGCCACAAACCCATTTCTTGAGCTCGGCTCGTGCTCCCTCAAAATCGCCGGCATTGATTTTCCTGCGCAAGGTGGAGCCGGCTAAACGAGTTGCCCCGAGGTTGTAGGCAAAATCGGCAATGGCTCCGATGTTCTGATCGTTCGGCCCGGGGCAGCTAAGCAGTGCCGGACAGAGCTGGCCTAGTGGCCACCATAAATTTTTCTGCATCACCCCGCATCCACTCCTCTGCTTGCTGCTTGGTTCAGACCGTTGTTTTTTTGATATCCTTTCCGGTCGAGCCGTAGCCGCAGGTCAACACCCCTGCCGGCGTGTAGTCATCGTCCTGATATTGGAATACGAAAAAGATCGTAAATATTGGATAAGGCTAAATAGCACCATTCTGCACTCCGGGCTGCCGGTTGACACTTGGCAGATGCAGTAAATGGATCTGTCTTCCCTCATATCTCACATAAAGAACTTATCTGTAAAATGAATAGGTAATGTTGCTTAATTGCCAAATAATACGGCAAATATTCCCTGTTTTTTGTAAAAAAAAGTTGCACTTTGTCTCCTTCGTGCTACAGGTTAACTATTGATTTTGTGGTATTCCGAACGGTCGTGATGAATCTGGCATTATAGAAAAATCCGCAAGAGATTAGGGGGAGGGGGCGATGTATAAATACGTCAACTGTGGAGCCGAGCTAGCTCTTGAGCCTGAGTACCCCAATTGCCATCCAATCCATAACTGGGTTGAAGCCCTTTTGAAAAAAAGGCAAACCAAGTTAACGTCAAAATCAAAACTCCTCCCATGCCCAACCTGCGGCAAAGAAATCCCTAAGATCGCTCCTGCTTGGCCTACCTTTTACTGGAAAATTTCCAGTTTCTCACCACCCCCATAGGATAAACAATACCAAGATCATTGGATGCCTGTGTGCAGGCTGGTGATTGGCAGGATGTGTTTGACCCATATCAACCAGGATTTGCCGAGGATTGGGTGCTGACGACAGAAACGAATAACCCAAACGCATTCGCCCTAGTCATCCATGGGGATTCGATGGAACCTGAGTTCCTGGAAGGAGATATTGTTACTGTAGATTCAGGTCGTGATGCTATCAACGGTAGTTATGTGATCGGTAAGAATGCGAGGAAGCCACATTCAAATAATTAGTGATTAACGGCAGTAACGTCTATCTGAAGCCACTCAATGCCCGTTATCCAATTAAGGATATGACAGGAATTCAAATCAAAATAGTCGGTGTGGTGGTGGAAAAACGCAAAAGGTACTAAGCAATATTTAATATATGAAGAAGGGGGGTCGTATGGATTTTGCAGATAAACTCGTATCACTTGCCTCAAGGATTAATAAACAAAAAGAAGCTATTCAGACGGAGGAGGCTGCAAAAACGGCTTTTGTGATGCCGTTCATTCAAACCCTCGGCTATGACGTTTTTGATCCGACTGAAGTTGTCCCTGAATTCATAGCAGATGTGGGCAGCAAAAAGGGAGAAAAAATCGATTATGCAATAATGGTAGAAGGAAAGCCATCACTGCTGATCGAGTGTAAGTGTTGCAACGCTGACCTCTGCGATAACCATGCCGCTCAACTAAGACGCTATTTTCACGTTACTGCAGCAAGAATCGGCGTGCTCACCAATGGGCACAAATACCAAATTTTTGCTGATCTAGATGAACCAAATATAATGGATGAAAAGCCGTTCATGGAGATCGATCTTCTTGATCTTGACGAACAGCTTGTCCCTGAGCTCAAAAAACTTACCAAATCGTCCTTCGAGCTCGATCAAATGCTCTCAACCGCTAGTAATCTTAAATATACTCGTGAAATAAAGGGCTATTTAGAGCATCAGCTAAAATCGCCTGATCAAGATTTTGTTCGTCTTGTTTTGGCAGACTTTTACACTGGGATGAAAACCCAGATCATCATCGAACAGTTCACACCGCTAGTGAAACAAGCATTCTACGCCGTCATCAATGATCAGATCAATGCACGGTTAAAGTCAGCGCTTTCAAGCGAGAGCCAGTTGCCTGAACAGAATACAAACGAAGAGCAACCTGACGAGCCTGTCGTAGAAGAGACAGCCAAGGGCATAGTGACCACAGGTGAGGAGATGGAAGGCTACTATATTGTTCGCGCAATTTTGAGACCTGTTGTTGATATCGAAAGGGTGGCAATGAGAGACACAAAAAGCTATTGCGGCATTTTGCTGGACAACAATAATCGAAAGCCGATCTGCCGTTTACATTTTAATTCTCAGCAAAAATATATAGGCATATTTGACGGTCAGAAGAATGAGACAAGGATGCCAATCGATAGCCTGAATGAGCTCTATGACTTTACCGATCAGATCAGGACGACCGTCAGCTTCTATGAAGGATAGATGCGGAAATTCGGGTCAACCACCAATTCCGTTCCCATTTTAAGTCGAGTGCCATCATATTCAGGGGCTAAGCCGGAGATTGGAGCGAGGCCGTAGACCATTTTCAACCAGGATTCGCTGAAGAATGGATCAATACGACGGTTGCGAAGCACCCGAATGCCTTTGCCCTGGTGGTTCATGGTGATTCGATGGAGCCCGAATTTATCGAGGGGGAAATCATCACAGTGGATCCAGGCCGCGATGCGGTTAACGGCACGTATGTGATCGCAAAGAATGGGGAAGGGGAAGCCACGTTCAAGCAACTGGTGCTTGATGGATCAAGTGTTTTCCTGAAACCGCTGAATGCGCGCTACCCAATCAAGGATATGACCGGTGTAGAGTTCAGAATCATCGGTGTGGTTGTGGCTAAAGAGAAGAGGTATTGACTTAATAAATAAGTAACGAATTGCAAAGAATGAAGATTATCTGCCCAAAATGTTATAAAGAAAATGAAGTTTCGATATCAAATGGAACAGTCTGTGTCCATTGTCAAAAATCCCTCGAAAAATATACGTTTAAAAAAACATTAATCCCAGGAGCCCTGCTCGTGGCAATGGGCGTAGGAATCTCACATGGATATGAATACTATAAGGATTCACACATTGTTGAATACCAACGGTATCCTGTCAAAATCGAATATGCTCTCGTTGATAAATGTCTTACGTCGTATAACTCGCCAATGAGTCGGATTTCTTTCAACAAGAAAAGGGATGCGTGCATAAATGCGGTTGAACAGGTTCAAGAGGAAATTTCCTACCCGCAATTTCAAAAAAACCAAAAAGCATTCATGGAAGCTTTTAGTCTTTATGCAGCCGGTTTTGTGGAAAAATAGAAATGGAGCAGGCACGATGCCTGCTCCCCAAGGCTGGGAGGCGCTTGGTTAATCGCCTAAATAATCCTCATTGTTTGGATTATGAACATCTGCCCAATCGTCCATATCCGCTTCATTGTTGGGGTTGTTGATATCGGACCATACATCGAGTTCTTCTTGGCTCATGTTTGATGTATCAGGCATTTTATTCTCCAAGTCGTATAATTAATTATCGTTGTTAGTTGCGGCGACCCGTGCTCTTCTCGCGAAAGATTTCTCAGGAATTTGACCTCCATGAGTTTTTTTCGTCGCTTCTTCAATCCGCTTGACATCCTTCATGGTCATGCGCTTTTTGCTTTTTTTAGTCATATTCATCTCCTGAATTTTTTTTAGCCTCCCAGCTTGAGGAGACTATACAAGGGGCACCGGGGACAAATGGGGACAGAGCATGGAATTGGATGAGGTTTCCAGAAAACAATCGGAAATAAAGAGTTGGCTCAAGAAAATCAGATTAAGCCAAAATGAATTTGCAGCTCTTTTTATGGACAGCGTAGATGAAGAGGCAGCCGAGGAAGAGATCAAAAAATTTCAGGAAAGTTTCAAAAAGCAACTGAAGAGAAAATCAACGAGCCTTGAACGTCTAGATACCTATCTCAATTTTTTATTTTCACTGGAAAAATTCAAAGAGGCCGGTTTCATCAGGCCGCAAAGTTATTCTGACGATATACTTGAGCTGGCAGCGGCAAAGATGATGGAAAATATTTCGAAAAAATTGACCCAAAAATATCAAGAGGAAGAATTCGACGATCAATAGTTTTTTTGAGCAATATTCATCGGAGAATCGGGGGCAGGTCCCAAATTTATTGCATGATTCGGGTGAAATTACCTATACGATAAATGGGTAATGTTGCCTAATTGGTGAATAAAGCATTAAGTATTTCCTGGTATTTGTTAAAAAATATTGCACTTTGTCTCTCCCGCGCTGCAGGTTCGTTTCGGTTATTAGGATGTATGGAATATGAAAATAAGAAGATAGAATAGTAGACCGTCCTTTCACTGAAACCATGCCACCATCAGACTCCTTCACTCATTGCATTAAATGCGGCGCAGAGAAAAACGATGGGGAAGAATGCCTCAAATGCGGTGTTATTTACGCAAAGGCCGAACGTGTATTTCTGAAAAAAGAGCAGGAGAAGGAGGAAGAAAAAGAACGGGAAAGACGATGGGCGGAAGAGCAAGAACGCGCCAACGCAAATAGATGAGTATTCCAGATGATCCCGGCCAGTGATTCCACTCCATTCCGGCCACCCATTCCATTTGATCCCGGCCACTGATTCCATTTCATTCCGGCCACCGATTCCATTGGATCCCGGTCACGGTTTCCAGATGATCCCGGCCACCAATTTCGGAGAGTAGCGACGCATAGAACCAAATGGTAGAAGACCTCTTTTTATAATGATTTTATCAAGGAGGGTTTCATGCCAGGCAAGAGGTTATCTATGCGAAAGATACGAGAGGTATTGCGCCTCAAATACGAATTAAACCGAAGCAACCGTGAGATCGGATTGAGCTGCGGGATTGGCAGCAGCACGGTCAGCGATTATATCCAGCGAGTAAGAAATGGAGGCTTCACCTGGCCTCTTCCCGAAGGGCTGAGCGACACCGCTCTTGAGCAGTTACTTTTTCCGCCTCCGACACCGCGAAACAGCTCGGGGTTATTGCCTGATTTCCATGAAGTCCATAAAGAACTACAGTCGCGCAAACATGTAACTTTAAACCTGCTGTGGCAAGAATACAAAGAACGGCATCCGGACGGCTACCAGTACAGCTGGTACTGCCATAATTATCGGGGCTGGGCCGCCAGGCTGGATGTGGTGATGCGTCATGAGCACCGCGCAGGCGAGAAAATGTTTGTCGATTATGCCGGACAAACGGTCGATGTAATTGACGGGGAAACCGGAGAGATACATAAAGCGCAGATCTTCGTCGCTGTCCTGGGTGCCAGTAATTACACCTACGCTGAAGCCACGTTGAGCCAACAGATTGAAGACTGGATAGGTTCTCACGTCCGGGCTTTTTCTTTTTGTGGAGGTGTTACGGAGGCGGTGGTTCCCGATAATCTGAAGAGCGGTGTCAGCAGAGTCTGTCGCTACGAACCGGATATCAACCCGACATATCACGCCCTGGCCAACCATTACCAGACTGTGATCATTCCAGCCCGGGTCAGAAAACCACGGGATAAGGCCAAAGCTGAAGCCGGCGTCCTGCTGGTAGAACGCTGGATTTTGGCACGACTCCGAAAGCACACCTTCTTCAGCCTTTTAGAGCTCAACAAGGCCATAAAAGGGCTGCTGGACATCCTCAACAACAAGCCTTTCAAAAAGCTTCCCGGCAGCAGACAGAGTCGCTTTGTTGAAATAGACAAACCGGCAATGAAGCCGCTTCCTGCAGCGCCATACGAAATGGCCTACTGGAAAAAGGTCACCGTCCACCTCGATTATCATGTGGAGGTGGAAGGCCACTATTACTCTGTCCCATACACCCTGGTAAAAAAGCAACTGGAGGTCCGTTACACCAAGACAACGGTGGAATGTCTCTACCGAAATCAACGGGTAGCAAGCCATCTCCGCAACCAGTCCCGGGGCCGCCATACAACCATCAGAGAACATATGCCGCCGAAGCATCAGAAGTACTCGGAATGGACTCCCGAAAGATTTACCAGATGGGCGGCAAAAATCGGCCCACAAACAAAGGTGCTCACAGAAACACTCCTGGTTCAAAGGGCACATCCACAGCAGGCCTACAGGACTCTGCTGGGGATTTTACGGTTAGGTAAATCTTATGGCGAACCAAGACTCGAAGCAGCATGCGACCGTGCTCTGCAGATCAATGCACTCTCTTACCGGAGCATAGAATCGATACTCAAAAACGGCCTGGACCAAAAGCCTCTAAGAAGTAAAGAAGATAACAGCAAACCCCTGAAGCACAATAACATCCGGGGTCCTGAATACTACGACACTACAATCCATTAAAGGAGAAAACAATGCTGCTTCATCCAACACTTGAGAAACTGACTACCCTACGCTTCACCGGCATGGCGGCTGCTCTTGATGAACAGATGCAGATGAACTCCCTGGACGACCTGGGCTTTGAAGAACGGCTAGGTCTCCTGCTTGATCGCGAGATGGCCGTCAGGCAATCCAGAAGAATGAATACACGTTTACGAAAAGCCAAACTTCGCCAGGAAAGCTGTATAGAAGACATAGACTTCCGCCATCCGAGGGGCCTGGATAAATCACTGGTCATGAGACTAGCTGGCTGTGAATGGATTAAAGAGCACAACAACTTAATAATCACTGGACCCACCGGCGTTGGCAAAACCAACCTGGCATGTGCCTTTGCTCAAAAAGCATGCCGGGAAGGGTTCAACACCCTCTACTTGAGAATGACCAAGCTCTTTGAGGATCTGAGCTTGTCAAAAGGTGACGGCCGGTACCTGAAACTGCTGGCGTCTTTTGCCAAGGCTGATTTGCTAGTGCTCGACGATTACGGTCTCGATGTACTGAACAGGGAACAACGACACGATTTGCTTGAGATACTCGAGGACCGTCATGGGTTAAAATCAACCCTTGTCACCAGTCAGTTGCCGATTGACCTCTGGCATGAACAGATCGGCGACCCGACGCTTGCCGATGCCATTCTCGACAGGCTGGTGCACAACGCACATAAAATAAAACTTAACGGAGATTCTATGAGAAAAAAGAATGCAAACTTGACGTAAACGGCAACGACGAGGTAAGGGATAAATAACAGCGTCGCTTCGCTCCGATTACCTGGCCGCGATCATCTGGAATGAGTGGCCGGGATCACGTGGAATGACTGACCGGCTTCGACTGGAATGGGTGGCCGGAATCAATGGAATACGCAAATAGACGACCGTCTTTAATTGCTTTTGACTATGAAGATGCAGGGGAAAGCCGTACCTCGAGGGAAGTTAAAGAACCTGTACGTTTTTTGTTTTCAGATCAATGGTACATCAACGGCTATTGCCTCTTAAGGAAAGAGGCGCGAACCTTTCGAGTCGATCGAATACTGGGTGACATAGCAGATGCCGAAACAGGTGAGGTTATTTCCATTGACCGTATCATGGAAATCGATCCACCGGATAATCTTTTCATCGATCCCAGGAGCGAAAATAGCAGTTCCGATCTTATTGATTGTTCGATTTGTGGATTGCCCATTTCGAAAAATGCGGAAACCTGCCCACATTGCGGTGAACCCGTCAATAAAGAAAATCCGAGCAGTCAATCGTCCAGGCCCTCGCCCAGTCGAAAGCCGATGGGTTGTTTGGGATGGAGCGTAGTAATCATATTTGTGCTCTATCTCATCGGACAATGCAATCACCCACCTTCATCAACTAAACCACCAAAATCCTCCTCTTCTTCTTCGCCTCCAATCTCCACGCCACGAAGCACCGAACGATACCCGGCTCCTACTGCCAGTTATGCGGACACTTTTGTAACTGTCCTAAACACCATGTATGGAAATGTCTCTCGAGCCGAGCTCAATGGATTTTTCAGCAAAACGTTAAAGGTCGACTGGACTGGTAATACACAGAAAATTCATGCAATAAAGGTAATTGCCGAGGTCGGTAACGCCAAATATCGCCTTTATGAAGATGGCGTGCGCTACTTTCAGTTCCCCAATGACTCAGGAACGTACAACGTCATCGATTGGAAAACAGGGAGTAAGCGATCAACCTCTGAGCGTGCACAGTATTATTTTAGGTAATAGAAAGCTCAGAGCAATCTCTCAATTATTAATCCAGACAAGAAAACATGCCAGCATTATCCAGATATTGGAAAGTGAAAGAGAGCGGAAATGCTTGATAAAGCTGAATAGAACTGTTCTGTATTTGAGAAATCGGTCTGCTAAACCCAACTATATTTTACACAAATGTGAATGAATTTTTATTTTGACCTAGTACATACAATAAAAATTAAATAACGAGGTTGTTCTATGGCAAGAAAGGACGGACCAATTACTGTCTGCGTTATTAATTTAAAGGGAGGTGTCGGTAAATCTACAATTGCGACGCTCTTATGTAGGGAAGCACTAATTAATCGCAAGAAGGACGTGTTGGCCATAGACCTGGACCCACAGGCAAATTTGAGTCAGGCGCTAATGCACTATAGCTACAATCAATTCCTGTCTGAACAATGGCCCTCAGTCGTCGAGTTGTTTAATGGCTACCAACCACCTTCGGCATCTACAGGAGGTCCGACAGGACTTACAAATAATAGCGTAGTTCAGACGATCACCACGATTGGGGATAATACGCTACAAATAATTCCATCAAGGTTTGATTTCTCTGACAACTTGATCGACTCGGCGCGCCCAGATCCAAGGGTTCTCGCTCGATTTCTTGCTAAAAATTTCAAGAAAAAAGATCTGATAATCATAGATTGCGCACCAACTGAATCGATTTTAACGCGAGCAGCGTACCATGCGAGCCGGCTAGTTTTGATTCCGGTAAAACCAGAGTATTTCGCCACCATTGGTTTTCCGTTATTGCAAGAATCATTGACTTCTTTCAGAAAACAAAATCGAGGGCACCGAATCGATGTGTCTGGTATCGTGATCAATAATGCTTTTTATGATGGAGGTAACAATGGTGGTCCTGAGAAAAAAAGAGCACTTGGGGATATTGAGTCAGAAGCGCTGATAAATGGGTGGCGAATATTTAATAACGAAATCCCATTTTCACGCGGATTCCCAAAGATCACGCGGGGTGATCACAGTTATACTGGAAATGCTGTGATGTTTCGTTATTTCGCAAATGAATTTTTCGATCAAATTGGTCTGTAGAAAGGTATTATGACTGTTACAAGTAAAGTAAAAAATAAGAACCAGCGGCTGCTCAGGGAGTTACTTTCCGTGCTCGTAAAGGAATGGGGCCACGATGAGGTTAAATGTGCTCTTGAGGATATTAACAACGAGGCAGCGTCTGGTGTTACTTCTCGGCAAGCCCGCGCACGTGTTTATAAGAAACCAAATGCTGAAAATTTAGTCAAGCGCCTGGATGTGCCAAAAGAACAAAAAGCCCTACTGATGGATTTTGCTTCTAAATTTGACAATAAGGAGATTCTTCCCAAAGTGGGTGATGTGCGGTATTTCCTAGAAATGCAGGGAGAAAAAGCTGAAAGTATCCAACAACGATCCAAAGCGTTTTCGGCAATACTCAACGTCCTGTTGCAGATGTCTTGCGAGAGTTTAAACTCAGTGGTCCGAGGTTTTTCATACTCTGGCCCGTCAGCGCTTGGCCCTTTGTCAGACGCGATTAAGGCTACAAGTGCAGCCCTTAGATCTAATGAGGAGAACAAAAGTGATGAGACAAAGATCGAAAAAGCTAATGCTGAAGGTAACACAAATAACGAGTTCGCCCCTAATGATGCGAATGATATTGAGAAATCACAAGAATGATTCTTTGGGAATGTGAGGCACTAAAAAAAACTGAAGTTCGCCAGTGGGTAGCATCTTAAATACAAGCAACTGTGAGGGGAAATGACACAGCAACAAATTGAGATACCCGTCATATTAAATAATGGTGTTATCGGAACAGCTGTAGCAACAGGCAATAATGCAAGCTGGCATTGCTATTGCCAAAGAAACATCCCTTTACTTGGCAAGTCTGGACAAGTGAAAGGGCCAAGTGAAAACTTAAAAATCGTTTGTCCCGACTGTGGGGCAGAATATTTCGTGGAGCCTGATGGCGGGGATTATAAAAAGGCTGTTAGGGTAATTGAGTTGTAATCCTATTTGATTCCTCAGATGGTTATCGAGGAAAAGATGAATCAGATTGTTTGGCTTGAAAAATTTAGCTGAGGTCAAGCAACTTCTTGCGGAAGATTGGGAGGAGTAAAAAAATTTAATTAAAGACGTGCCCCAAATATAAATACTATCGATTCACTTTGTCCAAATGGACTCGTTGAAATTCAAATATAAATTTATAATTAGCAATTGTCTATACATTTAGTTGATTATTTAACTTCATTGAAAATGTAATTTTGCAGTTTTGTAAAACTAAAAATTATAATTATTCAAAACGTTGTTCATTAAGTTAGCATAAAATTTCGGATGAGGATTTTAAATTAAATGGATAATCTTCCAAAAGTTTTCGTATCTTATACGCATGAAGATAAAAAACATAATAAATGGATTAAGAGTTTGGTTAGTCGTCTAGAAGATGCTGGGATTGATGTTATATATGACCAAGAAGATTTGCGTTCTGGTGAAGCAATAACAAAATTTATGTCAGATTCTATAAAAAATACTGATCATGTATTGATGATATGCACGCAATGTTATTGTGAAAAAATAGAAAAAGGAACTGGTGGTATAAATACAGAATATTCTATTATAGCAAGAGAGCTTTCGCAGAGTAGATATAGGCGAAAATTCATTCCGATTTTGCGGTATGGGAACAACGATGAATCAGTTCCTCCTTTATTTAGTGATATAAAATATTTGGACTTTAGAAAACCAAATAAGTCTACTTATATAAAATTGATTAAAGAGTTGGGTGGAAATATAAATTATAATGATAGTAAGAATAAAATTGACCATAGATATAAATACAGCAATAGTAACTTTAAAAATATAATCAAATATGAACCATTTTTGGTAATGCATGGTTACGATGTGAATTTCACGATGAACGATGAAAAGACAGTTAAGGAAATAAAAATATTACAGAAGAAATGTGGGGAATACGAAGATGGTTATATTGAAGCTGAAACGTTGAGAGCAATTGATAAACTCGTTAGCGAAAGTGAATTTTTTCCTATTTATTTAGGTGACTACGCAAATTCAACTTATGAAACTCCTTTTCAAAGAGATCGCCGCCAAGGATTTCAATCATGGTTTGGTGTTGGAAAATTTTTTTATAAAAATATACCGTTTGTTGCAAGCGAACAGCTAGTCAGTTTTACTGATGATGAATTGTCTATTAATATTAACAGTGAAATTGAATGTATACATATAATTTATACAGGAGCTTGGATCTACAGCGTGGAAGGTGAATATGTTGTTGTAGATGTTGTATTGAAAAACGGTGATGTCTTAAAAACTGAGCATAAAATATTTGATTGGACATGGCATAAAAATGACGCAACGGTTGTTGATACGTTTTCAGCTTGTTGTGATTCAAAAATAACAGAAGCTAATGTGTATTATCTTAAAATTAACCCAAAAATTGGACTGTGCCATGTAAAAGAAATTAAATTTAACAAAATATTTAATATGTATATTTCTATAGTTTCAATTACTTTGCAAAAGTCAGTCAAGTCGTAATCATTGCATAGTTAAAGCAAATATATTTCTTAAGTTGCTGTTAAGTCAATAAACCTTGCGGGAAATAGCAACGTTGTAAAAGATGAGCAATACGTAGGTCGGCAGGCTATTTCATCGTTGGATATAACAGAGGGAGAAGTAGTCTGCCCAGTATTCTTAGCGTACTTTTTGAGGAATAACTGATCCAGGGAAAAGAGGATTACAGGCAAAAATGGCTGTTAAGTTGGTAGACAAAGGTGCCGCACCAGGCCATCCTGGAAGCGCATCGGTAAATTCAGCGGCTAAAGTCGAGGCAAGGAGTCTCATTTCCCAACTTACGCTGGACAGAATATTTGGCGAGGCTGGTACAATCAACTCTCTTAAATGCTGTCGTATAGATAGGCAACCTCCACCGGGAGGTGGTGCGAATATACAAGTGCAGCTTAATGGTTTAACCGGTGATTCGACAATATCTACCTGTATAGTTCATCCATCTGTTCTGGCTTCATTGGCTACATGGCCGGAGGGACTCAGAAAACACCAGGATAGTTGGCTCGCTCGGCAGATAAGAATTGCATTAATGAACAGCCTAGAAAGTGGTCATATCTTACATATTTCTGGTTCTTTCTACGATGATGACAATCCTGCTAATTTAACCGAAAGAACAAGGGGGAATTACAAAGAGCCACGAGGTGTCACAAAGTTCAGCAACAAATGATTTCGACAATGAAGAGGCTGCTAATTGTTAAACCATTAAGGCCCGCAACACAAGCACACAAATCTAGTGTGTGCTTGTGTTGCGGGCCTTAGCGGAAGGTATGGGATTCGAACCCATGAATAGGTTGACCTATCACTGGATTATACATCCAGCCCAATAAGCCTCTCTGGCAACCTTGGAAAATTCACACCCATTGGTATGCGCTTCCCAAGAACGCCAAGATTGCGTAAAGTTTACTTTATCCTGTGTGTGGCTGTCAAGGAATGGCTGGAGGATAAAAAATGTCGCGTCTACATATTGACTAAGATGAAATTGAGGCCCCAATAGGGCTCAAAACCGACCACTGTAAATTCCTGGGACACGAAACTAAATTCCAACATTAACATCTGCGAAAATGCCGCAGATGTTCCCTTTAGCTACCATGAGCTACGAAGATCATTGGGAACTGCTTGTCCAGCTCGATGAAGAGCTACTAAAAGGCGGAGTGATTCTCTCGGAGTGGTGTAGGTTCATCGTCCGTGAAGCAGACACGGCATATTGTGCTGGCGCACATTTAGCATCAATTTTAATATCCGTATCGGGTATTGAAACCTATCTTCGGTCTGAGTATTCCAGAACAGGAAATGAACGCTTAGTTGAATTGATCCACCAAGCGCCTATTGATAACGCTCTGAAAGTGGATCTTCATATTCTTCGCAAGTATCGCAACAAGTGGGTTCATATAGATGTCCCTTGGGATGACGAAGATCTAATACAACACCCAGAAAATACAGAACAAAAACTTGAAGAGATGGCATTCTTTGCCGCACGTACCTTACGAAGAGTTATCTATGAAAACCAATGGCTGTAACTTGACTTTGTGCAGAACAAGTGGATACAAAGTTAAGAGTGTTTAGGATGCTATTAGGTAGCAGAGGTTGGAGAAATTGTGAGAACTAGGCGCATTGTATTCGTCGCGGGGGTACATGGAGTCGGAAAGGGTTATCTTTGTGACAGGCTTACGTCAATGATTGACGGTGAGCACGTTACAGCAAGTGGTCTGATAAAAGGTCGTAAGGAATTAGGTGTAGCAAAGGCAATTTCTGGCATCGACGCAAATCAGGCAATTCTGGTTGAAGAACTGGCTAAATTTAAGACAACCAGTCCGTTTGTACTTTTAGATGGCCATTTTTGCCTATATAATCAAGAGTATGAAGTGAGTTCGATTGCCCCGCGTCTTTTTAAGGAGCTTAATGTTGCTTATATCGTAATGATAACATGTGCTCCTTCTGTAATTTTAAACAGATTGATCAATCGAGATAAAAATGTATCTAATTTAAGCACCACTCAACTTGAAAAGTTGCAAAATTCTGAGGTCGAACATTCTCGTTTGGTTGCAGAGGAAATCAATGTTCCAATTACATTTTTAGATGTATCTGGGGATAATCTAAGATACCTGCCAAAACTTGCAGAAATGATAATATCTTATTTTTTAACTCTATAGAGTGAATTGATTATTTATAATGAATTTTCTTATAGATACAAACATATTGATCCCCCTTGAACCTGCGTCAAGATATGATTTAGAGGCAAATACAGAGATAGCTCTCAATTTCTGCAGCCTGTGCTCCAAATCTGGAAATAAACTGTTTGTTCACCCTGCAGTCTCCGTCGATATCGGCAAAGACAAAGATAGCGAAAGAAAAGCGCTCCGAGCGACTCTTGTCGGACGATACAATGTGCTTGCATCTCCTCCTCCTCCAACGATTTTAGATTCATCTATTGTCTCCCCGGCCGAAGAAAATTCAAATAACTGGGTGGATAACTGCCTTTTGGCGGCCCTGCAGGGGGACTTAGTCGATTATCTTGTTTCTGAAGATATTGGGGTTCATAAAAAAGCAAAACTTCTCGGCCTGGGGCCACGGGTCTTACTTCTAAGCGATGCGGTCACACTACTTCAGGATCTGTTCGACAAAACTCCTCCGCCGCACCCAATCGTCAGTACCCAGTACATCTATGAAATTGACACAGATGACCCCATCTTTGAATCATTACGGGCTGATTACGGAGGCGAACAGTTCGATCAATGGTTGGTAAAGTGCAAAAAAGAACATAGGCAGGCTTATGTCGTCAGGTCGACAACAGGAGCATTGTCCGGAATTCTCATATGGAAGCCTGAAGATTCTTTGCCAAATGGGCAAAAAGGGAAGGTTTTAAAGATTTGCACATTTAAAGTCTCAAGCTCTCACGGAGGAAACAGAATAGGCGAGCTTCTCTTGAAGCCATTATTCGTAACCGATCAGGGGGTACCCCTCAAGTAGCCGCCCTGATCCACTCCAGGTCTGGCTGTTGATCTTTGAAAAAAGCATCCATCGCGTCCACGAGGACGTGGAAGGATGATTTCCCCTGCAGGCGGCAGGTTTGCCTGAGCGAAACGATGCGTTCCACCCAGCGATTGCCTTTATCACTGCTGGTCCCTTGGCTGCGTTTTCGCCAGAGTACGGCATAGCGCAGCATGCGCTCCCCGAAGTTGTTGGTCGGGTCAACACCTTCCTCGAGCAGGAAGGTAAATAATGAACCCATTTCCGTATCGAGATGGCGGACAAGCTTCCCCGCTTCACTGTCGGAATCGATATACAGCGCGATCAACCGGTTGAGCCGGGCATAAAATGCGTTCCACTCGGCTTTT
>NZ_JAFFQA010000179.1 GCF_016919065.1 Desulfobulbus rhabdoformis | reverse complement strand
GAGCTACACCTTCTTTTACTTCAACAGAAGCACCGGGATTAGAAGTTACTACAGTAGTAGCCTGAGTCTGAAGGTCGGCATCAGAAATTTTCTTTTTACAAGAAACCGCTCCGAAAGATACAGCTACAGCTAATGCAGCCATTGCGATAGTTTTTTTCATATTGTATATTTATTAATGTTGTTATACAATCAAATGTAACAATAAAATTTATACCAAAGGAATAAAAATTCAATAAATGTTTCTTAATTTTTTTACAATATTTTCTAAACCAGCTAATTAATTTTTATGTTTCAAAACGGAATACCTTATACATCCTAATTTGAATAAAATCTTGTGTCAATTGAAAAACCATTATATTTGCGCAAATTGAACTATATATATGAAAGGACAGAATAAACTTTTTAT
>NZ_JAFFQA010000178.1 GCF_016919065.1 Desulfobulbus rhabdoformis | reverse complement strand
GGGCTTGGCCCGTCTGGAATTCATCATCAACAACAACATCGGCGTTCACCCGAAGGCGATTCTCGACTACCCGCAGGTCGACAGCGACCTGAAGAAGGCCGTGGAAAGCGTGGCCCGTGGCCATGCCAGCCCGCGCGCGTTCTACGTCGACAAGCTGGCCGAGGGCATTGCCACCATCGCAGCGGCCTTCTATCCAAAGCCCGTGATCGTGCGGCTGTCTGACTTCAAGTCCAACGAGTACAAGAAGCTGATTGGCGGTTCGCGCTACGAGCCGGACGAAGAAAACCCGATGCTGGGCTTCCGCGGCGCCTCGCGCTACATCGCCGAAGACTTTGCAGAAGCCTTCGAGATGGAGTGCCGTGCCATGAAGCGCGTGCGCGACGAGATGGGCCTGACCAACGTCGAAG
>NZ_JAFFQA010000177.1 GCF_016919065.1 Desulfobulbus rhabdoformis | reverse complement strand
ACGTAGCTGTGGTCCCGCGAGATGGCTTCCAGCACGCCGCCGCGCAGGCGGTACAGGCGGCTGTCGCCGGCCCACAGGCAGCTCGCCTGGTTGCCGCGCGCGGCGAGCAGTACCAGGGTGCTGCCCATCACGCTGACGCCACGCAGGCCGGCCTCCTGGCGAACCCGCTCGTTGACCTGGGCGAGGCCGGTGCGCAACGCGCCGACGTAGGCCGGTAGCGAGGAGGCCGCCGGGATGCGCCGCAGGGTATCGACGATCAGGCTGCTGACGAAGTCGCCGGCGGCGTGGCCGCCCATGCCGTCGGCGACCACCCAGAGTCCCGACTCTGGGGCGTCGAGACTGGCGTCTTCGTTGACCTTGCGGACCATGCCGACGTGGCTGTAGCTGGCCGACCTGTAGTAGCTGAC
>NZ_JAFFQA010000176.1 GCF_016919065.1 Desulfobulbus rhabdoformis | reverse complement strand
CCGTGGTGGACACCGCCACCGCAGATACTGCCGGCACCGCTGTCCACGACGACGTACCGAACAACACCTGCTACACCTGGGGCCACGGCGACAAGGCCGCCACTGACGCGGCGTTTGCCAGGGCCGCGCACGTGACGCGCCTCGATATCGTCAACAACCGGTTGATCCCGAATGCGATTGAGCCACGCGCCGTCAACGCCAGCTATTCGCGCCAGGACGACAGCTACACGCTCTACGTTGCCAACCAGAACCCGCACGTCGAACGCCTGCTGATGTCGGCATTCGTGCTGGGCCTGACCGAAGCCAAGGTGCGCGTGATTGCGCCGGATGTGGGCGGCGGGTTCGGCTCGAAAATCTTCCTGTACCCGGAAGATGTGGCGCTGACGTGGGCATCGAAAAAAGTTGGCC
>NZ_JAFFQA010000175.1 GCF_016919065.1 Desulfobulbus rhabdoformis | reverse complement strand
GGCTAAAGATGAATTACCGCATTTCCAAGATATTGGTGGAACGATTGGTACACTAGTTTCAGGTTTCTTTTTAGTGCTTATCGGTGTGTTGAATCTAATTATTTTAATCTCTTTAATTAACTTGTTCGCTAAATTACGTCGTGAACACATTGAAGAAGCTGAAGTCGATGCATTACTTGAATCTAGAGGATTGGTTTCTCGATTTGTAGGACCTTATTTCAAATTAATCACGCGTAGTTGGCACGTATTGCCACTTGGCTTTTTATTTGGACTTGGTTTTGATACAGCTAGTGAAATTGCGTTACTCGCTCTTTCTTCAGGCGCATCACAACAAGCCATTTCATTTATCGGAATCTTATCTTTACCAATTTTATTCGCATCAGGTATGAGTTTATTGGATACATTAGATG
>NZ_JAFFQA010000174.1 GCF_016919065.1 Desulfobulbus rhabdoformis | reverse complement strand
ATCATGACGTGATGATGATCGAGGGTATCATCGACAGCCACTTGACCGCTCAGTGAACGCAAACCGTGGCAGATGGTCAGAGGACCCCCTGTTTGCAATGAGAAGGTATTCGGGATTTTTACGAGAGGCTGTGATAATTCATGATCCTGCATGACTAAAATCTCATAGAACGATGTCATTCTCATCTTCCTCTTTATTCTTTCTCGGATTACTCCTCATTTGACTGGGATTTTTCCAGGATGGCAATAAGCTGGTCATCTACCGATTGTTCAAGTGCGGTTGCTGCTGCAAAAGCTTGGCTTACAAGCTTCACCAGTTCCGCTGATTCCTCCTTGCCGGCTTTTTCTAAAACATGTCCAAAGCCGTTATATAGACTGGATAAACCGATATTTTTGTATGCTATAGACAGCAAAAG
>NZ_JAFFQA010000173.1 GCF_016919065.1 Desulfobulbus rhabdoformis | reverse complement strand
GGTGTTGCCTGCGCTGGATGCCAGTGAACAGCAGATGTTACTGCCGGTTGGTGCGATACCGGAACTGCTGATCGCGGGCTACTCGACTGTGGCATATGAGTGCATCCGGCTCGGGCAGATGCTGGGATTTCACGTGCGGGTCTGTGAGCACCGACCGGAGATGCTGACGGAGCTGGAGAGCCACTTCAGCGCTACGGACAACGTGACGCTGGTGTCACAGCATCCGGCGCGCTGGCTGGAGCTGAACGGCGCGCATGCAGCGGTGGCGATTGTGGCACTGACCCACGATCCCCGCATTGATGACCTGACGATGATGGAGGCGATCGCGACACCCGCGTTCTATATCGGCATCATGGGCTCAGCGAAAAATAGCGAGAAACGACGGGCGCGACTACAACAGATCGCCGGCATGGAT
>NZ_JAFFQA010000172.1 GCF_016919065.1 Desulfobulbus rhabdoformis | reverse complement strand
GTCCTGGTCGATGGCGCGACCCTGACGTTCGGAGACGGTTGCGATTTCAAGTTCGGCAATCACCTCGTCCAGCGTGGTGGCCTCGGAGCGGATCGCGCCAGTCAGCGGGAAACAGCCGAGTGTGCGGAAGCGGATCATGCCTTCCTGCTTCACCTCGCCGGGTAGAAGCTTGAGCCTTTCGTCCTCGGCCATGATCAACATGCCGTCCCGTTCGACATAGGGTCGCTTCGCGGCAAAATAAAGCGGCACCAGCTCAATGTTTTCCGCCTGAATGTAACGCCAGATGTCGACTTCCGTCCAGTTGGACAGCGGGAAGGCGCGCACGCTTTCGCCGCGACGGATCATGCCGTTATAGACATTCCACAATTCGGGCCGCTGGTTGCGCGGGTCCCATTTGTGGTCGGGCGTGCGGAAGGAATAGATG
>NZ_JAFFQA010000171.1 GCF_016919065.1 Desulfobulbus rhabdoformis | reverse complement strand
GTGTGTATCTTCAGTATCCGAATTATCTTAAAATTTTGCATAAAAGCGAACCGTTTTATGACTTTGTTATCGTGGTTCGAAAAAATTTTGATCTGAGCCTGAAAAATCGGCTTGAAACAGCATTATTAAATCTCAAATCGTCCTCTGTCTTAAGCGCATTTAAACCCGGCGCCACGGGATTCATCAAAGGGCAAAAATCTAATTATGAAGACATAGCGACCATCATTGAGGTGATTGATCGGTTGCGTCGCAAACAATAGCTATCTTCGTATTCTGCGGCAAGGCCTAATCGTCGAATAATTTCAAGCCTGCTTTTATTCCGCTAAAAACTGTTGACCGTTTACTTTACTTGTTTCACGGCAGGGGAAAATAATCTTTGTAAATCGGAGCGTTTGGGCTGAATTCAAACTGCGTCGTAACTCATATTT
>NZ_JAFFQA010000170.1 GCF_016919065.1 Desulfobulbus rhabdoformis | reverse complement strand
GCCTGAAATGAGGCCCGATCAGGATCGGCTCGACCGCCTGTCGCTGACCTGGCGCGATCCCCCGGGGCTATGGGGTTTCCTGACTACGGTCGATCACAAGCGGATCGCGGCGCGCTATATCGTAACCGCGCTGCTGTTGATGTTTCTGGCAGGCATGCTGGCGCTCGACATGCGGTGGCAACTGTCGACGCCCGAAAATGTCCGGATGGGGCCGCAGCTCTACAATGAAAGCTTCTCGCTGCACGGGTCGACGATGCTGTTCCTTGTCTCGGTGCCGGTGATGGAGGCCATGGCCCTATGGCTGGTCCCGCTGATGCTGGGGCAACGCAACATGGCCTTTCCCCGGCTGGGGGCCTTCAGCTACTGGCTGTATCTGGGCGGGGTGCTGACGCTGTGGATCAGCCATGCGCTGGACATCACCCCCGATC
>NZ_JAFFQA010000016.1 GCF_016919065.1 Desulfobulbus rhabdoformis | reverse complement strand
CAAAGCAAAACTGACAGTCAGAAAATCCTACGGATTTCGAAGCGACACAATCCGAGAAATCGCGCTATATCATACTCTTGGCAACTTGCCCTTGCCGGAGTTCACCCACAGATTTCTCTGAAGAGGCTAACTTTCGTGAGCTACGCCCTTTCACCCACCGCATGATTGTTGATGGTGAAATATTGGGCGGTGCCGAGACAAGAATGTGGACATGATCCTTGCTAACAACACCTCGCAATATATCGATCTCGTGGCGTTTGCATGTCTGACGAACCAACTCTCGTACACGAAGAGCAATGTCACCCACGAGTACGTGGTAACGATATTTCGTCACCCAAACAAAATGATATTCAATCTTGTATTTAGTATGGCTTCCTTGGCGATATTCCATACTTACCAGTATAAGCCAGCTGCTAGCAGAATGCTACCCGCCTGAAAGGCGGGGGTTTAAACCTTCACTGCGGACGAATTAAAAGTTACAAATTCAGTGTTATTCTCTCGAATGGGTGTCTTGAATAATGAGATTTTTCAATCAAGGTCAGGTAAGCGTAGACTCCAAGGCATGCAAAAAATTTTACCGCAGGCATAAGCATGATATCGGAGTCTTCGCGTACCTCCGAGAATAAAATTTTTCGTATAAGGCCGAGATTGGCAGAAATGCAATTATTCAAAATTCCCGATTGGTACAATCTCTCACCTCTGTTTGCTTTTACCTTACCCAAATTGTCGCTCTTGGGAAAAACGCCCCGAGGACGACGTTTAGATCTTCGTAAGTTGCTGATTTGTTGTTCCTGACTTTTAGGATTTTACTATTGTACAAAGCCACCAATGTTCATTGAACAAGAGCATTTTATCCAGACTTTGCGAGGTGCCTAATGCCTGTATTTTTTTTCAACAGGAAGACAAAATATCACTTTTTCATCTCTGTACTGTTTATTTTATTTATACTTCACTTCAGCTTTGGCAAGGGACTCGCGGCCACAATTTTAGACATTTATTCAATGTCAAAAGATAACGATCCTATCCTCCAAGCCGCTCATGCCAAACATCAGGCAACCCAGGAGCAACGATCCCAGGCCATTGCCCAGATGTTACCCACCATTTCCGCTTCTGGGCAAACCGGTCGCATCTTTCAAGACATTCATAGTTCTGACAATGCTGTTTATGGTATCGGAGAAACCGACTACCAATCAACGACTCTCAGCTTAACTCTCACCCAGCCCCTCTTTCACTGGGAACTGATCACTGGATTGCAACAGGCCAAGGCTGAAATTCTTCGTTCAGAGGCAGAGTATCGGCTTGCCGAGCAGGAGCTTATTTTACGAGTGGCAGAACGTTATCTGCAGGTTTTGGCTGCACAAGATATGCAAACCTTTGTCCAGGCGGAACAGAGTGCTGTTCATCAACATTATGAACTGGCTCGGCAGCAGTTTAAAAAAGGCCTCATCCCCATTACAGATCTTCATGATGCAAAAGCCAGAAAAGCAACGGTTGATGCCCAGGTTATTGAAGCTCAAAATCTGCTTGATGATGCCCACCAGGGTATTTGGGAGATAACAGGCCAGGATATTGGAACACTGAATCCGCTCCACTCGGTCATCCCCCTACAGGGGCCGCAGCCTGTTGATATGGAGACCTGGATCAAGGCAGCCCAAAGCCAGAACATGGCTCTTCGGTTACGAAAATATGCTGTTGAAGTCGCGGGTAAAGAAGTAAGCCGCCTGCAGGCAGGGCATTATCCCACTGTTGACCTGGTTGGCACCTACGAAGATGAAGATACCGAGGGCTCATTGTATGGCGGTGGCAGCGAGTTAGCCACCTCTGAAATAATGGTGAAGGTCAACATCCCCATCTTTCAAGGCGGCATGGTCAGTTCCCGGGTTCGCGCGGCCAAACAAAATCAAACGGTTGCCCGACAGGAATTGATTCGTGAAGAGCGGCAGGTGCTGCGTAAAACCAGACGCGCTTTTCTTGGTGTACAGACCGCCCTCTCCAAGGTGGAGGCACTCAAGCAGTCAGTGGAATCCAACAAGCTGGCCTTGCAGGCTAAACAGCGAGGATATCTCTCTGGTCTGTACGACAGCCTCAGCGTCTTGGATGCAGAGCGTGATCTCTCCATGACCCAACAAGAGTATGCCAAAGCACGCTATGAATATCTTCTCAACGGACTCATGCTGAAACAATCAACAGATAATCTAAGCCTGCGCGAACTGGAGCAACTGGCACAGCTCTTTGAATAAAACCTAAATCCGTGACGGCGGCTGGTCACTGAACAACGTGATCTTTTAATGAGACGAAAATTTTTAAACAAATTCATTGATTATTCAGTTTCACTCGCAGTCACGGATTTAGGTTAAACAACCTGAGGAAATCAAACATCTTCTGTTGATGAAGCTTTCCCTCTCTGGAGATCGTCATGTTGAAACGGTTGTACACCACTCTCAAAGCTCAGAAGGATGCTCAGGAGACGGCGCCGACCCGTCGCAAAATCCGTTTTGAAACACTTGAGCCCCGTATTCTGCTCTCCGCTGATTTAGGCATCGATATACACCCTCAGGAAACGCAGGCTCCCCCTGCGACTGAACAGGTATCTACCTTTTCATGCTCTCCTCTGGAACAGCAGGACAGCGAAGCTTTGGCTCCAGGAGGGCTCACCAACGAAGTCACCGCTCCCCTTCCCCAAACCAACCAACCCCGTCAAGAGCTGGTGATCATTGACACCTCGCTGACCGCACCAGAACTCCTCATCGAGCAGATCTGCTCCAACGATCAAACCAGCTATTCCATAGAACTCATAGAAAGCAGCAAGGATGGCTTGACCCAGCTCAGCGAAATACTCCAACGCTACGACAACCTGGATGCCATCCACATCCTCAGCCATGGCGACCGCGGCAGCCTGAGACTGGGGAGTTCCGTTCTGGAAAATGGAACACTTGACGGGCACAAGGCTGATCTCGAAAATCTGAAGGCCTCCATAGGCGAAGATGGCGACATTTTACTCTACGGCTGCAATATCGCTCAGGACGAGGCTGGCATTGCATTTATCGAGTCTCTTGCCGGGCTTACCGGTGCCGACGTGGCGGCCTCTGACGATGGGACAGGAGCCGGGGGTGACTGGATTCTGGAAGCGGCTACCGGTCCGATCGAGGCGACCACCCTATCCCCCGATCTGTATCCCCATCGCCTGGCTGAAATCATCAGTACCACGGAGAGCGAGACCTTAGCCGGGACAAGTGATTCGGATACTTTTGTCTTTGAAGAGAGCCTCGACAGCGAGGGAGAGATTCAAGGCTGGGGTACCGATATCATCGACCAGAGCGTAAGTGGCGGTACAGATGGTGTTGATTTTTCGGGTGTTGCCAGTGACCTGAATTTTTCTTTTTCCAGCTTAAGTGAATTTGTCGTCAATGGCACCGAGGGCAACGCGGTTGATGCCCACCAGATATACACAATCACAGGTGGCAGCGGCACAGATACCCTGGATTTTTCCGCCCTGACCGATGAACTCAGCTTTATCATCCAGGCGGATGGCTCCGTCTCGATCACCGATGGCACGACTACTCTGGAGGCTTTTTCGGTTGAAAACCTGATTGGCGGGGCGGCGAACAATACCTTTGTTTTTGCCAATGGTGCCCACCTAAACGGCACCATTGACGGTGGTCTGACCGGAAACAATACGCTTGATTATTCCGCTTGGACCACAGCGGTCTCCGTTGACCTTGGCGCCGGGGATGCAACAGGCACAGCGGGAGTGAGCCATATCCAGAATCTGATCGGTTCTCAGGCAGACGATACCCTGATTGGAGATGATCTCAGTAACAGAATTGATGGTCAGGGAGGCGCCGACTTCATGGATGGCGGCGCAGGAAATGACACCTACATCCTGCGTAACGACTGGGCCCGGGACAATCTGCATGAGGGAGACGATCAGGGCAGTGATACCCTGGATTTTTCCACTGTTACTGTTGATCTTCATTTTACCCTTGGCTCAGAGAATATCAGGCTCAGCGGGGGTGGCTCCGGCAGCTTCAGCCAGTTTGAACGGATTATTGGCGGTCAGGGCAACGACATCTACAGCTTTGAGGCAAGCTGGAATCCGGTTGTCATCAACGAGCTAAACGACCATGGGAACGATACCCTGGATTTCTCCGCGACCAACTTGAGCCTGCTCTACACTGCCCACACAGACGAAACAATCTCTGTTTCGGATATGGATGAAGAGGGCAGCTTTATTGACCGGGTCACCGGGGTTGAGGCGCTTATCGGCAGCACCTCGCAGGACCAGGTGGATGACGAGGGCAACGCCATTGAAAACGGGGTCAACACCTTCCTCTTTGAAGATGGAGCAGTCTTTGCCGGTACTATTTTTGGTGGCTCGGGAAGCTGGAACACGCTTGACTATTCAGCCTACACCACTGCTGTCAGCGTTAACCTCGGTAGTCAAACAGCAACCGGCACCACCGGAGTGAGTGGTATCAGCCGGGTCTTGGGCGGTGATGGCGACGACACCCTCATAGGGAACAGTGCAGACAACCTGCTCATGGGGTTGGCTGGTAATGATCTGCTAATGGGTGGTGCTGGTTCGGATTATCTCTTTGGCGGTCAGGGAACAGACCGTATCTCTTATACCGATGATGCAAACGGCGTCCTGGTCAATCTCAGCTCTAACACTGCCAGTGATGGATTTGTCGACAATGAAGGCAACAGCGGCACAGATATCCTCTCGGAAATCGAAGAGGTTGAAGGTTCCGCTTTTGATGACACCTTAGTCGGTGATAGCAATGCAAACCTGCTTCTGGGTGGTGCGGGTAACGACACCCTGGTTGGGGCAGGCGGTGATGATACCCTGAATGGACAGGCAGGGAGAGATACGGTCTCCTATGCAGAAGACAGTGCAGGTGTGGAAGCCAGCCTGGCCACCGGGCGCGCCACCGACGGCAACGGCAACCTGGATCTCCTGGTGAACATCGAAAATCTGGTCGGTTCGGAGCATGCAGATACCCTCTACGGAGACGGGCAGAGCAATGCGCTCACAGGTGGCGGAGGCAGCGATACCCTGGACGGAAACGGGGGCGAGGACAGCTACCTGTTTACCGATGATTGGGGTGATGAGACCATCACGGATGCGGTAGGACTGAGCACCCTTGATTTTTCGGCAGTAACGACGGGCTTGAGCTTTACGCTGCATGCAGATGGATCCCTCTCTGTCGATGACGGCGACGGGCTCTGGCGCAACTTGAGTTTTATACCGGATGAGATTGCCGCCCTGCTCTCCGGGGCCAACACACTCTCGGCTGAAAATGTCGGACTTCTTATCGGTGGTGCGGGTAACAATACCTTTATCTTTGAGGATGGCGCCGACTTCCCCGATCTCGTCATTGACGGCGGCAACGGCCTGACCAACACCCTGGATTATTCCGCCTACGAAGATCCGGTCCATGTGGATCTGGCGGCAGGAACAGCCACTGCGACAAACGGTGTTGCCCATATCAACAACGTTGTCAGCGGCAAGGATGTTTTTGATCTCATCGGGGATGGGGTTGATGCCACCATTTCCTTTGCGGGAAAGGTTGCCAAGGTTGTGGCCGATCTTGCGGATCTGGAGAATATCGGCAACATCACCGGCACGAACTACGATGATATCATCACAGGCAACAGCGAGAACAACACCCTCGACGGACTGGCCGGGGATGATACCCTCACCGGACAAGGCGGCGACGACACTTATCAGTTTGAGGACGACTGGGGTGCGGATGTCATTGTCGAGGAGGCTGGAGGCGGCAACGATACCCTGGACTTCTCCCGGGTCACCGCAGCCCTGACTATCACCATTCACAACGACGGCACTATCTCCGTCACCGACGGCACCAACTCCCTCTACAGGGTAGCCAATATTGAAAACATCATCGATGGCCAGGGGGATGATACCGTCATCTTTGAGGATGGCGCCTCCATCAAAGGCTCTATCGGTGCCCGCGAGGATTTCTTTCAACTCATCGGATTGGATAACTCGGACAGTGGCACCAACACCCTGGATTTCTCCGCCTACACCACTGATGTACAGGCCGATCTAGGTGTCAATCTCCAGACAATCGACATCACGGTTGCGGCCTGGTTTAACACCGGCAACGGACAACAAACCCTGTATAACTTTCACAATGTCATTGGTGGATCCGGTGATGACTCCATCTGGGGCAATGATGACGAGAACACCCTTATTGGCGGTGCAGGCGACGATCTCCTCTACGGCCGTGACGGCATTGACCTGCTTGAAGGTGGCCAGGGCAACGACAACCTCTATGGTGGCTACGAATCAAGCCTCATCAACTCTATTCTCCAGCTGAGCCCATCCAATCTTTCCGCACTCTTTGGCACCGATCTGATCACCTACCTGGCTGAAGGCGGTACGCTTGACCAGTACATTCACGATTACTTCTCCGGTGATGCCGACATTGCCAGCTACAGTTCGGCCACTTCCTGCGTTACCGTGAATCTTTCAGTCAGCGGTGCCCAGGATACGGGCGGTGCCGGACAGGACAGCCTTACCGATATCCGCAGCCTTGCCGGTTCGGAGTATGACGACACGCTCACTGGCGATGCATCTGGAAATGTGTTGGCTGGTGGTGCCGGAAACGACACCCTCTCAGGCGGTGCGGGCGAAGATACCTTGCTGGGTGAGGAAGGAGATGACCTCCTCATTGGTGGCGCTGACCTGGATAAGGCCTCCTACTCCACTGCTACCAGTGCGGTGATGGTGGATCTGGGCATCACCGGTTCCCAGGACACCGTTGGTGCCGGAACCGATACCCTCAGCGGCATCGAGGGGGTGGTGGGCTCGGGCTACGATGATCTCTTTATCGGCACCAATGGAAATAACACCTTTCTCGGAGGTGAAGGCAGCGACACCGTCTCCTATGCCAGGGCCGAGGAAGGCGTCTTTGTCAATCTCTGGAACCCGCTTGCCCAGCCGACCTTAGGAGCGGGCAACGATATTCTCGGTGGGATCGAAAATCTCATCGGCTCAGACTACGATGATATCCTCATCGGCTCCACGGTGGCCAACGTTCTTGCGGGCGGATTGGGCGATGATTTTCTTGCCGGTGGTGCGGATGCGGACACTTATGCCATGGAGGATAATTTCGGCGGCGATATCATCATCGATGATTTTTCAGCCCTGTTGGGCATCCTCACCCAGGAGGGGATCAGTGCCATTAATACCCTGATGGATGAACTGGTCAGCGATTCCACGGTTCTTGATCTGGAACTGGATCTCCCCACAGACACCCTTGCCGCCCAGACGCCCGACACCCTTGATTTCTCGGCCGTCACCGGCTCGCTTGATTTTGATATCCAAGCCAATGGGCTCGTTACCATCACAGACATCACCAATTCGGCCAACACGCTCAGTGACATCACCGCCATTGAGACCCTGGTTGGTGGCACGGCGGAAAACCGCTTTATCTTCGCCGATCAGGCAACCTTTGCAGGTACCCTGGATGGTGGCTCCGGCATAAGCACCCTGGATTACTCCGCCTACACCACAGCCATCACGGTAGACCTCACCACCTCGGATAATGACACCACAGCCCAGGCCGAGGGAACCCAGGGCGTGAGCGGCATGCTCGATGTTATTGGTGGCGAAGGCAATGACCTGATCACCGGTAATGACCAGGAAAACCTGCTCATCGGTAGCGCGGGTGACGACACCATCACCGGTGGTGAGGGCGACGATTATCTCGACGGTGGTCTGGGCAACGATATCCTTGAGGGCGGTGATGGCACGGACATTGTGCTCTACGACCAGGCCACCACTGGTGTCACCGTCAACCTGAGCATAACCGAGGCGCAGAATACAGGTGATCTTGGGACTGACACCCTAAGCGGAATCGAAGGCGTTTTCGGCTCCATCCATAATGACACCCTGATCGGCAACGAGGAAGACAATATCCTGCTCGGGGATGAGGGCGATGATTACCTCAGCGGTGGGGACGGCGACGACCTGCTCATGGGCTATGATGGCAACGATACCCTGATGGGTGATGCAGGTGACGATCAGCTCGCGGGTGGAACAGGTGCGGACACCATCAGCGGTGGCGAAGGCAACGATATTGCCACCTATCTCGACGCTACAGGTTCAGTCACGGTTGATCTCAGCGATAACAGCGCCAACAGTGGTGAGGCTTCCGGGGATAGCTTAAGCTCCATCGAAGGGCTGGTCGGCTCGGAATACGATGATGTCCTTATCGGCGATGCAGCAGATAACCAGCTTGCAGGCGGCAGTGGTAATGACACCCTCTACGGCGGTGCGGGTAGCGACTACCTTGGCGGTGGCGCGGGGAACGACTTGATAAATGGCGCCAGTTTCAACGAAACGACCGGTGAGGATGAGGCGGACACGGCCATCTACACCGACGCCGAAGCTGGCGTAGTTATCGACCTGGCGACCACTGGTCCGCAGGATACCGTAAGTGCGGGTGCCGATACCCTTGCAAATATCAACGCGGTCATTGGTTCGGACTACGATGATATCCTCAAAGGTGATGCCAACGATAATGCCCTGCTTGGTGGCGAGGGTGACGATATCATCGAGGGCCGTGGCGGCGACGACATCCTTTCCGGCGGGGAAGGCACGGATACGGCCTCCTTTGCCGAATCCAGCGAAGGTGTCCGGGCGGTGCTGGGCTTCACCTGGGAACAGGAGACCAGCGAGACCACGGGAACCGACACCCTGCTTGAGTTTGAAAACCTGCAGGGCTCGGATTTCGACGATACCCTGATTGGCGATGAGAAAAACAACATCCTCAGTGGCGGGCTGGGCGATGATTACCTGGAAGGCGATGCGGGCGATGATATCTTCATTGGTGGCCTGGGCCAGGATGAACTCATCGGTGGCAGCGGTAGTGATACAGCCTCCTACGCGAATGCCACAGAAGGAATTATTGCCGATATTTCCGATACCCAGCGCAATACGGGCGAGGCGCAGGGGGACACCTACCAGGGAATCGAGAATCTCAGCGGTTCAGCCTACGACGATGAGCTGGCCGGCTCCTCCGGCGTCAATATCCTGTATGGTCTTGCTGGTAATGACAGCCTGATCGGCGGAGACGGGGACGATACCCTTTACGGTGGATCAGGGAACGACATCCTGGATGCGGGCGCGGGCGATGACAGCCTGATAGGTGGCGCGGGAGCAGACCAGCTGATCGGTGGCACGGGCACCAACACGGCCAGTTATGCCGATGCAGGCGAGGCGGTCACGGTCAACCTGGCCAATTCCAGCATGAACTCCGGCGATGCGGCTGGAGATAGCCTGAGCTCTATCACCCATCTGGTGGGCTCTGCCTATGATGATACCTTAATCGGCGATGAGGCCGACAACCAGATTCTCGGTGGTGCTGGTGATGACCTGATTGAAGGTGGTCTGGGCGATGACACCCTTGCAGGTGAGAGCGGTGATGATCTGCTCTCTGGCGGCGCGGGCAACGACAGCCTGGAAGGTGGTCTGGGAGCCGACAGCCTTGATGGTGGTACGGGTGAGGATCTCGCCAGCTATGCAAACGCAGAGGAGGCGGTTGCGGTCAACCTGGCGCAAGCGACCGGCCTCTGGGGGGAGGCGGCTGGAGACAGCCTGGCAGGCATCGAAAACCTGAGAGGCTCAGCCTATGACGACCAGCTCATCGGTGATGACAACGACAATACCATCGAAGGCCTCGCCGGTGACGATATCATAGAGGGCCAGGGGGGCGATGACAGCCTCGATGGCGGCGAGGATGAGGATACGGTCTCCTACGCCCTCTCCTCCCGGGCTGTTCGGGTCGATCTCTCCCTGACAACAGCTCAGAACACCGGCGAAGTCACGGGCAATGACAGGCTCAGCAACATCGAGAACATTGCCGGTTCCAACTACAGTGACAGCCTCATCGGCAACGAGGCAGACAATGTTATCAGCGGTGGGGCCGGTGATGATCATATCCTGGGTGGGGCCGGTATTGACCTGCTCTTTGGCGACAGCGGCGCTGACACCCTGGAGGGTGAGGCAGACGATGATATTCTCAGCGGTGGCAGCGGCGCAGACATCCTGATTGGCGGCAGCGGCAACGACGGTGCCAGTTACGCAGACAGTGATACCGGGGTCAGTGTCGATCTGAACACCGGCACTGGAACCGGCGGTGAGGCCGAGGGCGACAGCCTGGACAGCATTGAAAACATTATCGGTTCTGACGCAGCCGACACCCTGATCGGGGACGATCAGGCCAACCTTATCTATGGGTTGGGTGGAGACGACACCATCAACGCTGGCGGAGGGGATGACACCATCGAGGGTGGCGACGGATCCGATACCATTGACGCCGGAAGCGGCAACGATACCATCACCTTCCTCGATGATCCGGATGGCGTCACCGTTGTCCTGGGCGGCTCCGCCGTCGATGGCTATGGCAACAACGATTTTATTTCAAATGGCGAGCACCTGAGCGGTTCTGCCTACGATGACGTCCTTGTAGGCGACGACCAGGCCAACATCCTGATCGGCGGGGAGGGAGATGATATCCTCACCGGCGGCTTGGGTGCGGATACCCTGGACGGTGGCGAGGGCGATGACATTCTCGACGGTGGTGCGGGCGACGACACCTATCTCTTTGCCGACAACTGGGGCACAGATGACCTGACGGAAACCAACGGCGAGAACACGCTCTCCTTTACTGACGCCCTCAATGACATCAGTTTCACCATTCATGCCGACGGCACGGTTTCGGCAACCGATGAGAACAGCAGCCTGGACAATATCGGTTTCATGGCGCATCTCATCGGTGGTAGCGGTGACGACTGGTTTGCCATCATGCCGGATACCTCGTTTAACGGCAGGCTCGATGGCGGCCCGGATGGAGACGATACCCTGGATTACTCCGCCTACTCCACAGGTATCACGGTTAATCTCAGCGAAAACAGTGCTCCAGAAACCACGGGAATAGCTGGTATTGACTCGGTCATGGGTGGCAGCGGCAACGACAGCCTCATCGGTAACGATGCCGAAAACACCTTGTATGGCGGGGCGGGCAACGATCAGATCCAAGGTGGAGCGGGTGATGATCATCTGCTGGGTGAGGAAGGCGATGATATCCTTCTTGGCCAGGACGGAGATGATGTAATTGAAGGGGGCTTGGGCCGCAATACCCTGATTGGTGGCGAGGGCAGCGATACAGCCGCCTATGATACCCTCACCATCATTACCCCCACAGACGGCGTCACCGCAAGCCTCATGGACGGTACCGCCACCATGGGCACGGATCTCAGCGAAACCCTGGCAGGTATTGAAAATCTCTCCGGTTCCTTAGGGGCCGATACCCTCATTGGCGATGACAGTGCAAATATCCTTGCCGGCGGTGACGGGCATGACACCTTAATCGGTCTCGGCGGAGCTGATGTACTGGAAGGTGGTGTGGGCTCGGATACGGTCTCGTATGCCGATGCCGATGGTGCGGTGACCCTCAACCTGGCTACGGGTGCAGCCAGTGGCAGCGATGCCGAAGGTGACAGCCTCACGGATATTGAAAACGCGATCGGTTCGGTTCAGGGTGATCTGATCTACGGCAGCATCGAGGCAAACCGGCTCGAAGGCGGCGGTGGCGACGACATTCTCCATGGCGGCGAGGGCATTGACACCTTAATCGGAGGCGCAGGCAACGATACCCTGATCGGTGGTGGAGATTCTGATATTCTCAACGGTGGCCTGGGCGCAGACACCCTGATTGGTGGCTATGAGGACGCTGAAAACAAGGATTTTGGCCTGGATACCGCCTCCTACAGTACGGCTGAAAGTGGCATCACCGCTAACCTGGCCGATGCTACTGTAAACACCGGCGAGGCCCTGGGCGATACCTATGAGGGGATAGAAAACCTCACAGGTTCGGCCCATGGTGATTCGCTCATCGGTGACGAGAACGACAACGTCCTGGTGGGTGGCGCCGGGAACGATCAGCTTGTTGGTGGTGGAGGTTACGACCAGGTCTCCTACGATGGCGATGAGGCCGGGGTTACCGTTAATCTCCTGACGCACCTGGCCACGGATGGCAGCGGTGACCAGGATAGTCTCAGCGACATCGAGGATATTAAAGGCTCGGATTATGCCGATATTCTCATCGGCGACAGTGGCAATAACATCATTGAGGGCGGCAAAGGCAACGACCAGATCAGCGGTGGTGCAGGCGATGACATTCTTCTGGGTGAAGAAGGCGATGATACGATCAACGATATCAGCGGCAACGACTACCTGGAAGGCGGCCTGGGCGAAGACACCCTCTCCTATGCCGGTGCCAGCGCAGGCGTCACGGTCGATCTGAGTCAGAGCGAACTCCAGGAGACCATCGGTGCGGGTTCTGACACCATCGACACCTTTGAAAACCTGATTGGGACAGCATTTGCCGACACCCTCATCGGTGATGGCGGGGACAATACCCTCCAAGGCCTGGGTGGGGACGACATCCTTGATGGCGGCGAGGGTGATGATACCCTAATCGGTGGTATAGGGGCAGACAGCCTCAGTGGTGGAGCAGGCTCTGATACCGCCTCCTATGTTAATGCCTCAGCTGGGATTACAGTAAATCTTGCTGATCCCAGCCAAAATACCGGGGAAGCCGCGGGCGACAGCTACAGCGAGATCGAAAACCTCACCGGCTCAGCCTTTAATGACACCCTGGTGGGGGATGCTAACGACAACATTCTCGAGGGTGGCCTGGGTGAGGACGATCTCACCGGTGGTGGTGGAACCGATACCGCCTCCTATGCGCATGCCAGCTCCGGGGTCGTCGCCTACCTCGCCGACAGCAGCCACGAGAGCGGTGACTATGCCGCCTCAGGCTACACAGCCGGTGAAGCGGCAGGTGACACCTATCACGAAATCGAAAACCTCACCGGCTCGGAGTATAACGACATCCTCGCAGGCGATGCAGCGGACAATATCCTCGTTGGCGGTGCTGGCGACGATATTTTTGTCGGCGGAACCTATGAGGGTACACAGGGCACCTGGTTTGGTGGTCAGGATGTCTTTGACGGCGGAGAGGGTGACGATACCTTTCCCGTCTATGCCGACTTCATGCACAGCCCTCTGGATGGTGGCTATGAGCAGCGGGATCGAGACCTGATCACCATTGACCAAAGTATCGAAGCAACCGGCAACATCATCTACAGCTCCTCCATGGGCATTATCGTGGAAGACGGGGTTACCCTCAAATCGACCGAGGGTGATGTCATCCTCAAGGCTTATGGCTATACCAATCCCCTCTGGGATCTGCTGACCGCGGTTTTCCCTTCTGTGACCGTCAACAATGCCCAGGCAGAGATCACGGTGAACGAAGGGGCCAGCCTCATTGGCAAGAATGTGGTCATCAGCTCCTCGGCCACCACCTCCCGCCAGCTGGCCTGGGAGATATGGGAAGATGGGCTGGCAGAGCTGATGAACGGGACCGATTACGCCGAGATCGAAGGGACGATGAGCTTTGTCTCCTCGCTCAGTCTGGATAATGAAGAACCCACAGCGGTTGCCTATGTGGATGGTGTCTTTGATGGTGATATGGACTTCATACAGGCGGGTTTTCTCGCCGGGCAGACCATCTCTGTGGAGGGCTCCAAGTATAATGATACCGATTTTGTCATTTCCGAGGTGCGCCCCTATCGTATGATTCTCTCTGTCGTTGCCGGAGACGGAGCCGTTGCCGATGAAACCGATACGGTTGGTGTTGTCCTCACCGAGGCAGTCACGGTGAGTGCCAATGACCTGGTGATGGCACTCTACAATGATGATGATCCTCTGGGCACCATCGCGGCCACGGAGATCAACTGGGATCAGATGGCCGCCAGCCTGGGTACCACCGCGCTGCAGACCATCATGACAACGCTCAACGGGGTGCTCACCCGCTACGTGGGCATGAGTGTCTCCATTCCGGCGGATATTCATTTTGCCAGCGCCACCAGTACGATCCTGCTCGATGGGGCTACCATCACCGCCGACGGGGATGTCACCATTGACTCCTCCGCCTCCTCCAGTATTGACCTGGCCACCCCGCTGGGACTGGGCGCCTCCCCTACCCTGCTTGGACTGGCGACCTCCATTGGTGGGGCCTATATGGAGACGACCGCCATCGCCACCGCCGAGCTCGAGGGCGCAACGGTGATAGACGCGGGCGGTGATTTCAGCCTCACCTCCGAGGTCGACAACCAGCTCAACGGGCTCTACTCGGTCAGCGCCAAAAAGATATGGAATATTGTTCCCAAGCAGCGCATTACCCAGAGCAGTACCCGCACCCACAAAACAGCACTCCAGTCGCTTTCCACCACAACGGCCGGGAAAAATCTCAAGAGCCTGTTGAATATCGGTCCGGCCATGCTGGCGGTTGGCGTGGGCAACGCCACCTCCACCACCAGCTCCCTGGTCCATGATCAGGTAGAGATTACCGCAAAAAATGTGACGGTTTCTGCGACCAATACCAATAATTTCAATGTGGCCGTCTCCGCTGCCCCCTTAGCTCCTGTGGCGCAGGCCCGCATTGTCACCGAAAAAAATGAAAAACAGGCGCTCAATGGATCCGGTGTTGCCGTGGCCGTGAGCCTGGTTGACGCCTCAGCCGAGGCACGGCTTGACGGCACGGTCATCCTGACCAAAAGCGAGGCCATTGGCAGCCCGATCACCGCAGACGACATCAATGACAACACCATTGACCTGGGTGTTGAACACGGTCTCTCCACAGGGGATCTGGTTGTCTACGAGAGTGGCGGTGATCCCGTCATTACCGGACTTGAAGATGGCCAGAGCTATTATGTCGAAGCGGTACATGAGGACTACGCGATCGATCCCCCGGACCAGGTGGATAATACGGCTGACACCATCAATCTGGGTGCTGATCATGGTCTGGAGACCAGCGATTGTCTCGTCTACGACAATGGTGGAGGCCTCAATATTGGTGGGCTCAATAATGGCGGCCGCTACTACGTCATTGTCGATGGCGACACCGGACTCATCCAACTGGCCACCACGGCGGATAATGCCACCAATGGGATAGCGATTAACCTGGATTACACCGTCGCAACCGGCTATGACCACAGCCTGACCCAGACAGCCTCCACCAAGGTGCGTCTGGCGGCCAGCAGTGAGGATGCCACGAACGGAACCGTACTGGATATAGACGGCTCCTCCATGAGCGGCACCGGTCATATTCTGCGCACACCTGGATCGGTGAACGTCAGCGCTGAATCCATCAATGAGCAAAACGCCATCAGCGCCACCTCCCTGCTGAGCAAAAAGAAGCTCGCCGCCAAGGGCACCTATTACCAGTACGATGGGCAGTCCAAATCGGGTGCCTCCTTTCAGCGAGGCTGGTCTACTATTACCGGTATCGGCCCCAAACCCACTGAAAACGTCAATCCCTGGGAGAAAAAAGAGAAGCCCACCAAGTACTGGAATATTACCTTTTCCACGGCTGTTTCCATCAGCAGCAACAGCGCAGAGGCCTACATCGGCGAAAACGCGACGATTACCTCAGTGGATGACGTCTCGGTCCTGGCCTATGCCGAGGACAACATCAAGGGTACCTCCACTTCTCATGTCAAAAAACCCGCCCAGCGGGTCAGCGCAGCGGGCGCGGTTCTGGTCGCGCTCTACGATAATACCGCCAATGGTTCCATCGGTGCAGGCGCAACAGTCAGCGCCGGGCGCGATGTCGATGTGAACGCCATTGCCCTGGTTCCCGATCAGATTACCTGGGAAGAAGACTGGGCACTGTTTACCAGCTCCTATGAAACCGCCTGGGATAATGCGACCGCATCCTACAAAAACGCCAAAACCGCTTTTGCCAAACTCTCCGAACTCTTTTCCGCAGATAACCTGGTCTCCTCTCTGACCTCCACGGTTTCCGGCAACGGGATCCCCAGTGATACCAGCTACCGCTGGAGCGAAATGACCTCTGGCCTTACTGGGACCACCTCCGGCCTGACCGGACTCATAGGCCTGCTCAACCCGACTTCTTTTCTCGCCTCTTTTCCCCCGACCTCCTACCTGCAACTGCCCAATGTTCTGGGCACTAAAATCGCTACGATCTATGTTTCCGCTTCGGCGAAAACCACAACCGCAAAGAGCGATGACGATTCGGTAACGCCTGGTTCATTGGCCATCTCCGGTTCTTTTGCCTACTTTGATCTGGATAACAGCGCCAATGCCTGGATTGGCGAGAATGCGATCATTGATGCTGATAATGATGTCAGTGTTACCTCCCAAGCCATTGCCAACACCATTAATATGGTGGGTATTCCCAGCCCCAACATTACTGCCCTACTCTTGGGCCGTCGCTCCCTGATGCCGGTGCTGACCCAAACCACCTATTCGACAACGCCGAACACGAACTCAAACTCACCCCTGCGCAGCCTCCTGGGCGGAAACAACCGCAACAACAGGACCAACCAGAATATAACCGTCATGTCCAAACAGAAGGATGCAGACGGCAATGTTATGCTCGATGCCAATGGACGAACCCAATGGCAGCGAGAAGGGACCTATTATCCGCACACCACCTGGTTCCCCGGCACCACCGCTAAAAAGAACCTCTTCGAACGGCTTGAAAATCAACTTCTCTACCCCACCAGTAGCACAGGCAGCGGGCTTGGAGTCAACCTGCTGATCACCAACTTTGACAACACCAGCACGGCAGGCATCAGAGAAGGTGCTCAGGTCAATGCTGGAAAAGATATCGTGGTT
Organism: Desulfobulbus rhabdoformis; assembly: GCF_016919065.1. Taxonomy (GTDB): domain Bacteria; phylum Desulfobacterota; class Desulfobulbia; order Desulfobulbales; family Desulfobulbaceae; genus Desulfobulbus; species Desulfobulbus rhabdoformis. The sequence continues at coordinate 85,136 of NZ_JAFFQA010000016.1, read as the reverse complement.
GATGCCCAGGCACCTAACCTGGCCATTGACCTGGTTGCCGCCGGCGGGCAGGCCGAGGGCTGGCTCAGCCTCACGGGTGCGGGCTCGTTCAACATTATCGATAACCGGGCTGAGGCAACTGTCGGCCAGGGGGCCATGCTCGTGGCCGGGGAAAATGTATCGGTTAATGCCGATGCCGACAACATCGTCATCTCCTTTACCGGATCGCTCACCCAGGCAAAAACTGTGGGGCTTGGCCAGACCATTACCCTCAATTATCTTACCAATGAATCGTTGGCCCAGATTGGTGCCGCAGCGACCGAAACCTCACCACTCATGGTCAAAGGAAGTTTTGATGCGGCCCCCGACACGCGCACCCTGACTCGCACAGACGGGAGTTGGCTCGATGACGGACTGGTTCTAAACCAATGGATCCTGATTGACAATGCCGGGGATAACAACGGCCTCTATCAGATCGAAACAATCACCGATCTGGAACTCACTCTCAAGGGATGGGACCATGAACTTGCACTCACAACAACTCTCACAGGTGACACAGCAGACATTATCATCACCCCCATGGGCTCTATTGATGCGGGCGGTACGGTAACTGTCAACGCCGATAACAACGAGTGTGTTGTAGCCGTCAGTCTTGCGGCCGCTCCGCCGGCACTTGAGGCAAAGGCTGTTGAGGATGGCAAGCAGACAAATTTCATTCAAAAATACCTGCTGGCCAATCAGACCCTCAAACTCAAAGATCCTGCAAAATACAGTTATAACGGCACCCTCGCTCTGACCGGCATGGACAATCAGAGCCTTGCCTTGGTCGAAGAAAATGAGGTTATTCTCGCGGGTGGTGATGTCAAGGTGAATGCTGTGGACAATGGGCTCATTGTCAATGTGAGCGCCGCCTTTACCTACGCCGGTACCACTGGTGTGGGGGCCACTGTTGCCGCTAACTGGATCAACCGGACCACCCTGGCGGAAATTGGTGATTCCGAGGCAGCGCTGCGCAATGTCTTCATCGATACCGGAGGCAATTTGAACCTGAGCGCCCTGAACAGCGGTGATATTATTTCCGTTGGAGGGGCTGGCGTACTGCAGATTCGTCCGGCAACACCCGAGGTCCAAAAAGAAGAAGAGAAAAAAGAAGAAAGCAAAAAAACAAAAACCGCCAAAGAACCCGGAACCTGGGTTGACGGAATCAAAGAAAAGATCACGACCGGTCTCGACAAGGTACTGAGCTCTCTGGACAAGGCGGGTTCCGATGTCGATAAATGGGGCGAAAAGGTCGAGGCGTACCTGCCCTCCTTTGCCGGAGCCGGGAGTGTTTCAGTCAATGTCATCGGTGATACCACTACAGCCAACCTCGGGGGCACAGTTCTTGGCCGGGGGATAGATCTTGCCGAGAGCGTTTCTGTGCTTGCCAATAACAGCACCCTGGTGGTTGCCGTTGATCTGGCCGGCGCCCTCTCCATCGCCAAAAAATCCAGCGCCAACGCCGACAAGGAGAAAAAGGCCAAACTCCTGGGTAATGCCAGCATGGCAGTCAGTGGGGCGGTTACGGTGAATGTTCTTACCGGCGAGACCAAAGCCCTGGTGGATAACAGCAGTCTCGCCCTCACCAAGGGCTTTACCCTGGCGGCAGAAACCAGCCAGGTGATTGCGTCTGTAGCCCTGGCAGGCAGTGGCGTCATTGCCCCGGAAAAAGGGGCGCTAAGCGGCTCAGGGGCGGTGGCGGTCAATGTCATCACCGGGACAACAACGGCCTCGGTGACCGATGGCTCCGAGATCCTGAGAACAGACGCCTTAGCAGAACAGAATTTTCAGGTGACTGCGCGTGATACCAGCGTCATTGGAGCAGTCTCCGGCAACCTCAGCCTCTCTATTTCCACCGGAGAGGCTGAGGATAAACGCGATGCCTGGGGAGGAGCCCTGGGAGCAGCGGTTGGCGTCAATGTGGTCGATAACACCATTGCTGTCGATATCACGGAGGCAACCCTTTCCACGCCCAAATCCATCCTTGTCGATGCATCGGGTCACACCGAGATTTGGGCCTTTACCGGCGGGATCTCAGTCACCGATGCCGATGGCGGTGAAAGAGGAGCAACCGGCGGTGCCGGTGGTGCCTCTGTCTCTGTGAATGTGGTTTCCGAGGATGTAAAGACCCACATTGCAACAGGAAGCAGCCTGCTTGCCGGCGGAGATATCACGATCACAACCGCGGATCAGGTCCGCATTGTTGCCAATGCCGCCTCCTTAAGCGGTGTGGGTGCCGGTGGCGATGCAGGTGGTGTGGGCGGTGCCCTGAGCGCAGCGGTTGCCGTCAATGTGGTGGACACTGGAGCTGAGACCCTGGTCTCAGGCTCTGTGCTCAATGCCGGTGGCAGCCTGAGCCTGAGTTCCGAGGACAACTCCCTTATCTGGGCGCTTGATATCAGCGGCAGCGCTGGCATCACCGGTTCCAAAGGAGACGGTGGCGGACTCATGCTCTCCGGGGCGGGTACGGTTTCAATTAATATCATCAATTCCACTGCCATAACCGATGTCATAGGTGAGAAAATCGATTCCATCACCACCCAAAGCTCGCTCACAGCAGGCTCAGGGGATCTGATGGTGACCGCGATCGACGACCGGGAAATCATCGCCAACACCATTGGTGTCAGCATTGCCGGAGCCAGCGGCAGCGGTGACTTTGCCTTCACCGGAAGTGTCGGAGCCACTGTGGCGGTCAATGTGATGACAACCGAGGTCCGGGCACAGGTCTCCAATTCGACCCTGCTCGCAAACGGTTCCCTTCCTGACAGTGGTAACATCCTCATTGAGGCAGCAACTGAGGCCGATATCTGGTCGCTCCTGGTTGGCGCGGCCGGGGCCGGGGGGCATAGCGGGGAATCCTGGGGAGCGGGTATTGCCGCCAGCGGTGCGGTCGCGGTCAATACTATTACCAACAAGGTAACCGCCCAGGTTGCTGCTGACTCCACTCTCACCAGCAGCCAGGGCGACATCACCCTCTCGGCCAGGGACGACAGCTCCATCATTACCAACGTCATCGGTGCGGCCAGATCCTTTGCCGCCTCCAAGACTACCGCCTTCTCCACCGCCCTGGGTGCCTCCATCGGCGTCAACACGGTTGAGAGTACGGTACTGGCAGCGGTTGACCAATCAGATATCACGGCCAGCAACGGGTTGGTCAGTATTGATGCTGTTTTTGATGCCGATATCTGGGCCCTGACCCTGGGCATCGCGGGAACCTTTGCTTCAAGCACCGAAAAAACAGCCATCTCCGGAGCACTGGGAGGTGCGGTTGCTGTCAACACGGTGACCGGGAGTCTGACCGCTCGGATCACCGATGACAGCACGATAACCGCTGGTGATGGAGCGATTGAGGTTACAGCCTCAGACAGCGCCACCATCCTTGCCAATGCCGGTGGTCTGGCCTTTTCTGGAGCCACGGGGAAAAATTCAGCAACAGGTTCTGCTGGCGCCTCATTGGCTGTCAATGTGGTTGATCGGGATGTCTCCGCCCAGGTGGAAAACGTAACCCTGGATGCTTCGGGTGGACTCTTCATAACCTCCAACGCCGAGACCACGATCTGGGCCCTGACCATCTCTGGCGCGCTCAGTGGTGCGGTGGCCACCGATACCAAGGCCTATGGCGGGGCCCTGGCGGGAGTGGCGGCGGGCTCCATCAATGTCATCACCAGCGAGGTCGCAAGCACCCTGACGGCAAGCACGGTCCTGGCAGCCGACTCGGTCAGCCTGATCGCCACCAATGCAAGCGAGATCATGGCCGATGCCGGTGGTCTGTCCATTGCCTTTGGCTATGGGGGCAAAGCGGGCAGCGGTGTCTCCATGGGTGCGGCCTTTGGCGTCAATGTTATTACCGACAATGTTACCAGCCTTATTGATGATTCCTCCCTGGGGACCATAGACAATCCGGTGGGTGCTGTGGCAGTCCAGGCAAGCTCAAATGCAGACATCTGGGCGCTGACCATTGCTGGCAGCGGTGCGGTGGGGGCCAGCCAGGGGAAATTCGGTGGTGCCTTTGCCCTTGATGGAGCGGGATCTGTTAATGTTATCAGCGGTGCGATCAAGGCTGGAATCACTGATGCTGACGTCTTCGCCGAGGGACAAACCGTTAACGTTCTGGCCACAGATGATGCATCAATCATAGCCAATGCAGGGGCACTGAGTGCAGCCCTGGGTGTCGCGAACACCGCCGGGGTAGCCGCCACGGTTGGGCTTTCCGGCGCGGTCAACATCATCGATCGCACAACAGAAGCTGTCCTGGAGAGCTCCACTCTTGGCGGCAGTGGACATGCGGTCGGGAGTCTGACAATCACAGCGGATTCCTCCGCCATGATCTGGGCGCTTACGGTTGCCGGCAGCGGTGCCGCCGGTTTTTCCACGGAAAAATTCGGGGTTGGCCTGTCTGGGGCCGGTGCAGGCTCGGTCAATACGGTGACCAATACCATTGATGCCCATATTTCTGCGGGCAGTACCGTTTTCACAGACCAGGCGATCTTGCTGAAATCCACCGATACCACCCAGATTATCGCCAACGCCGGTGGGGCCAGTATAAGCCTGGGTATTGGCAGTAAAGGCGGTGGCAGTTTATCCGTGGGCGCCTCCCTGGCGATCAACGTCATCGACAATGAGACCCTGGCGACCATCAGCAATTCAACCATCACCGGCGGTTCTTTGGAGTTTGCAGCCCGCTCCGATGCCCAGATCTGGGCTCTTGCGGTCTCCGGTGCGGTCGCGGTGGGCGGCGGTGATACCTTTGGTATCGGCGGGGCGGCCGCAGGTGCGGTCACGGTCAATGTGATCGGTAACAGGGTAGACGCCTCCATCACCGGAGAATCCACTGAGGGGTCGACCGACGATTCCACCCTGGATATCGCCGGGGCCATCAGCCTGAGCGCAACCAATAGCAGTGAAATCCTGGCCAATGCCGGTGGCATCTCTATTGCCGTGGGTGTGGCCTCCTCGGGTGCAGGCGGGGCTGGCTCCATTGGAGCGGCGGTGGCCGTCAATGCCATTGATAATCAGACCAATGCATCGATCGTGCAGACTTCCATCCTCCATGGAAGTTCGCTTGATCTCATTACCCACTCCGATGCCACCCTCTGGTCCCTGGCGCTGGCCGGGGCTGCCGCCGGGGCCGGTGGTTCGGGCGGGGCTGCGTCCATCGCCATTGCCGGGGCCGTGGCCGTCAGCACGGTGACCAATACCGTGACCAGCGGCATCAGCGACAGCGATATTGAGCTCAGCACCGGTGCGCATCTGCATATGTCGGCAACCGATGACTCCCTGATCATGAGCAACGCCGGTGGTGCGTCCTTTTCCGGTGCCGGAGGCAATGGTGGCGGTGGCGCGGTCTCTGTGGGCGCCTCCGTGGCCGTCAATACCATCGCCAATAAGGTGACCAGCACAATTTCCGGTTCTACCCTTGGTGCCACGACATCGCTTGGTCAGCTTGATCTGAGTGCGACTGAAAATGCCACCATCTGGTCCCTTGCCGTGGCTGGCGCGGCCGCAGTCGCCGGGGGCGCAGGTGGTGGGGCTGGCGCTGCGATCGCAGGTGCCGTCTCGGTGAACACGGTGGCCGATACGGTTGCAAGCAGGCTTGCAAACTGCGCTGCCATTACAACCACAGGGACTGTCAACCTGGCAAGCACCAACAACACCCTGATCATGGCCAATGCCGGTGGCGTCTCCTTTGCCGGGGCCGGTGGAGCTGGCGGTGGGGCAACGGCCGCCGTTGGCGGGGCCTTTGCGGTCAATACCATTGCCGATACCCTGGAGGCAAGCATTGCCAATACCAGCCTGGAAAGTGATGGCGCGATAGCCATGACGGCTGACTCCAACGCCACCATCTGGACCCTCACCCTGGCCGGTTCCATCGCCGGGGCCGGTGGGGCTGGTGGCGGCGTGGCTGTCGCCGCCTCGGGCGCGGCTGCGGTCAACACCATAGCCAACACCATCACCACCAGTATCAAGGATGACAGCACTGTTATTTCCCATGAACATGCTGGCCTGCAGATGTCGGCCAGGGACAACAGCATCATTCTTGCCAACGCCGGTGGGGGTGCATTCTCCGGGGCGGGGGGTGCCGGCGGCGGCACTGCGGCCTCAATCGGCGGTTCTCTGTCCGTCAACACCATTACCAACACCATCACCTGTAGCATCGCAGACTCCAAGGTAACCCTTGATTCCGCCGCCAGCCTTGAGGCCCTGTCAACGGCAACCATCTGGTCCCTGACCATCGCCGGTTCCGGTGCGGTTTCGGGTGGAGCCGGGGGTGGAGCCTCCCTGGCCGTGGCCGGAGCCCTCTCGGTCAATACGGTGGCCAACACCATCGAGGCCAGCGTCAAAGAGGACAGCGCTCTGACAACCGAAAATGGTGGTGCAATAGATATCCTGGCGGAAAACAGCGGTTTGATCATGGCCAATGCCGGTGGAGCCGCCTTTTCCGGGGCAGGTGGAGCCGGCGGTGGCACTGCCGTCTCCATCGGTGGATCCTTAGCGGAGAGCACCATTGATAACACCACCCGGGCCCTGGTTGCCGGATCAGATCTCACCGCTAGCGGTGAGGTGACGCTTCAGGCGCTCTCTGATGCGGTGATCTGGTCCCTGACCGTTGCCGGTGCCTTTGCCGGAGCAGGTGGGGCCGGTGGCGGACTGGCCGGAGCCATTGCCGGGGCCGCCACCATCAACACCACCACCAATACGGTGAAGGCCGCAATCATCAATGAAACAGCCGATGGCTCGCTGGTCACCCTCAATAACGGGGGTTTGAACCTCACTGCTCTGGACACCACCTGCATTCTCAGCAATGCTGGTGGCTTCTCCTTTGCCGGGGCGGGCGGTGCAGGCGGTGGCAGTGTTGTCTCTGTGGGGGCTTCCCAGGCGGTCAACACAACCGTCAATACGGTACAAGCATATATTTTCGGCTCTGAGGTGAACTCTGCCGCAAACATCAGCAATCCCAACGAGGTCGCCCTCGATCTTTCAGGCATAGCCACGGTCGAAGCTGACATCATTGATCTGGGAGCTCCCCATGGGCTTGCTACTGGTGATGCGGTGGTCTACACCAATGGGGGCAACGACTCCATCACCGGACTTGAAGACGGAAGCACCTACTATGTGATTGTCGATCAGCAGGAGTTTTCCAGCCAGAATGATATCGATGCGACCGCCAACACCATTGATATGGGGGATGTCTCAGGCTACGCCACCGGCGACGCGGTGGTCTACCATAGCGGCGGTGGGTATATCGACGGCCTAGTCGACGGGACCACCTACTGGGTGATCGCGGTTGAAGAGGATCATCTGGTCGGATCCATTGACAGTGCGGACAATACCTTTGATATGGGCAGCGGCCATGGACTGAGTACCGGGGATGCGCTGATCTATCACAGCGATGGTGCTGTGGTCGAGGGCCTGGATGAAGGGAATACTTATTATGCCATTATCGTTCAGGAGAGCTTTGCAGCCGACGATGTGGCGGTTGCAGATGAAGACCATGCCAACAGTATCAATCTGGGCGATGAACACGGTTTGGTCACCGGTGATCAGGTGGTCTATTCAAGTGGTGGCGGTGCCACCATTGAGGGCTTGACCGATGGAACCAGTTATTACGCGATCGTTGATGAGGAATGGGTCTCTTTGGCCAATACACAGGGGGGGCCAGCGATCAGCCTCTCCATTGGAGAGGAATGCAGCGCCTGGCATACCCTCAGGTCCACAGAAAAGATCAGACTCGCAGCCAGCCATGACGAGGCAATTGCCGGAACCGGACTGGATATCACCGCTGCCGCTGGTGCCCAGCACCTTGTCGATGCAACCAAAATCCAACTGAGTGCCACCCAGGATGGTGCGGCCATAGATCTCGATTCCACAGGCGCATACGGAGAAAAACACGCCCTCTCCTCAGCCGATAGCTTCACCCTGGCCGCAAGCCTGACGGATGCCCTCAGCGGTACAGCCCTTGCCCTTGATGCCCAAGCAACCACTGGCTCACATACCTTTACCCAGGCCAATATCCTGGAGCTGACAGCCCTGGCTAACTCTACCACCTGGGCGCTGACCATTGCCGGTTCGGCCTCCGGTGCCGGGGGTGCGGGCGGTGGCTTTGCCGCCTCGGGTGCCGGTGCCGGAGCGGTCAACACCATCACTAACACCGTGGAGAGTAAGGTTTATGGAGGCAGCAGCCTGAGCGCGACCGGAGATGCGGCCTTGAACGTCACGGCCACAGATCATTCCAACATTCTGGCCAATGCCGGTGGCCTGGCCTTTGCCGGGTCCGGGGGCGCCGGTGGCGGAACCTCCGTGGCGGTTGGCGCCTCTCTGGCGGTCAACACCATTGCCAATGAGGTGACCAGCGGACTGGCCGACACCACCGCAGCCATCAACGGCGACGTTCGGATTGCTGCCTCAGAACAGGCGACCATCTGGGCGCTGACCATTGCCGGGGCTGCCTCCGGCGCCGGGGGTGCGGGCGGAGGTCTGGCCGGATCCGGGGCTGCCGCGAGTTCGGTCAACACCATTGACAATACGGTTACGTCCTCCATTACCACGGGCTCCATTCTCACCGTCAGCGGGAGCCTCAGCCTCACCAGTCTGGACAGCTCACTTATCCTGGCCAATTCCGGTGGTGGAGCCTTTGCCGGAGCCGGCGGGGCGGGCGGTGGCGGGGTTGTCGCGGTGGGCGCCTCCCTGTCGGTCGACACCATCACCAATGACGTGCTCACGACCATCTCTGGCTCAACCGTTACTGCCTCGGGCGATATTCTCTTGAGCGCCCAGGAAGAGGCGACCATCTGGGCGCTGACCATTGCCGGGGCAGCCTCCGGAGCGGGTGGCGCCGGTGGTGGTTTTGCGGCCTCCGGGGCTGCTGCCAGCTCGGTCAATACCATTACCAACACGGTTAGAGCGATTATCGAAGCCTTTACCACAAAGCCCGATACTGAAACCGATACTGAGACCGATACTGAGACCATCACTGTCCCCAGCACGGTCACCAGTACCGGGGGCGCAGTCGAGCTGAGAGCTCAGGACGCTTCACTGATCCTGGCCAATGCCGGTGGTGGAGCCTTTGCAGGAGCCGGTGGCGCCGGTGGCGGCGTGGCCCTCTCTGTGGGTGGTTCCGGAGCAGTCAATACGGTGGTCAACACCATTGAAGCCAGTATCGAAGCCAGCGATGTGACTGCGCAGACCAACATTGGCCTCAGCACGGACTCCTCTGCCCTCATCTGGGCGCTCACCGTTGCCGGGGCAGCAGCTGGCTCCGGTGGTGCCGGTGGTGGCCTCTCCGCCGCCGCAGCCGCCTCCATCTCGGTCAACACCATCACCAACAAGGTAAAATCCTCTGTCAATGGAGAGAGCAGCCTGACCGCCCAGACCGGCGATGTGACCATTCAAGCAAACGACCTTTCCACCATTCTGGCCAACGCTGGTGCGGTGGCTTTTTCCGGGGCTGGCGGGGCTGGCGGCGGCCTGACAGTTACCGGCGGTGCATCGTCTGCGGTCAACACCATTGCCAATACCATCAGTTCCACCATCACGGGCTCTACCCTTGTGGCGGCGGGCAATATCAGTCTCGATGCCCAGGAGAACGCCACCATCTGGGCGCTCACCATTGCCGGAGCCGGGGGTATTTCCGGTGGTGGCGGTGGTGGGGTTTCGGTTTCCGGGGCCGCATCGGGCTCGGTCAATGTCATTGCCAATACGGTGGAGAGTACCATTGATGTCTTTGAAACGCAGACCGGTCCCACGGGCAGCAGCTTGACTACAACCGGACCGGAGGCGCAGATCAGGCTGACGGCCAAAGATAACTCCCTGATCATGGCCAATGCCGGCGGACTCAGCGCCGATGGTGCCGGGGGTGGCGCCGGGGGCATCACCGCCTCGATCGGTGCCTCGGTCGCGGTGAACGATATCACCAACACCGTGACAGCCTCGGTTGCGGACTCCACCCTCACCGCTGCCGGATCCATTGCCCTGGAAGCCCTCTCCAATGCAACCATCTGGGCCCTGACCATTGCCGGGGCCGGTGGTGGCTCCGGGGGCGCCGTGGGCGGGGTCTCTGTGGCGGGTGCCGGGTCGAGCTCGGTCAATATCATTGCCAATACGGTGGAGAGCACCATTGCAGGCGGCACCGTAACCAGCGGTGGTTCCCTTGCGCTGAGCGCTGAGGATACCTCCCTGATCATGGCCAATGCCGGTGGCGCGGCCTTTACCGGCGCCGGTGGCGGTGTGGGCGGCATCACCGCGAGCATCGCCGGATCCACTGCGGTCAACGTGATCAGCAACACCCTGGCAAGCACCATCAACACCTCTACGATCGAGAGTCAAAGGGACGTGACGCTCAGCACCGATTCCAACGCCACCATCTTTGCATTGACCATCGCCGGGGCGGGCAGCGGCAGCGGCGGCGCCGTGGGCGGCGTCTCTGTCTCCGGTGCTCTCTCCAATTCGGTTAACGTAATTGCCACCACCATTGATGCCGGCATCAGTGGCAGCACTATCACCACCCACAATGCAGGTTCAGTCCTCCTTGATGCCAAAGACACCTCACTGATCATGGCCAATGCAGGTGGCGCCGCTGCCGATGGCTCCGGTGGGGCCGTGGGCGGCGTGACTGCCTCCCTTGGTGGTTCATCTGCAGTCAACACCATTGCCAACAGCCTCAACGCCAGTATTGCGGATTCAATCGTCCATGCCGGTGGCAACGTGGAGCTTGCATCCCTGTCTAACGCCACTATCTGGGCCCTGACCATTGCCGGTGCAGGCGGTGGCAGTGGCGGTGCCGTAGGTGGCATGTCCCTTGCCGGGGCGGCTTCAGGATCTGTCAACGTGATCAACAACACGGTCCAGGCACTGATCAAAGACGAAAGTGAGGTCCAGGCAACTGGCAGTGGCACCATTGCCCTCTCCGCGCTTGATACCTCCTTAATCAATGCCAATGCCGGTGGTGCCAGTGCAGCGGGTGCCGGTGGGGCGGTCGGTGGCGTCGTGGCCACGGTGGGCGCCTCTTCGGCGGTGAACTCTATTGCCAACACCATTCTGGCCAGTGTTATCGACTCCGAGGTGGCCTCGATCGGCCTGGCTGGTACTGCAGAATCACTGACGGTTAATTTGTCGGGGAGCGGAGATCTTGATACCACAACCGATATCTTTGACGCGGGTGGCCTCCACAACCTGTCCACAGGCAATGCCATCATCTACACCAGCGATGGCAGCGATATCGGCTTGACTAACGATACCTTGTATTATGTGATCACTGAAGAGGCTGACTTTGCCGCGATCAGTGATATCAATACAGCGGCCAACCAGATTGAACTGGGAGAGGAGAATCCTTTTATCCAGGGCGAGGCCGTCATCTATCACAACCAGAGCAGCGGCAATGGTGAGGATATCGGTGGTCTGGTGGATGGGGCGGTGTACTACGTTCTCTTGAACCAGGATGCTTTCACCCTCAACCTGGCAAGCCTCAACAGCAGCGCCAACACCTTTAACGCCTCCGGCCACACCTACACCACCGGCGACACCGTGGTCTACACAAACAGTGGTTCCGGGGCAGACATTACCGGTTTGACAGATGGCACCAGCTACTATGTCATCACAGAGAATCAGGAATTTAACCCGCTTTACGCGGTTGATTCGACCAACAATTACATTGAATTAGGTGAAGGCTCTGACTGGGAAACCGGTGATGCCGTCCGCTACAGCAGCGGCGGTGGCACGGCCATCGGCGGCCTCACCGACGGTGTGACTTACTATCTGGTGGTTGATTCGGAAAATTCCTGCCGGGTCGGCCTGACAACCAGTTACGCGGCGGCAACAGCAGAGATTCCCAGCCTGATTGCGCTGGATGCGAGCCAGGCCAGCGACAACCGTCACAGCCTGCGCCTCAGCGATCGTATTGGTCTGGCTGACAGCCGGGATGCAGCGCTTGCCGGTGAGTACATTGATATCGGACTGGGGACAGCCACAGGTTCTGGCCACAGCCTGGTCACCAACGGGACTATCAGTCTGGCGGCCAGCCAGGGCGGGCCAGCCCTTGATCTAAACCTGAGCCTGGCCTCGGGCAATCGTCATGCCTTGAGTTCTGCCAGCCGTTTCTCTCTGGCCGCGAACAAGGCCGATGCCCTGGCTGGTGAACGGATTGACCTAAGTGGCAACACCGGTGTCCATACCTTTACCTCTGCTGATCTCATCGATATCACCGCCCTCTCCGATGCCACCATCTGGTCTTTGACCATGGGCGGTGCCGGTAGCGGCTCGGGCGGGGCTATTGGCGGGCTTTCCGTTGCCGGGGCCGGATCTGCCTCGGGTAACCTGATTCTCAACACCATTGAGGCCTCGGTCACCCAAGGGTCTCAGCTCTCCACAGTCAATGGCAACGCGGTCTCGCTGACCGCAACAGACCGCTCTTCCATCCTGGTCAATGCCGGTGGAGCCGCCTTTGCAGGCTCCGGTGGTGCAGGTGGAGGCATCTCCGTTTCCTCAGGTGCGGCCGCGGCAGTCAATGATATCGGCAATACCATCATCGCCACCATCTCGGACAGCCAGGTGGAATCATCGGGTGGGCTCAGTGTCCATGCCAGCTCTGACTCCACGATCTGGTCCCTGACTTCAGGCAACGCCATTTCCGGCTCCGGCGGAGCCGTTGGTGGGGCCTCGGTTGCCGGGGCTGGGGCAAGCTCGGTCAACCTGATCCATAACACGGTGGAGGCTTCCATCAACGGCCAGGCTCAGGCAGGTACGCTTGAGCTGGATTTTGCCACTAACGGCAGTGAGGCCGATGCCATCAGGCGCAGGGATGGCGGCAACTGGAGCAACGATGGTTTTGTTGCCGGTGGCCTGATTATCCTCTCCGATGCCGGGGCCAACACAGGAACCTACACCATTGATTCCATCTCAGCAGACGGAGAAACCCTCTTTCTGGTGGGTTCGGTCCTCAGTGATGCCAGCGCTATGGCGGCGACTGTCCACAGTGCACGGCTCACAAGCGGTAATGAAAAAGAGATCACCCTTGCAAGCTCGGATAGATCGTCCATTCTTGCCAATGCAGGCGGGGCGGCCTTCAGCATCTCCGGTGGGGCCGCAGGGGGTACCTCCTCATCTGCCGGAGCTGCTGTGGCTGTAAGCGATATCGCAAATACCATTGATGCCCATATCAGCGGAGCACTGGTGGAGGCAGACGGAGTCATCGAGATCTCAGCCCTTGAGGACAGTTCCATCTGGGCGCTTAGCCTTGGAGCGGCCTTCTCCGGTTCAGGTGGTGGCATTGGCGTCGATGTCTCCGGTGGGGCCTCGGTTGCAACCAACCAGATCCATAACACAGTCCAGGCCTATGCAGATGCGGGAAGTCTGCTCAGTACAGCCCACAGCGGCGATCTGGATATTTGGGCCAAGGACCAGGCATCCATTATTTCTAATGCTGCAGCAACGGCCATCACCATCTCCCTGACTGCCACAGGAGTCTCTCTCTCCGTTGGTGCGGTAGTTGCGGTCAATGATATCGGCAACACGGTCGAGGCGTATATCGACAACTCGCTGGTCAACAGCGATGGCACACTCAGCGTCAAGGCCTCTGAAAATGCCGACATCGAATCCCGGGCTACAGCCGTGGCCGTGAGCGGCTCAATAGCCTCGGCGGCCATCGCCGGTAGTGGTGCCGATGCGCATAACAGTATTGCCAACAGCATCAGCGCCCAGATAAACAATGGCGCCAGTGTTGAATCTCAGGGTGACATTCTCCTGAAAGCGACCGATACCTCCAACCTCTATTCCGATGTTGGGGCCTTTGCATTTGCCAGTGGCGGAATTGGCGCATCTGTTGGTATTTCCGTTGCGGATAACACGATTGACAATACCATAGAAAGCGCAATCATCGGCTCGGACGTATCCTCCAATCTCGGGGGAATCCAACTTCTGGCTGAGTCCACAGCCGTTATAAGCTCACTGGGGATCGCCACCTCCCTGGCTATTCTCCCCACGGGTGTGGCCGAGGCCGGTGCTTTTGCCACCTCAAGTATCAGCAATACCATCAAGGCATACGCCGACGAAGACTCCACCCTCAGTGGAGCTGGAGACATTTTGGTCTCAGCCACCTCTGATTTCACTGCCGAGACAACCACCTACGGAGCTTCCGGCGGCGTCCTTGCCGCAGGCCAGAGTCTGGCAACCGTGACGGCCAATGGGGCCATCTCTGCCCATGTCGATGGCCAGGTCCTAAGCGCCCAGAACATCACCATTAGCGGACTGGCCCAAAATCAGGCAAAGGCTGACGCCACAGCTCTTGCTGGCGGTATTATTGCCGTAGGGGGAGCCATAGCCTCGGCCACAACCAAACCGACAGTTGATGTCTACACGGGCCAGAATTCCGACCTGACGACCACAGGAACCCTGACGATTACAGCCGAGTCCAGGGTCAACGCCGAGGCCCGCACCCGAGGGCTCAGTTTTGCCCTGGCCGGGGCTGTTGGTGTTTCCAGCTCCACTGCGAACGCCTCCCCGCTGATCAATGCGTATATCGGGGACAACTCCACCATCAATGCAGCTCAGGTTCTGATAGAGGCAAAAAGTTCCCGTCCCACGGGTAAAGACGCTGCTTTGGCTGAGGCATCGGGAGCCTCTGGTGCGCTGCTTCTCGGGGTCAACGCGACCACGAGTACGGCTAAAAACAACAGCCAGGTGCATGCCTGGATCGGCGACAACAGCAGTCTCAGCCTCAGCGGAGGACTCAGCTTGAAGGCTGTCACGGACAACACCCAATCCAGTACGGCCCTGGGCAAAACAGGCGGTTTGCTTGCTGTCGGGGGCAATACCGCCCAAAGTCTGTCCAATACCTCGACCATCGCTGAGCTTGGCGAGGGCATCACCCTTAGCGCGGACACCCTGACTATCAGCGCCACAGGAAATGAGAACAATCAGGCTGATGTCGTTGCTGGTACAGGTGGAATCGTGGCCGGATCCGCTGCAAAGGCAACCACGGAGAACACCAGCACCACCCAAGTTCTTCTCGGCGTGACGGACTCCTCTCCCTCCCAGATCACCCTCAATGGGACAGCCCGAATTCTGGCCGAACATACGGCCACCTTTGGGGCGACCACCAACAGT
The DNA here is from genome assembly GCF_016919065.1 of Desulfobulbus rhabdoformis. Classification (GTDB taxonomy): domain Bacteria; phylum Desulfobacterota; class Desulfobulbia; order Desulfobulbales; family Desulfobulbaceae; genus Desulfobulbus; species Desulfobulbus rhabdoformis. The sequence continues at coordinate 70,022 of NZ_JAFFQA010000016.1, read as the reverse complement.
CTCACCGCCGCTGTTGTCGGAGCCAGTGGTTCAACAGTCCTGAACACGACCAATGCGGATGTTGCCGTCACCTTTGGCAAAGGTCTTGTGCTTCAGGCCGGTGATGTGGATGTGGACGCCGACAATGTCATCAGCAAGAACGCCGCCAGCAGTTACGATGTTGTTGCCGGAGCGGGTGGACTCGCCGGTGGCCCTGCTGCCTCAAGTGTCAGCATCATCAACAATACAACGGATATCGAGGTCCAGGATGACGCGCAAATCACCGCGGACAGTACCCTTAACCTGGCAAGCCACAATCAGGTCAATGCGACAGACAAGGTCAAACTCGATTCCGGCGGGGCCATTGCCCTGGCCAAGGCCAAGTCTTCCATCATTAATCACACCAACACCAACTCCATAACCATTGGCAAGGCAAGCCTGGAAAGCGATGGCGACATCACCTTCTCTACCAGCTCAAGGGCTATCGTTTCCAGCCTGGCCAATGCCAAAACCTACGGCGTTGCCGGAGCAGCCCAGGGTTCTGCCCTGGCCTCAGTCCATGCGAGTACCGACATTACTCTGAAAGAGGGCGCTGAGCTTGATGCTCTGGGCGACATCAGTCTGAATACCGGGCACAACAACAGCTTCACGGTCAAGGCTCGAACCGATCTCTGGAATAAGACCGCTCTGCCCATAAAAACCGATCCGGAAGCCCATGGAGAGGTAATCCAGACCAATCTTATAGATATTCAAGAAGGCGCCTCGGTTGTGGCGGAGGGAGATGTCATCCTTGATGCGGACAAGGGCTCCACCTACGCAAGCGGTGTTGGCGAGGGGACGGATCTCTACCGTGAAGTCCTGGCGGCAATTGCCAACTTCTTTGGCTCCATCTTTGGTGCGGATCCGGTCAGCCTCAAAATCACCTCTTCCTCTACTCTGGAGCGCGCCAGTGCCAACGTCTGCGCAGACGGCTATGTGCGGGCTGGGAACAACAACATCAAATGGGTGGTTATCGCCGATATCTCGGAGCAGTTTGCCCCGATTCAACTCACCGACCAGGGAGAGGATGCAACCACCCTCGACTTCAGCCACTCCACCCTGGATGATGACACGATCACCCGGAGTTATGGGAGCTGGATTGAGGATGGTTTCAGCATAGGCGATTACATCACCCTGATTGACTCTCAGGGCAATGACGGCATCTATCAGATCAAATCGCTGACAGCAACGGAGCTGACGCTCGAGGAGAATCTGGTTGTTGATCAGGACGATGATCAGGCACAGGTCTTTGTTGTTGACAGCTACACCGCCAACCAACCGCTCTACCTGCAAAGTGGAGACACTGCCCTTAGCTTTGCAGCGGATGGGACTATCACTCGCGATGATGGACTAAGCTGGAGCGATGCGGGTTTGGCTGTAGACCAGTACATCCGGGTCATGGGGACAACCAGCAATGATGCCAGTTACCAGATTACTGCAATCAGCGGATCCAGTTTGACTGTCCGAGGTACGCTCCAGGTTGAATCTACCCAGGATGTCGATATTGTGGTGCAGGCGGTTCGTGAAGACACGAACTACGCCAGTATGGATACCACGCCGCGGGCCTCGCTTGAATATGTGAACAAGCGGACCTCGATTCAGCGTACAAGTGGCAGCTGGCTGGACGATGGCTTCCTTGCGACCACCGATAACATCACTATTGCTGGCACCACCTACAGTGTGGCTGCAGTGACAGCCACTGAAATATTCCTGGTCGAAACCTACGATCTGGACCCCGGCGCAGCAAATAACGTCACCTGCAGTGCCACGGTTGACTCGACCACCACCCATCTGAACTTCACGGCCCGGCAGGAAGCGGCTCTTCCCGAGATAAACTGGGAAGGAAACTGGGGCGACGAGGGCATCTATGCTGGGGACACCATCACCATTTCCGGGGCCGATGAGAGTGGGAACAATGGTTCCTTTACCATTGACTCAATCGAAAATGGTCTGCTCGAACTGGAGACCGGGAGCAGCCTGGTTGATGATCTTGAAGACAACAACAGCCAGATCTCGATGGAAAAAGAGGTGGAGATCACCAGTCAACTCACCTTCACCGCAAAATCAGGCGCAGACAACGCGACTATCACCAACAGCGGAGGCTGGGACAGTGCCCTCTTCCAGGCAGGCAGAGTAATAACCCTGAGTGGTGCGGGCAGCAATTCCGGCCCCTACACCATTGAGTCGGTCTCCGGGAACATCCTTACCCTGTCTGATGACGACGATCTGAGCGCAGGTACGGATCCCAATGGTGCCAGCTTCACGGTCAACATCGAGATTACCGGTTCTATCAGTTTTGCCGCTGAACGCTTTTACCAGGACGCAACGATCGAACGCACTACCGGAACCTGGTCTGACAACTATCAGGCAGGCCGTAGCCTGGAGATCAGTGGTGCCCATCTTGCAGCCAATAACGGGACCTACACCATACTCTCCGTTTCCGGAAACACTATTACGCTCAACGAAAACCTGAGCACTGATACACCTGCAAACGATCAGAACGCAACCGTAGCTGTCCAGGTTTCAACCATCCTTGACATCAACTATGTGACCAATAACGCGGAAATTATTCGCAGCACGGGCGACTGGAGCGAAGATTCATTCACTGCCGGACAAACCCTGTATATCGAACATTCAGACACCAATGACGGTGAATACCTCATCGATTCTGTGACGGATACCCGCCTGCAGTTGAGTCTGAGCGATGACCTGACTGCAGACACAGAGGACAGCAGTACCAGCGACACTTCGATCCACACCGACGCTGTTCAGGTGGTGCAGGTTCCAGCGGGCCGAACCATGAACCTCATCTGTGGCACCAATGGGGAACGTGACCGTATTGAATTCACTGATTCGGGAGACTTCTGGAACGATCTGAATTTTCTAGCGGGCCAATACATTCAAATCACGGGAACCGCAGGTGGAGAAAATGATGGCCTTTATCAGATTGATTATGTGGCGGGTGAAACCGACACCATCTTACTCAGCGCAAGTGAACAAAGGTTGACTCAGGACGAAACCGGATTCACCACAGATGGAGACAGCACTCTCTTTGCGGTCAAGACAGAGGCGAGCCAACAACAGGTTGCCCTGGAAACAGGAACAGCTTTAGCCCTCGATACCACGGACAATGCCATCACTCGCAACAGTGGTGACTGGTACGCGGATGGATTCCAGGAAAATCAGACCATTGTCCTTGCCGGTGCTGATGGCGACAACAACAACACCTATAAAATCTATGCCATAACCTCAAGCAATAACGATGGACAATACGACACCCTGGTACTGGATGGGACTACGCAACTAACGGACGATGAGACGAATGTTACAACCGCAAAGATCTACGGTACCGTTGTCCAGGAGGCGGACATCACCTCACTGATCAGTACCAGTGATGGGGTGGATATGCCCACGACCAGCGTTGAGGATCTGGCCGCCAATATACGTGCCGAAATCGAGCAGCTCCAGAGCGATCTGGCCAAATTCAGTGCGGGAGAAGCCGCGACGCTGATTCAGGCCCAGATTGATCAGTTGGAATACCAGCTTGAAGAGTTGAACCTCTATGACGATGCTGGTGGGGTCAAGTCAATGACCGTGACCTATATCGATATCCCGAAAATCTCGGTAAAAACAGGCGATATCATTATCAGCGGCGACAGTCTGTATGGAAGTGGCGAACTCGATGCCCCAGGTGACACCAAGATCAGCATTGAAAATCACAGCCCCTTTTACCTGCGTATCGCAAATGACCTGAGCATTGAGACAGAGGGAGGCGACATTACCTTTAACGGTGTCAGGATCTCTGACAATGAAGACATTCAACAGCGCAACAGCAGTGGCCTGGCTCAATTTTCAACAATCACCACGGCCAAGAACTCCGGCGTCCCCGTCATCGAGATACGGAACACCTATAACCCGCCTCCTACCGGTGACCTGGCGACAGCCCCTGCTCCTGACATTGAAATCCTGGGAGCAAGCATCCTCAATTCCGAAGGGACAGTCCGAATTTACAATAAGGAGGGCAGTGTTCTCATCAAGGATGTCAAGTCAGATGATGGAGAGGTTGTCAAACGTGCATCCATCAGCGGAAAAACGGTTGAGATCTCCTCCGGACGGGATGTGATCATCGCCGCTGACACCTACAGTGTAGGCGAGAACCCGGAGGATGCCTGGGCGAGTATCGCCGCAGCAAACGATGATATCGATGCCAAGTTCGATGCCAACGGCAACCTGCTGCATGCAGATACCTCTGCATACGATGTGAGCGACACGAGGCAACTTGCCCAGAATGGGTCCACGATCGCCGGAAACAACATCTTTATCACCGCCCGGGTACTCAACATCAGCGGTCCGGTGCAAAGTGGTATTGCTGAATATAGCCTGACGCTGACCGACGACATGCTCGTTGTTCACGACAACATGGAAACTGAACCGAGAACGCTGGCAGAGCAAATTGCACTCCTGGAACAGGCAGGAGAAACACAGTGGATCACTCTGGTCGACCAGAGTATCGAGGTACAATACGATTACGAGAGCAAGCGCCTCGTCATTGATGACGTGGCTACCGCTGGCGGACTTATTCAACTCACGGGTCGAATCATTGCCACAGACGTTGACGGTATGCTCAAGGTGATGGATGGCTACGGCGATATCACCATTGATAACCAGACCGACTGGGAGATCGATGTCCAAAGTCTGAAAACCGGTGAAGACGATGAACTGGTACTCTCTGGCAGTCAGTGGCTCGTCAGCGGCCAGGATATGCTGGTACAATCAAGTGCTACCATCAGCTTTGCGGCAGGCGGAAGTGATGGCAACGACACCATTACCCGCGAAACAGGGAGCTGGCTGCAGGATGGTTTTGCAGTTGGTCAGCAGATCCGTATCACCGGTGCCGATCTTGCTGGCAACAACGGTCTCTTTACCGTTGCCGTGGTCAACGAGAAGATCCTTACCCTCACATCCACAGACCGGTTGAGCACTGATTACAACAGCGGGGCAGCCCTGGAGATCAGCGGCAGCTGGCTCACCCTTGCAGGGGGCGATACCGTCAGTCGCAGCAGTGGCAGTTGGCTGGATGACGGTTTTGAAATAGGGCAGAGCATTCGCATCAGCGATGCCGCCCATACGGCCAACAACGGCGAGTACACCATTGTCTCGCTCACGGACAGTGAACTGACCCTCAACACAACGACCCTCATCGCCGAGAGCAGCACGGCCTCTACGCTTGCAATCATTGGCAACTGGATCACCTGCACCGATAACGCAGGGAACATGGATGAGAATGATACCCTCACCCGAAATGCCGGTAGCTGGCTTGCCGAAGGGTATCACAGCGGTATGACCATCACCCTGACAGGTTCTGCGGCAAATGACGGCGAATACACCATCCTCAGCGTCGAGGAGAAAGTCATCACCCTGGTGGCCACCGCCGAGTTAAGCAACGAAGAAATCGCAACCCAGGATTTCACCATCAAAGGCCTGGGCAACGGAATCGAAGGCAAGGTGGTCATAACCGACACCGGCTACAACCTCAGTGACGATCCCGATGGGTTCTTGCCCCTGGTAACCACCTATACCCGCATCGGCGACAGTATTCAGGTGAGCACCAACGGCAGCGACAGCGATATTGCCACAATTACTGACAGCCGAAACGCGACCTATCAGCCCCTTGAGGGACAGCGGTATTATTGGGTTTCAGGTGAAGACACCACATCGATAAAATACGAGGAATGGATCAGTCGCAGTTTCTGGGGATTGCCAATTGCGAACACCCAAGCACCAACTGTATATGATTTCTCTCCGAGCGAACTTACTTTACTGAACACCGAGAGTACATACGTTGACACGGTGTCGGGAGATAACCCGGATGGCTACGCCTACGAATTCATCACCATTGTCAGCGAGGGTGATGATTCCACCGTTCTGTATAACTCATGGACAACGACAAGTGGTTGGTGGATCTTCTCCACCAAAGAGTATCACTTCTCCCGAACCACCAAAATCGGACGGATCAGCTACAACTACAACAGCGTCAAGGCTGATTACGGTATTGGCATTGAGTTTATGGGCTCTGATACGGGAACCATTACCCTGAGTTCAGACAGTACCATCAACCTGAAGGGCACCATCAGCAACACTGCCGGTGAAACAAAAATCACCTCGCGTGAGGGTTCCATTCTTCAGGGGAATAATCGGGCCGTGGTCCGCAGCCGCTCCCTGGATCTCACGGCATCTCAAGGGACCATCGGTTCCTCTGCCAGCGACACCGAGACTCTCACCGCGGTCCATACAGATCTCTATGGAGGCACGCTCTACGCCACAGCCCAGGGATTTGTTGCCATCGATGAAACCGAGGGGCTGCTGACGATTGAGTCGGTCACTTCCGACAGCAACGATGTCTGGATCACCGCCGAGGGCAGTATCCTGGCCGAAAATGGGGACACCCTTGTCAGCGGTGAAAACATCACCCTGATCTCCGAGACGGGTCACATCGGCTCTGACTCGCAGGCCTTGTACATCGATACCAACTCCGATGGCGACTACGGAACGGATGCCACCGCCGATTCCCTGACGGCCCTGGCCTATGAAGATATATCACTCAGCGAAATCAGCGGTGATCTGCGCCTGGTCACGGTGGAGTCGCAAAGTGGTGATCTCAGCATCACCGTTGAGCACGGTGACCTGATTGACGCCAACACCATCGAAGGCACGGATGTTCGCACCACCGAGGAGCTGGCTGATCTCTGGGATGCCATGAATCTTTTTGACGGTGAGGGCAGCGACGAAAACCAGCAGGCCTATAAGGATACCATTAGCAATGAATATCACAGCTACTGGAGCTATCGTCGGGGCGAAAGCTTGAGCTTTGACACCAGGTTGGAGGTTGATGGCGCAACCGACACCCTGCTGCTGACAACCGCAAGTGAACTCCAAACCGGCGACGCCCTGCTCTACTCCACCCTCACCGGGACAGCCATTGGTGGACTTGGCGAACAGCAGACCTACTACGCCATCATTGACAGCGTTACTCAGCTTGAGGGCGACCAGCTGCTCTACAGCGTATCCCTGGCTGAGACGCGGGAAGCTGCCCTGGCCGGTGAGGCCGTGGATATTGAACAGGCGACCGAGGCTGGCAGGGCCACTCTGGTGCAGATGCTTGCCTACAGTGCAACCTATGCATTTCATTTCAGCGAGGCTGAACGCGACCAGTATCAGGAGACTCTGGGCTGGGATGATGAACGCATCGATCTTGAAGAGGATAAACGCACCCTGGAATTCCATAACCTGCATCAGCGCTATGCGGTATTGGGAGATACCTACCAAAGCGACTGGACCTATGATTCCGGATTCACAGGGTATCTGACGGACTTCAACCCCACAATCGCGGTGGATGGTACACTGGATACCATCACCCTCGGCACCCATCTGCTGACCACCGGGACCGGGGTTCTCTACCAAACCAACGGCGGCGATGCCATCGAGGGGTTGGAGGATGGCAAGCTCTATTACGTTATCGTGGTTGATGACCAGACCATCCAGTTAGCCGCAACGGCTGAAGATGCTGCCTCCTCTCTCGCCATTGATCTTGCGACCAGCACCACCACGGGGACAGAACATCATTTGTCCGATGTGGAGGCCATTGGAGTCGGCGCCACCTGGAGTGAAGACCAGCTCCGTTACTCGCTGGGAATCGGCTGGCTCAAGGAAACCACAGATACCCAAACCCGTATTGAGGCCCCCAATCTCATTGGCAACTCCATCACCTTGAATGTCAGCGGTGGTGTGGGGGCGCTTCAAGCCGAACAAAAAATTCTGCTCCATGAAGACGGTACCATGGAGATTGTCGGCAGCAGCATCACCGGTTCCACCGATGAAGACATTGCCGACCGAACCGCAGAGGCCAAGGCATCCATGGCTGCTGCCGAAAAAGAGGCTCTGATCTCCATCAAGGCTGATAACGATACCATCAGCTTTGGGGCGCTCCATGGCCTGAGCGACGGTGAAACCGTGAGCTTTGGCGACCAGGGAACGATCAAACTCAGTGATATTCCCGGTGTGGACAGCGATGACGGCCAGGCCAACACTCTCTACTTTGTTCGGGTGGTGGATGAATTTACCATCCAGCTCTTTGACACCAACGCCCATGCCCTGGATACCGACGACGACACCGGCCTGATCGATATTACCCAGAGTCAGGCACGTATCAGCCAATTCGAGGACATTGATATCGAGGCCGGGGGAACCGTCACCACGATCACTCTGGCCACCTCAGAGGGAGACCTCAGTTCAGGAGGAACGGTTATCCCTCTCACTGCTGCGGAACAGGCTGCCGTTGACGCCACTGCAAGTGCTGATCGCGTCGTTATTGACTCCCAGGAAGAGACCATCAATTTTGGCTCTGAACATGGCCTCTCCTCGGGTGATGCCATCAACTTTGGCCCCTTTGGTACTTACACCCTCAGTGATATTCCCGGCCTGACAGATGGTGAAGTGTATTACGCCCGCGTCATAGACGCAAACACCATCCAACTCTTTGACACCGCAGAGCATGCCCAGGGGAGCCTGGAGACAGGTCTCGTCAACCTCACCGGCAGTGAGATCAGACTCACCCAACGCCAGGATACCGACAGCAGTCTCAATATCAGCGCTGGAAAGGGTATTTATCTCGGTTCCGAGAGAGACCTCGCCCTCGGTACGATTCAGGCAGGTGAGAATCAGACCATTGAACTCAAAACCCGTGGCGGTATCTATGATAGCGACAACAATACAGCGACCTTAAACATTATAGGCGGTCGCCTGATCCTTGAAGGCGCAGACAAGGGGGTTGGCCTTGAAGAAGCGCCGATTACCATGAATCTCTGGGCCGGGGCGATGCTGACGGCCAGGGCCGAAGTGGGCGTATACCTCTGGGAAACCAGTGGTGACATGGTGGTGGATACCATCTATTCACCACAGCGGGTTGACCTCTTTGCAGAGGACTCAATCCTCGATGGTTTTGCCGGCAACTACCTCAATATTCGCACCGATGAACTCAACCTTCACGCCGGTCGATCAGTCGATGGCAGTGATGATGGTCTGGGCAGTATCGGAACAGCGGATAATTACTTAGACATTGATCTTTTTTACACGGACGAGCGCATCGGCCATGTCAACGCCGAAGCAGATGGCGACATCTACCTCTTTGAGACCAATGGTCACCTCAATGTAGGAGAGATCACGTCCAGCGCCGGCGATGTTGGCCTGCGAAGTATGGTCTCCATCCTTGATTATGATGCTGACTTAGAAGCCGATGTCAGCGGCAACAGGATACTGCTCGAAGCCCAGGCTGGTGGTATTGGCGAGTCCGGCAACGACCTTGATATCGACAGCAGCCACCTGATAAACTCCACGCTGCGCATTGACAGTGCACTTGATGTCTATCTCACGGAATCTTCCGGTGACCTTTACCTTGATCGGATAACAACCGGACCTGGATACACCGCCTTTATTAGCTCTGACGGGGCAATCTATAACGGTCGGGGCGATGAGGAGGAAACAATCGTTGCCGGAGCGGCCTGGCTCTTTGCCACGGGCAATATCGGTGCTGCCGATCATGTTATCCGGGCTTCCATGGGCCGGGTCGAGGGCTATACCCAACTTGGCGGCCTCTGGCTGCAGAACACAGGCCATCTGCAGGTTGGTGGCATCCGTCTTGATACCGATGGAATCACCGCCCATGGCAGTGTGTGGATCACCACCATGAGCCCCTTTACAGTCTGGGAAAATATCAACGCTGCTGACATCTCAATCACCGCAACAGATGATGCTTTAGACGCCGAATCTGGTTTGGGTGAGGATGACACCCTCACTGTCACAAGCGGTGTAACGCTTACAGCGACAAACGGGCCCATCATCCTCAATGCCGGTGATGATCTGATTCTTGAAAGCGGCAGCCACCTACAGGCGTCAAGTGATATTCGACTAACCGGTGATTACCAGGACAAGGATCCCGGCAAAGGTGCAATTCTTGATCTTGAGGGAACAATCATCGGTGCATCGGTTGCCATTGTTAGTGGCAGTGATGACGACGTCATAGCCCTGCGGCACGTTATCACATCTGGATCGACAACGATTTCCCTGGGCGAGGGCGACGATCGTCTGCATCTTGGCAGCGAGGCGACACCCACCGGTAACAGTGATGGGGTCATGGACTTCATCCAAACCGATCTCAGTGTTTTTGGTCAGACAGGCAACGATCTTCTCTGGCTTGATGACTCTGCCGACCAAAGTGACAACATTGCAACCCTTACAGAGACAACCATCACCGGTCTCGGCATGACCGGATCCATCATCTATGACTCCATAGAACAGATGGAACTGCGTGCAGGCGAAGGCGATGACAATCTCACCATCGAAAATACAGGTGCCGAATTAACAACCATCCACACAGGCATTGGCAACGACACCGTCACAATCAAGCAATCCGAGCACAATCTTTCTCTCTTTACTGAAGCTGGAGAAGACGAGATCTGGATCCAGGCAACGACACAAGCCCTCTCTCTTGATGGTGGTGCAGACAATGATCATTTCATTCTCGGCAACACCGCAAATACCGTCAACGAAATTGCCGGGCCTGTCACTCTCTTGGGCGATGCAGGCAACGATGTACTGGATGTCAACGATTATGGTGACATAAATGACAACAGCGCAGTACTCACCGACTCCCGTCTTACCGGCCTGGGAATGGGACAGGGTATTGATTACGCCACGCTTGAAACCATCAATGTACTCCTTGGAACAGGCAATGACCTGCTGACCGTCAACAGTTCCATCACGGAAACCACAACACTCGATACCAATGCGGGCGCAGACACCCTGATCATTAACAACAACGCAGGCACCTTGCTCGCCAGTTTAGGCTCCGGCGAAGACAGTGTTTTCCTGCGGGCAAACGATGGTGAGGTAACCCTGGACAGTGGCAGTGACGATGACGCTTTTGTCCTGGGGAGCGAAGCTGGCCTGGTAGACTGGCTGCAAGGAACCATATCGCTGATTGGTGGGACCGGGGTTGACAGCCTGGAGATTAATGAGCGTGGGGAAAGTGAGGATAACAGCGGTGTCCTGACCGACTCCACCCTGACCGGTCTGGATATGGGCACAGGTTTGAGCTACCTTGAGTTCGAATCACTCAGCCTGAAGCTTGGAAGCGGTAGCGATCAGCTCACGGTTGTAAGTACCATCAGTGGTTCCACGGCTATCACTGCTGCAGATGGTGACGATCAACTCTTCGTCCTCGCCAGTGAAGGCAATCTTACCCTTGAAGGGAATGCAGGAACAGACCGACTTACGCTTTATGCAACGAATGGTACTGTCACGCTTGCAGGCGGGGCCGATGATGATCGCATACTCATCGGCGACAATTTGACGGGTCTTAATTTGATAAACGGGCCTGTCGTTGTCGACGGTGGAACAGGCAACGATTTGCTTGCGCTTGATGACAGCACTGATTCAAGCGATAACAGCGGAATCCTGAGTGAAACCACTGTTACCGGCCTGGGAATGGCGGACGGTATCACCTACCAAAACCTTGAAACACTCGACATCACCCAGGGTGCTGGCAATGACACCTGGGTCATTGAAAACACCATGAGTGGCACAACCACCCTTTCGACAGGGGCTGGTGATGATCAATGCACTATCAATCGGGCCGCAGGTACTCTGCAGCTTTTAGGCGAGGCCGGAGAGGATACATTCACACTGCGGGCTCTTGAAGGTGTACTCCGTATGGACGGTGGTGAAGAAAACGACCGCTTTGTTCTTGGGAACCTGAGCCAACTCGTTGACAACATTGATGGACCGGTCACGGTCATCGGTGGTGTAGGGGAAGATAGCATGGTGGTTGATGATTCTGGTGACACGGCAGACAACAGTGCCACCCTGAGTGAGACCAGCCTGACAGGCTTGGGAATGGCAAGCGGGATTGGTTATGACGAACTGGAAAACATTGACATACGGCTGGGCAAAGGGGCTGATACCCTTACCGCCAATGGGAGCATTTTAGGGACCACGACCCTGATGACAGATGATGGCCAAGATACGCTTCTGATCAACCAGAGTGGAGGAACGCTTCTTGCCTTCACAGGAGCTGATGAAGATGCAATTCATCTCCGCGAAAGTGATGGCAATGTTATGGTGGATGCGGGTAGTGGCGACGATTCTTTTATTGTGGGGAGTGAGGCAGGCCTGGTTGACGGACTGCTGGGAACCATATCGCTGATTGGTGGGACAGGTGAAGACAGCCTGGAGATTAATGAGCGTGGGGAAAGTGAGGATAACAGCGGTGTCTTGACCGACTCCACCCTTACTGGCCTGGATATGGGCACCGGCGTGAGCTACCTTGATTTCGAATCACTCAACCTGCATCTTGGAAGCGGTAGCGATCAGCTCACGGTTGTAAGTACCATCAGTGGTTCCACGGCTATCACTGCAGCAGATGGTGACGATCAACTCTTCGTCCTCTCAAGTGAAGGCAATCTTACCCTTGAAGGGAATGCAGGAGCAGACCGACTCACGCTTTATGCAACGAATGGTACTGTCACACTTGCAGGCGGGGCCGATGATGACCGCATACTCATTGGCAACAACCTGACTGGTCTTAATCTGATAAACGGGCCAATCGTTGTTAATGGTGGAACAGGCAACGACCTGCTTGCGCTTGATGACAGCACTGATTCAAGCGATAACAGCGGAATCCTAAGTGAAACCACTGTTACCGGCCTGGGAATGGCGGACGGCATCACCTACCAAAACCTTGAGACACTCGACATTACTCAGGGTGCCGGCAATGACACCTGGATCATTGAAAGCACCATGAATGGCACAACCACCCTTTCGACAGGGGCTGGTGATGATCGATGCACTATCAACCAGGCCGCAGGTACTCTGCAGCTTTTTGGCGAGGACGGAGAGGATACATTCACACTGCGGGCTCTTGGAGGTGTACTCCGTATGGACGGTGGTGAAGAAAACGACCGCTTTGTTCTTGGGAACCTGAGCCAACTCGTTGACAACATTGTTGGACCGGTCACCGTCATCGGTGGTGCAGGGGAAGATAGCATGGTGGTTGATGATTCTGGCGATACGGCAGACAACAGTGCAACTCTGAGTGAGAACAGCCTGACAGGCTTGGGAATGGCAAGCGGGATTGGTTATGACGAACTGGAAAGCATTGACATACGGCTGGGCAAAGGGGCTGATACCCTGACCGTCAATGGAAGCATTTTAGGGACAACGACCCTGATGACAGGTGATGGCCAAGATACGCTTCTGATCAACCAGAGTGGAGGAACGCTTCTTGCCTTCACAGGAGCTGATGAAGATGCAATTCATCTCCGCGAAAGTGATGGCAATGTTATGGTGGATGCGGGTAGTGGCGACGATTCTTTTATTGTGGGGAGTGAGGCAGGTCTGGTTGACGGACTGCAGGGCCCGATATCGCTGATTGGTGGGACCGGGGCGGACAGCCTGGAGATTAATGAGCGTGGGGAAAGTGAGGATAACAGTGGTGTCCTGACCGACTCCACCCTGACCGGTCTGGATATGGGCACAGGCTTGAGCTATCTTGATTTCGAATCACTCAACCTGGATCTTGGAAGCGGTAACGATCAGCTCACTGTTGTAAGCACCATGAGCGGATCCACGGTTATCAATGCAGCGGATGGTGATGATCGCCTCCATATTGGCAGTGCATTCACAGGCCTCAATACATTGAATGGAACTCTCTCTGTGAATGGTGGTTCAGGGGAGGATTTGCTTGAGGTAGATGACAGCGTCGATACCGGTAACAACACGGGTCGTCTGACCGATTCCACCATCACAGGTCTGGGCATGGAAGGAGGCATTTCCTACGCTGCGTTTGAAGAAGTTGAGCTTTCCTTAGGCAGTGGCAACGATCGCCTCGATATCTTCAGTAGTGCGGCTGAAGTAACGACCAGGGTCAATGGTGACTCAGGCAACGATACCTACAACGTAAGCTCGGATGGTGCTGAATTGACCGGTGATCTCGACGGTATTCGGGGTGCACTGGAAATTTTTGATGGTGCAGGGACCAACACCCTCAACATAAGTGACCGGGGCAACACCAATGGCCGAAGTGATCTGGTCTTTTCTGTCAATGCGGTTTCCGGTCTTGGCGATAACGGAGCAGGAACCATTACCTATGCCCCCACCGGCGGATTCAATGGTGGTTTCAATTTCTGGCTGGGTTCAGGTGATGATGACCTCACCATCACGGGGGCCACACCAGGCTTGGTCACCGTTCTTGACTTGGGCGACGGTGATGATCAGGTCACACTCATTGATGAGAACAACGTCGACGACGGTCTTGTTGCCATTCTGGGTGGAGGAGGAGATGATACCATCGATGGATCAGCCTGGAACAGTGATCTCATTGTCTTTGGAGACTATGGCCGCATCAGTTATGAGGGTGAGCACACTCCCGAATCGATCACCTCGCTCATCGCTCGCCCGGGAAATAATGAAGGTGACGACACCATCATCGGCGGCTCTGGGGATGACATCCTTATCGGCAGTGGTGGGAACGATTTTCTGAGTGGGCAGGCAGGAGAGGATAAACTCCTGGGCGACTACGGTATGCTCGTCCTGCAGGATACTGTCCCCAGGGTCATGGAAAGCCTCTTTATGCTTTCCGGTGGCGATGACATCCTTTATGGAGGCAGCGGCGCAGACGCCCTGATCGGTGGTTTTGGAAACGACGAGCTTTATGGCGAGACGGGCAATGATGCGCTTCTTGGCGATAATGGCCAAATCACCTGGCGGCAAGACGGCTCGTTGTACAAAATTGGCTCGTTAGCCTTTTTCGTTGGCGGTAAGGATCTGCTCAGTGGTGGTCCAGGACACGACTTTATGATCGGTGGGTTCAGTGATGATGTATTCGTGGGCTCCATGACCGAAGATATTCTCATTGGGGACAATGGCCAGATCATCCTCAACCGGGAAGGGAAAGTGATCGGGCTTGCTCGCGTCAGCCTGGGGACTCTTGACCTGATCGCCTCCCACCTGCTTGGTGAAGAAACTTATAGCAGAGACGATTCTTGGGAAAAATATACAACCGTTTCGCCCCACTTCCTAGAACCTGAGCATCTCTTGCCGGGTGAACAACCTCCTGGCGTTTTTGACAAAATTCTTCCTGGCCTTGGAGCGAGGGTCTCCCACCATGGGCATGGCCCTGTGGTCGCCGCCACAGATGATGGAGCGAAGCCGCCCCGGCAAGAACAACAGGTGCCGGCAAGTGAGGAGAAAGGGCCCGATGTCCTCCCGACCCCGCCAGATGCACCCAACCCCTCTGTTGACTCCACCCTGGCGGAGACATACACAACGGGAGAAGACAAACAGCTCCAGCTTGAAGCAAGCTCCGAAAATGCTTCCCAGCTTGAAGCGTTGCTGGCTGGCTTCGGCGGCTGGGGGATCGCTCAGGCACAGAACAAAGGCAAGCGCTCCTCCCTGCGCATTGATGCTGGGCAACAAAAAAGAAAACAGCCCTGGAAATGGGAAGATGGCCAAATCAGGAAAGAAGGTGATGCAGGCGGAGCCGCAACAAACGCGCTCTCCTCCCCTCTTCCCGGTTACACCTTTACCCACGCAGGCCAGGAGGAAGAAACGGTGTCGTAACAATACACATTCCCCTGAATCCGTGGGTATGGACTCTCACGGATTCAGAAACAGTACAAACAACATCTGGTTTAATTGGGCAAAATCATTTATTTTCTTCTTTTTTCACAATCAACTCCCTCAATCTGACCTTTATCCCCTTCTGGTAGCCTATCCATATGTCAATGGAATCATCGCCTAGCGAACAACAGCAGACAGTCAAACTCTGGCAAAAATTTTTCAGTGCTTCCAGTGAAACGGACTATTACCGCAACTGGCTCTCCCTCCAATGCCACATAGTCCCGCAAGCCAGGCAGGCGATACTTGTTCTCCGCCAAGATAAAGGGGTTGCTCCCATTGCCCAGTGGCCAGCAGTTGTTGAAGATCCCCAGCAATTTTCCTCCCTTTTTGAGCAAGTGCTGGAAGAGCGCTGTGGGCTGATTGATCCCCTTCCCGAGGCCGGTTGCTATCAAATGGCCTACCCCCTCATAATCGATGGAGAAATCAGCGTCATCCTGGCCTTGGAGGTCAGGGTACCCCGGGAAGAGGTCCTCCACCAGATTATGCGCCAGCTCCAATGGGGAATAGGCTGGCTGGAACTTTTTTTCCGCAGACGGCAGGTGGTGGAAAACGCAACCGTGCTCACCCGTCTCCAAAAAGCGGTGGATCTGTTGGCGGCAGCCTTTGGGGCAGACAATTTTCACAGCGCGACAACGGCCTTTGTCAGTGAGCTGGCTGTAGCCATGCAATGTGAGCGGGTCAGC
The DNA here is from genome assembly GCF_016919065.1 of Desulfobulbus rhabdoformis. Classification (GTDB taxonomy): domain Bacteria; phylum Desulfobacterota; class Desulfobulbia; order Desulfobulbales; family Desulfobulbaceae; genus Desulfobulbus; species Desulfobulbus rhabdoformis. The sequence continues at coordinate 53,589 of NZ_JAFFQA010000016.1, read as the reverse complement.
CTGGGATTTGCCCATAACCGATCCATTCGCCTGGAGGCGGTTTCCCACTCGTCTCATTTTAATGATAAGATGAACCTCAGCCGGGCTATTGTTCAAGCCATGGAAGAGGCCATTATTCAGCGCAAAGAAATCGTTTATCCCCCCGAAACAAAGGCTGAGCTATCCATTCTCCGCGAGCATGAGCAGCTTGCACGACTGCAAAATAACTCGTGTATTGCCAGCTTTCCTCTCTACCATCACGAGCGCTATATCGGCGTGCTGAGTTGTGAGCGTCCCGAGGGGGAGAATTTCAGCCAAGATGATCTTGATTATTTTCGCGCTGTGGTGGCCCTGGTCACCCCTGCGCTTGAGCTTTTGGAAAAGCAGGAGCGACCACTTATCAAAAAGATGGGTGATGCAGCCCGCCAACAGCTTCGCAGGCTTTTTGGCCCCAGGTATGTTGGCCGTAAATTGATTGCAGCGCTCTTTTTGGGAGCTGTTGTCTTTTGTACTTTTGCCAAGGGCGAATACCGACTGACGGCACAGACCGAGCTTGAAGCAATGGTTCGTCGGGCTGTGGTTGCGCCCTATGACGGTTATATCGATCAGGCCCCGGCCCGGGCCGGTGATGTGGTTGATGCAGGCGCACTGCTCTGTACCCTGGATGATCGTGATCTGCGATTAGAGAGACTGGCTCACCTCAGCCAGAGGGCACAGCTCGAGCGCCAGCATCAAAATGCCGTGGCCAAATATGACAGAGCCCAGGCCACGATTATCAATGCCCGATTGGAGCAGGCCACTGCCGAGTTACGGCTCGTTGAAGCCAAACTCTCCCGCTCCCAGCTCAGCGCACCTTTTGCTGGACTCCTGGTGAGTGGTGATCTGAGTCAGCGTCTTGGAGGGGCGGTCGATAAGGGGGAGATCCTTTTTGAGGTGACCCCGCTCAGTGGTTACCGAGTTATTCTCCAGGTAGATGAACGCTGGATTGAGGATGTTCGGGTGGGGCAACTGGGAAAACTGGTATTGGCCTCTCGACCGGAATCCCTGTACCCATTTACGATTTCACAGATAACACCGCTTACCGCCTCAGAAGACGGTCGCACTTTTTTCCGGGTGGAGGCCAAACTGGATACAATCGATTCCGGTCTGCGCCCTGGCATGGAGGGCATCGGGAAAATCTCCATTGATCGCCGCCTCCTCATCTCCATTTGGACCCGTGAACTGAGAGAGTGGCTCCGGCTCTTTTTCTGGCGCTGGATGCCATGAGCCAACAACTCTTCAGCCGCTCCTGGTATAGGGTCGCCCCACTCAAACCACGGCTACGCAGTCATGTCCAGATTCATCGCCACACCTATCGCGGCGAAGACTGGTATATACTTCAAGATCATTTCACAGGTCGCCATCATCGATTTTCCCCGGAAGCCTATCAAATTATCGGTCTGATGAATGGTCAGCTGCGCCTGGATGCCATCTGGGAGGCGGCCTGCGCACGCCTGGGGGAGGACATGCCCACCCAGGATGAGGTCATCGGGTTGGTGGCCCAACTGCATCACTTTGATCTGTTACACACTGAGACCAAGCCGGATTTTGTCGATATAGAGCGTCGTCAGAGCCGCAATCGCCAGAGTCGGTTACGCCAAAGCCTGCGCTCGCCGATGTCGATCGTGCTGCCCCTGTTTGATCCGGAAAAAATGCTTGTGCGTGTGATGCCGCTTATTCGCCCCCTGTTGGGTTGGTTTGGGCTGACGCTCTGGTTGGCAGTGGTGCTCTGCGGTCTTGTCCTGGCAGGTATCCACTGGCAGGATTTGACCAACAATCTCAGCGACAGGATACTCAGCCTGGAAAATCTGGCGCTGATTGGGCTCATTTTTCCCTTTGTCAAAGTGGTGCATGAGTTTGGTCACGCTTTTATGATCAAACGCTTTGGGGGCGAGGTCCATGAAATGGGCATCATGCTTCTGGTGCTTTTTCCCATCCCCTATGTGGATGCGTCCACCTCGCTCTCCTTTCGTAATAAATATCAACGAATGCTGGTGGGAGCCGCCGGCATCATGGTCGAGCTGTTCCTGGCGGCCCTGGCCATGCTGGTCTGGGTGCAGATCGAGCCCGGCCCTGTACGTGCCATCGCTTACAATCTCATGCTGATCGGTGGCGTTTCCACCCTGCTTTTTAACGGCAATCCGCTGATTCGCTTTGATGCCTACTATGTGCTGACTGACTTTCTGGAGATCCCCAATCTCGGGAGCCGCAGCAGCAAATATTTTGGCTATCTGCTCCAGAAATACCTGCTCCACCATAGGGGGGTTGAATCACCGGCAACAACACCAGGAGAGGCGAGCTGGCTCTTGGCCTATGCTCTTGCAAGTAGCGTCTACCGAATTTTCCTTACTATTCGCATCATTCTCTTTATTGCCGGTAAATTTTTTTTTCTCGGTCTCGTGCTCGCGTTCTGGACTGCCGTAAGCATGGTCCTTTTCCCCCTGTCCCGCGCCTTTCATTTTCTGTTCAAGGATAGAGTTATGCAACAAAAACGCTCCCGGGTCATGACGGTGGTCGTGTTGCCCCTTATCCTCCTGGTCCTTGGTCTCGCTCTGGTTCCCTTTCCACTCTCCACCCTGACCCAAGGTGTAGTCTGGGCTCCTGATGAGGCCACAATCCACGCCAGAGCCAATGGTTTTGTCGAACAGATCCTGGTTGCCAATGGATCCCAGGTGACTCCCAACACTAAGATTCTTCAATGTCAGGATCCGGAACTGCAGCTCCGCATTGAGCTCCTCACGGCAGAACTGGGAGAATACAAGGCCAGGTACCAGCAGAGCCGTACCCAGGATCTCTCCCAGGCTGCTATTTTACAGGAGGAGGTGAGCCGGATTCAAACGGAACTCACCCGCGCCCAGGAACGGGCCAAGGATCTGATCATTCGTGCCGAGCTTGGCGGGCAGTTGGTCCTCCCTGAGGCCAACAGTCTGCAGGGACAGTATCTCCATCGCGGGGTTCCCCTGGGCTATATCCTTACCCCGGAACATTTGCTCATTCGTGTGCTTGTTCCCCAAAAAGATATCGATCGAGTTCGTGAACAGACCCTGAAAACAACGGTTCGTCTTGCTGAAAGACCTGAAAGAGAACTCGATGCAAGGATTATTCGTCAGATACCGGCAGCGACTCACCACCTCCCCAGCCTGACGCTGAGTCTTGAGGGCGGCGGCCCATTTGCCCTTGATCCCAACCATCGGGATGAGGCGCGGGTCTTTGACCGGCTGTTCCAGTTCGATTTACGCCTTGTCGAGCCGCTGGCAGACAAAATTAATCAGCGGGTGTATGTCCGTTTCCACCACCCGGCCGAGCCCTTGATCTATCGTTGGGCCCGAGGTCTGCGCCGAATTGTGATGCGTCGCTTTGATATCTGAGCCTATTGCTCTTAGTGTCGAGTTCCTTAACAGCACAAAAAGATGAAATTCTCTTCCCCCTACGAGGGCATAAAAAAACACCCCTGGACTCTACCTGGCAACGATATCATTATGTTTGGTCACTCTCTTTTTTCCCATCCCCCAGCTGACCACACGCTCAGACCGGAACAGGCTGATCGGGTCGAGACCAGTGTTGAGGGCGTTGTGTATGGGGTCCTAGGAAAAGTGCAGCCCCTCTTAAACCTCCGGTTGCGCCCTGCCCGTTTTATCGCACAGGTGGAACAGCTGGTCCCTGGATTCAGGCAACTCAGTGATGGGCAACTACGCCAAGAGGTCCTGGCGCTGGAGCAAAAGCTCCATCAAAATGGTCTTAAACCTTCCCTTGTTGCCAGAAGTTTTGCACTGATCCGTGAGACTTCCTGGCGGGTCCTCGGGCAACGCCATTACCCCTGCCAACTGCACTGCGGCCTGGCGCTGTTACACAATACAGTGGCTGAAATGCAAACCGGTGAGGGAAAGACACTGACAGCAACCCTGGCCGCTGCCACAGTGGCTCTTGCGGGAATGCCTGTCCATGTGGTCAGTGTCAACGACTACCTGACCACCCGTGATGCAGAGGAAATGGGGCCGCTCTACCGAGCCCTGGGGCTGGAGGTCGGTCATGTTGTCCAGGGAATGACTGAGAATGAACGGAAGAAGAGCTATCTGTGCCCCATCACCTATGTCACCAACAAGGAACTTGTCTTTGATTACCTGCGTGACCGCTTGACTCTTGGTGAACAGATTGGTCCACTACAAACCCTTGCGGAAAATCTATACCGAAAGACCAGTCGTAACCGGAGTCTACTGCTGCGAGGCCTGCATTTTGCCCTGGTTGACGAGGCCGATTCCATTTTGATTGATGAGGCCCGCACCCCTCTGATCATCTCAGGAAATGATGATTGCGGTGAAGAACGTCACCACCTGCAAAGGGCCTTACGTCTGGCCCAAGCCCTCATGGCCCCCCAGGATTATACGATCGACCATACGCGGCGCCATATTCGCCTCAGTAAGCAGGGAAAGGCGACAATCAAAAATCAGGCGAAAAATTTTGGTCCCTTATGGCAGGGGCTTGTCTGGCGGGAGGGAATCATAACCCAGGCGCTTGCGTCCCTACATCTCTATCACAAGGATGAGCACTATCTGTTACGTGAGGGAAAAATCGAGATTATAGACGCATTCACCGGACGGGTTATGCCGGATCGTTCCTGGGAACAGGGCCTCCATCAGCTTATTGAAGTTAAAGAGGGCTGTGCACTCAGCCAGCGGCGTACAACCCTTGCCCAAATTAGTTTCCAGCGTTTTTTTCGGAGGTATCTGCACCTTTCCGGGATGACAGGGACCGCTTCGGAGGTGCGCCGGGAACTCTGGACGGTCTATGGGCTGCCAACGCTTCGCATACCGCCCCATAGACCGGTACAGCGCATAACCTGCCCCACAGAAATCCTCCCCACCATCTCCCAAAAATGGGATGCTGTTATCAAACGTGTACAGGAAGAGCAGAGCAAGGGGCGGCCGGTACTCATTGGTACTCGCTCGGTGGCGGCCTCGGAACAGCTTAAAAGGAAGATGGAACAGGCGGGATTACCCCATCAACTCCTTAACGCCCGCCATGACGCAACCGAGGCCCAACTGGTTGCCAGTGCCGGGAAAAAGGGCAATATCACCATAGCCACCAATATGGCAGGGCGGGGAACAGATATTAAACTGGAATCCGGCGTCAAAGATCTGGGCGGCTTGCATGTCATCCTCACTGAACGCCATGAGGCCATGCGAATTGACCGCCAGTTAGCCGGACGCTGTGGCCGGCAAGGTGATCCGGGGAGTTTCGAAGAGATCGTCTCCTGGGAAGACGCACTTTTTCAGGAAACTCCCGCAGCGGACTGGATTAACCGATTGCGCCCTGCCCTCTCCTCCTGTGCGGGTCTCTGGTTGCTTCGCTGGGCGCAGAGGAGCCTGGAAAATTTTCATGCCCGCATGCGCACCGAGCTGTTCCGCCAGGACCAAAAACACAATGAATTACTCTCTTTTTCAGGGCGTCAGGAATAAATTGGAAATACGACGATGCCCTTTTCGGATAAACACTTCAACTCCACCCATCAAGGACAAATGACTATGCCCAAGGCTCAACTCTGGATCATTTTAGGCTGTCTTTTTTTAATACAAACCACAGCCTGGGGAAGTGAACCACTCACCCTTGAGGGTATGCTGGAACCAAGTGAGATTGTTGATTACAGCTGCCAATCGCCTGGAATACTCTCCAAAATTTATGTCGAACGGGGGGATACGGTAAAAGAAGGGCAACTCCTTGCCGAGCTGCAATCAGGTGTTGACCAGGCTATAGTCCAACTGGCGCGGGCCAAGGTGGAGTTTGGTCTGCGCAAAGCCAAACGTAACGAGGATCTCTTTAAGCAGAAGCTCCTTTCAGCCCATCAGAAAGATGAGCTGGAAACTGAAATCCGCCTGGCGCGGATGCAGTTGAAAGAAGCCCAGGAACGGTTAAAACTGCGTAAAATAAGAAGTACCATCAACGGGGTCATTGTCAAACGGACAGGAGCCCCCGGTGAATATGTCAACGAGCTGCCCTTTCTTACGGCTGCCCGCATTGACCCACTCAATGTGGAGGTCATTGTCCCTGCGGCCTTGTATGGAAAGATACAGGAAAATCAGAGCGCGGTTATCGAGCCAGATGAACCCATCGGCGGTCGCTATACGGCAAAGGTGGTGATTATCGATCAGGTGATTGATGCGGCCAGTGGTACCTTTGGGGTGCGGTTACTCCTTCCCAACAACCAGGGCAAGGTCCCGGCCGGGTTAAAATGCCGGGTATATTTTTCCGATACAGTCGCCCAGCAGGCTACCAAAAGTTAAGCAAAAACTCCCCTGAACAACTCTGTTTCAGGGGAGTTGTTTTTGAGATTGTCTCTTACTCTTTATCGGAAAGAGCCTCAATGGTTACCAGAACATCAACATCCTTGCCTATCAGGCCCATTGTATAAAATGCGCCACTCCCAACATTAAGGGCCAATCTATCCAAACTCAGGGTACCATTGAACCCGATCACCTCTTTTCCCTTTGCTGCAGGATGATCTTTGACTCCTGCCAATTGCAGTGGCAGAACCAGCTCATGGGATTTTCCTTTGACCCGCAGGGTGCCCGCCACATTATAGAGACCATTACCGGCATCTGTAATCGACCTTGAAACAAAGGTTATGGTTTTATACTTACCCGCATCGAAAAAATCAGAAGAAAGCAAATGCTTATCGCGTTTTGACTCACCAGTCTCCACCGAGCCGACCTTGATCGTATAAGAAAGACTGCTTGCTTGCAGGTCATCAGGATCAAAGGCAAGAGCAGCCTCTACATCGGTAAAGCGGCCATGCACCTTTGAAAAGATATGATCAATGCTGAAGTAGACGTTGGAATGGACTGCATCCACATCCCAGCTTCGGGCTTGCGCCCAAGCCTGCGGTACACTCAGGGCAAGTAAGGTTACACTCAGGAAAAGAAGACGAAAATATTGCATAGTATCCTCCATGAAGGGGAATGACTTTCAGGGAATCTTGAATAATTGCTTTTTCTGCCAATCCCGGCGTCATGCTTAAAATTTTATCCTCGGAATATCATGTATATGCCTGCGGTAAAATTTTGCGCAATCCTTGGCCTTGATTGAAAAATCTAATTATTCAAGACCCCCTTCAGGTTGAAGGGCGACGAAGACGCACCCTGAGACCAACAGCAGTGGCAAAAACAAATATACAAACAGCGATCAGGCCATAACGGGGGAGCCCGGATTGAAATGATTCACTGACAAAGAGCACATGTAAGGTAAGCAGAAGAAACAGACCATAGCCTAGGGAACGATGCAGCACACGCCAGCCGGCAAAACTGAGTTTCAGCTTGGAGCGAAACAGGGACAGAAGCACTGTCACCAACAAGAGTACCAAGGTGGCGGCCCCCAGCGCCTCCGGCCAATACTCCCATCCAATAGGGAGATTGGAGATGCCTTCCGGTGCGAGAACCAGCAGTACATGGCTTGTTGCCAGCACCGCCACAGCGATACCGTTTCTTCGATGCCAACGCATCAACGTTCCTGAACTGAACCCCTGGGTGAGAAAACCTGGGCGCAGGGCTAGAAGCACCTGCATAACAAGAAAAACAAGGGTGAGCAGGCCTGCAAACTGACCGATCTGCAACAGTATTTTAGCGAAACCAACCTTGTACCACAGGGTCTCGGTCGGATAGAAAAAAGGAACAGCAAGAGCGGCTGCGGTAAGAAGGGCCCCCCCGGCAATTACCAGAATTTTTTTGGTAATACTTTCACGGGGAGATTGGATTGGCTTGTTTTGTTGCACGATATTCTCTCCAGGGAAATGGAACAAATTCGACCAGCCGCTGCTAGACCTGGCAGTGGATGCCGCAATCATCGATCTTGGAAAGAATAATTCTCATTGTTTTAATGCAAATCAACACTGCATTTGAGCAAAGATTGTTTGCAGTCTTGCATACACAGCGAAAAGATTCAGGAGTACTTGCATCCGAGAGCATTCATAGGTGCGGCGGGTGAAGCTGAACAACAAGGGAATTTGTTAAAAATTTTTTGCCGCATCGCTCGAGGATGTTCTTCAGTGATCCGCCAGCCCTCACCGATTCAGGGATTACTTCCAGACACCGTAAATCGAATTTCCGCAGTGGCTGCAATGACCATTCTCGCAGCCTACTACCTGACTGTTAAACCCCTGACGGTGAATCACAAGGTTGCTGCAGGAGGGGCAAAAGGTATCTTCACCATCGGGGATGGCTAGATTGCCGGTGTAAACATAGCGTAATCCTTCTTCAATGCCAATCTCACGGGCACGAATCAGCGATTCCATAGAGGTGGAGGGGCGATCGACCATGTGGTAGGTGGGACGAAATCCACTGACATGCCAGGGGATATCTGGAGATATCGAGACGAGAAATCGGGCGATCTGACGTAACTCATCCTCACTGTCGTTGAGGCCGGGAATGACCAGGGTCGTTACCTCGACGACAACGCCCAGCTCGTAAAACAAACGAATATTTTCACAGACCGGCTCAAGTTGCGCCTTACAAACCTTACGGTAAAAATCCGGCTGAAATGACTTGAGGTCAATATTAATGCCATCAAGCACCGGAGCCAGATGACGCACCACCTCTGCAGTCATAAAACCATTACTGACAAAAATATTTTTTAGCCCCTCTTTGCGGGCGAGGGTGCTGCAATCAAAGGCAAACTCGTAGAATATGGTTGGTTCAACATAGGTATAACTGATGCTCGCACAGCCGGATTTAACCGCTTGCTCCACCACCATGGCAGGGCTGCGCCTGCTTCCAGCGATCTGCCCCTGATGCATCTGCGGATACTGTGAAATCTCATAATTTTGGCAATGGAGACAGTGAAAATTGCAGCCAACTGTGGAGATGGAATAGGAACGGCTACCGGGGAGGAGGTGAAACAAGGGCTTTTTTTCTATGGGGTCAACACTCTCCGCGACCAGCATCCCATAGACCAGTGAAATCAGTTGACCGTTGTGGTTCTCACGAACACCGCAGCGACCTCGTTTTCCCGGTTGAATGTGACAACGGTGATGGCAAAGATGACAGGAGACGCTGCCATCACTCTCTTGTTGATAAAATAGAGCCTCATGCATAACGCAACCCCTTAAGAATTATTGGAAAGCATGGTCTGCAGGTTCGTTTTCTGGTGGGTCAGTTCCAACTTTCTGCGAATGTTTTTTCGATGAATGCTTATTGTGCCAGGCGAAAGGTGCATAATCTCAGCAATCTCTTTGGTTCGTTTCCCCAGTTTCACCAAATTGGCAACCTGCAGCTCTGCCGGAGTCAACCGGTTGAGTTTCGAAGAGAAATTACTGGCAAAGGGAGAGGTAATTTCGTTAATATTGGTGGCAAGTATATCCACCAGAGTACGTTGCTCTGCAGTCAGGTTGGTTTTGCGGAGCCGTTCAAGCAGCGGCTCCACCAGATGCGAAGTGTTCGAGACAACCTGTTCACCTAGTATTTTTCGATCTTCTTCCCTTTTTTTTAAGAGCACGGTCAAGGCAACGTTGGATTCGTGCAACTCTGTTGTTCGGAGCGCTACTCGTCGCTCCAACTCATCGTTCATATCCTGCAGTTGCTCCTGCACCTCGATAAGTTCGGAAATATCACGAAAAGCTCCAACCAGTTTGGTAAACTCGCCTTGCACTTTACAAAAAGGATGGATGGAGACAACGGCTGGGAATTGCTCTCCACCTTGCCGGACCAGGGTCATATTCATGGATTGCATGGGATGGCCCTGTCGCCACTGTCCCATCTGGGAGAGGAGATGTCCTGAACCTTCCTGAGGGCAAATCAGAGAAAGCGATTTTCCCAGGACCGTATCCTGGCGATGACCAAAAAGTCGCTCGGCTCCGGCACTGAAAATATCGATGTGGGCATTGTCTTGGGTCAGACTGCAGACAATCAGGCCAATACTCTGCAATGCCTTATAAATAGAGGCAAGATTTTCAGCCTGCTCTTTTAACTGGAGATTAGCCATCTCCAACTCACTGGTGCGCTGTTGGACCAGTTCTTCAAGGTGGTAGCGGTAGTGCTCCAATTCAACGGAATTTTGCCTGGATTCAGTCACATCCATCATGGCAATGCGTCCGCGTCGCCCACCTGATTGGTCCTCAAAGGCGGCGCCCTCCAGATAAAGCAGACGTTGCCCCCCATCACTATTGGGAATTAAGATTTCACCAGTTGCCTTTTTCCGGGTGGAATAAATTTCTGAAAAAAAAGTTCCCAGCTGATCAAAAGATTCCGGGGCAACGAATTGCTTCAGATGACGCCTAAGCAAACGTGCCCGATCCACCCCCAGTAAAAGGGCGCCTGCCAGATTACTCTCGAGTACCTCTCCCTCCTGATCCACGGTGCAGTAGCCCACTGGAGCAAAATCATAGAGCTGGTAGTATTTTTCCAGTCCGGCCTCAACTTCGGCTCGAGCTAAACGAAGCTCTTCATTTTGCCGCTGCAGTTCAAGACGTTGTTTTTGTAGTTCATTTAAGAGGCGACGCGATCCTGCATCGTTTGTCCTGCCTGAAGTGTTCGCATCCACTATTCCCCTCCGTGGTTATGTATAATAAACATATCTCCATTGAGATGGATACAAATAGGATACAACAGACAAGGTGCTGAGCATACATTTTTTTCTTTCAAAACAGTATGTTCCCTTTTTCATCAAAAGGGTCTTGCCCGCCATCCCTTACGTGACAAAGGCTTCGCAGGAATTGATGTGACTCGCACACCCCTTTTTATCACCAGCAACGCTGAAGAATTATCACTGCGATGAGTTCATGAGAGACGATAAACCACGCTCTGGATCCGGGCAGGCGAGTGCTTGTTGAACAGGCGTATCCCCTTGAATGAATAAGGATTTATTGAAATGGAAATTTTGGTTGTGGAGCACACGCCAGATACACAATTTCCTCGCAGATAGCTTTGCCAAAAAGATTCATTCTTATTAAAGTACCTCTTTTCTCTTGCGTATTCCAAAGGTTCTCGTTGATAATCGCCCAAGAGACCTCTGTTTTTTTCCCTAAAAGGAGTTCATACCATGGATAGTCACCGCCCCTCGGCTCCCCTTCACCTGATGCTCTGGTGGGCAATGCTGGGTCTGCTTTTGCTTCTCGGAGCAAGTCCCCTTTCTGCCAAGGCTGCCAAGGAGTCCCCCATCCGCTTTGCTCCCCTCCCCATGGAGAATCGAGAGGCTCTTGTCCTGAAATTTCGACCAATGATTGAATACCTTGAAGAGCAACTGGGACGCACAATAATTTTCGATTTTTCAGAAAATTACGCAAAAATTTTAGAAAAATTCCAATCAGGAACAATCGATCTGGCCTACCTTGGCCCCCTTCCGTATGTGGAACTACGCGCTGAGTATGCTCAGGCGGAACCGCTGATTCATTTTAAAGAAGCTTCCGGGCAGCCAAAATATACCTGTTCAATCATTGCCCTAGCCGATCAACCCATTAACCTGACCAACCTGCAAGATCACCGTATCGCCCTCACCCAACCGCTATCCACCTGCGGCTACCTCTCTGTCAATGGGCTGTTAAGCAACCATAACTCCAATTGCGAAAAGAACAGCTACCATTATCTGGGGAAACATGATGAAGTCGCCCTTGCGGTCATACGCGGCAAGTTTGATATTGGAGGAATCAAAACCGCCATTGGAAAGCGATACGCTCATATGGGGCTCCGTTTTCTCGCCGAGACTCCCCCATTCCCCGGTTTTGCCCTGATCGGCAACAAGGCGACCCTTTCCCCAGAAACCATGCAGGCAATTCAACAGGCCATGATCACGCTTGATCCGACCCAGAAAGGGGAAAAAGAAATGGCCCGCTGGGGCCGCTCCATCCGCTATGGCGCGGTACGGGCAGCGGATAATGATTACAAGACGGTCCGGGCGTATAAAGGGAATCTGGAGATACCGACTGCCAACAAAGACCTGAATCCATAACGGCGGGTGATTGTTCACGGATTCAGGCAAACATAAAGCCCCCTCCCCGTCTACACCCTCTAGAGGGAATCTTGAATAATTGCTTTTTCTGCCAATCCCGGCGTCATGCTTAAAATTTTATCCTCGGAATATCAGCCATATACCTGCGGTAAAATTTTGCGCAATCCTCGGAGTCTACGCTTACCTGGCCTTGATTGAAAAATCTAATTATTCAAGACACCCTAGAGCCGTTTTCCAAAACCATAAGGGAAGAACGCTTGCATTCACTTTGTTTTACCAATGGCCGCTTTCGCAAAAAGCCTTGAGAACGACATTTCGTGCTCACACAATTATTGGTATGCGCCTTATTACTTATCGAGATATTGTATATGACCGAAAAGCCCACCTACCAGGAGTTGGAGCAAGAGATTAAACGACTTGAAACCTTGTTGAAAAAAAAGGCAGTTGATCAGAAAAAAATTATCCTGAACCAGCAACGGCTCGATTCACTGTGGAAAGTTTCAAGCATGGTGCAGGAGGAGTTTAAAGAAATTTGCGACACCCTGCTCAAAGAAATCGTCAACATGACAGGAAGCGCCTATGGTTTTTTTGGTTTTTTCAACGATGATGAGAGCGAAATGACGGTCTATTCCTGGTCTAAGGCTGTCATGAAAGATTGTGTGGCTTCCCATAAGCCGCTCGTGTTTCCCATTGACCAATCAGGGATATGGGGTAATGCGGTCAGGGAACGAAAACCTGTGGTATACAATGATTATGATCAGAATTGGACAAATAAAAGAGGGCTCCCCGCAGGGCATGTCGAGATCAAAAGAATTCTCTCTGTGCCCGTCTTTTCACTCAGCGGGAAAATAGCGGCCCTGGGCTGTGTTGCAAACAAACATGAAGACTATAGCAATGACGACGTCAGCCAGCTCGTTGCCTACTTACATAACATCCAGCTTATTCTCGAAAGTCGAAAAACTGAAGAAGAGAGAAAACATTTGCTCGAAGTCTCGTTGTCCGAATTAAAGACACTACGCGGTATTTTACCGTTATGCTCCTTCTGCAAAAAAATCCGAGATGATCAAGGGTACTGGGAAAACGTCGACGTTTACATCCATAAATACTCGCAGGCAGATATCAGCCACAGTATTTGTCCGGACTGCATGCAAAAGCACTACCCGGAAGAATATCGTGATATCATGAAAAATAAGGGTCAAAAAGAAAGTTAACATACATCGTATTATTTATGCGCTACACTACCTATTGTCCCCAAAGAGCGCCCATCCCCTCTAGAGGGGGTATCTATAATAACCGCCTTCAATGAAACGTATGCTGACAGGAAATCGACAGAACCGCCTTGTTCTTGTCTTCATCGCCTTATTCTGCCCGCTCTTAATCGGCCTGTTTCTCTCCAGCAACAAAGCCCAGCGAGAGGAAAGCCACTACTCAGAACAACAGGCTATTTTGGACACCGCCTACCGTGCGGCAATCCAGTCGTATCGCCTCGCCATGGAGAGTTTTTTTGATAACGCACTGGACACAGCCCAAACCAAAGCCCTGTTTGCCCATGGTGTAAGCAGCCAGGGGGTGGAGCGGGATATTGCTCGAGGCCAGCTCTACCGTCACCTCTATGAAGCCTACGAATCGATGAAGCGGCAAAATCTCCTGCAGCTTCAATTTCACACCAAAGACGGCTCCAGTTTTCTTCGATTTCATCAGCCCGATCGTTATGGCGATTCACTGTTGACCGCTCGTCCCAGCGTCCGCATCTGTAACGAGAGAAAACAGATTGTCCAGGGGATGGAATTAGGCAAAATACGCTCCGGTTTCTGCTATGTCTTTCCGATGATGGATGCGGCAAACCATCACCAGGGAAGCGTTGAGGTGAGTGTTACCTTTAAATCCATACTGGATGCACTCAAAGAACTCGCCCCGCAGAAAGAGTTCGGCTTTGTGCTGAAGAAGACTCTGGTGGATAAACTGCTCTTTCCTGAGCAGCGCTGGCTGTACAGTCCCTCAATTTTGAACAACGACTATGTGGTTGAGGACGCCAATGCAACCCTGGCCAACAGCCCGGACCCACTCTCCAATACTGCCAGGGAACTCAACAGACAACTCAGTGGTAACGCTTTTGTGCAACAGTCCATGGAAGAGGGGAAGACCTTCTCTGTTACGGTGAATTTAGCCGCTGCCCCCTACACGATCACCCTCTTGCCACTTAAAGACGTCACTCACCGCTTATCAGGATACCTTGTCACCTATGCCCGGGATCCGGTCTTTGCCCAGATCCATCAGGAATTCATTGTTCTGCTGCTCTACTCTCTGCTGGCTCTCTGTTTAATTTTCCTTCTTTTTTGGCGTCTGAACCAGCGCACCCTGGCCCTTGATGAAGAACAGCGTAACTTAAGCGCCATGAACAACGCCTTGGCAGAAGGGGTGTATGTACAAAACAGGCAGGGCATTATCGAACGAGTCAACCCGGCAGCCTGCCAGCTTCTTGGCTATCAACAGTCGGAGTTGATTGGTCAGGTCGCCCATGATCTCTTCCACCGCGATGACGATGGTTTTTGCTGCCCCAAAGAGGAGTGCACCTTTTTTAACAAAACCAATAAGGGGGCAACATTTGACGGCGAAGAGTATTTTCTCTGCAAAAACAGGGAATTACTTTTAGTGGAAATTTCAAGCCGCCCCATCTATCAAAAGAACACCCTTGTGGGTGCCGTAGTCGCCTTTCATGATATAACTACGCGCAAAAGGACGGAAGAAGCTCTGCAAACCAGTGAATCCATCGGTAGACAGCTCTCCACCGCTGTTGAACAAAGTCCTGCCAGCGTCGTGATCACCGACGCGACCGGTGCCATTGAATATGTGAATAAAAAATTCACCCAGAAAACCGGGTACAGTTTTGCTGAAGCCAAAGGCCAGAATCCACGTATACTCAAATCAGGGGCCATGCCCGAGAGCATCTATAAAAACCTCTGGGAGACCATCAGCGCCGGTTTTGAGTGGAAAGGCGAGCTGCAAAACAAACGAAAAGATGGCAGCCTCTACTGGGAATCAATTTCCATCTCGCCTATTCGCAATAAACTCGGTGTCATCACAAACTTTATAGCGATCAAAGAAGATATCACCGACCGTATTCGCATGGAAAGCGAGCTTAGGGAAAACGAGCGTATCCAGCGGGCACTGATCGAAAGTCTTCCCATCGGGCTTGCCATCATTGACGGAGAAAGTCGTATCATCGAAGAGGTGAACCCCTTTGCCGCCGAACTCTTTGGCTCAACCCGAGAGGCAATTATTGGTCACCGCTGCCACCGCTTCCTCTGCCCGGCCAACGAATCAGCCTGCCCTATTGCCGATCTTGGCCTGCAGGTGGATAATTCCGACCGGCTGATACAGCGCACCGATGGACTTGAAGTGCCTGTAATGAAGACGGTCCGTTCCATTACGATTAAGGGACGAACCAAGATGCTGGAATGTTTCGTTGATATTCGTGAACGCAAACGTGCTGAGGAGAAAGTGCAGCACGCCAATCGGCAACTCAAGGACGCCATTGACCGGGCTGAACAACTTGCCAGAGAGGCCGAGGCTGCCAACAAGGCAAAATCACAATTCCTGGCTAACATGAGCCATGAAATTCGTACCCCGATGAATGCTATTTTGGGTATG
This sequence comes from Desulfobulbus rhabdoformis, assembly GCF_016919065.1. Taxonomy (GTDB): domain Bacteria; phylum Desulfobacterota; class Desulfobulbia; order Desulfobulbales; family Desulfobulbaceae; genus Desulfobulbus; species Desulfobulbus rhabdoformis. The sequence goes on along the minus strand of NZ_JAFFQA010000016.1, from coordinate 37,992 downwards.
ACGCACCTGGCGATGCAGGCAGGGGACAATGAAAAGCGGCAACGTTTCCTGGAAACCGTACAGCATGCAGCGGAAAGCCTTCTGGGCCTGCTCAATGATATTCTTGATTTTTCAAAAATGGAAGCAGGCCAACTCGAGCTCAACTCAGTCCCCTTCTCACCTGTCCAGCTGATACAGGGCATTATGGCAACCCTGCAAATGCCGGCTGAAGAAAAGGGATTACAGCTCTTGCAGCACCTTGGTTCAAACCTACCGGACTGTCTGCTGGGCGATGATATGCGACTCCGGCAGATTCTTTTAAATCTGATCGGCAATGCCATCAAATTCACCGACAGCGGGTCGATCAGCTTGCATATCGGTCTGGATGAATCCAAGATACCCGGTCAGTACCAGGTCCATATGAGTGTGAGCGACACGGGGGTCGGCATTCCTCCGGAAAAACTCTCCCGCATTTTTAATACTTTTGAACAGGTTGACAACACCTATGCCCGTCAGTATGGGGGAACGGGACTGGGCCTTTCTATTTGCCGCCAGCTCGTCGCGCTTATGGGAGGTCATATCTGGGCCGAAAGCAGTTTAAACAGCGGCAGCACCTTTCATGTGGTAGTGCCGCTGATGGTGGGCAATGTGGCAGATTTACGTCAGCCTGAAGAGACGCCTCTAACACCATCTCCTCAATCGGGTACACTCAAGATTCTGATTGCGGATGACAACGAGGTCAACCGGGATGTGGCCGCAATGCTTCTTGAAAAGGAGCATAGGATTCTCACTGCAAAAAACGGCCTGGAAGCGCTCGAAACACTGACGCAGGATACCGTTGATGTCATCCTTATGGATGTACAGATGCCGGTCATGGACGGACTCACCGCCACCCGCATCATTCGCCAATTTGAACAGGGTATGGAACCGGAGGGTACCCTGCCTCAGGATATTGTCGTAAGCCTCAAGACGAAACTCCAAGGGGGACATCTTGCCATCATCGCCATGACTGCACACGCCATGGGGGGAGATCGTGAAATGTGCCTGAAAGCCGGGATGGATACCTATATCACCAAACCGTTTCAACCAGAGCAGCTCAAAGACATCCTCCTCTCCCTGGAAACAACTAAAAGCTCACGAGCAACAACCACAGAAAATATATCCCCTATGACAGAAGAACATCCAGCCAACGATACAGGACTTACCCCGCCAACCTCGAATGAAGTGGCAGCGTACCTGCAGCAGTCCACCATGCTCAAGCCCGCCCAGATCGAACGCATTCTCGCCGCTGTCCAGCTCAGCCTGGCCGATAACCTGCAAAAAGCGGAAACAGCCGCCGAGGCGGGAGATCTCTCAGCCTTAGCCAAGGCAGCGCACACTCTAAAAGGTACCCTGCTCCAGTGTGGACTACATGACTGGGCCGAAAAAGCCCAGTCTATTTATGACAGCGCCAAACAGGAAGAAACGCTTCCCTATACGGAGCTTCTGGCGCCGATTCGGAGCGGTATGCAGCAACTCATCTGAGCCATCCCCGGAGATCATCCTGAATCCGTGAGCATTTATCGATCACCCACCGTCACGGATCCAGGTTTAAGGGAATCTCGAATAATTGCTTTTTCTGCCAATCTCGGCGTCATGCTGATAATTTTATCCTCGGAGGTAAGCGAAGACTCCGATATCAAACATATGCCTGCGGTAAAATTATCAGCAATCCTTGACCTTGATTGAAAATCTAATTATTCAAGACACCCTTAAGATCATCAAAAGGGGTCTTCTTCTAATACATCAGCTTGGGGGGGATCTATGATCCTCTCTATCTGGTCTTCAAGATCATCCAGTTCCTTTTGCCAGTAACTTCTGCTGGCAAAATCAGCGATGACTCCTGTTTCTCCGTCCTCGACGACCTGATGGGCGCACCAGGCGCAATAATGAATAAAGCGCATGGCCCGGAGAGGCTCGATCAGCTGGAGGCTGGCATAATCAAAGGGGCGAAAAGTCTCATACCCCTCAATAAACAAATTCAACTCTCCACGCACCTCTTCAGGTGGGCCGGGGAGCAGCATCCAGATATCCTGCACCGGTGGCCCAACCACCATATCATCAAAATCCAGCACGTACAGTGAGTCACCCGGTCGATGGATCAGGTTACCGCTGTGACAGTCCCCATGAATTCGTATCATTTCACGTCCAGCAAACAGTGGCGTGATCAGGTTGATGAGGCGATCAGTCAATGCGGTGTAGCGTGCGACCATATCAGCAGGCAACAGGCCGCACTGAAGAATATACGCTGTCTGCGCAGTAGTACTGTGGGCTGGATGCATGCGAACCCGATCCCGTGGCATTTTCTGCTGGCCAACAAGATGCATCCTGCCAAGCAACCTGCCAACGGCCAGCCACAGCTCTTCGTCAAACTCATCAATGAGCCGCCCCCCTTTTTTAGAAAACACGGCAAAATACATTCCATCGATCTGGCCCAAGGTTCGTCCAGCGGCAAGCGGGAGCGGTGCCAACACCGGAATCTCCGCTGCCGAGAGTTCCAGCAGAAAATCATGCTCGTCCTGAAGGGCGGCTGCAGACCAGCGACCAGGTCGGTAAAACTTGACCACCATACCGTTACCTTCGCTGTCGGCAATCTCATAGACGCGATTGATATAACTGTTATAGGAACGACACAGATTAGAGCAGGTGATGCCCATTTCAGCTTCAACAGTTTCCAGTATTCGCTCCGGGACTAATCCCTGAAACGGGCCCTGATGCCCAAGGCGTTCTTGGCTCTTGCTCTGCATGTGTGCCCCCCAGCAAAAAAGTTATGCAGTATCGATCGGGAAAAAGAGCCTGAATCCGTGATCGCAGGATGCTCATGGATTCAGGAAGATGCCATCCCCTGCCCTCAGAATCAGAGAAAAGGACAATAACAGTGGCTAACCTTAGGCAGGATACACTATTTGGCAAGTCTGGATTGCATCAATATGCACAACAGCAGAGAAAAAGCCCCCGTCCGCATGATTCCTTCCAGAATCCGTGACGGCAGGGGATTGCTGAACAGCGGGGAAAATGAGGCAGGATAGGCTCTACCCTTTAGTGAGCAAGAGCGCTCTCCTGATTTTTCAGAAAACAGAGCAATTCTTCATGGGTGGGCTGGCGCTTGGTTTGAGCGGCATGCTGGCGCAGGTGGGGGAGCACGGTCTGCGCTTGATTTTCATTGATTTCAACTCCGATCTGGCTGTACCCCCAACAGACGGCATCTGTGCCCGAGTGTTTTCCCAAAACCAACTCGTGACTCCGACCAAGTTCAGTGGGATTAATGGACTGGTAATTGGCAGGATCCCGTAGAAGTCCGCTGACATGAATGCCAGATTCATGGGTAAAGATTCCAGAACCGACAATAGGCTTGTTCACCGGGACGGGCCGCCGTGAGGCCTGGGCAACGGTTTCAGAAACCGCTGCCAGAGATTGGATGTGAACGCCGGTTTGACGATGGTAAAGCTGATGCAGCGACATCACGACCTCTTCCAGAGGGGCGTTGCCGGTTCGCTCTCCCAGCCCGTTCACCGTGGTGTTCACATGGGTGGCCCCGCCCATAATTGCGGCCAGGGTATTGGCTGTGGCCATCCCCAGATCATTATGGGCGTGCATTTCCAATTCCAAGTTGCAAGCTCCACGGAGTTTTTCAAAAACAGCCTTGGTAGCAAAGGGATCAAGAACGCCCAAGGTATCTGCAAAGCGAAACCTACGCGCCCCGGTACGCTGTGCAACCTCGACCACTTGCAGCAAAAAATCTGGATGAGCCCGGGAGCTGTCTTCACCACCGACACAGACTTCAAACCCCAGGTCCAGTGCCTGGGAAACCATGCGTTCTATACGCGCAAGAACCCAGGTCCGATCACGTTTAATCTTGCGGGCGATCTGCTGATCAGAAACAGGAATGGAAAGATTAAGCGTCCCCACACCAAGCCCTCTGGCAGCGGCCAGGTCATGTTCATGCATTCGACACCAAACCACCAGACGGGCCTGCAGTCCGAGCCCTGCTATGGCTGCGATCTCTTCTCGCTCTTGATGGCCCATGGCTGGAATACCAATCTCCAACTCCGGCACTCCCGCCAGATCAAGCATCTGTGCTATGTGTAAGCGCTCCTCTACGGTAAAGGCCACACCAGCGGTCTGCTCTCCATCGCGTAGGGTTGTGTCGTGGATGGTCACTATGCTCTTCATCTCTTTCATGATCAATCTCCTCAAAATACAACCCATTTATAGCAAAGTGTATTCCATATGAAAGAAACTCAGACCTGGCATAACCTAAGCCTCGACAACAACGTATAAAATCATTTCATATTTTTTTTGGGGGAGTCGTTCCTCGTACCTGAACAGGGCACGCCGCGCACTACAATTATGTACAAACTCACCTCCAAATGACATATTTGTCGACCATGCTTCAATTGAGTCCATTCCAAAAGAAGTTGCAGCGCACAATAATTTGCACTAATGGAGAGGAGAAGTTCGGACCGAATTCGTGACAGTGGGTGGTCCCACACAATATATCCTTCTGAATCATTACAGGGCATCTTGAATAATTGCTTTTTCTGCCAATCCCGGCGTCATGCTTAAAATTTTATCCTCGGAGGTAAGCGAAGACTCCGATATCACATATATGCCTGCGGTAAAATTTTGCACAATCCTTGGCCTTGATTGAAAAATCTAATTATTCAAGACACCCTACAGATTTTCTTGGATTTTTTTATTGTATTCAGTCTCACCCGATGAACGCCTACGGATTCAGGTAAGAAGCTGACCTCGCACTCGATTCCTGGGACTCAAGCATCGTTTTTCGGCATTGATCCCTGCTTTTAGCTTTGGGGGCCCCATGTCTTGTTCTGCATTGCTGACTGATCTTTATGAACTGACCATGCTCGCTGGATATTTTAACGAGGCAATGGCTGATCAAGAGGCGGTTTTTGATCTGTATTTTCGACACAACCCATTTCAGGGAGGTTATGCGGTCTTTGCCGGACTCGAACCAGCCCTGAATAACCTTGAGAATTTCTCGTTTACACCCGATGAGATTGATTACCTGCACTCCCTTGGTTTATTCTCCTCTGCGTTTCTTTCTTTTCTTGAGCAGTTTCGTTTTCAGGGTCAGGTCATAGCTCCTCCCGAGGGGACAGTGGTCTTTGCCCATACCCCTCTGCTCACTGTTCGAGGAACGTTGGCTGAAACCCAGCTGGTTGAGGCCATGCTGCTCAACGTCATCAATTTTCAAACACTGGTGGCAACTAAGGCTGCACGCATCTGTCATGCCGCAGCCCCAGCAGAGGTGATTGAATTTGGATTACGCCGTGCCCAGGGGCCCGATGGCTCCATTTCCGCCGCCCGGGCCGCCTGTGTGGGCGGGGCGAAAGGAACCAGCAACGTACGTGCAGGCCAACTCTATGATCTGCCCGTTCGCGGAACCCATGCCCACAGCTGGGTACAGTCCTTTGATTCAGAACTCAACGCCTTCCGTGCCTATGCCAGAACCTTTCCAGACTCCACCGTGCTGCTGGTGGACACGTATGACACATTACAGCAAGGTGTTCCCAATGCCATCAAAGTTGCTCGGGAACTCAAAGAGCAGGGACACAGGTTGCGAGGCATTCGGCTGGACTCGGGAGATCTGGCCTACCTGAGTAATGAAGCACGCACTATGCTCGATGCGGCAGGATTCCCCGATGTTCCCATACTGGCTTCCAACGAAGTGGATGAAGAGGTGATTGACTCCATCAGGAATGAAGGAGGAAAAGTTGATATCTACGGTGTGGGGACGAAGCTTGCGACCGCTGCCGGTGCGGGTGGCGTAGCGCTGGGTGGGGTGTATAAACTGGTCGAATTTGCAGGCAAGCCCAAGATGAAGATTACCAGTGATCCCGCAAAAACAACCCTCCCTGGTGCGAAACGGGTCCTGCGTGCAATTGGTCCACAAGGAGAATATGTGCAGGACCTGGTCTGCCTCCACCAAGACAGTGCTCAGGCCGGTGACAGGGTGTATGATCCAAAAAATCCGGCCCGCCACACCACCCTGCCTCAGGATATTCGTCTTGTTGACCTGCGCCAGGTTGTCATGGATAAAGGAAAGTGCAGCCTGGCAGCCGAATCAATCGAGACCATGGCCAATCGTTGTCAACAGCAGTTGGCTCTGCTGCCCCCTGGCTGTCGACGCTTTTGCAACCCACACCTGTACAAGGTATCTATCTCTGCCCAACTCAAGGCTTTGCGCTGCCGGTTGATTGAGGCGGCACAATGATCAAGGAGCTGCACCAATGAGTACGACCGCACTCATCCTCGTCGATGTCCAAAATGATTTCTGCCCCGGAGGCAGCTTAGCCGTCCCCAAGGGGGACGCAGTTTTGCCTTCTCTCAACCAGGCTCTTTTTCTGTTCCAGCAAAAAGGGTGGCCAATTGTTGCCAGCAGAGACTGGCACCCCCAAAACACAAACCACTTTCAATCCCATGGGGGGCCATGGCCTGTCCATTGTGTTCAGTACACCTCAGGCGCCTCTTTTCATAGCGGGCTAGAGCTTCCCTGCTCTGCATATATTGTCTCCAAAGGTATGGATGAGACAGCCGATGGCTATTCGGCCTTTGAAGCTCTCGATGAAACCTCAACCCCACTTGCACAACTTTTGCAGAGTCTTGATGTGCATCGACTGGTCGTTGGGGGACTCGCCACAGATTACTGCGTTAAGGCGACTGTTCTGGACGCGTGTAGGTTGGGATTTGAAGTCATTGTCTTAAAAGATGGAGTGGCAGCGGTGAACCTGCAGCCAGAAGACGGGGACAAAGCAATTGAAGCTATGCGACAAGCCGGAGCATCCGTAGTGCCTGTACACGAGCTTTCTTTGTAAAATACCAGGCGCGTTCCCAGTGGAGATGGGACAATTTTGCCCGTCTCTGCCTCCCCCTCCCCCCTGTATCTCCCCATTTGACAAGTTTTCTAACTTGTTCACTCCAGTTCATCAAAACGAGACTTACCGCCCCCGCCCCTCCTATCACACCGTATTTCAGTCCCTATCAGGGGCCTTCTCCTCATAAACACCTGCTAGGTTGCTCGAAAAATAGTCCTCACCAAGACCTGCTCTCAGCTCGGTATTGCACACCTCACCAATGAGCCCAACGACTGAAAACCACACAGAACGGGAACATTTTTCACAGATTATTTAATTATGATGAGCAAACGGGCACATTTTTCCCACCCTCTTCGCTCTTCTGATTTCCCCTGGATAATTACTTCGGTTGAATGGTTCACATCTCCCCTTCTCGACCTGACACAAAAAAAGCTCCACCCCTCGGAAGGTGAGGACTTTTGCACAGTTCAGTTCGTTTTTTGCTCGGACAGGCTCAAGGAAACCTCTGCTTGGTATAACTATTGCTAATTTTGATTCGTTAACGACCAAAAACGAAAGAACCATGGGACAAATATATCAATTTTTTTAGCAGCATTAGCCACGCTGCTGGTTTGCCCCCCAAAAGAGGTTGTCTGCCTGATAGCCCTAAAACAGATTTCAGGAGTACTCCATGACAATGGAATTATGGTGGGAAAGAGCTGACCTCGCCTACAATGAAAAGAACGAATTAATCTTTGCCAATCACAACGTTCATCAGTACGCCAAACAACTCGGAACCCCCCTTTTCCTGTACAGTGCAGAGCGCATCCTGGCAAATATCAAACGTCTTGAGCAGGCACTCCATGCAACCGGACTTAAGAGTAGAGTGTTTTATGCTTTAAAAGCAAACCGTTACTCTCCACTCCTGACTTTTATCAAGTCCTCCACTGGTTGCGGAATCGATGCCTGTGCTCCAGCAGAGGTACGCCGAGCCATGGGCTGCGGTTTTTTAGCCTCGGATATCTCCTACACCGGTACTTCGGTCTCCAACGCAGATCTTGATTTTCTGACTGGGCTTGAAGGATTGAAACTCAACTGCGACGGTTTGAGTATGTTGAGGCGGATAGGTAAAAAAAGCCCGGGAAGAGAAATCGGTATACGCATCAACCCTGCCATGGGCACCGGCTATGGCGAAAACGAACTTCTCCGCTACAGCGGTGAAAAACCAACCAAATTCGGCATTTATGCCTCAGAGCTCAACCAGGCCATCGAGATAGCTGCTCATTACAATCTCACTATCACACGTATCCATTTCCACACCGGGTGCGGGTATCTCAACGATCAATTGGAAATCTGGGAAGAAATTCTTAAAACCTGCTTGAAGATGATTCGAAAAATTCCCAGTGTTCAGGCGGTGAATCTGGGAGGAGGACTCGGAGTTCCGCTCACCCCCAAAGATGCCCATCTGGACCTTGACCAGTGGTCGACTGTGATACAAAGGGTCTTTAACGGAACCGAGTATGAAATCAACGTTGAACCGGGAACCTTTATAGCAAAAGATGCTGGCCTGCTCGTGCTGGAAGCCAACACGGTCGAAAAGAAATCAGGAAAACGATTCATCGGTGTGAACGGCGGCTTTAACCTCACCATGGAGCCAGTCCATTATCAACTGCCGGCTGAACCGGTTCTCTGCCACTTTCAAGGGAACAAAGAAGAAACCTTTGCCCCTGCGCACCTATCTCCGGCGACCTTTGCCGGGAATATCAACGAAGCACTTGACATACTCTATGATGATCTTCCTTTTCCTGAAATTTCCGAGGGAAGTCTCCTGGCCCTGATCAATGCCGGAGCGTACACATCATCAATGCACTCAAACCACTGTATGCGGGGCGAGTTTAACGAATGTCTTCTGCTCGACAGCCTGTAGTCCCCTCTCAAGGACTGCTAGAGCCAGATTGCATTATTTGAAATTACAGGGTGTCTTGCATCTTTAAATTTTTCAATCACGGCCACGGATTGCTCAAAATTTTACCGCAGGCAAAGAGATATTGGCGGAGTCTTCGCTTACCTCTGAGGAAAAATTTTAAGCATGAAACCGGGATTAACAGAAAAAGCAACTGTTCAAGATTCCCTACAGCAAAGACAGGAGAGAAAACATGCTGATTTACCCTGACGAATATGGGCTCGATCCCAATGACGGTTATCCCCAGAAAAAAGACTTCCTTGTCAGCCGCCAAGAGGATGGCAAAGGAGCAGGTGTCTACACCAAAAAAGATATCAAGCGCGGAGAATTTGTTGCCCGAATTACCGGCAATATAGTGCCCAATATTGCGCAACATACCCTGCAGATTACTCCAACCACCCATCTCTACGACCCCTATTTTACCGGTTATCTGCTCCACTCGTGTGCGCCAAATATCTTTTTGGATATGACAGAATTTGAAATATGGGCTCTGCGCGATATTGAGGCTGGTCAGGCGCTGACCATGGATTACGCCTCCACCGAAGACATCCTTTTCAAGCAATTTCCCTGCCTCTGCGGGACCCCCAACTGCCGCTTCTGGATCAGCGGCCGCAAAGAAGAGGTTTCTCCGGAAGGAATACGCCACATAGAGGAGCAGCTCAAAGCACTGGGCCGTGACTCATGCGAAATAGTAACACTTGAGTGCATGTAAGAAGGCATCTATGACGACAATGGTACACACCCCGGTAACGCATCCTGATGCGACAACCCAACAGATAAGCAAAGCAGATAAACGCCACACTCTTCACCCTTGGGCAGATCTCGCGACCGCACCCACAGATGGTGACCTGGTTATCAGCGAGGGTGAGGGATATCACGTTTGCGATTCCGATGGCAAACGCTACATAGATGGCATTGCTGGCATGTGGTGCGTCAACATCGGCTACGGCAATACAGAGATGGCAGAAGCCATGGCCCGGCAGGCTGAAAAGCTGGTCTATTACACGCCGTTTGGAGCAATGACCAACCCGCTCTCTGCAGAGCTTGCCCGTGTTTTGGCCGGGCTCACTCCGGGTGATCTCAACCGGGTACAATTTACCAACAGCGGCTCAGCGGCAGTCGACTCCGCCATTCGTTTTGTTCATTTCTATTTTAGTGCCCTGGGTAAACCAGAGAAAAAACACATCATTTCTCGCCTGGAAAGCTATCACGGCAGCTCGTATCTCACGGCGTCGCTTTCAGGGAAACAGGTTGATCGCACCTATTTCCATTACATGGATGATATTATTCACCATATCTCTGCCCCCAACCCCTATCGCCGTGATCCTGGGCTTTCCCTGGAGGCCTACTGCCAGTCGCTTTTCGATGAATTTGAAGCAAAAATAGACGAGCTGGGGCCAGAAAACATTGCCTGCTTTATTGCCGAGCCGATCATGGGTTCCGGTGGAGTTCTGGTGCCCCCCCCTGGGTATCACAAGGGGATGAAAGCACTCTGTGAAAAATACGATATCCTCTACATCCTCGATGAGGTTGTAACCGGATTTGGCCGTCTGGGCCATTTTTTCTCCGCCGAACCGGTCTGGGAGATCACCCCGGATCTGATCACCTGCGCCAAGGGGATCACCAGTGGCTACCAGCCCATGGGGGCGGTTATTATTTCGGATCGTCTTTTTAATCAAATCTCAGGTGAAAACGCACCTGATGAAGCCTATTTCACCAACGGCTACACCTACTCGGGCCATCCAATCGCCTGCGCTGCAGCCCTCAAAAACATCGAGATAATGCAGCGGGACAAAATCTGTGAGCACGTCCAGGAAGTAGGACCTTACTTTCTCGAGAAACTGAAAACTCTGGAGCAGTATGAAATCATCGGTGAGGTTCGGGGCAACCACCTCATGGCCTGTGTCGAGTGTAATATCAGTGGCAATCCGGTGGCGGCCGAGGACAAAGATATTACCGCTGCCCGCACAGTCGACGCGTTCTGCGACCAGGCCGGGCTCATTGTTCGCCCCTACGAAGCCTTGCTGATCCTCTCCCCTCCCCTCATTATCGATAAGGAAGGAATTGATCAACTGGTGGCGATTATGGCGGCAAGCATTGAAAAAGCCACGGAAAAACTGAGGAAAGAAGAACTGCTCACTGCATAAACCTTTACTTCCGTTCCCTTTTTTGTCCTAAATCGTCATTCCTGCACAACCTGTGCGGGAATGACGTTTTTCATTGAACTGAGTCCATCAGGGAGAAAATAATGCAAGATAAACTACTGATAAACGGTGCGCTCATCGCGGGTGAAGGCAGCATCGAAGAGATAGTCAACCCGGAAAACGGGGAAACAATAGCGCGCATCCCCGGGGCCAATACAGCCCAGGTGAACGATGCGGTTCTAGCCGCAGAACAGGCCTTTGCCAGTTGGTCCCAGGTCACACCTGCAGAACGCAGCGGGCTGCTTGCCAAGGTGGCCGATACCATCGAAGCGCGAGCAGAAGAACTGTCCCGCCTGGAATCACTTGATACCGGAAAACCCTACCAGCGTATGCTGGAAGATGAGATCCCGGCCATTGTCGACTGTTTTCGTTTTTACGCTTCAGCCTGTCGATTAATGAGCGGCTCGGCCGCGGGGGAATACTTTGAGGGCATGACCTCCATGATTCGCCGGGATCCTGTTGGCGTGGTCGCCCAGATCTCCCCCTGGAATTACCCCTTGATGATGGCGGCCTGGAAAATTGCACCGTCACTTGCCGCAGGCAACTGTGTGATCTTCAAGCCCTCGGAAAACACCCCGCTCACCATGCTTGAACTGGCACCGTTTTTTGCCGAACTCTTTCCACCAGGTGTACTCAATATCGTTGCGGGCAATGGCCCCGAGGTGGGTGCCGAGTTGGCCAAACACCCGCGTGTGCGTATGATTTCAGTCACCGGCTCGGTGAACACAGGAAAAGAAGTACTGAAACTGGCAGCAGGCAACTTAAAGCGCACCCACTTTGAGTTGGGCGGCAAGGCACCGGTGATCATCTTTGATGATGCCGATATTAAGGATGCTGTAGAAACCATCCGGAGTTACGGGTATTACAATGCCGGCCAGGATTGTACTGCAGCCTGTAGGGTGTATGTGGCAGAACGCATTTATGACGAATTTGCCACGGAACTCGCCAAGGCAGTCAGCACCATCAAATACGGAGACATCAACGATCCTGAGGCCGAGATTCCACCACTGATCACAGCCCGTCACCTTGAGCGCGTGGATGGCTTTGTTAAGCGGGCCGTGGCCACAGGTCATATTGAGGTGCTTTGTGGAGGAAAACCCGTTGACGGGCCGGGATTTTTCTATGAGCCCACTATCCTTAAAGGTGCCCTGCAACAAGATGAGATTGTGCAGCAGGAGGCCTTTGGTCCAGTGGTGTCCATCACCAAATTCGACAACACCATCGAACAGGCCATTGAGTGGGCCAACGACTGTGAGTACGGCCTGGCTTCATCCGTCTGGACCAAGGACGTGGGGCGTGCCCATGCCATGGCAGCCCGCCTGCAGTACGGAGCCACCTGGATCAACACCCACTTCATGTTGCCCAACGAGATGCCCCACGGCGGTATGAAACAGACCGGCTACGGCAAAGATCTCTCCATGTACGGCCTGGAAGACTACACCATCGTCCGTCATGTGCTGGTGACCCATTAAAAGGCAGATAGAAGGCGGAGGTTTTCCCTCCGCCTTTGGATAGCATAATCAAATAAGGTGACATAGATATTGACACGATAGAGAGTTCCGTGTTAGCAAAATAATAATTTATAGAGTTATATCAAAATCTAATCACGGTGCCCACACGGGCTTGATAGGGAAGAGGGGTGACGCTCAATTGTTTGAGCCATTCCCCCGCGGACCCGCCGCTGTGAGCGAGGACGAAGGGCGACAACGTCACTGATCTCTACGATCGGGAAGACCGCCCTGAGAGTGAATCGCGAGCCAGAAGACCTGCCGTTGATTGAAAACCACAGGCTAACTCCCCGGGGATTGGGAGTGTGGTCCCCCAGCAAAGATAACCATCCCTGCAAAAATTCGTATATCGCACAGGCGTAACCGTTTTTTGCTCTCTTCTGGATCCTTTGCTGTCACCTCACTCCTTTTTTGCCACGAGTTTTTAGCATAAGGAGTGCTCTTCCATGCAGTCATTTCTTCCCTCCCCGCCACTCTGTGTCTTTCTTCGGCACAAACCTAACCTCTGACCCGAGGCGACTTTCCATGTTTTTCCCTCTGCGTACGACAGCCTGGATCAAAGCCAATGCCCACTGACCTGAGCTTTTTCGAAATCATTCCGATTGAGCTCCCCCATGCAATGATTCTGACTCGGCTCGGCTACCGCAGCAAAAGAACGGTCCTTCCCCCGAGACAACGGGAACAACTGGAAGCAACCATTGCCCAGGGGTTCAGCCTTTGTGAGCCGCAAGGTTGCTGGCAACGGTTGCCCATCACCGGTTGGGAAGGCGACACCATTATTCTAAGCAATGATCTGGCCTTTACCAGCCGCTCGTTATGCCAGATGCTGCAAGGAAGTGTTGCCGTGGCATTGATGGCCTCAACCGTTGGTCTCACCATTGTCAACGCTGCAGAAGAAGCCATGGCACAGGGGGACGGCTCAACCGCTGTCATCTTTGATGCCGTTGGTGGTCAAAGTGCCAACGCGGCCATGGCCTGGATCAATGAATACGTGCGTAGGCAGATACGTCGCAATGGCGAGCACCTCACCAAGCACCGCTTTTCTCCCGGTTACGGTGATTTCACCCTGGAAAACCAGGAGCTCTTCTACAAACAGCTTCAGCTTGAGCATCTGGGGCTGGAACTCACCTCTCGGAGCATGCTCGTTCCAGAAAAGTCAGTCACCGCCGTGGCCGGTATCAAACAATCCATTTCGAGTAGGTGAATCATATGCATCGCCGGGAATTTCGTAATTTGATCTGTCAAAGGCCGGTACTGCTCGACGCGCCCCTGCCCTCGAGCTGTCTTTCATCGAGGTGGTCAGAAGCAGAAATATTTCACAATCTTGATGAGGTCATTGCATCGCTTACATCATTCAAGAACATCTGCTGCGATATTGTTCGTTGCCCCTCTGCAGGGCTCAACCGCTTTGCGATGAAGACCGCATTATCGGGTGAGCCCCCCATGGCAATGAACTGCGAGCTTATGCGGCTCTGTTGTGCAGCCCTTGGCGATACACCTGTCTTTGGAACCGTCTCGACGACCGGACAACGGCTGGAACCGTACGGCACCCTTGATTTCGATGATGCTGTTACCTGCTATGCAGAGCAGGGACGGGCATTGCTTGAAGGGGGAGCACAGGGGTTTATTCTCTGCGGCTCCAACGATATCCAGGAGGCTCGTGCCGCACTCATTGCCTTACGAGAGCTGCAGGATTGCCCTTGTATCGTAGAACTGACCGTCAATAGCCAGGGACAAGTGATCGGCGGGACAGAACCCCTCTCTGCCTTGATTACACTCCAGGCACTGGGGGCGAACGCGATCGGTTTTGTCCCCACAGAGGCAAGCCTTTCTTTGGCGCCATTGCTCAAACAATTAAAGCCCTTTGCAACGGTCGCACTCTATGGGGTGGTTCCTAGATGCACCACCCCTGTTGAGTGCATGCTCGCAGGAGAAGCCCTGGTAGCGGCGGGAGCCAACTTACTTGGCTGTTCCCATCAGTGTTCAACAACAGACCAGTACGCACTCGGTGTTCGGCTCCACAACCTCCCAGCACAGCCCGTTCAAAAAAGTGGCATCAGCGCCCTTTCTTCATTGCACAGCTCTGTTCTTCTGGGCCCCCAGCACCCCTTTGCCATAGTTGGCGAACGCATTAACCCCACCGGAAAGAAGAAGCTGCAGGCAGGCCTGCGCCAGGGAGATCTTGAACTGGTTCACTCCTTTGCCCTGGAACAGGAACAGCGAGGTGCGGCCGTTCTTGATGTCAATATGGGCCTTTCAGGCATTGACGAGAAGGCAATGATGCTCAAGGCCACCGGAATGCTTTCCCGCCTGACACCGCTGCCGCTCTGCATCGACACCACGCGTCCCGATGTGATGGAAGCGGTGCTGCGCCGCTATCCCGGGCGGGCGCTGGTCAATTCGGTGTCCGGAGAGCAGGCAAGAATCGAAGAGACCTTACCTGCTGCGGCCAAATACGGCGCCATGTTTATTCTTCTTCCGCTGACTGATGCCGGTATCCCGGAAACCACCAAAGAACGAATTGCAGTCGTCGAGTCTGTTCTCGAGACTGCCACCTCTTATGGATACGGTGTTGAAGACTGTGTTGTCGACGGTTTGGTGATGACCATCAGCGCCAATCCTGAAGCCGCTCAAGTAACACTTGACCTCATAGGCTGGTGCGCCGAGACCTTGCAGGCAAATACCATTGTCGGATTGTCCAACGTCTCCTTTGGTATGCCTGAGCGGCAATGGATCAACAGCGCCTTTCTGGGGATGGCCATGGGACGCGGCTTGACCATGGCCATTGCCAACCCCTCAGCAAACTCCATTATGGCAACAACCCAATCCTACAATACACTCTGGGGACATGATCTCACCCTGTTACTCAATGGCGGCGCCTTGACACCTGAAAACGTATGAAGAAAAGCGACTTTAAAACCTGGGCTGAAAGGCAGGTACTTATTCTGGACGGAGCAACAGGCACCGAATTGGCCCGCAGAGGCATGCCCGCCGGAGTGTCACCAGAGGCCTGGGTTCTGGAACATCCTGAAGTTATACGAGAGATACAGCGTGCCTATATGGAGGCGGGCAGTGACATCGTCTACTCCTGCACCTTTGGCGGCAATCGCTGCAAGCTTGAGGAGTTCGGCCTTGCGTGGAAAACAACGGAACTGAACACCGCGCTGGCCCGCATCTCACGGCAGGCTGTAGGTAATCAGGCAATGGTATTTGGCGACCTGGCGCCGACCGGACTTTTTGTTGAACCTTTTGGTCAACTCCCTTTTGACGAGGCTGTAGCCGTATACGCCCAACAGGCGATGGCCCTTGTGGCGGGTGGCGTGGACGGTTTTGTCATTGAAACCATGATGGATCTGCAGGAAGCCCGCGCTGCGCTGCTTGCTGTTCGTGAAACCTGCGATCTTCCGGTTATGGTAAGTATGACCTTTGGCAGCGATGGCCGCACCCTGAACGGGACCGATCCCCTCTCGGCATTAATCACCCTGCAGTCTCTTGGCGCAGATGCGGTCGGTTGCAACTGTTCCACCGGTCCTGAGGACATGGCAAAGGTGATCGCAACCATGAAACGCCATGCCACAGTCCCCCTTTTAGCCAAACCAAACGCGGGTATGCCCCGCCTGAAAAACGGCATAACCACCTTTGACATGGAGGCTGACGAATTTGGCGACCACATGGAGCCCCTTGTCACGGCAGGTGCGGCAATCCTCGGCGGCTGCTGCGGTACCACCCCTGAATATATTCAGACTCTCAAGGCACAGACAAATTCCCTTTGCCCCACACCACCCACCAACAAAAGACAGACTGTTGTTTCCTCCTATAAACAGTCCCTCTGCATTGGAAAAGATCAGCCCCTGACGCTTTTTGGAGGGAGAATAAATCCCTCCGGTCAACTGGCTTTGGCCGCGGCATTGCGGAAAAACGACATGACATTGGTGCGGAGGCTGGCGCAGGAACAAGCCCGCCAGGGCGCGCACGTCATCGATATCAATGTTCACATGCAGGGTGGGGATGAGGCCAACCTCATGCGTGCGGCAGCCTTGGTTGTGACCAAAGGGGCTGGTCTTCCCATCTCCATTGATACGGTCAATATTCAAGCAGCAGAGCAGGCGCTCCGGGTTCTGCCGGGCCGAGGTATTCTCAACAGTGTCAGCGCAGAGGAAGAGAACATGGAGGCGATGTGTCAGCTGGCTGCAAAATATGGTGCCGTGATTGTCTGTATGCCCGTAGATGGCTCAGGGAGTTTCGGAGGCTCGGCGGAGGTCATCGCCCACATCAAAAAAATTCTTGCCTGCGCAGCCCGTTACGGAATCCCTGCCCATGATTGTCTCATCGATAGTCTAGTTTTCACTACAGCCGCTGGCAAAGAGGCCCACCGACGCACTCTGGAGATTATTGATTGGTGCGTTCGCTCAGCAAAGCTCACCCCCCTGGCAGGCGTTTCAAACCTGAGCTATGGCCTGGAGACCAGGCATTGGCTGGATGTCAGCTTCCTGTGTATGGCAGCGGGACGTGGGTTAAGCGCCGCCTTCATCGACACCTCTTCCGAGCAGGTTGTCAATGCGGTTTTTGCCATTGACGCTCTGGCTGGGCATGATCCTCATATGAGCCGATATATAGATCGCTTTAGTCAGCAGGCGTTGGCGGCTGCCGAGACGACAATGCCTCGAACCGCAGGTGAAAAGGTGTTTGATGCGGTGGTCAATGGCGATGAAGAGGGTATGGAGCGGCTCCTGCGCCAGGCGCTGAAACAAGGGGAATCACCGAACTCCTTGGTTGATAACCGGCTCATCCCAGCCATTAACCTGGTCGGCGAAAAATTTGACCGTAAAGAGTACTTTCTGCCGCAGCTTATCACCTGCGCAGATACCATGCGCAAAGGGTTTGCCCTGCTTCAGCCACTCCTGGACGCCGCAAACGGTGGCTCCGGGAAGAAAGAGGCAAAGGTCATCCTGGCCACGGTGCAGGGGGACATTCACGATATTGGCAAAAATATTGTTGCCCTGATGCTCAACAACTATAACTTCGAGGTTATCGACCTGGGAAAAGATGTTGCGGCTGAGGACATCATTCGTGCCGTTAAGCATCACGGGGCCGACATCGTCGGTCTCTCAGCCCTGATGACCACAACCATGATCGAAATGAAAAAGGTGATCGATCTTGCTCAGGCCTCAAATTTAACTGATGTTCGTTTCATGGTCGGCGGTGCTGTGGTTGATCAGCATTACGCCAAAGAAATCGGCGCCAGCGGCTATGCCGGCGACGCCATAGGTGCAGTACGTCTTGCCCAGCAGTTCAGCGGTATTGAAAGTGAACAGCTCTCTTCCAATCCTCCAACCAAGGACGCCACTGATGATCAAGCAACACAAGAACAGGGCCGCAATCAATGAATTAATCCGACAATTACGAAAACATAGCTCCTGGGAAATCGAAGAGGTTCGCCAACAGTGCACGCGCGTGGTCTACACCTGTTTTCTCATGGGAATAGAACCCTTTCAGCTGCCCATTACCAAAAATTTTGCAGGTGATCTCTCCGAAGAACAGAAGGGGGACTTTCTCCAGCGCTATCTTGTCCTGCTTCTTGATAATGCCGACCTGGAGAGTACGGCCACGCGACTTTCCTGTCGCAAGTCGGTTTCATCCCTGGTCCAGGTGATCGATGAAATTCTCGAGAGGAGAGAGCCTGCTCCTGCTCATCCGCGCCAGGAGGTAACGCCTCTCCTTTAACCGTTACCGGGGCACCAAAAAATCAGCCTGGGTATGCCCTTCAAGAAATTGAGCAAATTTTTTCTTGATCTTAGGGAGTTTATAAAGCCGCCCATAGACGTTTTTACGGGTACTCTTGGCAAGACTTGAGGGATCAAAATATCCCTTGGCATTGTCAATGGAGAGCACAAAGGGCGGCTTGCCCATACGCACTAAAATGGTGCTCATCAAAAGGGCACCGGTTCGATGATTCCCTTCGGCAAAGAGTTGGGGCCAGCTCACCTGCAAAATGTAAGCGCCAGAGGCCTGTTTCCAGGGGGAGTCACTCTGGTGCTTGGCGGCCCATTTGCGCAACGTTGAGATGGAGAATTCCTGCTGCTGATAAAACCGATCCGTTGTACTTTGGATATGCTCTTTGTAATCCCGTCGTTTTTCCGGGGTGGTTCCACAGAGGACAATATGATTCAACTCTAAAAAATGGTGAAACCCCGGTCGCTTCAACAGGTCTACATCGCGGGCGAGCAGAGTGTTGACATACGCATAGCCGCTGAGCAGATTAAGCAGTATTTCTTCCCGCATGGGCTCACGCCGCATGTCCAGCTTTCGATTAATCCGGTCAAAATTTTTTTGCACCTCCCGAAGTGATGCCTCGACTTTTTCCAGGTCGATACAAAACCGCTCCCCCATACACATTCCCTGCTGTCAGCCCAATTTTTTTTCAAGGGAGATCCCGGTCGAGCAATACTGCCACGCCTGCCTGAGCGGGGATGGCTTCAACGTACACCATCCAAAGCACGAAGTGAGGCTTTGATGATCTGTTGCGGCAGGGGGGCATACCCATACTCAGCGGAAACTTTTTGTCCCTCAGTCAGCCCCCAACGAACAAACTGTTTAACCCTGCCCGCCTGCAGCGGCTCTGCGTAGTGCTTATAAAGCAACAACCAGCTATAGGTTGTTATGGGATACGAGTCGGGACCGGCAGGATCCGGCAAAAAAAGGCGCAGATTAGAGGGTAACGCTTTTGCATTATTGCTCAGGGTAATCGTTCCGCTTGAATCCTGGGGAGTAATGTAGCGCCCTGCCCTGTTCTCTAAAGCGGCCATCCGCAAGCCCGCTTTTTTCGCTACACCGTATTCCATGTAGCCTATGGTACCCCAGGAATGGGAAATCTTGGTGGCCACGCCCTCATTATAGTTGGCTGCCATGGAAAAACCCGGCCAATCAACCTTCTTTTGAACCCCATACCCAGCCTCATGCCACAGAGCAGTGATTGCGTTAAGATGATTGGTAAAGGCCCAGGTCGTTCCCGAGGAGTCACTGCGCGTGACGGTGACGATGCTCATGGCAGGCAAGGTGAGGGAGGGATTGATCATTTGGATACGCGGATCGTTCCAATATCTTATTTTACCAAGAAAAATATCCGTGTACACCTCCCGGCTCAACCGCAGTTGGCCTTCAAGGTCTGGGATATTGTAGGCCAGGACGATAATGCCGGCAGTGGCGGGAATGAGCTGCACTCCCCTCTGCACCTGGGCCATCTGCTCATCACTCAAAGCGGCATCACTGGCGCCAAAATCAACTTGGTCAGCCAGGAAACGACGTGTTCCCTCGCCACTGCCCACTGCATCATAGTCGAGGGTAAACCCGGGAGATCTTTGTGCAAACTGCTTAAGCCAACGTTTATACAGAGGCGCTGGAAAGGTTGCTCCGGCACCGAGAACATCGGCTTTTTTGCGTAGGTGACTCCCTTGAGTTGCCAGTGCCGATTGCGAGCTGGAAGCAAAAAGAAGAAAAGTGATCAATGAGAGACACAACGTTTTTGTTCTCATGGGAATACGGCTCCGTTGGTGGTGGACTCAGGCCAACTCAAAGGTTCTCTTGGCAGCGTCACATTTTCAACATTCAACACGTTTTACTTTGTAAGGTGCTCCGGAAGACAATACCGGTACGCAGGCAAAATCATCCATCAAGAACCCGCACTTTCCCTGTTCTGGTCGGTCTTTTCGTGACATCAGGAGAAGAAAAATGCGGGGGAGTCTGTGCAATAAAAAAAATCAGGAGAATTCCCCGTGAAGATAATCTTTGGTCAGCTGTTCCTTGGGATTATTGAACAACTCTGAAGTCGGCCCCATCTCCACCAGATATCCGGTACGTCCGCCTTGGGAGATATCGACGGCAAAAAAAGCAGTCTGATCAGCCACGCGCTGGGCCTGTTGCATGTTGTGGGTGACGATGGCCACGGTGAAGCGTTGTTTGAGCTGGATCATCAACTCCTCGACCTGACGGGTGGCGATAGGGTCCAGAGCGGAACAGGGCTCATCCATAAGAAGGACCTGTGGCTCGGTGGCAATTGCCCGGGCAATGCACAACCGCTGCTGCTGACCGCCTGAAAGCGACAATCCATTGTTTTTTAATTTATTTTTTACCTCATCCCAAAGCGCTGCACCACGAAGCGCCTTTTCTACCTTTTCATCCATGTTGCCCCGAAAACGATTCAAACGAAGTCCAAAGGCCACATTTTCATAAATGGACATGGAAAAGGGATTGGGTTGCTGAAACACCATACCGATATTGCGGCGAACAGAGACCGGATCGACTTTTTTGTCATAAATATCAATCCCGTGAAACTGGACCTTGCCTTCAAAACGAAAAGTTCGGACCAGGTCGTTCATGCGATTGATACTTTTTAAAACCGTGCTTTTGCCGCAGCCTGAAGGTCCGATAAATCCGGTAATTTTATTTTTTTGAATCGGCACCTTGCTGTCACGGACAGCGAGAAAATCTCCATAAAAAATCTGCTCTGCATGACAGTCGAGCACAACCTCAGCCGGAGTATCGTTGGTCTGCGTGGCTGCTTTTTCTTCCCTTTGAGTTGATTTCATCAACATTGTTTCACTCCTTTAAAAGCGCATTAAATTTTTTTGCGGCCACCAAGGGTACGGCTGATGATATTGAGGAGAAAGACCATCAACACCAAAACCAGGGAAGCAGCCCAGGCCAACTCAATCTGATTTTCAAACGGCATACCTGAGTAGTTATAGATGAGCACGGCCAGGGAGGCTGTGGGCTCCTGTGCTTTCAGCCAGTAATCGCTGAAGAGTGCGGTAAACAGCAGCGGTGCCGTCTCACCGGCAGCACGTGCAACCGCCAGAACAACGCCGGTGATGATGCCCGGTAAAGCAACGGGTAAGATGACTTTGACCATGGCCTGCGCAGGAGTACAGCCAATCCCTACAGCAGCCTCCTTCATCGCCCGTGGCACCATCTTGATCGCCTCTTCAGCAGTGAGCAGAACCACGGGAATCATCAATAAAGACAGGGCAATGCCACCAGCCCAGGCTGAATAGGTCTTGAACACCACCACCACGGCCGCGTAGGCAAAAACACCGGCTAGAATGGAAGGCAGTCCGGTCATGATCTTGGCGCAAAACCTGGCTGTTATGGCTACCTTACTGTCCGGCCCCAGCTCGGCTAAAAAGATGGCGGCAAGGATACCGAACGGAACAGAGATCAAAGCGGCAATACCGACCATAAACAGGGTGCCGACGATAGCGTTTCCAAAACCACCACCAGTCTCAAAGGCCGTGGGCGGCAACTGATAAAAGACTTCCAGCGATAGCCGTTTGCCTCCACGGTACAGCAGCATAATCAGAACTGAAAACAAAGGGATGCAGGCTGTAATGGCAGCGGCAACCGTAATTGAACTCAGCACGATCGACTTGAGTGCCCGGGGCTCGAACGGTTGTCGTTCAAGACGGGGCAGGTGAAACTCGTTCTCAGCAGTTTGGGCGTGTTTCATTTTTTCGCTCCTGATCCGGTCATGGCGATAATGGCGGTACCGGCGATATTGACCAGCAGAGTAATGAGCAGGAGAATACAGGCCGCATACATGAGCACGGAAACCTCATACTCGGCAGCTTCAGGGAAGTTGAGGGCAAGCAGGGAGGCAAGCGTGTTGGCCGGGGCAAACACAGAAAGGCTAATCTGATTGGAGTTTCCCACCAGCATGGCCAGAGCCATGGTTTCCCCCAGTGCGCGTCCTAGCCCCAGCACCAGGGCACCAAAAATACCACCCGAGGCAGCGGGCAGCATAACCTTGAGGATTGCTTCCCAACGGGTGGTCCCCATGCCAAAGGCAGCCTCTTTGGTTTTGTGGGGGATGGCGCGAAAGGCATCCTGGGAAATAGCCGCGATAGTCGGCAAAATCATGATAGAGAGGACCAGTGCCGCCGGAAACATACCTGGGCCGCTCAGACTGGTGGAGAACCAGGGCAGCCACCCCAAATGGGTATGCAGGAAATCAGCCAGTGGCCGGATTAAGGGGATCAGCACAAAAATACCCCAGAGGCCGTAGACAACACTTGGAATAGCGGCAAGCAACTCGATAATGGACTTCAGCACCACCTCTACCCGATGGGGAAGAAAATCCTGGGTGAGAAAGATAGCGATGGTGATACCGAAAAAGCCTCCAAGTATCAGGGCCAAGAGCGAACTATAAAGAGTCCCCCAGATTTCGGGCAATATACCGAAATGTTGACTGTTGACATCCCAGGTGGTGGTAGTGAGAAATGCAAGTCCGTGCCGTTCTATGGCTGGTATAGCCTTGATTCCGATTTTAATGACAATCGCGGCAAGCAAAAGAACCATAGCCCAGGTAAAGGCGTAGGTCAGCGAGCGAAAGGATTTATTGAAGATGATGTCCATCTTTGAAGGAGGCTGGGACAGAGAGGCAGCCTCCTGGGGAAGAGTCGTCGTAGGATGAGCCATTGTCGATGCTCCTTATACGTCACTATCCAGAAGTACCTCCTGGATAGTGACATGGTTATGAGGGGAAGGAAGAGAGCTGATTACTGAATATTGGCAGAAGCAGCGCGAACCTTCTCAACGACATTGGCAGGCAGCGGGATATATCCGATCTTGTCGGCAATTTTTTGACCATGGTCCAGACAGTAGGCAACCATGTTACGCAGGATCTCTGCTTTTGCAGGATCACTGTACTTCTTGTAGAACATCATCCAGGTATAGGTGGCGATCGGGTAGGATTGATCACCCGCGGGATCAGTAATCCAGGCGATCATATTCTCCGGCAGTTTGGCGTTGGCCAGCGCTGCCTGCCCACCTTCAAGACCGGGAGCAACAAATTTGCCCGCCTTATTTTCCAGTTTTGCCATGGGCTGTTTGGTCATCTTGGCATAGCCGTACTCAATATACCCAATCGCGCCAGGGGTCTGTTTGATGGTTGCGGTTACACCATCATTTTTCGGCGCCTTCACCATTTTAATAGCCGAGGGCCAGTTGACGGTCTTCCCATAGCCTGGATTCTTGGCAAATTCCGGTGAGATGGCGGCAAGATGCTGGGTAAAGACATAGCTGGTTCCGGAACTGTCAGCGCGGGAAACCACGGTGATTTCCTCATCAGGCATTGTTACTCCGGGATTGGCTTTCACCAAAACCGGATCGTTCCATTTTTTAATTTTCCCCAGGAATATACCGGTGTAGGCCTCACGGCTCAGTTGCAGGTCTTTGACTCCTTTCAGGTTGTACGCCAAAACAATCTCACCGGCGGTCATGGGCAGCAACTGAACGCCTTCAGGAACCTTGGCGATCTGCTTCTCGGTCATGGCAGCATCACTGGCAGCAAAATCAACGGTGTGATCGATAAAATCACGAATTCCGGCGCCAGAACCTTTGGCCTGGTAGTTGATCTGCACACCTTTGTTAGCACGACTGAACTGCTTAAACCAGGTTGTGTAGATGGGAGCGGGAAAGCTGGCACCAGAGCCAACGACGGTGGTTGCAGCCATGGCTGACACCGCAAAGAAACTACACATTGAACACAGAACCAGTGAACGCACTGTTTTCGCCAACTTCATTGTCTACTCCTTGTTGTAAGTGTGAATAGAAGGTCGATAAAAATGATGGCGAAAAGTATAGGCCCCACTGTTTAAGGATGGGTTCAAGTCATGTGAAATTTCAGTTTATAAATATTATTCAAAAACTAAAAAAGGACTCAACAGAGACATGCTGATAGAAACGACACTCATAGAGAATGAAGGTCAGACAAGCCAGCAAACATGGAGGGAAATTTTGGAGAAATACTCCACCTGAGAAAGACGACAAACTCTATCGAAAAAAGATCCGCTCTGCAAGCCTTCCTTTCTTTGCACCTGCCCCCTCTAGTTTCCTGCATGAAGAAGCCCCCATTGCACCAAAAAAATGAGGCAGCAACAATTCAAATAGAGCTTTTATCCAATCCACATAGACTTCTAACACAAAGCCGGTAAGCAAAGCCGGCCTATAGAAGGCTCCCTTCATGAAGGAACATGCTCTTCATCACTTCGGGAATCTTGAATAATTGCTTTTTCTGCCAATCTCTGCGTTATGCGAAAAATTTTATCCTCGGAGGTAAGCGAAGACTCCGATATCATGTATATGCCTGCGGTAAATTTTTTTGCATGCCTTGACCTTGATTGAAAAATCTAATTATTCAAGACACCCTTCCATCATGAAAGATCGTAGGGTACACCACCCAATACAGCAGAACAATCCAGGAGGTTCGCCAGGAATGCGTCACTTATTTATTACCTCAGCAGCAGTTATTGCCGGCATATTGCTCTCCAGCCCGATCGCTTTTGCAAAGGAGAAAGCGATGAACAGATGGGGGCATACGCACAATCACAACCATGCAATACACAGGCATCACTTCAAAAAAAAGCACAAAAAAGTCCACAAAAAATCTCTTATTATCAATGAGTTCAAAGCAAACATTCCTGAAGATATCCATGCCTTGCAATATATTGAATTACGGGGGACAGCTAAAAAAGTCATTCAAAACACATATCTCGTGGTTATCGATGGCGATGAGGGGGAAGAAGGAAACGTCGACTATGCCCTGAACCTGACAGGAAAAAAGATCGGAACCAATGGGCTGATCATTGTCAAAAATGCGGACGAGTATAATGAGGTCGTCAGCTCTGAGACCACCGTCATTAATGAACCACTTATTAAGACCTACATTGATGATGATGCCCATGAAGACGGCTTACTTGAACACGATGCGGTGACCTACGCCCTGATCCAAACACGGGCAAAAATCAGCATCAACGATGACCTCGATGTGAATAACGATGGTGTGCTTGATCTGCCCCGTGATGCAACCATCATCGACAGCGTTGGCTCCCTCAATGGTGACGAGGGCTATGTCTACAGCGATGCCGTTTTATCGCAGTCGGCCAGTGATCCGGATGCTGCGACCCGCTTCTATGACGACCTGAACGCGAATTCTGTGGACGCCTGGGCCAACGGTGACATTTACGAAGAACCCGAAAAAAGTGATAAAGAGATGGCAGCCGAGCTGCGCTACGATACGCTTGAAGCCAGCGCCAACTTACCGCCCAACGCCAAGTTGACCCCGGGGACGCACAATTTTTTAAAAGCGCCCTTTGTCCTGCTTAATGAAATTGTCAATACCGGTAATAAATACGTTGAACTCTACTCAAATCCTTCCCAGAGCCTTGAGGACATCTACCTGGTGGTTATCGACAATAACGAGGGAACCGCCAACCTGAGCATAGACCTCAGCGGTAACGCGGCTAAGGAGGCTGGCATTACCTGCATCAAAGACAGTAGTTACGAGTTGGCCACCGGATCTGCGGCCACCAGCGTTGAGGCCGATCTAAGCAGCTTGAATTCCGATGATGCAGCCTACTTGCTTATCTATTCCCCGCAGACAGTTATTGCCAGTGGTGATGATCTGGATAACGATAACGATGGCGTTCTTGATCTCAATGATGGAGCCGTTGTCCTGGATAACTTTGGCTGGGGTACCACCCTCTATTCTGATATTGTAGCGGACAACACGAGTTATGCCATTCAGGCTGCAAGCCGTTATAAGGATAACCGCATGGCCTCACTGGGCGTATGGACCTACGGTTCCCTGACAAACGAGTATGAATACGACAGTGTCCAGTCCAAAAACAGCCCGGAATGGGGATTCGTCACTCCGGCTGCGATCAATATTGCCGCGGAGACCTCTCGCATAGTCGCCCCGGTTCTGGAGACCACCCGTTCAACCATGCCAGATCCTGATGCCGATGATATTGCAATCTGGATCAATCCTGATAACGTCAACGAAAGCCTCGTCATCGGCACGCAGAAAAATGCAGGGTACTCAATCTATGACGCCCAGGGCAATACACTGACCGACGCTCTGCCTGGCAATAACCGTTATAACAATGTCGATATCATTTACGATTTTGATTTGAATGGTACAAGTGTTGATATTGCTCTGTTCACCGATCGGAACAATAACAAGTTTGCCATTTATGCAATTCAGGCTACGCCCCCCTATATTTCGGACATTACCGATTACGCAAGCGATCAGCTTTTTGTGGCAGAGGAACTTGGCAAAGATACTGCCTACGGAGAAGGTGTGTACAAGAGCCCGGTTGACGGAACGGTTTACGCCTTTGCCACCCAAAACGACACCTGGAATGTGGCCCAGTTTGAATTGGTCGCACGAAGCAACGATACCATCGGCTGGGAAAAGGTGAGAACCATCACCCTTGAAGGCGGCGATGATGACGAACATGCTGAAGGCATTGTGGTGGATCAGGAATATGGCAAAGCCTACATCGCCCAGGAAGGAGTCGGCCTCTACGCCATTGATGCTGAACCAACGTCAACTGGCAGCGTAGTGCAACTGGGTGATGGTGATATGATCGCCGAGGAGGGAGAAAACAATCTGGTTGCCGATCTCGAGGGCATGACCATCTATTACGGTGATAACGGTGCCGGTTATGTTTTCCTTTCCAGTCAGGGAAACCAAACCTACGCTGTTTTCGATCGAACTCCTGTCGGTACGGCCAACAACTATCTGACCTCCTTTGCCATTGTCGATGACATGGAGGGCATTGATGGTACCCAGCACACCGACTCCATCGATGTCACCAACATCGCACTGAGCGAGAACTTCCTTTACGGAGCGTTTATCGCCCAGGATGGAACCGATACCAACGAGGATCCCGATGATGTGGGAACCAACTTTAAGTGGCTGCGCTGGGATGATATAGCCGCAGGCCTTGGAGATCTTGATTTCAGCTCAGATTATGACCCGAGAAATCCAGTGAACAGAAGATAATTGAGAGCCCCCCTTGGGCAGATAATGCCACAGGGGGGTATGCCTCCACGACGGGAGCATTCTCGTTAAACAAGTAAATATCAAGAATTTCTCAGAGATAGATCGGTGCCATACGTCGCCAGTAATAGCCGCTATGAGCACGCTCTTCCCAGTAATGCAGCGTGTGGGGCACCTTTTTTTGATGCAAAATATGGCTTAATGCTTCGTTATTTGCCTTAAAGGGATCGTGCTTACCGATCACCAACACTATTTCCATCCGTCGCAGATGCGACAAGAGTGTGGAGCACTGCACATTGGGAAGAAAATGGGTGGGCATGTGAAAATAGACATTTTCATCGTAGTAGCCATCCAACAGGTTGGTGAAACATTCCACAGAAAGCGTCAAGTCATAGCGACCGGAAAAGGTGACAAGCTTTTGAAACAGGTGAGGATGGCGAAAGGCAAGGTTTGCGGCCAAAAAGGCGCCCAGGCTGCAGCCATGGGCAATGACGCGTTCACTGTTGTTGATCATCTCCATGAGGGGAAAGACCTCGTGCAGCACATACTCTTCAAACTGCCAGTGCCGGTGTAATCGACCAGCAGGATGGGCCCACCAACAATAGAACGTTTCACCTGCAAGGTAATCCACACAAAAAAGCTGGAGTTCTCCGCCATCAATCTTCTGCTGCAGGGATTCAGGCATGCGTAACCGTTCATACTCCTGAAAATTCCCGTCCCTTGTTGGAAAAACAAGCACCTTAGCCCCTGCATGTCCAATCACCAAGAGTTCAACCTCCCGGTCAAGGCGCCAACTGTGCCATTTATGATACTGTTTCTGCATGGCCTTATACCTGAATCCGTGACGGCGAGTGGTCACGGAACAGCCTATCCAATTAATGGGACAAGGATTTTTAAATTAATTCATTTGTTGTTCAACTTCACCTGACGCCCCCGATGAATGCTCACGGATTCAGGTTATAAATTCCTGAAAAAACGCTCCACCTCTGTTTGCAGTTTCAGCTCTTCGTTTTCCTGCTCCGGATACGAATGATGCCCAGCTGTGAGGATAAAACGTTCCTTGGGGCCACGAAGTGCATTAAACAGGGCAAACTGGCCAGGGGGTGGCACAAAGGGATCATACAGGGCCAATGCACAGTGCACCGGTATATGAATGAACCGGGCTGCCGTTGCGGCGTCGTAATATTGCAGGGTCGTAAAAATGGACTTGCCCTGCTCCTGGTAATAGTCCTGAAGACTGGCCCCACTGCCAATATTGGGCAGGGTTAAGCGGAGAGGATGGTTTCCAAAGGTGGGCACGGAGAGATGAGCCCGCGCAATACGTTTTTCCCAGGCCAGAGCCAATGCACCAATCCCGCCACCAAAACTCTGTCCGAGGTAGCCGACATGCCCCGAAAGATAAGGAAAAAGGCGCAGCAAGGCACTGACACCTGTCCACACATCTTCCACACAGCCCCTGAGAATGTATTGCTCAGGCTTGTCAATATCATGGAGTACATGCCACTTAACCTCATTGGAGATCGGTTGCCGCTGGCTTCGACCAAGACCACGCAGACAGGGAAAAAGAATGGCGGCATCTTGAAATTGGAGGTGGTAATCTGGCTGCTCTCGATTACCGTACCCATGCGTTATGATAAAACCCCTGCGCGGCTCCCCCCCCTCGGGGAGCAGCAGCCAGCCCCCTATGGGAAAAACATCTGTTGAGGTGTATGCCAGATCAAAAACCCGCCAGCCTTTAAAATTACCGCCGGTATCTTTCAAAACCGGCACAGTCTGTACCTTGAGGGCCGCAGCATATTTTTTTTGCCAGAATGCTTGAAAATCCTCAGGTCCTTGAGGAGCGGTCACTTGAAGCAGTTGTTGCAGATCATAGCCGTGGGTGGGGTCAAACCCATAGGGCGATGCGGCACTGCCTGAACTACCGTTTCCACCTCTTTTTTTCTCTTGTCTTGCCACCAAAGAATACCCCCTACCAATCAATGTTGTTTTTGCGGGGGGACAAAAGAGCCACTTGGCCAGGAAGGTGTGGCAATGGCCTCACCGAGTCCATAGGTAACGAGTCTGGTGCGCAGTTCAAGCAACTGGGTAACAAGCCTTTCTTCGATTTGTGCATACGCGGACTCATCGGCAACACGCTGCACGACAATACCCAGCAGCTCGGTGATGGCGTTACCTACAGAATTCTGGCTGATCGTCACAATGAGCCGTCCTGCATCATCGCGGTACAAAAGCTGTTTATAAGCAGGCTGCCATCGAATTTCATTGGCGATCATGGGATCTTCAATAATCTGCAGGCGCAGAATCCGTGCAGCCTGATGAAATTGATCACTGTACAGTAAGATATCTTCGATCTGATCCGCATAGACTGCAGTAGCAGGTATTTTGGTATCCCCCGAGGCCACAAGAGTGAAAAAAGTGTGATAGAATTCCAGAAATCCACGAAGCACCATGTCGTATTCTTTCCAAAATTGTCCCTTTGCAAGCTGCTCCGCCCCACCCACAACTTCCCAACTCGGAAGCCCCTGAGGATATCCGGTTAATATCAGCTTGCACGCGTCAGAAGAAACTGGGCGAAGAACTTTGAGATCAAGAACATCAAAAAACCGCAGATACACCTCACTTAAATAACTCAAAAATAATCCATTCTGGCCGCCGTCGGTCAAATTAGGATCATCCTTTGAGGCAGGGGCTGATTTGGCAAGCAATGCCTGCTCAAACACCATGAAATGATTATGAATCATGCGAATGCTCGGCACTCCCGGCTTATTAATCGGCCAGGTTGCATCAAGGCTTGCCTCGCCACAAAAGACCAGGTGTTCTTTGGGGTCTGGGTACCGCTCCAACATGTACTGAAAAACAACATTGGTCATTCGACTGAAGGTTAAGCTTTCCTCACGGGACAACTGGTCTCGCCGAACTGGACGCCCCATGGGATCCAGAACCTTGGAGGAGGTGTCAAATATTATCGATGTATCGAAAAGATTGGAATGGCCGATGGCCTTCCTATAGAGCAAAAAGCCTTCATCTGAGCGCAACAAACCGTTTTCTCGCGTCAGATGCCGCAGGTTACATGGGCTGTTGAAAAATTCTGTAGGCGCAACGCCTGCAGGGATATCTAAAGGGAGAGGACGATGCGGGGTGAGAATCGATCGAGGATAGGATGAGCTCATATATACTCCACTTGCCTAGATTCGTTTTTATCATGACAAGTTAAGGGACTATGCCGAATTTCGCTTATCAGCGTACACCTGTGAAGTCAGGTCGATAACTCTGCAGATTCGTTGCCCCTCTGCTCCTCAATTCATTATCAAATGCTGTTAAAACGCAGGCTCAATGTACAATAAATTTTCATTCCCTTGAATGGAGCACACCAGAAAACAACGAGAATTTAACACCTTCATAACAGAGCTAACAGGGGGGCGCGACCTGCCTTGTGTGTGAGGGATAGGACTCAGCGCCCTCTCGGTGGCCTAATCGAAGAATCTCAATAGACTGAGAAGCTGAAGAAGAGATGGACTGTACATCATAACGCACTGAAATGACGTTACCGAAGACCGTTCACCTAGTTTTTTTGGAGGGGAAGGCGCAACTGTCAACCATCAGGTTCAACTTCTCGCCCCCCTCCAGGAGGGGTTACTTTTTCTTTTTTCCTTTCTTGTCCTTTTTCCCTTTCTTCGGAGATTTTTTTGGTTTCTTCTCTTTGTCTGGATTTCCCTTTTTCTTTTTTGATTTTTTTTTCTTCTTTGAAGGTTCTTCATCAGATACTGCCAAAGCAGACGACGGAGATAGTATCTCAGAAGCAGAGTCAGTTGAAGCTACTCCATCTTGTTCCTCTTTCAGGCGAGCTTGCTCTTCCTCCAGCAAAGATTTCGCGGCATTGATAACAAGATTGGCGCGCACGGGCCCAAATCCAGAAATAACCACCAGATCACTTTCCTGGGCAGCGGCCAGCTCCTCAACCTTTGAATAACCATGTTCTGCCAATACATCTGCGGTATGAGGGCCAATGCCCTGTATTGCAGAGAGAGTAATCGCCATACAACACCTCCAAAAAATATAATTGCGGTTTCACCTTCACCAGCGCTTAAGCCAAAGAGACCCCCTCATTGACTCCTTCTCTTGCACTTTTGCAGGGTTCCCCACATCCCTCCAAAGAAAAGAGATACTTGGATACATTGAATTAATCCTATAATTTTACGATATTTTTTGCAACTCCTCTCTCTTTGACAAGACTTTGAGTTCGGTGCCCGACTGTTTTCCAGCCCCCTTTTTACGACACCATACTGGATACCAGGTAAAACAATATAAAAGGGGGACCTTGGGAATTCTATGTTGAGGACACACGAAGTTTTAGCCTCCTTGATTAACAGCAGTTCGTCATTATTATGAAATTCATAAGCGTTCAATAACTATCGTTGCTGTTTAAAGCGATCATTAAAAAATAGGTGTCTCATTCTCAATAAACAAGATGAGTCATTTTAAATTTCGCAGCTAACTATTTTTCTCATATAGCGAGCACAATAAATAATCAGCTCGATTCCACAGGATAACATTATGCGAACAAAAGTAACAATTAACAACACTGAACTACAAGTAGCGCCGATCAACTTTGGTGGGAATGTATTTGGCTGGACGTTGGATGAACAGCAATCATTTGCAATCCTCGATGCGTTTACTGCTGCAGGGTTTAATTTCATTGATACAGCTGATACCTATTCCTGGTGGGTCAATGGCACTGGTGGCCAATCCGAAACCATCATCGGCACGTGGCTCAACACTCGAAAAAATAGGGATCAGGTTGTTATCGCAACTAAGGTGGGTTCACATACGGCCGAACATCCTTATGACCTCAGCCGTTCCCATATTTTAAAATCGGTTGATGCAAGTCTTAAACGTTTACAAACCGACTATATCGACCTGTATTACACCCATTTTGACGATGAAAAAACGCCAATCGAAGAAACGCTGGCTGCCTATGACCAGATCATAAAGGCTGGGAAGGTACGTTATATTGCAGCCTCAAACGTCTCACCTCCACGAATACAAAAATCCATGGAACTTGCTGAGAAAAACAATCTGCCGCGCTATGTAGCTCTGCAGCCGTATTACAATCTGATCAACCGGAAAACCTTTGAACAGGACTACGCCCCTCTGGTTGAGCAGTATAACTTCTCCGTGTTTACCTACTTTTCTCTGGAATCTGGTTTCCTTACAGGGAAGTACAGAACTGAGGCTGATTTTGGCAAGACCACACGTGGCGAGGGCATCAAAAAATATTTTGATGCGCGAGGAAAGGCTATCCTTACGGCCCTTGACAAAGTAGCCGCAAAGCACAGCACAACACCGACAACAGTCTCTCTGGCCTGGTTACTGGCCAAACCACTGGTAACCGCCCCGATTGTCAGCGCTCGGACCACTGAGCAGCTTACGTCGCTCATCAAGGCGCCGGAGCTGAAACTGGACATGGAGGATATGGAACTGCTGGATAATGTGAGCAACCTTGAAGAAGCAGGTGTGTAAATCTTAAAAGAAATGACCTGTGAAATGGGAGAATCACTCCTCTCTAGCCGATGGCAACAGGGCTCTCCCCTGCCCCCAACGTTATTTTTTCCCTGATTGCTGAAGTGATTTTTCTCTTTCAAATGCATTATTGAGCATTGACCAGAAAGGACAGGGGCTTATTGTTGGACATCGTAGCCCCCGCTAGGATCCATAATCAGATTTTGAGCAGACTCACCAGGTCGGATTGTCTGTAATTATAGTAATTTTCAAAGAGGAAGAGGCCTTGCATTCGCCCCTTCCTCTTTTTCTGTTTTTGCACCCCACTAAAGGTAAAAGGTAGAACCATGCAACTTGAACAAATTGTCCCTATGCTGCAGTTGGCCATCGGCCCGGTAATCGTCATCTCCGGTGTTGGCCTGCTCCTGCTCTCCATGACCAACCGTTTTGGCCGGATTATCGACCGCTCCAGAATTCTTGCGGAATCAGCTCATGCAGCATCAGGCACCTTTATCGTACATGTTGAAAAACAACTGACGATCATGATGCGGAGGGCGTATCTCCTACGCATGGCCATTGCTTTTGTAACCCTGAGCCTACTCTTGGACAGCCTGCTGATCATCGCCCTCTTTCTCAGTGAGCTGGTCAGCTTTGAGGCCAGCATCTTTATCATTATTCTCTTTATATGCTGTATGCTCTCGCTCATTGCTGGCCTGATTTACTTCCTGGCGGATATCAACGTTTCCTTATCGGCACTGAAGATAGAGACTGAGGTGCAGCAAAACAGTATCGCGAAGGCCTGAAACACCTTTGCAACAGATTTTTTCCCCTTGGGTACGAAACCAAAACGAAAAGATTTCGTTTTTATGAACATGCTTAGGGATAGATGAGGGCATACAAGTGTTTGCCTTGGTTCTCCCTGCCTACGTGGGCTCTCTTTCTGTGTTGTCTGCCACACCGTTTCAATCTGCTTTGTTGTCTATGTCTTTCGACATCATGGGAACAAGAATGGCGTTGGTTCGTCCATCGCTGCCGGTGTACCCATCGAACCGCCGCGGATCGATCGTAAAAAACATGCTGTCGGAAAGGTTTTCAACCCCTTCCCACCACCCCATGGGAAGGTTACCGACATAAGGAATCACCTTTGGTTTCACATGGTACACCTTGACCGAGCTTCCTGCAGGCACCAGCACGCTGCTGCCCGGATCATTAGAGGCATAAAATACTGCCAGTATCCGATTCTGCTCCGTATTTGGAATCTCCCATCTAACCGCTCGACTTGATCGCAGCATCAAGACCACAGGTCTGTCCGTGGCCGTGGTCGTTACCCGGACGGCGTGATCCGCCTGGTCGCTTCCGTGCGCTGCTGCATACCACAGGTGGGGCTTGTCTGTCATCGCCTCGGTGAGCAGAAGGCGGACATCGGACTCGGAATACTCGGGCTCTTCTTCAGCAAACCGAACCAACAGGTCCGCAATGTGCCACTTGTTGACGTATTCGATTTCGACCAGGTGGTTTCCCTGGGGAAACCAGTGTTGAATTTCCGCCTTGTGTACCTTGTCAGTCGTGAACACAACCGCGCCATCCACGAGGATTTTCATGCGCGCCGGTGTGCTTGTCACCTGAAAAAGCATCCGGCGTGGTGTGGAAAACTCGAAATTGCCAGCCCAGTAAGCGCCAAAGTGGTCCGCATGTATTCCATGAAATTCCTTGAAAAAGTAGTTCACTCCGATCCGATCGACCATCTCGTCTGCGATCGGATGCATCGGATCATTGGTGTTGTAGTAAAAAGCATGGAAGCGATTTTGCCCTGCCTGGTTTCGCTTCCCGGCGTAATCTCCCCAGGTTTTCACCCGTGCGGTGTCGGTCCCAGCCATGGCCCCAGCCTCGGCCTCTGTAGTTCCCCCCTCCTTTCCGGTAAACCGATAGCGGTTGGTAAGACGCCTAACCTCCTGGATCCGCTCCTGGTAGACCGGACGAAGGCATTTGACAGCCTTATAAAAAGCGTTATCCTCTGGATAGTGTAACTTGGAAAAAACGCACGATTCGCGGCCTTCCGTAAGCCACTCTCGCTGCTGTTCCCGGAAAGGCTTCGCCTTGTCGGGTTCGAGGGAGGTGACGAGCAGTTGAAAGTAATGATTCAGCTCAACATCCAGGTTGGATAGTTCCCGGTCGGCGCAGATCAGTTGCTCAATGGAGGACGCGGCCCGGCCGCAATCAAAACTGGGATCAAACGGTGTTCCGGCGGCCTTCATTATGAGACGATATGCCTTGCTTCCCAGCAACGAATCCCGTTCCGTCTTAGCTAGTTCGATTGGAGTAACGTCCCGATTGTCCTGGGTATGAATATCGGCGTGGTGATCAAGTAGCACCTGGACCACCTGCGGACTATCGTAACTCACGGCAGAGTGCATTGCCGTCCGGCCGAAACTACCCTGGTTGTTAATGTCGGCGCCGCCCTCGATCAGTGCCCGCGCCGCCTCACCGGCGTTCCGTCGAGCGGCGATCATCAGCGGCGTGGCCCGGCGGCCATTGGCATTTACATCCGCCCCCCTTTTCAGGAGGAACTTTACCACTTCGGCCTGATTGCCCCGTGCAGCAGCATGTAAAGGATTTTCTCCGTAATTGGTCTTGTCGGTGACTCGGCATCCATTATTCAGAAGAAACCGACATGCCTCAAGCTGACCATGCTGGGCGGCCCAGAAGAGTGGAGTCTTTCTCTCGAACCCACGAAACATGGGAAGCCCCCCGTGCTTGATAAGCCAGCGCATGGCATCCAATTGCCCGGCGGCGGCCGCAAAGTGAAGCGCCGTATCACCGAAGGCATCCCGTTCATTGATATCCTGCCCCTGGTTCACCATTTGTTTCAGCGCTGTGATATCCCCCTCGACCGCCGCTTTTTCAAAGTCGGTGGCCGAACTATACCAGCCGTCGTCCACAGAGTAGTGGGCTCCCTTGGATTCCAGGAAGGCCGCTATTTCGGCATTTCCGCAGTTTATAGCGAACCAGAGCGGGGTCCGCTCTTGGAACCGGCAGGTCGCATTGATATCAGCACCGTGTGCAACAAGCATTTTGACCATGGGAAGTGACTTGCAGGCAGCATCGTGAAGAGCTGTCCTATAGCCCCGTTCCTCACGGGCATCCGGTTTTGCCCCCTTTTCGAGCAACATCCGAACCAGCGTCTGATTGCTGCTGTCCACTGCCTCCCGCAACGGTTTGCCAAAAGGGATGTTGGGATCGACGCCAGCTTCAAGCAGGGTTCGGGCGGAAAGAACCGCTTCAGAGAAGATGGCTGTTTCCAGGGCATTGGCTTCGTACTTATTGGGTATATACGGATTATCACCAGCACGAAGCCTTTCCTTCACGGCGGGAGCAGCATCGTGTTTTACCATCTCGATGAGTCTGGTTCCGGGGGCGGATGTCCGCAGAACGGGCACGCCCTTGCTGCTCAGCAGATCAATAGATGGCTTGTGCTTGGCCAATAATGCGTAATCGAGCAGTGTGCGCCTGCTTGGAGAAACGTAAGAAAGATCTGCGCCGTGCTCTACCAGCAAATCGAACCAATCGTACTGCTTTTTCCGGTAGCAGATAAAGGCGATCGGGTACCCGTAATCGGTGATCACGTTCGGATCGCTGCCATGTTCCAGCAGCAGTTGAAAAGCCTGCTTGTCATTTGCCTTGCTTGCGATCCACAGCAGAGGATTACGCCGCTGCCGGGGATGAAAGTCCATATCGGCGCCGGATGCCGCCAGTCGTGCCACAATGTCATCGAAACCTGCCCGGGCGGCAAGGTACACCATCGGTAGGTTACCGGCCCCCAGATAATTCGGGTCGGCGCCTGCTTGCAGGTAGTTCTCCACCTGCCGGGAGGCGTTCTTAGATACCGCTGCCTCCAGCAGTCGGTTAAGGTTAAAGCGATCCGGATGTCCTCCAAGACGAAGCCATATCTCCGCCTGTTTGAAGTCTTCTCTGGCAAGCGCCGAGCCTGCCAGAATATCGGTCAGGTGCTGGCGAT
This sequence comes from Desulfobulbus rhabdoformis, assembly GCF_016919065.1. Taxonomy (GTDB): domain Bacteria; phylum Desulfobacterota; class Desulfobulbia; order Desulfobulbales; family Desulfobulbaceae; genus Desulfobulbus; species Desulfobulbus rhabdoformis. Next base: position 1,128 of record NZ_JAFFQA010000016.1, on the reverse strand, counting down.
CGACAACAACATAGCCAGCTCCAAACATTATCACCCCAACCAGAAGCCCGATCAGAATATTCCGCATCGAAATCTTCCCACTTTTGCGCTTTTTTTCCATCATGCCGTCTCCAGCAGCGATTTTTAATATTTTTTACCACCTGATACGGGCGAATGTACTTACGCCCCGCGTCCATTGCTTGCTGCCCGGCAGCGCTTTCAACACCTTCCATAACACCATATATTTCCTATGAAAAGCAGCTTAATGGATTGTCTACTTTTCTTTGATTACGTCAAGTCTTACCAACTTGTTTAATTACCAGAAAAAACGTTGACAAACTGAACAAAAACCTGTCATTAGTTTATCCTAATTAATTTAGCTACTTCTTCTTTCTTAAGGGTTTATTGAATGACAATACAGAATCAGAAACGATAAAGTTAGCCGCATCTGAGATAAATAAATGGAACATGATTTCAAGCAGGTGGGAAGATGGCAAGAAGGAATTGATGGGGACACCTTGTTCAGCTCAACCGTTTTTCACAAAGACGCCATCAACTGGGTGATGTCGGATATTTTCGGCCAGGGTTCCATTCAAATGATAAAATTTCGCTCCGGAATAACCTTAAGTATTCAAAGGCGCCGCTTTAAACATCCAACTAAACTATATGCCCAAAACAATATGGAGTGCTTCGGTTTCAACTTTTGTCTGTCTGGTTTTGAACGGCATAAGGTGAACGGCATTGGAAAGGATGTTCCATTTCGTCAGGACAATAATGGTTTCATTCTCGCAAAAAACGGTTACCAGTGGCAATTTGACGTTCCTGTTGAACAAAATTTTTTGCTTATCTCTATCGGCTTAACGTCCAATATTTTCAGGGAAATTGTCTGCGATCAAAAAGAAAGATTACCCTCAGTCTTCCAGTCCGTATGCGACGACAAGATCCCCGAGTTTGAGAGCGTGACCATGCCATCAACCCCACAAATACGGTTGGCACTGACTCAGATGCTTAATCCATCTTTAGAGAAGTGGTCCCTCTTTTTGGACCACCACTTTATGTCTTTAGGCTAACTCCATAGCTCCGGTGGTGCCGCTCAGCCCCTCCCCCCGCGGGGGGAGGGGCTGATTTTTTTCAGGCCGCTTCTTTTGT
>NZ_JAFFQA010000169.1 GCF_016919065.1 Desulfobulbus rhabdoformis | reverse complement strand
CTGGTTGTGAAATAGGCTCTTGTATGTAATTATACAAATCGATGCTATGAATCGGGATAAATATCCGGCCACTACGCATGGGTTAACAACAATTTTTTGATAGGATGGATATTTGTCAGATGATCTCAATCATGACAAACAAAATATTGCTGCAATTTCCAATTCCGCTGTCGAAATGGTAATGCAATTTTTTGACGGATCTCCCAGTGGCATCATTGCGTAAAACGAATCGAATACTAAGAACGCTGAATGAGTGCAGCCACACGTTAATCCGTGCCAAGGATGAATTTGAACTCATGCAGGACATCTGTCGGATTGTTGTGGAATTAGGGGGATACCGCTTGGCCTGGATTGGTTCTGCCGAAGACAACCAAGAACAGAGAGTACGACCAGTGGTGCACAGGGGATATGAAAAAGATTATCTAAAAT
>NZ_JAFFQA010000168.1 GCF_016919065.1 Desulfobulbus rhabdoformis | reverse complement strand
CTTCCACATAGGGCGAATCTAGCCGCACGCCCCCTCCACCATGCTGCGCATGGTACCCTTCCCCGTGCCGGGGAGGATTAAGTGGCTGACTTCGCCGAACTGGTCGCGGCGACTCATTATTCCTTCCTCGACGGGGCCAGTCCGGCTGAGGACATGGTCGCGAGAGCCTATGAACTCGGCCTTGACGGGATCGGGATCGTCGACCGCAACACGGTCGCAGGGGTGGTGCGGGCCTATCGGGCCTGGCGCAAGACACGGGAGAAAGCGGACGAGGTCGGCGCCCCGCCGCCACCGACCTTGGTCGTCGGCGCGCGCCTCATCTTCGCCGATGGCACGCCCGACATTGTCGCCTATCCGGTCGACCGGGCGGCGTGGGGGCGGCTGACCCGGTTGCTGACGCTGGGCAACAAGCGCGCGAAAAAGGGCGGCTGCATCC
>NZ_JAFFQA010000167.1 GCF_016919065.1 Desulfobulbus rhabdoformis | reverse complement strand
GCAAATGCCGGTTTTTCCCTTCTACTCTCGGATCAATTAAATTTTCGAAATGGGAAATAATGTCTGGCTGCTGTTTTTTCATGCCCCTTCTCCAAGTAAGTGATTTTTGAAGGGTAATATATAGAGGCTATGCGAGTAGAATTGAATAATAAATCGATTTTATTCGTATTTTTTCGCTGGTCGAAAATAATTCGATTCTAAATGGGCCTAGTCAGGACATTTTGATGCGCTTGCCCTGACGGCAAAGCGCAATTTGAAGCCCAGGGATTCGATCAGGAGGGCGTAATGTTTCACTGACAGAGACAGACGCCCCCCTGTCGCCACGACGGCTGTCGGCCGACTTGCCAACAACTCGGAGCTCCTTGCCCTGGAGGGGAAGAGCTATCGAAAAGGAAAAAGGTCATAAGGATGTCTTGAAGAATTACATTTTCAATCA
>NZ_JAFFQA010000166.1 GCF_016919065.1 Desulfobulbus rhabdoformis | reverse complement strand
ATGTAGCGTTGCAGCAGCACCAGCGGGAACGTCACCATCACCAGGCAGACCGCCACGGCGGCCATCAGGTGATAGGCCGGCGTGCCGAGCTTGTTGGTCAGCTTGTACAGGTACGTGGCGAGCACCAGATGGCCTTCCGGATCGCCCAACACGAGCACCAGCCCGAAGACCTCGAAGCCCAGGAAGATCACCAGCACGGCTGCGTAAAGCAGCGCGGGGCGCACCATCGGCAGGCTCACGTTGAGCGCCACCGATAGCGGCGATGCCCCCGCGATACGCGCGGCTTCTTCCACATCCGAACCGAGGCTGCGCAGCGCTGACGAGACATACAGATACACGTGGGGCACGTGCGTCAGGCCCGCAATGATGATGATGCTGGTGAACGAATACACGTTCCACGGCGCACCGCCAAACAGGCTCTTGAACCACACGGTGTAGAAG
>NZ_JAFFQA010000165.1 GCF_016919065.1 Desulfobulbus rhabdoformis | reverse complement strand
TCAACGGTTTTGCCTTGGCCGAAGCCTTTCGCGGTAAGTTCCTGGCCGGAGCAGATGCTATCGGCTTGCGGATCACAGACAAAGTCCCGAAAAAATGGGTTGTCCACTGCGACCATATGGGCACCGGCGCACCGGCCTTGAAATACCTCGCAAGGTATTTGTACCGAGGCGTGATTGGAGAAAAAAACATCGTTGCCAATGCCAACGGCGAAGTAACCTTTAGATACCGGGACAGCGCTACCGGGACAATGCAGAAGAGGACGCTTAGGGGAGAAGAGTTTCTGCGTCTGCTCCTGCAACATGTCCTGCCAAACGGGTTTAGGCGGCTGCGCGAATATGGATTCCTGCACGGGAATGCCAAGAAAATCCGTATGCTGGTCCAGTTGGTCCTGCACGTCGTTATCATGCCGCAGCCGCCTCGCCCCCGACCAGTATTTGCCTGCCCTC
>NZ_JAFFQA010000164.1 GCF_016919065.1 Desulfobulbus rhabdoformis | reverse complement strand
GTCCTGTAGTTAAAGATTTAAAAAAACATGCGAAAAAAGCAAAAAAAATATTTTTAGCTAGTGACCCTGACCGTGAAGGTGAAGCGATTGCTTGGCATTTATCAAAAATTTTAGAATTAGAAGATAGCAAAGAAAATAGAGTAGTATTTAATGAAATTACAAAAGATGCTGTTAAAGATAGTTTTAAGCATCCTCGTGGTATTGAAAAGGATTTAGTTGACGCGCAACAAGCACGTCGTATTTTAGATAGACTCGTTGGTTATAATATTTCTCCAGTATTATGGAAGAAAGTTAAAAAAGGGCTGTCTGCTGGGAGAGTTCAGTCAGTTGCTTTACGTTTAGTCATTGATCGTGAAAATGAAATTCGTAATTTTAAACCTGAAGAGTATTGGTCCATTGAAGGTGAATTTAGATACAAGAAATCTAAATTTACAGCTAAATTTCTACACTATAAAAA
>NZ_JAFFQA010000163.1 GCF_016919065.1 Desulfobulbus rhabdoformis | reverse complement strand
GCTGTACACGCCCGAAGACCGCGACCAGCTGATGTTCTACCGCGAGGACAAGCACGGCCAGGTGCTCCAGGAGGGCATCAACGAGCCGGGCGCGATGTCGAGCTTCATCGCCGCGGGCACGTCGTATTCCAACCACGCCGCGCCGACGATCCCGTTCTACATCTACTACTCGATGTTCGGCTTCCAGCGGATCGGCGATCTCGCCTGGGCCGCCGGCGACAGCCGCACGCGCGGGTTCATGCTCGGCGGCACCGCGGGCCGGACGACGCTCAACGGCGAGGGCCTGCAGCACGAGGACGGCCACTCGCATCTGGTCAGCGCGACGATCCCCAACTGCGTCTCCTACGACCCGACCTACGGGTACGAGCTGGCCGTGATCATCCGCGAGGGCCTGCGGCGGATGTTCACCGAGCAGGAGGACGTCTTCTACTACCTCACGCTGATGAACGAGAACTATCAGCAC
>NZ_JAFFQA010000162.1 GCF_016919065.1 Desulfobulbus rhabdoformis | reverse complement strand
AAAAAGAAAACGCCCGATGAGGCGTATGTTTCAATGCTGCCGATAGTCAAGATGGCGGCTTAACACTGGCGGAGATTCCACTTAAGAATTGAAAAAACTTGTTCAGACGAGTGAGGCCACCTCTCATGGTATTGGGAAAGATGTCATCCTTGTGGCAAAAGAAGGATCAACCCTTCATTTCGACATAAAGGACTATAATGTTATTTTTTATAAAAGCTATTCGGAGCTTGAAAGTCGGGTCTCAAAGCGCATTGGAGAAGCAATTGGTGCCCAATGAAAAGCTTACGCCGACGCATACAACAGCGCGGCTGAGTAAGTAGTTGGACGAAGCCGCTGCGCGGCAGAATAAAAACCAGTGTATACTCGGTGTAAGAGTTTAATTTTCAAACACTTACAGCAAGGAGTATACTATGAACAAGGCCGAAATTAAACGATTCGAGTCCCTCTATGAGCGCCACCTGCAAAAGCTTGCGCTACAAGGGAAAAGCGCCAA
>NZ_JAFFQA010000161.1 GCF_016919065.1 Desulfobulbus rhabdoformis | reverse complement strand
AAAAAGAAAACGCCCGATGAGGCGTATGTTTCAATGCTGCCGATAGTCAAGATGGCGGCTTAACACTGGCGGAGATTCCACTTAAGAATTGAAAAAACTTGTTCAGACGAGTGAGGCCACCTCTCATTTTTGGCGGAACCTATGGACTTAAAATCCCTCGCCTCTAGCCAGTACGAGTTCGATTCTCATTCTGGGTACCAAATAATATCGGCCACTTAGCGTGTATTCGCTGAGTGGCCGTTTTTGTTTACACTTGCACAAACTTGCTCCTAAACGCTAATAGCGAGCTCCTTTAAAAACTTGACCTGTCCCACCCATCTATTTTTTAATTTTTTTGGAGATCAATCTTTACAGATATCTGAACTCCTAACGAATAAGGATAGATTGTGTGAGTGAGGCACGAACGAACCACAATCTTATCCGGGGTTGGACAAGCCCGGCCTCTCAAAGGAAATAAATATTGCTCTGGAATATACTGGAAGCACTACCAGAAT
>NZ_JAFFQA010000160.1 GCF_016919065.1 Desulfobulbus rhabdoformis | reverse complement strand
GTGCCAAGTACAATTCAAAATTCGATTCCTTTTTTGAGGAGTATGAGCAAAAGGCAAAGCAGCAGAGAGCATCACGCCCAAAAAGGATCCGGCGGGTTAAATAATGCCATAAGTAGCGGATGCACCCATATATAGAGGCTATGCGAGTAGAATTGAATAATAAATCGATTTTATTCGTATTTTTTCGCTGGTCGAAAATAATTCGGTTCTAACTGGGCCTAGTTAGGACATTTTGATGCGCTTGCCCTGGGGGGCAATATTTGAAAAAGCAGCTTGTTGGCTAAATGTTTTGGTGTCCATTATTGGCGACCGACCTCGGGCCTTCGTCGGGTTACAACAGTGGGTATCTCTTGTAGTGAAATCAGCCATTCCCGGAGCCCCACTCTAATGGCACAAGAAGCGGCTTTGTAGTGTGTAAATCGCCTCAAATTCATGACGGGCATGCGGCAACAGAAGCAATCGGATAATTTCAGGGATTATTGACGAAAAAGCGTATTTTTTAGG
>NZ_JAFFQA010000015.1 GCF_016919065.1 Desulfobulbus rhabdoformis | reverse complement strand
GGAAAACCGCACGTCCGGTTCGACGAGGGGGCGCTGATGTCACCAGGAGATCTTCTGATATGGAGTAGCCGCGTGCGGCGAAACATAATCGTTGGTTCTTGGTAATAATCAGCGCTCTACTCTACACGGAAAAAGAACAGGCCCGGAGATGTGGAGTCGAAGGTGCTGATAGGCAAGAGTGGCTTAAAAATCAGGTAGGTACAAAAAGAAAAACCCGCAATCAAATGAATGATTGCGGGTTGTATCTTTTAATTGGTGCCGAAGAGAAGACTCGAACTTCCACTGGGAAACCCCAACTAGACCCTGAACCTAGCGCGTCTACCAATTCCGCCACTTCGGCACTGCGCGGGCAAATCTACATGCTTTGAGGTTAGGCGTCAAGCATTTCTTTTGTGTAGAATCATTTTTTTGCCTCTTGATAGGGAGGAGGTCTTTTCCCCATGGGAAACCGGTGGTGTTGTGAAGCTCTGTCCGGCCATGAACTGTTTGCTTGTTTAGCCGATATAGGGTAAGTATCCCCTTTTCATGGTCGTATGGGGGCTCCCAACGTACCGGGAACCCTATTTGTGTTGTATCTGGATTCGTGCACGTTCAAATATGGAATTCCACAGATGTGTAGTAACACGCTCAAATCAAAAGAATTTGGTCTGGAAGTCAGGTGGAATACCCGTGGCGAGCGTCTGAAAGATGGCCAGTTCTGGCGAGTTGAAACCTGAGCACCTGACCCGTTATCCAGAACTGTCGTTCGGAAGGCGCATGCAGAGAATGACGTTTTGATCTTGGTAACAGACTCATTTCATTTTAGGTGAAATCAGGTTTTAGCCTTGGACGAGGCCCTCAGAATTCAGAATGTAGAGAGGAACCACCTCCTGTGGTGGTAACTTCCATGGAAATATACAGAGATATCAGCGCAATAAAACATCCGTTTATCCGTGCCCATGTTACTCTTGGTAACTTCGATGGAGTCCACCTTGGGCATCAGAAGCTCTTTGAGCATGTGGTAACCAGGGCTCGACAAGACCAGGGTACCAGCATTGCGGTCACCTTTGATCCGCATCCCCTAAAGGTGCTCAGCCCCAAAGGCATTCGCCTCATCTCCACTACCGAACAAAAAATTGAATTGATTGAACGGGCTGGCATAGACGTACTGGTCATTATTCCGTTTAATCCCGAGGTGGCGGTTACAACAGCCGAAGAATTCGTCGATCAGGTTCTTCTCGAACGTTTGGGCATGTGTGATCTGGTGGTTGGTTACGACTATGCCATGGGCAAGGGGCGGCAGGGTGATACGGCATTTTTAGAGAAGAGGGGGCTGGAGAAAGGCTTTTCCGTTCTTGTTGTCCCCGCGCACTATGAGCAGGGGAACCTGGTTTCAAGCTCCCGAATTCGTGAGTTGGTGGCACAGGGAAAAATGCGCGATGTTCGCCGCCTGCTTGGACGTTACTATCAGATTCGCGGTGATGTCCAGTGGGGCCGTCAACGTGGGGGCAAGCTGCTTGGCTTTCCGACTGCGAACTTAAACCTCTCGGAGGAAGATCTCTGTCCTAAGCGGGGTGTGTATGTTACCCAAGTGATATATGATGGGCGCCAATATGGCGGTGTTTCCAATATTGGCTACAACCCGACCTTTGGCGATACCGGCCTAGTGGCTGAAACCCACATCTTTGAATTTAACGCAGATATTTACGGTCGTCCGCTGAAAATTAATCTTTTGCGTCACCTGCGTGGCGAGATAACCTTTGACAGCATCGATGCCCTGGCAGCACAGATCAGGCGTGATATTCAGGTTGCTCAGGAGGTACTGGCACAGGAGCGACAGCGAAGACTGATCGGCTATCAAAAAGGTGCGACCTCTTAAGATGGCGGCAGACCAAGCTTGCCAAAGGTATCTCTCTCTTGTTGAGTTTTTAGGGGGGCATTAATTTTCACAAAGCCGTTGCCTTGCGTCACTAGCAAATATGTCTATACTATAGGCCACTCTATGAACGCTTTCATAGCCAGTTAGTGCCCATCCAGAAATGGTTTTTTCCCAATTTCTGCGTTCTGCTTACAATGTTTCCTTGGGATATTAACTATATACCTGATGTGACATTTTGCGCACGCCTCGGAGTCGAGGCTTACCTGAAATTGAACAAAAATCATCATTTCTGAACGGGGACCTGTTAAGGTCAGAAGACGAGGATGCTCCTTTTACAAATCAGCCTGTTGAGGAGACTGTCTACCGTTTTTTGACGTTGTATGTTGCCATCAATATACCCTTGGGATGATGCGGTCAGCCGCCCCCATGGGGTCCAACCAGCAAAGAGAAAGGTTCTTATATGACGGAAGCAAAAAAAACAGCCGATACTCAGGCTGTTATCGCAGAGCTTGAGAAAATTGTCGAGCAAAAGCCCAACAATGTCATGGCCCGGCATCACCTCGGTCTGATTTATCGTCAGACCGGCCGTATTGAAGAGGCTGTTGCGCAGCTGGAAAAAGCCATCGAATTGGATAACCAGTCCATGGAGTCCATGATCAACCTGGGCGCAATATTTTTTGACCAGGGCGACACCGATCGCGCTCTTGAGCTCAACGAACAGGCTTTGAAAGTCTCTCCAGATATGGCTGAGGCCCATGTCAATATTGGTCTGATTCGTCAACATCGCGGCGAGGTCGATCAGGCAGTCGAGAGTTACAACCGTGCCTTGCAGGTCGATCCCAAGCTGCTGACAGCCTGGATCAATCTCACCTCGGCCTACACCATGCTCGAACAAGATGACAAGGCCGTTGATGCTGCCCGTCAAGCAGTTACTCTTGAGCCTGATTCAGCCATGGCTCGCAATAATCTGGCCGTTGCGCTCTACTTTAAAGGCGACTTCGCCGAATCCCAGCGCAACATGGAAAAAGCCAAAGAGCTCGGCTACAGCGTGGATCCTCGCTTTGCCGATGCGCTGAAGCAGAAATTGGCCTGATCATGGGTACCAAGGCGGAAGAACTGCTCAGACCCTGGTGTCCCTTCTGCGGAATGGATGTTGGGCGACCGACCATGGCAGTCCAGCGGCGAATGCGTGAATTTGCTCAGGGAACCTGCGAGTGCGGGGCCGTCTATGTCAGCGAGGCCACCGGCCATAACATCGGTGCGGCCATGGTTGAATGCCTCGTCTCAGCCTGCAATGATGAGTGGGATCTTGCCTGGGAGTTGATCCCGGAAGACGATTACCTCACCGGAATTGTAGAAAACTACGACGAGGTCACTCATCAGGTTGTTCCCAAACGCAATTTGGACGGCCGTGCTGTGCGTGGTGTCCTTTATTTTGTGCGCCTCCATCGGGAGATGGCCGATCTGGTCAAGCGCTTTGAGAAAAAACAGGCTGAGCAGGCTGCGCAAGAGGAAGCGGGGGAGCAGGCCGCCCAGCCCGTTGCCGCACAAGCCGAGTCCTCGACACCGTTTGTCGCTCCAGCCCTTGAGCCGGAGCGTGACCCGAAACGGAAGAAAAAACGGGCGGATAAAAAGACCGTTAAAAAACTTGCCGAGGCTCGCGACATTGACACGCTGGTCGACCTCTTTTTTGATGACAGCAAAGTACTGCGTTACTTGCAGCGGTTGCTTTACGATCCCACCCCGGGGGCCCGTTTTCAAATCGCCTGGGTCATTGGCCAGGTCTGTGGCCGGGTTGCGACGCGGGAGCCGGGACCTGTTGCCGATTTGTTGCATCGTATGTTTGAGTCCAGTACCGATTCGGCGTCAAGCTCATGGGGCATGATCGAAACCATCGGTGCAATCATTGCGGCGCGGCCCGACATTTACGGGGCTTTTACCAGGCATCTTTTCAACTTTATGGGAGACCCTGGTACCCGTGAGGGAGTTCTCTGGGGACTTGGAGAGATTGCGGCTGTCAAGCCGGAGCTGATTCGTAAATCCACCCCGTTTTACTCCCTTTTTCCGGTGCTGAACCACACCATCCCCGAGTTGCGCGGACTGGCCTTGCGGCTTATGGGCCGCATCCAGGCTAAGGAGGCTGAGATGCAGATCATGGGCCTTCAGTTTGACAATACCCCCATCATTATATACGAACAAGGGTTGCCCGTGGAAACCACCGTGGCCGCGTTAAGCGGTGAGGCTACCCGAAACCTTCATAAGGACGATTCCAATGGCGACTGATAACCTGCAACCGATAGATTCTATTGGCGCGGCACCCAAGGCTTCTGATCCAGATCTCGAAGATCCGGCGAAAAGAGACTATATGGAAGGACGCAAGTTCTTTCAAGAAGGTGAGTATGCCCAGGCCGCCATTGCCTTTCATAACGCCCTGCGTGGTTTTGAAGAAAAAGGCGACCAGATCGGCGTTGCCAACGCTGCTGACCGACTTGGTGATGCCTGTCTGGCCCGCGGCGAATACGCCATGGCCCTGGCGAACTTCAAGCAGGCGCATGCGATCTGCGAAAAGGAAGATGACAGCTTTTCTGTTTTGTCGATCAATAAGAAGATGGCGGCGGCCTACCGGAAACTTGGTGACCACGACAAAGCTTTGGAAATGCTCTTTGATATCCTTGAGCATTATCGCCTCACCAGTAACCCCAAGGGTGCGGTTGAGGTTCTGTCCCTCATTGCAGAGACGTATAACGAGAAGGGTGATAAGACAAGTGCAGCCGATGCCTATCGTTCGGTTGCAAGCATTCATAAGCGGTTCAAGCACGAGCGCATGGCCGAGCAGTTTGCCCAGCGGGCTGCTGAGCTAGCGCAGGAAGGATAAATGTTCACCGGGATCATTCAAGGGCTGGGGACGCTTTTTGAAAAACGTCCCGCCGGCGGGGGGATGATCTTCGGAATAGAAGCCGATTTCGACCTGACCGATCCGGAAGAGGGCGAGTCCATTGCTGTCAATGGTGCCTGCCTGACCGCCCGTAATATAAAGGGGAATCGGTTCTATGTCGATGTCTCCCCGGAGAGCATACGCCGTACCGGATTGGGCACGCTGCAGTCCGGGAGTCGGGTGAATCTTGAGCGGGCACTGCGGCTCAGTGACCGCCTCGGTGGCCACCTGGTTTCCGGACATGTCGATGCCCAGGGGCAGGTGCGAGAACGACGCAATGCAGGAGACTTCACCCTGTTTACTTTTTCCATTGATGCCGCTCTGACCAAATATGTGGTCGAAAAGGGGTCCATCACCATTAACGGCGTCAGTTTGACGGTGAACAGTTGTGAGCGAGATCAATTCTCCGTTTCCATTATTCCCCATACCCTGTCGGTGACGACGCTTGGGCTGTTACGGCAGGGAGACCGGGTGAATCTGGAGGTGGATATCATCGGCAAATATGTGGAAAAACTACTCTCAGTTGATGGAGCGAGTGGAACCACAGAAAGTCGAATTAACCCAGGGTTTCTAGCTGAAAACGGGTTTTTATAATCCCGTATTTAGTCAAAATTACGTAAAGCATCGTGCCGCTGGTACGAACAGACATAAGGGAATCTTGAATATTTGCTTTTTCTGTCAATCTCTGCGTTATGCGATGAATTTTATCCTCGGAGGTAAGCAAAGACTCCGATATCATGCATATGCCTGCAGTAAAATTTTTCGCATGCCTTGACCTTGATTGAAAAATCCAATTATTCAAGAAACCCATAATTTTAGACCCTTCCTGCAATGCATAGGGTCTGGCAACGAAGGGGGCTCTCGCCACGGGCGACAGTCTGGAGAGGCTTGGTATGGCAGTCAGTTCAATAGAGGAAGTAATAGAGGATATCAAGGCCGGGAAAATGGTTATCCTGGTCGATGACGAGGATCGGGAAAACGAAGGCGATCTCTGCATGGCCGGAGAGATGGTGACCCCTGAGGCTATCAATTTCATGGCCACCCATGGTCGTGGTTTGATCTGTCTGGCCTTAAGCCCTGATATTGTGGAGCAGTTGGGCCTTCCCATGATGGTCTCCAATAATCAGTCTCCCTACGGGACGGGATTTACCATCAGCATCGAGGCACGCACCGGGGTGAGTACCGGTATTTCAGCAGCCGATCGCGCCCGCACCATCGAAGCGGCAGTCGCAGCCGATGCGACCCCGAGGGATATTATCAGCCCCGGGCATATTTTTCCGCTTCGCGCACGTTCCGGTGGGGTTCTGGTTCGAACCGGACAGACGGAAGGTTCGGTTGATCTGGCCCGTCTGGCCGGTATGCGCACCGCCGGTATTATCTGCGAGATTATGAAGGAAGACGGCACCATGGCCCGCATGCCGGACCTGGAAGTCTTTGCGAAGGAACATGATCTCAAAATTGCGACTATCGCGGATCTCGTAGCCTATCGGTTGCGGAAGGATGTTCTGGTCCGTGCGGCTGTCGAGGCACGACTGCCAACCCAGCATGCCGGTGAGTTTCGGGTCATTGCCTACCAAAACGACGTTGACAATATGGAGCATGTTGCCCTGGTCATGGGTGATGTGAACACCGATGATCCCGTGATGGTTCGCGTCCATTCCGAGTGCCTGACCGGTGATGTCTTCGGTTCCGCCCGCTGTGACTGCGGCCCGCAGCTGCATGCCGCCATGCGCATGGTTGAGCAGGAGGGGCGTGGCGTGGTTCTCTACATGCGCCAGGAGGGACGGGGCATCGGGCTTGTCAATAAACTCAAGGCCTATAACCTGCAGGACAACGACGGACTGGATACGGTGGAGGCCAACATTCGTCTTGGCTTTAAACCGGACCTGCGTGATTACGGTATCGGAGCCCAGATTTTGCGTGACCTCGGCGTGCGCAAGATGCGGCTCTTGACCAATAATCCTAAAAAAATTATTGGCCTGGAAGGCTATGGCCTGGAGGTCGTCGATCGCCTGCCTATAGAGATTCCGGCTGAGGCTGAAAATAAAAAGTATTTGCAAACCAAACGCGATAAGATGGGACATATCCTTGAGTTGTACGGCGACATGCCGATGGGATCGGTCACCAGAGATCCGTGATAGACTTTTAGGGAAAAAACATGGCAAAATACCTTGAAGGAAATTTACAGGGGACCGGGCGGAAGCTGGGCATTGTTGTCGCCCGTTTCAACTCCTTTATCTGTGAAAAACTGCTGGAAGGAGCTCTTGATAGTCTCGTTCGCTCCGGTGTCAACAGCGAGGATGTGACCGTTGCCCGTGTGCCCGGCGCGTTTGAAATTCCGCTGGTCGCTCAAAAGATGGCCAAATCGGGTAAGTATGATGCGGTCATTGTGTTGGGCGCGGTTATTCGCGGTGCGACCCCCCACTTTGATTATGTTGCAGGTGAGGTGGCCAAAGGCACCGCTCAGGTGATGCTGGAAACCGGAGTGCCGGTTCTCTTTGGTGTGCTCACCACGGAAACAATTGAGCAGGCAATCGAGCGTGCTGGCACCAAGGCCGGAAACAAGGGCTCTGATGTGGCTATCGCCGCCCTGGAAATGATTAATCTTCTGGAGTCTGTTGGTTGATGAACGCTTCTTGCAACCATACTCCTTCTACCCTGTTTTTGTGATACAGCATGGGATTACGGCGTAAATCCAGGGAATTTGCCCTGCAGTTTTTGTTCAGTCACGATTTTCAGGGGCACTCCTGTGCCCCTGAAGAGGTGGCCCAGGCTATCAACTCGTTTTGCCTCTATTTTGATGTGGGAGAAAAGTCGCTTGAGTACGGCAAGCAGCTGATCACCGGCATCTGCACAAACCTGGAGGCCATTGACACTCTGCTTTCCGCTCACTCGCATAATTGGCGCGTGGAGCGCATGTCGCTTGTTGACCGTAACATTCTTCGTATTGCCGTCTATGAGATGCAGTACTGTGATCAGGCACCGGCCCAGGTGGCCATCAACGAGGCCCTGGAGATAGCCAAACGTTACTCCATCGGAGAATCCGTGGCCTTTATCAACGGCATTCTGGATGCAGTACAGGCTGCGCTACAGCCATAAAAAGAGAGTATTGTTTTCTGGTCCGGTGTATTCCCCAGCTGGCAACTGATTGCTTCTTTCTCTGCAATCCCACCAAGTTTTCCCCATCTGTAGCTCTTGCTCAGGGCTCATTTTGCGTTTTTTGTAAAAATAGTGTACACATACAAGGGCCTTTGGTCTTTTTCCCCACCGGGGAGAGAGGCAAAGGCCGCTAAGGTTTGTCCCTGAATATCTCTTAGGGAGGATCAAATCGATTGTCCTCTTGAGGGAATCTTGAATAATTGCTTTTTCTGCCAATCCCGGCGTCATGCTTAAAATTTTATCCTCGGAATATCACACATATGCCTGCGGTAAAATTTTGCGCAATCCTTGGCCTTGATTGAAAAATCTAATTATTCAAGACACCCTTGAGACACGTCTTCGTCTCTGGAGGATTGGTGTCCTCTGGCACCAGCCTCTACCCTTTGTCCGGGGAGACCTATATATTTACGTGGTCTGCTGCTTTCCCATAAAGCTGATCTGGCTGTTGAGTGTTCAGCATCGTCTTTTAAGAGCTGCGTACTCTCTAGGTGTCGTCACCCTCATTTTTATTTGTTCCGGTCGTTACTTACCGGACTATGTAGAAGATTATCCATGACTGTTTCGGATTCCCATGCCGGTCCAAGGCACAGCCAGGAAGTAGCCTCACTGCTGCTGCTGTTTTTGGCGCTTTTTCTCCTTTTGGCACAAATCAGCTACGTCCGGCCACTGCTTGCGTCCACGCCAGCCTGGCAGGAGCCCTCCGCCAACTGGTGCGGTTCTTTTGGCTATTATGCCGCTCATTACCTCTTTTCCTTTTTGGGGATGATTGGTGTTTTTCCTGTCTGTCTTTTGGGGTACGCCATGATCTCTGTTTTGCTTTCGCGTCCTGCTTCCAACAGGCTTCCGGCAATCGTCATTGGCTTATCGGGCATTATGGTCAGTTCTTCCGGGTTGTTTGGCGCTTTTAAAGAACTCTGGCTCCCCCCAGGGTTTATTGAGCCAGGTGGCTATCTCGGTACCCTGGTATGGCAACTGCTGCACGGTGTAATCGGAACCGTGGGGACCAGTCTGGTTTTGGTGTTGGTTTTACTTTTCTCTCTTATGGCTTCGGTACGCTTTTCTCTGTTTGCGGTCGTGAGGCGACGGAAAAAAAACTATAGTCAGGAGTCTGAAGATGAACAGTCAGAACTGCGCACGCCTCCGATGCGCAAGCGTGGTGGGCAAAGCCGCATGAAAAAAGCGGAAAAAAACAGTGAGGGCTCAGAAGAAATCCCGGCAAACAAACCCGCCGTGCACAATAAACCCGTTGTTGAAAAACGAGCCAAGACGGCCCGTACTCAACCCTCCCAAACCAGTTCGCTCGGTGATTTTGAACTGCCTTCAATCGATTTGCTCGATGAAAAGCCCATTGATGAGACTGAGGTGAGCACCGAGCATTACTACGAAATCAGCGATATCCTCGTCTCCAAACTGCAGGACTTCGGCGTGAAGGGTGAGGTGGCGGGCATCTCTCCCGGGCCCGTGGTCACAACCTATGAATTTGCTCCGGCTCCTGGCGTTAAGATCAATAAAATAGTCACGTTGGCCGATGACCTTGCCATGGTGCTCAAGGTGGATAGGGTGCGCATTGTCGGCTCGATTCCCGGTAAGGCGGCTATTGGTATTGAAATTCCCAACCCGGTCAGGAAGACAGTCTATCTGCGTGAAATCCTCTGCAGTCCTGAGTATGAAAATGCCAAATCCGAGATGAGTTTGGCCCTTGGGTTTGATGTTATCGGCAGGCCCGTGGTCGCCAACCTGGCGCGGATGCCCCATCTGCTCATAGCCGGTGCGACCGGAGCAGGTAAATCTGTTGCCATTAATGCCTTTATTGCCTCCATTCTATTCAAGGCGACTCCTGACCAGGTACGCCTGCTCATGATTGACCCAAAACGAATCGAGCTTTCCGTGTACGACGATATTCCCCACCTGCTCCATCCGGTGGTGGTCGAGGCAAAAATGGCATCCAGAGCATTAATCTGGGCAGTGCGCGAGATGGAGCGCCGCTATCGGCTCCTTGAGGAGTTTAGGGTGAAATCCTTTGCCTCCTACAACAAGGTCGCGGAAGAAAAACTGCCCTATATTGTCGTCATTGTCGATGAGCTGGCTGACTTGATGATGGTCGCCTCCAAAGATGTGGAGACATCCATCGCGCGGCTGGCGCAGATGGCGAGAGCCGCGGGAATGCATATCATTCTGGCGACCCAGCGTCCCTCTGTGGATGTGCTCACGGGGCTTATCAAAGCCAATTTTCCCACCCGTATCTCGTTTAAGGTCTCCTCCAAGGTAGACTCACGCACCATTCTCGATGGTTCTGGTGCGGAGCACTTGCTGGGAATGGGTGATATGCTTTTTCTGCCACCGGGAGCCGCTAAATTGCAACGCATTCATGGCGCATTCATCTCAGAGCAGGAGACCGAGCGACTCGTCACCAAACTCAAGGAGCAGGGAAGTGCAGAGTATGATGAGAGCGTGCTTCAGGTTGTCGAGGAAGAACCGGAGATGGTTGAAACCGGTGAAGAGGAGTATGACGAGAAATATGACGAGGCGGTAGCTATAGTTACCGAAACGGGACAGGCTTCTATCTCTATGGTGCAGCGACGGCTGCGTGTGGGCTATAACCGAGCCGCGCGCATGATTGAGATCATGGAACGCGAAGGCATTGTTGGTCCAGCCGACGGAGCTCGTCCACGCGAAGTATTGGTTCGTGCCTCCTATTCTGAAGAGGATGTTTGAGCCTTTGCAAGAGGAGGTCGTGCATAGGCCAGCAAGGCCAGTTCATGAAGACCAGTTTGCACAACAGAGTTTGTGGATAATAAAAGCGAAAAATTATTATTTGGTTGCCTCGAACATAAGGCGGGGTGCCCAGAGAGAAAAGGTAATGTGAAAAGAGACACCTACTCGCCTGTTATTCTCTGTCTCCTCAAACGAATGCGGATGGATAAAACATCGAAAGATCAAGGAGTGAGCTTTAACTGCTTGCATATTCATGCAGGAAAAGCGTACAGTCATATTACTGTACCCCATGGGCTGATGCTTGCCCTACAAAGGTATGCCCCTCTTTCAAATATCGAGCATGGTATGTGCCTATGAACTCACCTCTTGTCGACCGACTGTGCCGAAATGAGGTTTCCTTTTTTCATAGAAAAAGCATATATTTCTCCTCTTTTTTCCATTTCTTTCCAGCGCCTTTCTTCCGCCATTTCAGACGCCAATCACCCTCTATCCTCTCTCTAACGCCCCCCTTTTTTCAGGGCTCAAAGTCCTACAATGGGTGTATGTGATAAGTATATATCCATAATTCTGATACTTTGCTTAAGTTTTGCTGTTCAGCCTTGTTTTTTCGACGATTTTTCTTGACATACCCCGGGCAACAAATTAAAAGATCATCACGACCAGAATGAGTGGCTGTTCATTTTTTTAAAATAAAATTTTCGTCTGGAAAGGCGTGTTATTTGAGCATGTTGCAAAGTTCGGTTGCGGTGGAAAACGGATGGCTGCATGACATGAGTATTTGTTTTTCTTGAAGCAAGAAGCTAGAGGTTATTGGCTGCCTAAAATCGGGCGCCATAAAGGAAAATCCAAGTGAGGAGGTAGTTTAATGCCAAGTTACGTAGATCCTTCAAAATGTGATGGTTGCAAGGGTGGAGATAAGACTGCCTGCATGTACATCTGCCCCAACGATCTGATGGTTCTCAATGTTGAGGCTATGAGAGCTTACAATCAGGAGCCGGATGCATGCTGGGAGTGCTATTCCTGTGTTAAGATCTGCCCGCAGGGCGCTATCTTCGTTCGCGGTTACGATGACTTTGTACCGTTGGGTGGACAGGTTCATCCGATGCGTTCTTCAGATTCCATCATGTGGACAGTCAAATTCCGTAACGGTAACATCAAACGCTTTAAGTTCCCGATCCGTACTACCGCTGAGGGTGCGTCCAACGAGTATGCTGGTGAGACAGGTGCAAACCTGGATGACGAGTGTTTGCTGCTCGAGAGCGATCTGCCGACCCCGACCAAACTTGCTTAAGTCTTAAGTTTGGTGAACAGGGAATTACAAAAAGTTCTATTCTGAAAAATATTCTGAGGAGATAGAAATATGGCATTACCAAATAAGCCGAAAGGCGAGCTTGCCGCCGTTGTCAATCCGGAAATCGTTGAGCACAGCTGTGATGTCCTGATCGTTGGTGGTGGTATGGCCGCTTGTGGTACCGCTTTCGAGATCAAAAAATGGGCTCCCGCGGATATGAAAATTATCCTTTGCGACAAAGCTGCCATGGAGCGTTCCGGTGCTGTTGCTCAGGGTCTGTCCGCTATCAATACCTACATCGGCGAGAACGCCATCGAAGATTACGTAAAAATGGTACGTAATGACCTGATGGGCGTTGTTCGTGAGGATCTCATCTACGACCTCGGTCGTCACGTTGACGAGTCTGTTAAACTGTTCGAGGAGTGGGGCCTGCCCGTTTGGAAGAAAAACGCAGAAGGCGAGAACCTTGACGGTGCCAAACCTGCCCCGACCCTCCGCGAGGGTGGTACCCCGGTACGTACCGGTAAATGGCAGATCATGATCAACGGTGAGTCCTACAAATGTGTTGTTGCTGAGCCCGCGAAGAAAGCTCTGGGCGAAGAGAACGTCATGGAGCGTGTCTTCATCGTTAAGATGCTGCTCGACAAAAACAAAGAGAACACCATCGCCGGTGCTGTTGGCTTCTCCACTCGTGAGAACAAAGTTCATGTTTTCACCTGTAAAGCAGCTCTCGTAGCTTGTGGTGGTGCTGTTAACATCTTCCGTCCTCGCTCCACTGGTGAGGGTAAAGGTCGCGCTTGGTACCCGGTATGGAACGCTGGTTCCACCTACACCATGTGTGCTCAGGTTGGTGCTACCCTGACCATGATGGAAAACCGCTTCACCCCCGCACGTTTCAAAGACGGTTACGGTCCGGTTGGTGCATGGTTCCTCCTGTTCAAAGCCAAAGTACAGAACGGTCTGGGCGAGTTCTACGCAAACAGCGATGCAGTTAAAGACGAACTCTCCAAGTTCATGCCGTACGGTCAGTCTGCAGTTACCCCCACCTGTCTGCGTAACCACCTCATGATCAATGAGCTGGCTGCCGGTCGTGGCCCGATCTACATGGCTACCGACGTTGCTCTGAACGCATTTCTTGATGCTCAGCGTGAAGCTGGTAAAGACGAGAAGGCTGTTAAGAAATTCTGGAAACACCTCGAGTCTGAGGCTTGGGAAGACTTCCTCGACATGTCCGTTGGTCAGGCTGGTCTCTGGGCCGGTGCTAACGTAGAGCCTGAGAAAGTAGGTTCTGAGATTATGCCGACCGAACCCTACATGCTCGGATCTCACTCCGGTTGTTGTGGTATCTGGACCTCCGGTCCTGAAGAGGATTGGGTACCTGCAGTAGATGGTCCTCGCTCCCATCAGTACAAATGGGGCTACAACCGCATGACCACTGTAAACGGTCTGTTCACCGCAGGTGACGGTGTTGGTGCTTCCGGACATAAGTTTTCTTCCGGATCCCATGCTGAGGGTCGTATCTGTGCTAAACAGATGGTTAAGTACTGCCGCGACAACGCCGACTTCACTCCTGAGCTGGCTCAGACCGCTCAAGAGCTGGCCGACGAGATCTACGCACCGGTTAAACTGTACGAAGAGCACAAAGATGCTTCTACCGCTGCAGACGTTAACCCCAACTACATCAAGCCTGCTGGCATGATGATGCGTCTGATGAAAGCCACCGATGAGTACGGTGGTGGTGTTGCTACCTACTACATGACCTCTGGTAAACTGCTCAACATCTGTCTGGACCTGCTCGCAATGATGCGTGAAGATGCAGAGAAGATGGCTGCTGCTGACCTCCATGAGCTGATGCGCGCTTGGGAGAACTACCATCGTATCTGGTGTGTAGAGACCCACATCCGCCACATCGAGTTCCGTAAAGAGTCTCGTTACCCGGGCTTCTACTATCGTTCTGACTATCCGACCTGTGATGACGAGAACTGGAAGTGCTTCGTTAACTCCACCTTTGATCCGAGTTCCAAAGAGTGGAAATGCGAGAAGGTTCCGTGCATCAACATCATCGAAACAGAGCCTTGGATCTGATTTCGATAAGACATTGATTGTCTAGTAAAGATCTCCAGACTCCCCTCGTGGAGTCTGGAGATTTTTTGTATCGGCGGTGATTTTGTTTGAGTTGATTCGAAAGATGAAGTAGCTTTTCTCATTTCGTATCAATTGAACCAGAAATCACCTTTCATCAATACCAGCAGTTATGGAGGTTTGGCATGAGTGACACTGCAGGCAATGGTGCAATACTGGTTGTTGGCGGCGGTATCAGTGGTATTACCGCGGCACTCGAAGCGGCTGAGGTGGGTAACGATGTTTTTATCATCGAGAAAAATCCCTATTTCGGTGGTCGGGTAGCACAACTCAATCAGTATTTCCCCAAACTTTGTCCCCCCACATGTGGTCTTGAGATTAACTTCAAGCGCATCAAGGACAATCGTAAGATCAGAACCTATTCCCTCACCACCGTGAAATCCATCAGTGGTGGCCCCGGGAACTATGAGGTTCAGCTTGAGACTGCTCCTCGTTACATCAATTCCAATTGTACCGCCTGTGGCGACTGTGCCCAAGCTTGCACCGACGAGATTGATGACGAGTTCAACTTTGGCATGGGAAAAACCAAAGCCGCCTATCTGCCCCATGAGATGGCTTTCCCGCGTCGTTACGTGTTGAAAAAAGAAGCCTGCTCAGCTGCGTGCCTCGATGCTGTCAAAGCTGCATGTAAGTACAATGCAGTGGATCTGGATATGCAGCCCAAAACCTTCACCCTGAAGGTTAGCTCCATCATATGGTCCACCGGTTGGAATCCCTACGATCCCGAAAAGATCACCAACCTCAAGTTCAACTCTTCTTCTGCTATCATCACCAACATGATGATGGAACGCCTGGCCGCACCCAATGGTCCGACCCAAGGAAAAATCCTCCGTCCTGGCGACAAGAAAGAACCCGAATCTTTTGCCTTTGTTCAGTGTGCCGGTTCCCGCGATGAGAATCACCTGGAGCACTGCTCCTACATCTGCTGCATGGCAACGTTTAAGCATATCTCCTACATCCGTGAGCAGTACCCGGAAGCACAGGTATACGTCTTTTACATAGACCTGCGGACTCCTGGAAAATATGAACACTTCCGCGAAAAATTCGCAGACGACGCCAATGTTACCTTTGTTAAGGGGAAAGTCGCCGATATCACAGCCGAGCGCGATGGTGGTGTAACCGTGATTGCTGAAAACGCCTTGACCGGCGCCAAAGTGAACCAGAAGGTTGATCTTTGTGTACTGGCCACCGGCATGCAGCCGGCTCTTGGCGAAGAGGGCAAAGCCCTTGGCGTAACCATGGATGGCAATGGATTTGTAGTTTCCGAGCCTGAGAAAGGTATGATCGCAGCCGGCTGTGCTAAATCTGCCGTCGACGTATACACCAGTGGACAATCCTCCACTGCAGCTGCTCTCAAAGCCATTCAAATCGGACAGTAGGAGGAACATCAATGAAGAAAGTATATGGTGCTTATCTCTGTACTGGCTGCGGCATCGGTGAGGTCCTCGATGTAGATGGCCTCAAAGAGGCTGCTTCCGAGACCGGCGTCGAGATGAAAGAGCATGCCTGTCTGTGTGGAGCAGAGGGGCGTGCTTTTATTGAAAGCGATATCAAATCTGCCGGTGTCAATACCGTCGTCGTTTGTGCCTGCTCTCCCCGTGTTATGCAGCCTGAATTCGACTTCGGTAAAGAAACCATTACTGTTCGCGGTAACCTTCGCGAGCAGGTAGCCTGGACCGGATCTCTGACCGAAGAGGGTGAGGTTGATGAATTCCTGCAGGAAATGGGCACAGATTATGTGCGCATGGCTGTAACCCGCGCTCAAAAAACGGAGTTGCCCGAGCCCTATCTGCTGGAAACCATCAGCAAGAAAATCCTGGTTATGGGTGGTGGTATCGCTGGTATTACTGCAGCTACCGAGGCAGCCAAAGCGGGATATGAAGTTACAATTGTAGAAAAAGACGCGCAGCTTGGTGGCAAGGCTCTGGGATGGCGGAAAATGTTTCCCACCACTTATCCCTACAACGCCCTGGAAGAGCCGAATATCGAGGCGATGATTGCAGCGGTTGAGGCAGATTCAAAGATCACTGTCAAAACCAGTTGTGAAGTTGCTCGTATCGGTGGTTCTCCCGGTCAGTTCAATGTCACCCTGAAAGAGGCTGGTACCAAAGGCGAATGGGATGCCCCTGCCAAGGTAACTGCCGATGAGCAGGACCTGATCAACAAGGGTGAGTTGGAAGACCCCAATGCCGGGATGGTGAAATACACCGAACTCAACCCCGAGGGCGAGATTTATGGTGCTGTTGTTCTCGCCACTGGCTGGAAG
Source organism: Desulfobulbus rhabdoformis (assembly GCF_016919065.1). Taxonomy (GTDB): domain Bacteria; phylum Desulfobacterota; class Desulfobulbia; order Desulfobulbales; family Desulfobulbaceae; genus Desulfobulbus; species Desulfobulbus rhabdoformis. The sequence continues at coordinate 95,042 of NZ_JAFFQA010000015.1, read as the reverse complement.
CCTGCCGATGTTTCCGAGTACGAGCACCTGGGCTACGGCAAACTCAACAACGTTGTCACCAACGCCGAGTTTGAGAAACTTGCTAAAAACGGCAAAGTTCCGGCACGGGTCGCTTTTATTCAGAGTCCCGGTGGCAAAGAAAACGATAAAGACTTCCCGTACTGTAACTCCGTCACCTCCATGGTTGCCCTGAAACAGGCGAACTATGTTGTTGAGGATAATGAGGATGGCCAGGCTTATATCCTCTATCAGCACATGCGTACTCCTGGTAATGCCGAGTTGTATTACAAAGGTATGCAGGCTCAGGACGGCGTCTTTATGACAAAGGCCTCTGTGACTCAGGTTGCTGAGTCTGGCTCTGGTCTTGTTGTTTCTGCTGCCGATACCCTGTTGGGTGATGATCTTGAGCTCGAAGTTGATATGGTCGTTCTCGCCGCTGGTATGATTCCCACCACCGCTGATGAAAACACCATTAACCTTGCCTATCGTCAGGGACCTGCCTTCCTGGATCTGGACCTGTTTGACGGTTACGCCGACTCACACTTCATCTGCTTCCCGTATGAAACCCGTCGTACCGGTGTGTACACCTGCGGTGGTGTGCGTAAGGCAGAGACCATGGAAGAAACCATGGACGATGCGACTGGTGCTGCACTCAAAGCCATTCAGTGTATCGAGTCTGCTAACCGTGGTGTCGCTGTTCATCCGCGTTCAGGTGATCAGACCTATCCGGACTTCTTTTTCTCTCGTTGTACCCAGTGTAAACGTTGTACTGAGGAATGTCCGTTTGGTGCGCTCGACGATGACGAGAAGGGTACACCGTTGCCTAACCCGACACGCTGCCGCCGTTGTGGTACCTGTATGGGTGCCTGCCCTGAGCGTATCATCAACTTTGCTGACTACTCCATCGACATGATCGGTTCCATGGTTAAATCCATTGAAGTACCTGATGATGACGAGGATAAACTGCGTGTCGCTGTATTCGTTTGTGAAAATGACGCTTACCCGGCAATTGATATGTCCGGTATGCATCGCAACAAGATGAATACACTGGTACGCTTCATCCCGGTACGCTGCTTGGGTTCCGTGAACATGGTCTGGATTAAAGACGCTATGTCTTCCGGTATGGACGGTGCTCTGCTGCTCGGATGTAAATACGGTGACGATTACCAGTGCCACTTTGTCAAAGGTTCTGAGATTGCCAGCCGTCGTATGGATAATATCGGTGAGACCCTTGGTTCACTTGGTCTTGAGCCTGAGCGTTGCGCAGTTCGTGAGATCGCCATCTCCGACTACGACAAGGTTCCCGGCATCATCGATGAGTTTGTCGAAGAAATTATCGAAATGGGACCGAACCCCTTCAAGGGCTTCTAAACCTCGATTTTTTAAGACACAGGCCGCCGCCTTTCCTGGAAAGGCGGCGGATCTACCCCCGATATTTTGTGATACACTCCGACTGCGCGTAGATCACCACCTTTCATGACAGGAGGATATAAATGTCTATGAACGTGCAACCCGATCTTGATTTTATCAAAGCCATGAAGGAGGCGGGTGGGGACACTTTGAAACAGTGTTACCAGTGTGCGACGTGTTCTGTCGCCTGCCCGCTTTCCACCGATGATAATCCTTTTCCTCGGAAACAGATGATTATGGCCCAGTGGGGTATGCGTGAGCAGCTCTCCAATGATGCCAGCATCTTCCTCTGCCACCAGTGTGGCGACTGTACCGAGATGTGTCCCCGTGGCGCTCGTCCTGGTGATGTGCTTGGTGCAATCCGTGCTTATGCCTATCGCAGCCTTGGCTGGCCCACAGCTCTTGCAGATCTGTGCTCTTCAGCGAAGAATCTGCCCATGCTGATCGGTATTCCGGCAATCGTTATCTTTGTTCTCTGGGTCATCTCCGGCGGTATGCACATTCCGTCTGCTGAGCATTTTGCAGAAGCTGGTTACACCCAATTCTTTGGGCACTGGGATTTTCGCCTCCTGGCTAAAAATGTCCTCTTTATTGACATCATTATGCTGACTGCTGCGGGTATCGCAGTGACCTCGGTCTACAAGGGACTTTCCAAAATGTGGAAAAATATGGAAAGTTCGCTTGGTAAAAACGATGTGGCCTATCGTCCCTCTATTCCGCAGTTCATCAAACAGTTCCTCTGGCCCGCTGTTGTTGAGATCATGCAGCATACACGCTTTAAAGAGTGTACGGTGAATGTCGACCGTGTCAAAGGTCATAAGCCGCTTCTCTTGGCCTTTATTGGTCTGTTTATCGTGACCTGCTACTCACTCTTCACCCAGGATGTCCTCGGCATCATTTGGCCGTCCATGCATGGCCCGCTTTCCATGCTGAATCCTGTTAAATGGCTGGCAAACGTATCCGCCATCGCCATGATCGTTGGTGTCGGCATCCTCTGGATGAACCGTGCCAAAATGGAAGCAGAAGGCAAAGCTCAGAATACCTTTTATGACTGGTTCCTGATCTGGATGATCATGGGTGTTGGTGTCACCGGTTTTGCTGCGGAATTGCTCCGCCTGGTTGGCATTCCTTCGCTGGGGTATGTAATCTACTACCTGCATCTGATCTCAGTTGCCATGCTCTTCCTGTATATGCCGTACACTAAATTTGCCCATATCGTTTACCGCACCTTTGCCTTGGCCTTTGAGCGGTTTCGCGAGTCTTCCTACATTAAAAATCCGTTGAATCAGTAAGAACGGAATTTATTAAGAGTAGACCGTGAGCCTGGGCGGCCTTGTCGCCCAGGCTTTTTTTTATTAAAAAAAGCTATCAAAACAAAATTAAAGCTTGCAATATAAATGAAACAAGGTATATTTGCCGGGTTCCTCGCTGGCGTAGCTCAATTGGCAGAGCACCTGATTTGTAATCAGGGGGTTGCGGGTTCAAGTCCCATCGCCAGCTCCAGTGGATATGAGAAGACAAAAGCCAGAAAGCGGCTGGCAAAAGATTGTTATCTGCTTTCTGTCTTTTGTCTTCTGATGATATGTGGAGGGGTTCCCGAGCGGTCAAAGGGAACAGACTGTAAATCTGTCGGCGGCGCCTTCGAAGGTTCGAATCCTTCCCCCTCCACCATATTTAACAGCAGCGCATCCGCGCTGTGCAGGCAGCGTAAATAAGCGGGAATAGCTCAATGGTAGAGCATCAGCCTTCCAAGCTGAGGGTTGCGGGTTCGAGTCTCGTTTCCCGCTCCATTTTTTTTGCGCAGCATCACTTAGCTGTTAGCTGATCATATTGTTCATGTGCCCGCGTAACTCAGGGGTAGAGTACATCCTTGGTAAGGATGAAGTCATCGGTTCAAATCCGATCGCGGGCTCCAAAAGTATCAGTCGATTGGTAAAGGGATCGATTGAATCTAATTGAACTTTTGCCCAAGGAGACATGAGATGGCGAAGGAAAAATTCGAGCGGACAAAGCCGCATGTCAATGTAGGTACAATCGGTCATATCGACCATGGTAAAACCACTCTGACTGCTGCAATTACACGCGTACTGTCCACTAAAGGTCAGGCTGCTTTTACTGACTTCAGTGACATTGATAAGGCACCGGAAGAGAAAGAGCGTGGTATTACCATCGCCACTGCTCATGTAGAGTATGAAACCCCGACTCGTCACTATGCACATGTCGACTGCCCGGGCCATGCTGACTACATTAAAAACATGATCACCGGTGCAGCTCAGATGGACGGCGCGATCTTGGTTGTGGCCGCCACTGACGGTCCCATGCCGCAGACTCGTGAGCACATCCTGCTTGCACGCCAGGTAGGTGTGCCTGCCATGGTCGTTTTTCTGAACAAGTGCGACATGGTTGACGACGAAGAGCTTATCGAGTTGGTAGAGATGGAGCTCCGTGAGCTGCTCGATAAATACGACTTTCCTGGTGATGATATTCCCATCGTTCAGGGTTCCGCGCTGTTGGCGCTGGAAAATCCCGAGGACGAAGAAAAGGCAAAATGCATCTGGGATCTCATGGATCAGGTTGACAGCTATATTCCGGAGCCGGAGCGTGCTGTTGATAAACCTTTCTTGATGCCGGTTGAGGATGTATTCTCTATCTCTGGTCGTGGTACTGTTGCTACCGGCCGTGTTGAGCGTGGTGTAATTCACGTTGGCGATGAGATTGAGATCGTTGGTGTCCGTGAGACCACGAAGACCACTTGTACCGGTGTAGAGATGTTCCGTAAGCTGCTTGACGAAGGTCAGGCAGGTGATAATATCGGCGCACTGCTTCGTGGTGTAAAACGCGAAGAGATCGTTCGTGGTCAGGTTCTGGCTAAGCCGGGCTCTATCACCCCGCATAAAAAATTCAAGGCTGAAGCCTACATCCTGAATAAGGAAGAAGGTGGACGTCATACTCCGTTCTTCAACGGTTATCGTCCTCAGTTCTACTTCCGTACAACTGACGTGACCGGGGTTTGTACCCTTGAAGATGGTGTAGAGATGGTAATGCCTGGTGACAACGTTCATATCACCGGTGAGCTGATTACCCCCATCGCCATGGAGGTTGGTCTCCGCTTCGCTATTCGCGAGGGTGGCCGCACCGTAGGTGCTGGTGTTATCTCCGAAATCATCGAATAAAATCACTCAAATTTTTGAGTAGGTTTTTTGACGAATATGCAGCCGGGCTTTGATTAGTCCGGCTGCTGTCACTCTGTAGAGCGAATTATGAGAGATCAAATTACGTTGGCTTGCCAAGACTGCAAACAGCGGAACTACACAACAACGAAGAATAAGAAAACAGTTCCCCATAAACTGGAACTGAAAAAATATTGCCCTTTTTGCAAGACCCATACACCGCATAAGGAAACCAAATAAACAGGCCAGTAGCTCTAATTGGTAGAGCACCGGACTCCAAATCCGGGGGTTGGGGGTTCGAATCCCTCCTGGCCTGCCACGCATCCACGGTGAGTGGATCATAGGTTCTCAGCACCACATAATGTCGACAAAAAAATCAAATCGATCAGGCAAACAGGGCGAGAATAAAAAAGAGCTTGGTGACCGAAAGAAAAGCGCATCGCTTTCTCCTTCGGGTATCAAGCTTTTCTTATCCGAGGTCCAGTCAGAGTTTCGCAAAATTGTTTGGCCTGGAGCAAAACCAACCGCGGGATTGACAAGCTTCGTCATTTTGCTGGTCATCGTGATTTCATTGTATCTCGGCTCGGTCGATCTGCTTCTGGGGAAACTTGTATCAATCGTGCTAAAGTGATTGACAACCTGGGAAGATTTCATGGCTAAAAGCTGGTACATCGTACACACACATACGGGCTTCGAAAACAAAGTCAAGGCAACGCTTGAGGAACGGATAAAAATGGCTGGGCAGGAAGAACTGTTCGGCGAAATTCTGGTTCCCACTGAGCAGGTTGTCGAGATGGTCAAAGGAGCGCGTAAGACTTCCGAGCGGAAGTTTTTTCCGGGGTACATCCTGGTCAATATGGATATGAACCAGCATACCTGGCACACAGTGCAGGAAACGCCACGTGTAACTGGTTTCGTAGGCGTCAATGTGAGCCAGGCAAGCTCTGACACTGAAATTTATAAAAAGATTCCTTCCTTGACCGATAAGGAAGCGGACAAAATATTAGGACGGATTGCCGACGGTGCCAATAAGCCTAAGCCTAAGGTTGTGTTTGCCGAAGGTGACCCTGTCCGTGTAATAGATGGCCCTTTTGCAAATTTTCAGGGCGTCATCGAAGAGGTTTTTCCGGACAAAGGTCGTGTACGCGTCATGGTTTCCATTTTTGGTCGCTCGACACCGGTTGAACTTGAGTACATTCAGGTAAGTAAAAACTAAACCCTCGGTTTCTCGAGGAGGTTGAGCAATGGCAAAGAAAATTCAAGCATACATCAAACTGCAGATCCAGGCAGGGAAGGCTAATCCTTCTCCACCTGTTGGCCCGGCACTTGGTCAGCATGGTGTCAACATTATGGACTTCTGCAAGGCCTTCAACGCCCAGACCCAGCAGGCAGGCGATACTATTATCCCTGTCGTTATCACAGTTTATTCTGATCGTTCTTTCTCCTTCATCACCAAGACACCGCCTGCATCTGTTTTGCTGAAAAAAGCGGCTGGCCTGAAGAGTGGATCAAGCAATCCCAAAAAAGAGCGTGTTGCAGAACTCTCCGTTGATAAGATCAAGGAGATTGCCGAGATTAAAATGCCCGACCTCAATGCCTATGACATTGACCAGGCAATTAAAATTGTCTCTGGTACTGCACGAAGCTGTGGAATTACCGTCGTAAAATAATTGGAAAACATTCGTACCTGTGTGCCCCCACAACACACCAGGGAGAATAAGGAGCGAACATGCCCAGACGTGGAAAAAATTACAAGAATGCCATTGCAGCGGTTGATAAGACTAAGGTCTATGAGCTTGCTGAAGCACTTGAATGTATCCTGAAAAATAAATTTGCAAAATTTGACGAAACCGTAGACATCGCCGTTAGGCTCGGCGTTGATCCTCGTCATGCTGACCAGATGGTTCGCTCCAGCGTCATCCTTCCCAACGGAACCGGCAAAACCGCTCGTGTACTTGTTTTCGCCAAAGGCGATAAGGAAAAAGAAGCGCTGGATGCCGGAGCTGACTTTGCAGGATCCGATGAGATCATTGCAAAGATCAAGGACGGTTGGCTAGATTTTGATAAGACCATCGCCACCCCGGATATGATGGGTGAGGTGGGAAAAATCGGACGTATTCTTGGCCCGCGAAATCTTATGCCCAATGCCAAGTTAGGGACCGTAACCTTTGATATCACCCGTGTTGTTGGTGAGATCAAAAAAGGTAAGGTCGACTTCCGTGTTGATAAAGCTGGTGTTGTTCATGCTGCCATCGGAAAAAGCTCATTTGGCGCTGACAAACTCACAGAAAATATTGTCGCCTTTATCGATAAACTGATTCAGTTGAAACCTTCAACCAGTAAAGGTATTTACCTTCGCGCCATTTCACTGTCCAGTACCATGGGCCCTGGTGTGAAAGTTGATCCGTTGCAGGTTCGCTCGCTGATCAAATCTGCCTGATACGTCGGGAGATTTTTGTAGTATTGTCGTTTTATTTACTTCTAGGGAAGGTCATAGACAGCAGGCACTGGAGTTTAATAGTGGTCAGCCCACTACCTGCCGAGGCCAAAGTTGGCAATGATTGGATTGCCGGTTTAAACTTCATTCCTCTCTCTGCTCTGAAGGACAGTCCCGCTCATTTAAGGAGGTCCAAGCGTTGAATCGCGATCAAAAAACTGACATTGTCAGTGCACTCAACGAAACCTTTTCCAAAGCCAAGTTTGCGGCAGTCGCTGACTACCGCGGATTAAAAGTGTCGGAACTGGAGAAACTGCGCAAGGATCTGCGCCAGAGTGACGCGCAGATTCAGGTGGCAAAGAACACTTTGCTTCGTTTGGCTGTCAAAGACACCCCATACGAAAGCTTGGCTGACTCGTTCAGTGGAACCACTGCCGTTGCAATCGGTTTTACTGAACCTGTAGGTCCGGCAAAAGCTCTTACCACCTTTGCCAAAGACTTTGATGCCTTTACCATCCGCACCGCCTCACTTGAAGGAAGTGCGTTGACTGCTGACGACATCGAAGCTCTTTCCAAACTGCCAAGCAAGGAAGAGTTGCTGGCAAAACTGCTGGGTACAATGAACTCTGTACCTGGAAGCTTTGTCCGCGTTCTTGCAGCGGTTCCGCAGAAAATGATGTACGCACTGTCTGCGGTAAAAGATCAGAAAGAAAATTAAACAAATGCCCATGCCTAGCATGGAACAAAGCTCTCATAAGCCTGGAGGAATGAACAATGGCTGTAACTAAAGAAGACGTAATCGATTTTATTGCTAATATGACCGTTCTCGAGCTCTCTGAGATGATCAAAGAGCTGGAAGAAAAATTTGGTGTTTCTGCTGCCGCTCCCGTAGCTGTAGCTGCCGCTGGTGGTGGTGATGCCGGTGCTGGCGCAGCTGAAGAGAAAACTGAGTTTGATGTTATCCTGACTGCAGCTGGCGGCGAGAAAATCAAGGTTATTAAAGAAGTACGTGCAATCACCTCTTTGGGCCTGAAAGAGGCAAAAGAGTTGGTTGAGGGCGCTCCCTCGCCTCTGAAAGAGGGTGTCACCAAAGACGAAGCTGAGGCTATCAAAGGCCAGATTGAAGGCGTTGGTGGCTCTGTAGAGATCAAGTAATATTCTCTACCATTCGTCATCCCGGGTTACCATTAACCCGTCAGCACATCACCCAAACAGGAAACGCTATAGGGCTTTTAGCCCCGTAGCGTTCCTGTGTTTGTAGGTTTTTCCTATTTTCAGGTCGGATTCTGATACAATTTCACTCGTAATTACAGTGAAATAAAAAAAAGTGTTCTGCTTCAAGTGAATGAAAGTGCTTGATGTGGACTGTTTCGAGGAAATCATGAGAAGAGTACGTAAGAGTTTTGCTAAGACTAGCCAGATTTTGGAACCGCCCCATCTTATTGCGATGCAGCGGCATTCTTACGAGCACTTTTTGCAACGTGACATTGCGCCTGAGGAACGCAAGGATCACGGTCTGCAATCAATTTTCCAGAGTATTTTTCCGATCACTGATTTTAATGGCCTCTGCTCGCTTGAATTCGTCCGCTACAGCTTTGGTGAACCCAAGTATACTGTGGCTGAATGCATTGAGCGAGGCATGACCTATGAAGCACCCTTAAAAATTACCGTTCGGTTGATTACCTTTGATGTAGATGAAGAGACAGGTGTGCAGACTGTTCGTGACATCAAAGAGCAGGAGGTCTTTCTTGGTGCTCTGCCTTTGATGACCAATGATGGCGTCTTTGTTGTCAATGGTACCGAGCGTGTTATCGTCAACCAGTTGCAACGGTCCCCCGGTCTCTTTTATACCCACGACCATGGTAAATCCCATGCCTCTGGCAAGCGCCTCTACTCTGCGCGTATAATTCCGGTCCGGGGATCCTGGCTTGACTTTGAATTTGACATTAAAGATGTGTTGTATGTGCGTATTGACCGCAGACGCAAGCTGCCTGTCAGTGTTCTCTTGAAGGCCTTGGGCTTCAACGATGAACAGTTGCTCAATGAGTTTTATTATACCGATGAAATTCAATTTGACGGCGATAAATATTCGATTTCCTTTAATCCCATTACCTTTGCCGGGCAGCGTCTGAATAGCGACATTATCAATCCTGAAGACGGATCTGTTCTTGCCAAAAAAGGTCGCAAGGTAACGAAAACTCTTTCCAAGAAAATCGGAAATCTGGGGATTGCTTCTTTCCCCATTGAGGCGGAGGAACTTGAAGGACGCTTCTTCGCTCAGGATATTGTTGATCCTCAGTCTGAAGAATTACTAGTCAAATGCAATGACACCATCACCCCCACCATTCTTGAGTCCTTGGCATCTGCCGGAATCAATAATTTTTCTCTGCTCTATATTGACGGTGTTCATTACAGCGAATCATTTAGGAAAACACTGCTGCTCGATAAAATTAAAGACACCGACGAGGCGTTGATTGAAATTTATCGTCGGCTTCGTCCTTCTAGCCCGCCAACACTTGAGGTCGCTCAATCCTTTTTTGATAACCTCTTTTTTAATGCCTCGACCTACGATCTCTCTGAGGTTGGCCGCTACAAAATTAATACCAAACTCAGTGTTGATACTCCCATTGAGGTGCGCACCTTAACCCAGGAAGACATCGTTAAAAGTGTCAAACACCTGGTTCGCATCAAAGATGAGCTTAAAGATGGGGACGACATCGATCATCTTGGTAATCGTCGCGTGCGGACCGTGGGAGAGCTCTGCGAAAACCAGTTCCGCATGGGACTTGTTCGCATGGAGCGCGCCATTAAAGAGCGCATGACCCTGCAGGAAATTGAAACCCTCATGCCGCATGATCTGGTTAACCCGAAACCGGTTACCTCTGCGATCAAAGAGTTCTTTGGAACCTCGCAGCTCTCCCAGTTCATGGATCAGACCAACCCGCTTTCCGAGGTAACCCATAAGCGTCGTCTTTCGGCTCTTGGTCCCGGTGGTCTGTCCCGTGAACGTGCAGGTTTTGAGGTGCGTGACGTTCATCCCACGCATTACGGCCGTATTTGTCCGGTTGAAACCCCTGAGGGGCCTAATATCGGTCTAATCGTCTCTCTTGCCACCTATGCCAAGGTTAACCCTTATGGGTTCATCGAGACTCCCTATCGTTATGTGAATGGTCGTGTTGTTGCTGAGGATTACAAATATCTCTCAGCCTTGCAGGAAGAAGAACACACTATCGCTCCGGCCAAGATTAACTACGATGGAAATCGCATCGCTGATGACTACCTCATCGCCCGTCAGGAGAGTGAGGTCGCCATGGTTCCGGCCGAAGATATAACCATGATGGATGTCGCTCCCAACCAGATGGTCTCGGTTGCAGCCTCACTTATTCCTTTTCTGGAAAACGATGATGCCAACCGCGCCCTCATGGGATCGAACATGCAGCGCCAGGCGGTTCCGTTGCTCAAGACTCTGTCACCGCTTGTTGGCACAGGGGTTGAAAAATACGTTGCCCGTGATTCTGGCGCCTGCTTGCTCGCCGGTGGAGAGGGCATCGTTGAAGAGGCGGATGCCAACCGTATCGTGGTTCGCTATGACGATCCCGGAGTTGACGGATTTGACACCGGAATTGGTGTTTATCACCTTCAAAAATATAAAAAATCCAATCAGAACACATGCTTTAACCAAAAGGCTCTGGTTCTGCCAGGCACTCGAGTAAGTAAAGGCGACGTTCTTGCCGATGGCCCTTCCACCGAGATGGGGGAGTTGGCCCTGGGGAAAAACGTCACCATCGCCTTTATGCCCTGGCGAGGCTATAACTTTGAGGATTCAATCCTTGTAAATGAGCGGCTACTCAAAGAAGATACCTTTACCTCCATTCATATCGAGATCTTTGAAACCATGGCCCGTGATACCAAACTGGGCAAGGAAGAGATCACCCGCGATATCCCCAATGTTGGTGAAGACGGCCTGCGCAATCTTGACGACTCGGGTATTGTTCGTATCGGCGCCGAGGTTCGTGCCGGTGACATGTTGGTTGGTAAGGTCACCCCAAAAGGGGAGAGCATGCTTTCGCCTGAGGAGAAACTGCTCCGTGCCATCTTTGGCGAAAAGGCCGGAGATGTAAAAGACTCCTCTCTGCGTGTCCCCCCCGGTGTCGAAGGTGTGGTTATCGATGCCAAGGTTTTTTCTCGCAAAGGTGTGGATAAGGACGAGCGTACCCTCATGATTGAGGAGATGGAAATTGATCGTCTTAACCGCGATATGGAGGACGAGCTGCATTCCCTGCGCAATGGTGTGAGAAACGCACTGGGGGGATTGCTTGATGGACGTGTCGCCAAGGGAGACATCCTCGATAAGCAGGGCAATGTACTTCTGAAGCTTGGCAAGCAGCTTTCTCCTGAAGTTATCAGCCAGGTTTCCTTTGCCGAACTCCATGATCTTGATTTCTCGGAAAAGGCAAAATACGAGGAAGAAATCGACGCCATCTTTAAGCGCTATAATACACAGGCCTCCATCGTTCGCGGTCGCTATCAAGGGATTGTCGAGCGCATGGAGAAGGGTGACGACCTGCCTCCTGGTGTGGTCAAGATGGTCAAAATTTATGTGGCCACCAAACGCAAGCTCTCTGTTGGTGACAAGATGGCCGGTCGCCATGGTAACAAAGGTGTTGTTTCCCGCCTGCTCCCCGAAGAGGATATGCCCTTTTTTGCAGATGGCACCACCGTTGATATCGTGCTGAACCCTCTTGGTGTTCCCTCACGTATGAATGTTGGGCAGGTCCTTGAGTGTCATCTTGGCTTCGCCGCCAAACGATTGGGCGAACAACTCTTCAGGCTCGCCAAGAAGATGGAGATCGACTTTATCCATGAGCGGTTGAAAACTATTTACTCAGAGGCTGAGTACAAACAGCTCACTGAGGATATGAGTAACGATGAGCTTATAGATTTGATGCGTAAGATCGGCCGTGGCGTTCATGTGGCCACGCCAGTTTTCGATGGCGCCTCCGAGGCAGAGATTCGCCAGACTTTGGTTGAAGCCGGTGTGGATGAGGTCGGTCAGTCTACGCTTTTTGATGGGCTCACCGGTGAACAGTTCCATAACCAAGTCACTGTTGGCGTCATGTATATGCTGAAACTGCACCATCTGGTCGATAATAAGATCCACGCCCGTTCTACCGGTCCCTACTCGCTTGTAACTCAGCAGCCGCTTGGCGGTAAGGCGCAATTCGGTGGTCAGCGTCTGGGTGAGATGGAGGTTTGGGCGATGGAGGCATATGGTGCGGCATATACGCTCAAAGAATTTTTGACTGTAAAATCCGATGATGTTGAAGGTCGTACCACCATGTACGAGAAGATCGTGAAAGGCAATAACTTCCTGGAAACAGGTCTGCCTGAATCTTTCCACGTACTGGTGAAAGAGCTGAAAGGATTGTGCCTTGATATCGAACTGCAGGAATAGGACTCGGCTGCGTTATATCATTTTACGAGTTTTTAGTTTCTGCAGATTAATCGGATGTATTTAGAATAGAGCATAGGTGAATACGTGGAAGAACTGTTTAGCTTCTTTGCAAAACCGAAAGGTCCTGTCAGTTTTAATAAGGTGAAAATATCTCTGGCCTCTCCTGAGAAAATCAGAGAGTGGTCACATGGTGAGGTGAAAAAACCCGAAACCATTAACTACCGAACCTTCAAACCTGAACGGGACGGCCTGTTCTGCGCCAAAATTTTTGGACCAGTCAAAGATTACGAGTGTAACTGCGGCAAGTATAAGCGAATGAAACATCGCGGCGTAGTCTGCGAAAAATGCGGTGTCGAGGTCATTCAATCCAAGGTTCGCCGTGAGCGTCTTGGCCATATCGAACTTGCAGCACCGGTTGCCCATATCTGGTTTCTCAAGAGTCTGCCCTCCAAAATTGGGGCGATTCTCGACATGACCCTCAAGCAGCTCGAGCGGATTCTCTACTTTGAATCCTATGCCGTGGTCACCTCTGAGGTGGAGGCGCTGCCTGTCGGCTCATTGCTTAACGAAGAGCAGTACCGTAACGCCTTGGATGAGTATCCGGGACAATTCCGGGTTGGCATTGGTGCCGAGGCCATCCGGGAGATGCTCATGGGGCTTGATCTCAAAGAGCTCTCTGAGATTCTGCGCCGTGAGATGAAAGAGACCGGATCAGTCACCAAAAGGACGAAGTACGGTAAACGTCTCAATGTGGTTGAAGCTTTTCGTGATTCCGGTAACCGCCCTGAATGGATGATCCTTGAGGTAATCCCGGTGCTGCCGCCGGATCTTCGTCCTCTGGTACCCCTTGAAGGTGGACGTTTTGCAACCTCCGATCTCAATGATCTCTACCGTCGTGTGATCAACCGCAATAACCGTCTGAAAAGACTGCTGGAACTCGATGCGCCGGATATCATTATTCGCAACGAGAAACGTATGCTTCAGGAGGCGGTTGACGTTCTCTTTGATAACGGTCGCCGTGGTCGCACTATTACCGGCCCTAACAAACGCCCGCTTAAATCCCTCTCCGATATGCTTAAGGGTAAACAGGGACGTTTTCGCCAGAATCTTTTGGGTAAACGTGTAGATTACTCCGGTCGTTCGGTTATTGTGGTTGGTCCGCATCTGCGTTTACATCAGTGTGGTTTACCGAAAAAGATGGCGCTTGAACTCTTCAAGCCCTTTATCTACAACCAGTTGGAGCGCAAAGGGTATGTAACTACCATTAAAAGCGCCCGTAAGATGGTTGAAAAGGGGACCAAAGAGGTCTGGGATGTCCTTGATTCCATCGTCCAGGAATACCCCGTCATTCTCAACCGTGCACCGACACTGCATCGCCTTGGTATGCAGGCCTTTGAAGTCGTGCTCATAGAAGGAAAGGCTATCCAGCTGCATCCGCTTGTCTGCGCGGCCTTTAATGCCGACTTTGACGGTGACCAGATGGCCGTGCATGTGCCGCTCTCCGTCGAGGCCCAGGTTGAAGCACGCGTCTTGATGATGTCGACCAATAACATTCTCTCGCCTGCCAACGGTGGCCCGATCATTATCCCCTCACAGGATATTGTTCTTGGTCTTTACTATATGACTCGCGAGCGTATTGGTGTCCCTGGTGAAGGTTTTATTTTTTCCGGTCCTCAGGAAGCCCGGATCGCCTATGACCACGGCGCCGCTCACATGCAGGCCAAGGTCAAGGTTCGTTTGAAAAACGGATTGGTTGATACGACTGTTGGTCGAATCCTGGTGGGCGAGTTGTTGCCCGAAGTGATTCCGTTCTCTCTGGTCAACAAAGAGCTCTCGAAAAAAGAGCTGGCCTTTTTGATCGATTACACCTACCGACATGGCGGCACCAAAGAGACCGTTATTCTCGCTGACCGACTCAAAGATCTTGGCTATGAGTACGCCACGCGCGCTGGTATCTCCATCTGCATCAACGATATGAAAATTCCCGTTCGTAAGGAAGAATTTGTCGAAGAAGCGGAGAAGGAAGCGGCCGATGTTGATCAGCAGTACTCCGACGGTCTGATCACCGATGGTGAGAAGTACAACAAGATTATTGATATCTGGTCTAAGGCAACCGACAAGATCACCAAAGAAATGATGGATGAGATGGCGGTCGAGTTTATGTCTGACACGACCGGAACCGTTCAGGAGATCAAGAGCTTCAATTCGGTCTACATTATGGCTGATTCCGGAGCCCGTGGTTCTAAAGACCAGATTCGTCAGCTTGCCGGTATGCGCGGTTTGATGGCGAAACCCTCCGGCGAGATTATTGAAACGCCGATTAAGGCTAACTTCCGTGAGGGACTCAACGTCCTTGAGTACTTCATCTCTACGCACGGTGCCCGTAAAGGTTTGGCAGATACCGCACTGAAGACCGCAAACTCTGGTTACCTGACTCGTCGTTTGGTTGATGTCGCCCAGGATTCCACCATTGTCCAGCGTGACTGTGGAACCATGCGGGGGACCATGGCCGAGCCGCTGATTGAGGGTGGTGAGGTTATTGTTCGAATTGGTGAGCGTATTCTTGGCCGTGTTGCCCTGGAAGACGTGGTCGATCCCCATACCGGCGAGATCATCGTTGCCATGGATGAAGAGATCACCGAAGATCGGGTTGAAGCCATTGAGGCCGCCGGTGTTGATCGCGTGATGATTCGCTCCGTTTTGACCTGTGAAGCTAAGCGTGGTGTCTGTGCCATGTGTTATGGTCGTGATCTTGGCCGTGGTCACATGGTTAACATCGGTGAGGCTGTTGGTATTATCGCGGCCCAGTCCATTGGAGAGCCCGGTACCCAGCTGACCATGCGTACCTTCCATATCGGTGGTACAGCCCGTGGTTCAGTGGAACAGGCCGAGGTCCGCAGCCAGCGCGGCGGTTCCATTCGTTATAAAAACCTGCATTCGGTTACCAATTCTGAGAGCCTGCAGGTCGTTATGAACCGAAACGCAGAGATCACCGTACTTGACGATCAGGGACTTGATCGTGAACGTTTCCCTGTTCCTTACGGTGCGACGCTTCGCTTCCAGGATGGAGACATGGTTGAACCCGGAGCAGTCATTGCTGATTGGGACGCCTTCTCCATACCTATCGTGGCCGAGGTCGGCGGTAAGGTCAAATATGGCGATGTCGTCGAGGGTGAGTCTATGCAGGAACGTGTCGACCAGATTACCGGCAAGGCCTCTAAGGTTATTACTACGGTCAGTTCCAATAAGCAGATGAACCCGCGCGTGACCATCAAGGACGAGCGTGGTCGGACCATGAAGCTTTCCGACGGTGATCTTGCCGCCCGCTATCCGCTGCCGGTTGGTTCCATCATTACCGTTGATGAGCAGGATATCATCGCTCCTGGTAGCGTCATCGCCAAGATTCCACGCGAAACGACCAAAACCAAAGATATTACTGGTGGTCTGCCCCGTGTTGCCGAGCTCTTTGAGGTGCGTAAACCGAAGGAGCAGGCGGTGATCACCGAGATCGACGGTCGAGTCAGCTTTGGGAAAGACCTTAAAGGGAAACGAAGGGTTGTTGTTACGCCCGAAATCGGTGAACCCAAAGAATACCTGGTGCCCAAGGCTAAACATATCACTGTGCATGAAAACGACTGGGTTGAAGCCGGTGATCAGCTGATGGAAGGTATTCGTCTGCCCAATGACATTTTACGAGTCAAAGGGGCTGAGGAGCTGGCACGCTTCCTGGTCAATGAGATCCAGGAGGTCTATCGCCTGCAGGGTGTCAAGATCAATGACAAACACATTGAAACCATTGTTCGGCAGATGCTCAAACGTGTTCGCATCACCGACCCTGGCGATTCTCGCTTCATGCTTGACCAACAGGTTGAATGGTGGAAGTTCCAGGAAGAAAATGAGCGCATGTTGAAAGAAGGGGGGCAACCCGCAGCGGCCGAACCGCTGCTCTTGGGTGTGACCAAGGCGTCTCTGTCTACAGACTCCTTCATCTCCGCAGCCTCCTTCCAGGAGACCACCAAGGTCCTCACGAATGCTGCTATGGCTGGAAAAATCGATGATCTTTCCGGCCTTAAGGAAAACGTAATTATGGGTCGCTTGATCTCTGCAGGAACCGGATTGAAGCGATATCGGATTTACGAGGACAACTAACGAAGATATCACTTGACCTGAGTGACCGAATCGGGTAAATACTCAATCTTTCATGCTTGGCTGCCCCTATGGGGTGGAGCTTGATCGTATATATTAAAGGAGCTGCTTGCATGCCCACTATTAATCAACTCGTCAGAAATAGACGGAAGAAGCAAACCAAAAAAACCAATACGCCGGCCCTGCAATCTTGTCCGCAGAAGCGAGGCGTTTGTGTGCGTGTCTATACCACAACACCCAAGAAACCGAACTCGGCGTTGCGTAAAGTGGCCAGGGTGCGTCTGACCAACGGAATCGAGGTGACTTCCTACATTCCTGGTATTGGGCATAACCTCCAGGAGCACTCCGTTGTGCTGATTCGTGGTGGTCGTGTAAAGGACTTACCTGGTGTTCGTTATCACATTATTCGTGGTACCCTTGATACACTTGGTGTCAGCGATCGTCGTCAGGGTCGGTCCAAATACGGGGCTAAACGTCCTAAATAACATCCGTTAGTAAGCGAAACAGGTTACAAATATGCCACGTAAAAAATTGCTGGATAAGCGACCCGTTGCACCGGACCCACGGTTCAACTCAGTGCTGGTCTCTAAATTCACCAATGGCCTGATGGTCGATGGGAAAAAAACTGTAGCACGTCGTCTCTTTTATGATGCGATGGATATTATCGGAACCAAGGTAGCTGATCAGGAGCCGCTCGTCATTTTCGAAGAGGCCATGGAGAATGTCCGCCCACGCGTTGAGGTTAAGAGTCGTCGTGTTGGTGGTGCAACCTACCAGGTTCCTGTTGAGGTCCGTCCTGAACGCCGCAATGCCTTGGCTATCCGCTGGATTATCGCTTTTGCTAAAAGTCGGTCCGGTCAGGCCATGTCAGACAAGCTTGCGGCTGAATTGCTCGATGCCTATAACAGTCGTGGAGCTTCCGTAAAGAAAAAAGACGATACCCATAAAATGGCCGAGGCAAACAAAGCGTTTGCCCACTACCGCTGGTAGTTAGAGGTAAAAATATACAAGAGGCTGTTTTTTTTCTTGACAAAGTGGCCGTGTTGGATTACCAACATCGGTCACTTTTTCGTGAGAAGATGAAAAAGCGAACTTAATATAGGTGTCCGACCGTGGGTGATTCTGATCCTTTGTCGAGGGTGCGCAATATAGGCATTATGGCCCATATTGACGCTGGGAAAACAACAACCACCGAGCGGGTTCTATATTATACAGGCCGGTCGCATAAGATCGGTGAGGTTCATGACGGCACGGCTGTCATGGACTGGATGGAGCAAGAGCAGGAAAGGGGCATTACCATTACATCGGCTGCCACCACCTGCGCGTGGAAGGACTTTCAGATAAACATCATCGACACCCCAGGGCATGTCGATTTCACCGTCGAAGTTGAGCGGTGTTTGCGAGTCTTGGACGGAGTTGTTGCTGTTTTTTGTGCCGTCGGCGGAGTTGAGCCACAGTCTGAGACAGTTTGGAGGCAGGCTGACCATTACCGCATTCCTCGTCTTGCTTTTGTTAATAAGATGGACCGCATCGGGGCATCCTTTCAACGATGTCTTGAGCAAATAGAAAGCCGCTTAGGGGCTTCACCGGTAGCGCTCACCTTGCCTGTCGGAGCAGAGGATACCTTTGAAGGTATCATCGATCTCGTCGAGCAAAAGATGCTGACCTTTGATGAAGATTCAAAAGGACAGCTCATCAATGAGCACCCAATACCGGATGCACTAATAGAAGAATCTTCGGCCGCGAGAGTGGCGCTTATCGAGAAGTTGGCCGACTTCGATGAAGGCGTCATGGAAAAATACTTAAACGATCAAGAGATCGCTCCCGGTGAGATCAGAGATGCGTTGCGCCAAGCCACGCTGAAACTGAACCTGGTGCCGGTACTGTGCGGATCAGCATTTAAAAATAAAGGGGTTCAACCTCTTTTGGATGCGATCACATGGTATCTACCATCACCCGTAGATGTTCCCCCGGTTGAGGGGATGGATAAGGACGGTGCGCCGCTTATCCGTAAGCCAGTGAGGAGCGAGACATTTTGTGGGCTAGTATTTAAGCTGCAAAGTGATCCGTATGTTGGGCACTTATCTTTTATTCGAGTCTATTCAGGATCCCTGAAGCTCGGCGATAAGGTTTTCAATCCCAGTAAACGGAAAACTGAGAAGATCTCGAAATTAATAAAACTCCACGCAAATAAGCGTGAGGAAGTCGATCAGATCGGGCCTGGTGATATCGGTGCCTTGGTCGGCCTTAAATTTACGCGAACAGGGGATACGCTGTGTGCTAACGGCGACTTTATCCTTCTGGAAGCTATTGAGTTTCCAGAGCCTGTTATTGGCATCGCCATCGAGCCGAAGACAAAGGCTGATGAGGGTGTTCTTGCCGAAGGGCTTGAGAAAATCGCTTGGGAAGATCCAAGTTTTAAGATCAGCTCAAGTGAGGAAACAGGCCAGACTATTATTTCGGGAATGGGCGAGTTGCACCTCGAAATTATTGTCGATCGGTTGATCCGTGAATTTAAGGTCAAAGCCAACGTCGGTAAGCCACAGGTTGCCTATCGTGAGACAATCACCAAGACTGCGCAGGCTGAAGGTCGGTTCGAAGCAATAGGAACCGGCAAAGAGCAGTACGGTCATGTTGAGCTTGAGGTTGCCCCTGGTGAGAAGGGGAGCGGAAAGCTGTTTCTCTCCCAAGTGGATGAAAAACAGATTCCTGCTCAGTTCATCGAAGCGATTAAGCGCGGTGTTCTTGATAGCCTTGATAGCGGCCCCATTGTTGGCTATCCGATGATGGATGTCGCCGTGACTCTGGTTGGTGGATCCTTTGATGAGGAGAAGTCAACTGAAATGGCTTTTGGTGTTGCCGGGACCATGGCCTGTCGTAAAGCAGTCGGTCAGGCGGAACCGGTCTTGATGGAACCGATCATGAATCTGGATGTAGTTACCCCAGAGGAATACCTCGGTGATGTCATCAACGACTTAAATAAAAAACGTGCTCAAGTGAATGGCGTTGACGCTGAGCAAAACAGGCAGGTGGTACATGCCAAGGCTCCTCTGGCGGAGTTATTTGGTTATTCAACGGACCTTCGGTCCGCCACCCAGGGTAGAGCCACATTTACCATGATGTTTAGCGACTTTGCGATGATCCCCGCAAAAAGCGCTGAAGCGATTATTCATAAAATTAAAGGCGTATAACGAGTATAGCCCGAGTTGAGGTGCAGAAGATGGCGAAGGAAAAATTTGAGCGGACTAAGCCGCATGTCAATGTTGGAACAATTGGTCATATCGATCACGGTAAAACCACGCTGACTGCAGCTATTACCCGTGTACTGTCCACCAAAGGTCAGGCCGCTTTCACTGACTTTAGTGACATTGACAAGGCACCGGAAGAGAAAGAGCGTGGTATTACCATCGCTACTGCTCACGTAGAGTATGAGACCCCCAGTCGCCACTATGCCCATGTGGACTGCCCCGGCCATGCTGACTACATCAAAAACATGATCACTGGTGCCGCGCAGATGGACGGCGCCATCCTGGTTGTGGCTGCCACAGACGGTCCCATGCCGCAGACCCGTGAGCACATCCTCCTGGCTCGCCAGGTTGGTGTTCCTGCAATCGTTGTCTTCCTGAACAAATGTGACATGGTCGACGATGAAGAACTCATCGAGCTGGTTGAGATGGAGCTTCGTGAACTGCTCGACAAATACGACTTCCCCGGCGACGATATTCCGATCGTTCAGGGGTCTGCCCTGTTGGCACTTGAGAATCCGGAAGACGAGGAGAAAGCAAAGTGCATATGGGACCTCATGGATCAGGTCGACAGCTACATTCCTGAGCCTGAGCGCGCCATTGATAAACCATTTTTGATGCCCGTTGAGGACGTTTTCTCTATCTCCGGTCGTGGTACCGTAGCCACCGGTCGTGTTGAGCGTGGCGTTATCCACGTTGGTGATGAGATCGAGATTGTTGGTGTTCGTGAAACGACCAAAACCACCTGTACCGGTGTCGAGATGTTTCGCAAGCTGCTTGATGAAGGTCAGGCTGGTGACAATATCGGTGCGCTTCTCCGTGGCGTAAAACGTGAAGAAATTGTACGTGGTCAGGTTCTTGCCAAACCGGGTTCCATCACACCTCACAAAAAGTTTAAAGCTGAGGCCTATATCCTCAATAAGGAGGAGGGGGGACGTCACACACCGTTTTTCAACGGATACCGTCCTCAGTTCTACTTCCGGACAACCGACGTTACAGGCGTCTGTACTCTTGAGGATGGTGTAGAGATGGTCATGCCTGGTGATAACGTACATATCACCGGCGAATTGATTACCCCCATCGCCATGGAAGTTGGTCTTCGCTTCGCTATTCGCGAGGGTGGCCGCACCGTTGGTGCCGGTGTAATCTCCGAAATTATCGAATAAAAGGAGAGTTATGATTCCTGCAGATAAAATTCGTATACGATTAAAAGGGTATGATCATAAGCTCCTTGATCTGTCCACCAAAGAAATCGTAGATACCGCTCGACGGACTGGCGCTACTATTGTTGGTCCTATCCCGCTGCCTACGAGTACTTCAAAATTTACAGTATTGCGGTCGCCTCACGTGGATAAAAAATCTCGCGAGCAATTCGAGATGCGAACCCATCGCCGACTGCTCGACATTCTTGAGCCGACACAACAAACCATCGACTCGCTGATGAAGCTTGAACTTTCAGCTGGAGTTGACGTGGAAATTAAACTTCCCTGATGGTTGGCTAAGCAAAAACTGATCGATCAAAAAATAATCGCTTTAAGTGATTAAGAATTGACTCCAGGTAGACAGATGCCGAATACAAAAGGAATATTAGGACGTAAATTGGGAATGACTCGGGTCTATGATGAAAATGGCCGATCAATCCCGGTTACCGTCATCGAAGCAGGCCCTTGCACAGTGTTGCAGAAAAAAACTGTAGCAAAAGAAGGATATAACGCTATCCAGGTTGGATTTCTTGAGAAGAAAGCCTCGCGTTTGAACAAACCTGAAGCAGGACACTTTAAGCGGTCAGGTGGCAAAGGATTCTACCACGTTAAAGAGTTCAGAATCGAAGATCCCGAAGCTTACGAAGTAGGCCAGGAAATTACTCTTTCTGAAGTGCTTTCTGTAGGCGAGATGATCGACATCACTGGTCAGAGTAAGGGACGCGGTTTTCAGGGGGTAATGAAACGTCACGGTTTCCATGGTGGTCGCAAGACTCATGGCTCTAACTTTCATCGTGCACCCGGTTCCATTGGCTGCAGTGCTTGGCCAGCCCGTGTCGTCAAGGGGAAGAAACTCCCCGGACGCATGGGAAATGATACTATTACTCAGAAAAATCTGAAAGTTGTTGACATTCGTACTGAAGACAACGTTTTGCTCGTTCGCGGAACGGTACCAGGAGCAAAGAACGGAGTAGTCAATATCTATTCAAAAGCGTAATCCTGGACTGCTTTTAAGGAGATTCTCATGGCAGTTTGTGAAATTCTAAATACTCAAGCAGAAAAAGTCGGCGAGGTTGAGCTCAACGATTCCGTTTTCAACGTGGAAGTCAACACCGGCATTCTTCACGAAGTCGTCTGCATGCAGAGAGCAAATCGTCGTAGCGGTAACGCCTGCACCAAAACCCGTGGCGAAGTCCGCGGCGGTGGAGCGAAACCCTGGCGTCAGAAAGGAACAGGGCGTGCCCGTTCCGGTAGCCGTACCTCTCCGGTATGGCGTGGCGGCGGAACCGCGTTTGGTCCCAAACCGCGTGATTACAGCTACAGCATGCCTAAAAAAGTTAAGCGTCTGGCTCTGAAGATGGCGCTGAGCGCACGCAACCAGGAAGGCAACCTGGTTGTCATTGATAAATTTGAGTTGCCCGAAGTCAAAACCAAAAACTTTGTTCAGGTTATGGACAAGTTTGCCTTTGATAACTGTCTGGTTATCACCGAAGGCGTTGACGAGCAGATCAGCCTTTCCTCACGCAATGCGGTTGGGTATACGGTGCTGCCGGTTGAAGGGCTAAATGTATACGATATCCTCAAGCATTCCAAATTGATGCTCATCCAATCCAGTCTTGCTAAAATCGAGGAGAGGGTTCAGGTATGAAAGTTATCTACGAAGTTATCAAAAAGCCGTGCCTGACTGAGAAAGGCAACTTTCTCCAAGAGACTGAGAACAAGGTTGTCTTCAAGGTTGATCGTCGCGCCAATAAGATCGAGATCAAAGAGGCTGTCGAGAGCTTGTTCGACGTTACTGTTGCTAAGGTTGCCACTGCAAATATGACTGGCAAAAAGAAACGTGTTGGCGCACGTTCCGCTGGCCACACCAGTAACTGGAAGAAAGCATACATCACCTTGTCAGAAGGGAAAATCGATTTCCTTGACGAGCTTTGATCGAGCGATCATTAAGCCTCGTCAGCTGCGATTATAGGAAGAGAAATGGCTATAAAAATCCATAAACCGACATCACCTGGAAGCCGTCATCATGTCTCTATTCGTCAGGACGACCTGTCGAGTAAGGGGCCGGAAAAATCCCTGACGGCAACACTGAAAAAAACCGGTGGGCGTAACGTTTACGGCCGGGTCACCTCACGTCATAAAGGTGGCGGCCACAAACGCAAATATAGAATTATCGACTGGAAGCGGAATAAAGAGCAGGTACCGGCAAAAGTAAGTGCCATTGAGTACGATCCTAACCGTTCTGCAAACCTGGCACTCTTGGTGTATGCCGATGGTGAGAAAACCTATATTCTCGCACCCAAGGGAATTAACGTTGGCGACACAGTTGTTGCCGGTGCTGATGCTGACATTAAGGTCGGTAATTGTCTGCCCATGGTTAATATTCCCCTTGGTACCATCATTCATAATGTCGAGATGAAAATTGGTAAGGGTGCACAGCTTGTACGCTCTGCCGGTGCTTCTGCTCAGCTTATGGCAAAAGATGGTAACCAGGTTTTGGTAAAACTTCCCTCCGGTGAAGTTCGTCGCTTTCATAAAGATTGTCGCGCCTGTATTGGTCAGGTGGGCAACACTGAATATGGTAGTGCAAAATTAGGAAAGGCCGGACGCTCACGATGGAAAGGTATCCGTCCCTCTGTACGCGGTGTCGCAATGAACCCTGTTGATCACCCCATGGGTGGTGGTGAAGGTAAAAGCTCTGGTGGACGTCATCCATGTTCACCTTGGGGTATGCCTGCCAAGGGATACAAAACCAGAAAGCCCAAGGCTTCTGATCGCGATATCGTCAATAAACGGAAATAGTACACGGAGATACTAGGAATGGCTCGATCTATAAAAAAAGGCCCCTTCGTCGATGACCATCTGATGAAGAAAGTGTTGCAGGCCCAGGAAAGTGGTTCTCGTAAGGTGATCAAAACCTGGTCTCGTCGGTCAGATATTCTCCCGGAGATGGTTGGCCTTACATTTGCCGTCCACAACGGAAACAAGTTCATCCCTGTTTATGTAACAGAGAATATGGTTGGCCACAAACTGGGTGAATTTTCACCGACCCGTACCTACTACGGGCACGCAGCTGATAGAAAAGGCCGCAAGTAACAATAGATCTTGCAGGAAAGATCCTGAGGAGTGAACACGATGGAAACAAAAGCCGTCGCTAAGTATATACGTATCTCACCACAAAAGGCGCGTCTGGTCGCAGATGTAGTCCGTGGTATGAAAGCCGATACTGCTGTGACCACCCTACGGTTTATGCCTAAAAAGGCCGCCCAAATTATTCGTAAGGTGCTTGAGTCTGCTGTTGCTAATGCTGATCAGCGTGATTCTGTAGATGTGGACAGCC
The DNA here is from genome assembly GCF_016919065.1 of Desulfobulbus rhabdoformis. Classification (GTDB taxonomy): domain Bacteria; phylum Desulfobacterota; class Desulfobulbia; order Desulfobulbales; family Desulfobulbaceae; genus Desulfobulbus; species Desulfobulbus rhabdoformis. Next base: position 70,637 of record NZ_JAFFQA010000015.1, on the reverse strand, counting down.
TCTATGTAAAAGAAATCATGGTGGATGGTGGGCCGATGCTCAAGCGATTTCGTCCAAGAGCCCAAGGGCGTGCTACCCGCATTCTGAAACGCACCAGTCATATCACTGTTGTCGTGGATGAAGCCTAAATTCATCAATTAACGAATATTAGCTGAGGGAACGGAGGGTTATCTTGGGACAAAAAGTAAATCCCATCGGACTGCGTATTAACATAACACGCTCTTGGGAATCCATTTGGTACGCTGATAAAGAATATGCAGGCAATCTGCATCAGGATCAGCTGATCCGCAAATATCTGAAAAAACGTCTTTACCATGCGGGGATCGCTCGAATTATTATCGAGCGCACCGGTGAAAAGATTAAAATTAAACTCTTCACTGCTCGTCCCGGTATCGTTATTGGTAAAAAGGGATCTGAGATTGAAGGGTTGAAAAAAGATCTCGAGCAGAAATTTAAACGTGCCTGTTTCATCGACATTCAGGAAGTGCGTCGCCCTGAGGCTGATGCCCAGCTTGTTGCCGAAAACATTGCTACGCAACTTGAGCGGCGTATTGCCTTTCGCCGGGCAATGAAAAAATCGATCAATTCTGCTCTACGGTTTGGCGTGCAGGGCATTAAAATTTCCTGTTCCGGTCGTCTCGGTGGCGCTGAGATGTCACGTACCGAATGGTTCAAAGAGGGCCGGGTACCGCTGCACACCTTACGTGCCGACATTGATTACGGAACCGCCGAAGCAAAAACCACGTACGGAATCATCGGCGTCAAAGTATGGATCTTCAAGGGTGAAGTACTGGCTGAGACCCAAAATGTCGCAGACAGCCAGGCTCAGGCCAACTGATCCAGATCTTCGCGCCCGGTGAATTTCTTAGGAGTTGAGATATGTTAAGTCCTCGTAAAGTTAAACATAGAAAACAGTTTAAAGGCAGAATGGACGGCGTTTCCAGCCGAGGCGCTGAGCTTGCCTACGGCGATTACGCAATCAAAGCTGTTGGTTGTGGTCGTATGACCGCCCAACAGATTGAGGCTGCCCGTATTGCCATTAACCGTAAAGTAAAACGTGGCGGTAAACTTTGGATTCGGGTTTTCCCAGATAAACCGATTACCAAAAAACCGGCTGAAACTCGTATGGGTAAGGGTAAAGGTGTGCCGGAGTACTGGGTTGCCACCATTCGTCCCGGTCGTATCCTGTATGAGCTCAAAGGGGTACCTGAGGCACTGGCCATGGAGGCCCTGCGGCTTGCAAGCTATAAGCTTCCATTTCCCACCACTTTGATCAGTAAGAGTAAAGTAATATGAAAGCAAAAGATCTGAGAAGTTTAGCCGTCGAAGACTTGCTGAAAAAGGAAGAAGAGACTCGTGAAGATCTGTTTAAACTCCAGTTTAAACATGGTATCCGTCGGCTCGAAAATCCTGCTAAACTCAATCAACTCCGTAAAGATATTGCTAGAATACAGACTATTCTTGCTGAAAAACAAAACCAAGCAGCGTAGCTGATTAATTTTAGACTTGGAAAATACAATGAGCGAAAACGTAAAAAAAACGCGACAAGGCTTTGTTGTCAGCAATAAAATGGACAAGAGCGTCGTCGTTCTCGTCGAGCGTAAAGTCCCCCATAAACTGTATGGGAAATATATTCGGCAACAAGTCAAATATATGGCTCATGACGCATCTAATGACTGCCAGATCGGTGATTTGGTTGTAATCGAAGAATGCCGTCCCTTGTCCAAAAAGAAAAGATGGCTGGTTCGAAGCATTGTAGAGCGTGCTGTATAAATCCAAAGCACCTAATAATCAGCTTTAGAAACGAATCGAGAAGATAATCGGGTGAGGTCATGATCCAAACTGAAACCGTGTTGAATGTAGCCGATAATTCCGGTGCCAAGAAAATACTCTGTATCAGAGTTCTTGGTGGCACCAGAAAGCGCTATGCACGTATTGGTGATATTATTGTTGTGACGGTAAAAGAGGCGATTCCCCATGCCAAGGTCAAGAAAGGGGATGTTCTCAATGCTGTCGTCGTGCGAACTGTTAAGGCTATCAAACGTCCGGAAGATACGACGGTTCGGTTTGATGAAAATGCTGCCGTACTGCTTTCCACCAGTGGTGAACCCATCGGAACGCGTATTTTTGGACCTATTGCTCGTGAACTGAGATCACTTGGCTTCATGAAGATAATCTCCCTTGCTCCTGAAGTATTATAAACACTACCTCAATTACCTAAATAATTAAGGGGATTACGATATGCGTCAAGGTCAAAGCAATTTGCGCGTAAATGACAAAGTAGAGGTCATTGCTGGAAAAGATAAGGGACGGGTTGGTAAAGTGCTGCGTGTAGATCGCGACAAGGACCGTGTGGTCGTTGAGCGCATCAACATGATTAAAAAACACCAGAAAGCCAACGACGCTACCCAATCCGGACAGATCATTGAAAGAGAAGCTGGCATTCATATTTCCAATGTCATGCTGGTGTGCCCAGAATGCGCCGAGACTGTACGTGTCGGTAAGCAGATCCTTGATGACGGCACCAAGGTTCGCATTTGCAAAAAGTGCAAAGCTACCATCGAAGCATCTAAATGACGGCATTCTCGCTTACGGAGTAAAGAATGGGCACATTAAAAGAACAATACGAGAACGAAATTAAACCCGCACTGCAGAAGCAGCTGGGGATTGAAAACGTGATGGACATCCCCTGTGTTGAGAAGGTTGTTCTCAATATGGGCCTTGGTGAGGCTGTTCAGAACCCGAAGATCGTTGAGAAGGCAGCTGAAGAGCTGACCCGGATCGCCGGTCAGAAGGCAGTCGTTACCAAAGCAAAGAAATCCATCGCCACCTTTAAACTTCGCGAAGGTATGCCGATCGGTGCACGTGTTACCCTGCGCAGCGAGCGTATGTATGATTTTCTCTCCAAGTTAATCAACGTTGCGCTGCCTCGTGTTCGCGACTTCCGCGGCGTATCTTTTAAAGGATTTGATGGACGCGGTAACTATTCCATGGGCATTACCGAACACATCATTTTTCCGGAGATCGATTACGATAAGATCGATCAGATTCGTGGACTGAATGTAACCATCGTTACTTCGTCCAAAACAGATGAAGGGGCTAAAGCTTTGCTTGATGCTATTGGAATGCCCTTTAGAAAAAAATAATTCCTGAGAGACGGATAGCAGAGTAGAGCTTCTAGGAGGATTCTGTGGCCAAAAAATCATTAATTGCCAAGGCTAAACGTACCCCTAAATTTGAAGTACGACGATACAATCGTTGTCCTTTGTGTGGGCGAGCACGAGCGTATTACCGTAAGTTTGGCATTTGCAGATTGTGTTTCCGCAAGTTGGCTTCTCAAGGTGAGATCACTGGCGTAACAAAATCTAGTTGGTAATCGGACTCATACAAAGCCAATTTTTATAAAGTAGAGGATTATTCAATGTCTATGAGTGACCCGTTGGCAGATATGCTGACAAGAATTAGAAATGCTAATAAAGCGCGTTTCAGTTCAGTTGAGATGCCACTGTCCAAACTGAAGGTCAACGTAGCCAAAGTGTTGAAAGAAGAAGGGTACATCACCGATTATCAGATCAGTGATGAGGGCCCTCAAGGCACTTTGAAGGTTGACCTGAAATATGGACCGCACAACGAACTGGTTATAACGGGTATCCGTAGAGTCAGCAAACCTGGCTGTCGTCAGTACAACCGATCCACCCAGATCCCCAATGTTATGAGCGGACTTGGGATCGGTATTCTGACAACTTCCAGAGGCGTAATCACCGACAAGCAGGCTCGTGAGATGAATGTTGGTGGTGAGTTTCTCTGCGAAGTTTGGTAATTTATTTGCGATTTGCTGAAGAAAGGAGATCCTAATGTCACGAATAGGAAAACAACCCGTTCCGATCCCCAGTGGGGTGAAGGTTGAAATAAAAGGAACACATATCAAAGTTCAGGGGAAAAAGGGAAATCTCGAACGCGATATTCGCCCTGAGATTGCCGTAGCCCAGGAAGAAAACACCTTGGTTTTCTCTCCCAAGGGAACCAGCAAAAAGGTTTTGGCCTTCTGGGGGATGACCCGTTCTTTGATTAACAATATGGTCGTTGGTGTAGATCAGGGATTTACTAAGAAACTCATGGTTGAGGGGGTTGGCTATAGAGCGAACGTAAAAGGTTCGACCCTGACGCTCAACGTCGGGTTCTCCAATCCCGTTGATTTTACCCTGCCGGCAGGCATCTCAGCTACCGTTGATAAGGATAACTCAATTACCCTTGAAGGAATTGATAAAGAACTTATCGGGTTGACTGCAGCTCAGATCCGTGCAATCAGAAAACCTGAACCCTACAAAGGCAAAGGTATTCGTTACGTTGACGAACACATTGTACGTAAAGTCGGCAAGGCCGGCGGTAAAAAATAAAAACTTATATATAGAATAACCGACCATGGCCAAAACTAATCCGAAAGTAAAGGCAAGAAAGAAACGGGTACAGCGCATTCGCGTCAAAATCACCGGGACCAGCCAGCGCCCCCGTTTGTGCGTATTTCGTAGCAACCGCCACATTTACGCCCAGATTATCGATGACACCCAGCATAAAACCTTGGTCTCCATGTCCACCGAACACAAGGACTTCAATGCTGACGATGCAGGCGATAAATGTGCGCAGGCGAAACAGGTAGGGCTTAAAATCGCCGAGAAAGCCAAGTCTGCCGGCATTGAGCAGGTTGTCTTCGATCGCGGTGGCAATGTCTACCACGGACGTGTAAAATCACTGTCTGAGGGTGCCCGCGAAGGCGGACTTCAGTTTTAACAAAAACACTCTCAACGAGTGGATCAAAATTAACGACGGGGGTGTTTCTTGGCTGATTTTAAGCGAGCTAAAGAAGGAACTCAAGAAGAGCTCATCGAAAAAATAGTCTATATCAATCGCGTGGCCAAGGTTGTTAAAGGTGGTCGCCGGTTCAGTTTCAGTGCCATCGTAGTTGTAGGAGATGGAAAAGGCCGAGTAGGGTACGGACTGGGTAAAGCAAACCAGGTACCTGAGGCGATTCGCAAAGGGATCGAGCAGGCACGCAAGGATATGAAACTCGTCTCTTTGACTGATGTTTCCATTCCCCATGACATCGTAGGCAAATTTAAATCAGGCTCTGTTATGCTCAAACCCGCTTCTGACGGTACTGGTGTTATCGCCGGTGGTGCGGTTCGTGCTGTACTTGAGGCAGCGGGTGTGCAGAATATTCTCACCAAATGTCTGGGTTCGAACAATCCCCATAACCTGGTGAAAGCCACCATGGACGGATTGAGAAACCTGCGTAGTGCAGAGCAGATCGCAAAATTGCGTAACAAGCCCGTCGCAGAGATTGCGGCATAAGGTTGTGAGGGGTTGTATACCATGGAAAAAACAGTAACGTTTACTCAAGTAAAAAGTGGTATCGGAAGTCCTAAAGCCATCCGTGCGACTCTGGTTGGCTTGGGTTTAACCAAGATGTATAAAACCGTGACCCGTAAAGACACGCCTGAGTTACGCGGCATGTTGAACAAAGTTCAGCATTTGATAAAGATGGAGGACTGATCGTGCTCAAATTGAATACCTTGGCGCCAAATGAGGGCGCTCGTAAGGATAGAAAGAGAGTAGGGCGCGGACCTGGGTCCGGTCATGGGAAAACTTCTGCCCGTGGTCACAAAGGTGCACGTTCACGCTCCGGCTACAGCTTACGTTCAGGGTTTGAGGGTGGCCAGATGCCGCTGCACCGCCGCCTGCCCAAACGTGGCTTTAACAATATCTTCAAAAAGGCATACGCCATCGTAACCCTGGACCACCTCAACAAGTTTGAAAGTGGTGCCGTGGTTGACAAAAATGCCCTCGTTGAAGCCGGAATCGTTAAACAGGATGCTCTTGTGAAGGTTCTTGCCAACGGTGAGCTTGACAAATCCGTGACCGTAAAGGTGGATAAAGTCAGCCAGGGGGCTAAAGAAAAGATCGAAGCAGCCGGTGGAACTGTCGAGGGCTAATACATGGCAGGTCTAGTCGGTGCTGCAAATATACCTGAACTGCGAAAGAGAGTGATCTTCACTCTCTTTATGCTTTTGGTCTATCGGATGGGGGTACAGATTCCTACCCCCGGGATTAATGGAGAAGCCTTGGCCGCATTCTTTGCCAAGAATGCGGACACGCTGTTTGGCATGTTCAACATGTTTTCCGGTGGCGCTTTGGAAAGATTTTCCATTTTCGCCCTAGGAATTATGCCCTACATCTCAGCCTCCATTATCATTCAGTTGCTCACTGTTGTCATCCCTCAGTTGGAAGCTCTTTCCAAAGAAGGGGAGGCCGGCCGTCGTAAAATTACGCAGTACACCCGCTATGGGACGGTGCTTCTCTCCGTAATCCAGGGTTTTTTCATTGCCTCTGGTCTGGAGGGCATGACCAGCCCTGTCGGAGTCCCGATCGTTATTGATCCGGGTATCGAGTTTAAGTTGCTCACTGTTCTCACTCTCACTTCCGGGACCGCATTTATTATGTGGCTTGGCGAGCAGATGACAGAAAGGGGGATCGGCAACGGTATTTCCCTGATTATCTTCGCAGGTATTGTCGCTCGTATGCCGGCTGCTGTCGGAAATACCGTCGAATTTATCAAATCAGGTGAACTATCTCTGATCTTTGTGCCCATCATCATAGCACTGATTTTTCTCGTTGTAGGCTTTATCATCTTTATTGAAACAAGCCAGCGGAGAATCCCCATCCAATACGCCAAACGTGTTGTTGGCCGGCGAGTATATGGGGGCCAATCGTCACATCTGCCTTTGAAGTTAAATGTCAGCGGTGTAATTCCTCCGATTTTTGCCTCATCGATCATGATGTTCCCTGCCACCATCGGCTCATTTGTCCAGGTGGATTGGGTACAGCAGCTTTCAGCAGCATTCTCGCCTGGAACTGTCTACTACTACTCGCTGTATGTAGCGATGATTGTCTTTTTCTGTTTTTTCTATGCAGCGGTCACCTTTAAGGCCGATGACGTTGCTGAAAACCTGAAAAAGAATGGCGGGTTTGTCCCGGGAATTCGTCCTGGCAAAAAGACGGCAGAGTTTCTCGATTATGTCTTAACCCGGCTTACAGTCGTAGGCGCTATCTATCTGAGTGCGGTCTGTGTCATGCCCACCATTCTTATCAGCAAACTCAATGTGCCGTTTTATTTCGGCGGTACAGCACTGCTCATTGTTGTTGGTGTAGCCATTGACACAATTTCTCAGATTGAATCGCACATGATCATGAAAAATTACGATGGATTTCTTAAATCCGGTCGTAAGGGACGGTAAGATATCGTGATAGCCAGCGAAAATGCCATTACGCTGAAATCGCCTGATGAAATTGCGCTCATGCACCAGGCTAACAGAATAGTGGCGGGGGTTCATAATCTCCTCCGTGGTCATGTCGCCGAAGGAGTAACCACCCACAAGCTTGATAAACTGGCTGAGGAATATTGCAGGGACCATGGTGCGGTCCCTGCTTTTAAAGGCTATAAGGGATTTCCGGCAAGCCTTTGTGCCTCTGTCAACGAAGAGGTCGTTCACGGCATTCCCTCAAGGAAAAAGCACCTGCGCAACGGCGATATCATCTCTCTTGATTTTGGTACGCTTTACAAGGGATTCTATGGTGACGCCGCCGTCACCGTCGCTGTGGGGAAAATCCCCGACAAGGTGCAGCAGCTGCTTGATGTCACCTACGAGGCTCTGATGAAGGGTATCGAACAGGTCGTCATCGGGAACCGTATTTCAGATATTTCAAGAGCAGTACAAAATTATAGTGAAGCACATGGCTTTTCAGTGGTGCGCCAATTCGTCGGACACGGTATCGGTTCCCAACTACACGAACCGCCTGAAATTCCAAATTACGTTCAACGTCAGGCTTCCCCGCGTTTGCGTGAGGGAATGGTTCTGGCAATTGAACCGATGGTCAACCTTGGAGTGGCTAAGGTGAAAATTCTCAGGGACCAGTGGACCGTCATCACTGCTGATAAAAAGCCTTCAGCCCACTTTGAGCACTCCGTTGCTGTCACCAAGGATGGGCCGCTTATATTAAGTGATCAGCCGCCAGAATGATTTAGAATTATTGCAAAAGACTAAAATAGTACAAAAAGGCTTGATTATTCGGCTTTTGTTCGATATATAATTAAAATTTTCTGCTCGTATAATAACGGGAGCGATATTGCTTATGGCTAAAGAAGACGCCATCGAAGTTGAAGGAACTATTGTAGAGCCGTTGCCCAACGCCATGTTTCAGGTAGAACTGGACAACGGGCACAAGGTTCTTGCGCACATCTCCGGAAAGATGCGCATGCATTATATTAAAATTCTTCCCGGCGACCGGGTCACCGTTGAATTGTCGCCCTATGATTTGACTCGAGGAAGGGTAACCTTCAGGTCCAAAGGCGGGAAGGGAAAACGATAAACGTTTCGGGGTGAAATATGAAAGTACGTTCGTCAGTAAAAAAGATTTGCAGCGAATGCAAAATCTTAAAACGTAAAGGTGTTGTACGGGTAAGCTGCCCTAACAAAAAACACAAACAACGGCAAGGATAACCGGTCGTTAATTAATCTAGCAAGATTCTGATAAAGGAGCACGGATTTGGCACGTATAGCTGGTGTGGACCTGCCACGCAACAAACACATGGATCGAGCTTTGACCTATATTTACGGCATTGGATTAACGACTGCTCGCCAAATTCTCGATAAGGTCGATCTTCCTTATCAGATGAACAGTGATGATCTGAGCGGCGATGATGTTAACCGTATCCGTATCGTTCTTGAGAGTGACTACATTGTAGAAGGTGACCGTCGGCGCGAGGTTTCCATGGACATTAAACGTCTTATGGATCTCGGCTGTTATCGCGGTCGTCGTCATCGTCGTAGTTTACCGGCAAGAGGTCAAAGAACTAAAACGAATGCCCGCACCCGGAAGGGTCCCAGACGCGGTGCAGCTGTTCGTAAGAAATAACTATCACTCGCACTGTTCTGACTGAAGAGTAATTGGGAGTCGCTATGGCTAAAGCAGGCAAGGTCAATACAAAAGTTAAGAGAAGAGATAAGAAAAATGTTCCCGAGGGGATCGTTTTTATTTATTCCACATTTAATAATACAGTAATCACTGTTTCCGATCGTCAGGGCAACACCATCTCATGGTCAAGCGCAGGTGTACTTGGTTTCAAAGGATCAAGAAAATCCACCCCGTTTGCTGCCCAGAACGCACTCAACGATGCAGTGTCCAAGGCTAAAGAGCATGGCCTTCGTAAGGTGGAGGTCCGTGTAAAAGGCCCTGGACCAGGTCGTGAAGCAGCACTACGTGCCCTTACAGGTGTTGATCTTGACGTTAGCCGTATTGTCGATGTTACCCCGCTTCCTCACAATGGGTGTAAACCACCTAAAAGAAGAAGAGTTTGAGAGGCAACACTCAACTATCCGTACCACAGTCAGAGATCTTATCGGATACTATTTGGAGGTAAAAGTTGGCTAGATATACAGGCGCATCCTGCAGGCTGTGCAGACGTGAAAATCTTAAGATGTTTCTCAAGGGTGACCGTTGTTACTCAGACAAGTGTTCCTTTGAGCGTCGCTCCTTCGCCCCTGGGCAGCATGGACAGAATAAATTTCGCAAAGTGTCCGACTACGCTGTACAGTTGCGGGAAAAACAAAAAGTCAAGCAAATGTATGGCATGCTTGAGGCGCAGTTTCGCCGGTATTACGAAAAAGCCGACCGCGCTAAAGGTGTAACCGGTGAGATTTTGCTGATCATGCTGGAGCGTCGCCTTGACAATGCACTCTTCCGTAGCGGCTTTGCTAGCTCCCGGAATCAGGCGCGACAGATGATTCGACACAACCTGTTTCTGATTAACGGCAAGAAGGTGAACATCCCTTCGTATCAGGTCAAAGCTGGTGATGTTATCTCCTTAAAAGAGAAACATCAGAAAAATGAGGTGATTATTGATAACCTCGAAGGCGCCGTCCGTCGTGGATTGCCCAGCTGGCTCGAGCTTGATCAGCCTAAGTTTCAGTGTGTAGTTAAAGCATTGCCAAATCGCGAAGAAATAACGATGCCAATTCAGGAACAGCTTATCATCGAGTTGTATTCCAAGTAACTTCAATCGTTAGGTATTGCATGGCACAAGAAATCCGGGACGACAATCCCTTTTACAAAAACTGGCATAGCCTCATTGCTCCTGAAAAACTTGAAGTCGACGAAGGTTCACTTTCAAGTGACTACGGAAAATTTGTCTGTCAGCCCCTTGAGCGTGGATTCGCAACAACCATCGGAAATTCGTTACGACGAATTATGTTGAGTTCCATTCGTGGTGCAGCCATCACCAGTGTACGCTTTAACGATGCACTGCATGAGTTCACTACCATTGATGGCGTTCACGAGGATGTTGCTGAAATCATTTTGAACCTTAAACAGGTTCGTTTGAAACTCAATGGGCCTGATTCTCGCACCGTCGTGATTGAGAAACAGGGACCAGGCAAAGTGGTTGCTGGTGATATCAATGGCGGAAGCTCTATTGAGGTTATGAACCCAGACCTCCATATCTGCACTCTGACCAGTGATATGACGTTCCGCGCCGAGCTTGAGGTTCACTGGGGGAAAGGATACGTCTCCGCCGAGCATAACAAGAAAGAGGGGCAACCTATTGGGGTTATCCCCATTGATGCCTCTTTCTCGCCCATCGTCCGCGTTCAGTATGTTGTCAGCCAGGCCCGTGTTGGCCAGCAGACAGACTTTGACCGCCTGACGCTGGAAATCGAGACCGACGGAAGCGTTGAACCGCAGGATGCCTTAGCTTATGCAGCAAAAATCCTCAAAGAGCAAATGACCATCTTCATCAACTTTAACGAAGATATTGCCAAGGCGCCAGAAAATGCCGATGAGGAAGATGACAGTAAAGCCTACCCACCGTTTCTTGATAAAAACGTTGAGGATTTGGAACTTTCAGTTCGATCAGCTAACTGCCTGAAAAACGCACAAATTCAGTTTATCGGGCAGCTTGTCAATAAAACCGATGCTGAGATGCTGAAAACCAAAAACTTTGGTCGTAAATCACTCAACGAGATCAAAGCCCTGCTGTCCGAGCACAACCTCACGCTGGGCATGAAGTACGAGGGCTGGGTAGCCCCAGATAAACGCGAAGAAAAACTGGAAGAGTAATCCACAGTTTTATATAGGACTCTTTTAGAGAGAAAAGGACAAGACCATGAGACATAGAAAGGCAGGTCGTAAACTTGGCCGGACAGCATCCCACCGTGAGGCAATGTTGCGCAATATGGTGACCTCACTGCTCGACCAAGAGCGGATTGTTACCACAGTTCCCAAAGCAAAAGAGGCACGGCGTGTTGCGGAGAAAATGATTACTTTGGGCAAACGTGGCGACCTGCACGCTCGTCGTCAGGCCTTGTCCTACATTCGCTCCAAAGACATTGTGGCTAAACTTTTTGACGAGCTGAGTTCCCAATATGAGGATCGTCAGGGAGGCTATACTCGTATCATTCGCACCGGTAACCGCGCTGGTGATGCCGCTCCCATGGCCATTTTGGAGCTTGTTGACTACGAAGATATTATCGAGGAGACGGAAGACGAGTAATTCACTCACCCTCCTTTGATATCTGAATGTTAAGAAAGCTGGTATGAAACATCATACCAGCTTTTTTTTGTATGGGATTTGGGAATACGCCCCGACTCTGTGCATACGCAGTGGTCATCTTTTTCTATTTTGTCTGTATTCTTTCCCATTTCACATGTTTCTCTATAAATGCATGGCATGGAATACGATACCTTAATACCTCAAGATCGAGAGCCCATAGGAAAGGATCCCTTTACCTTTCATTGTCATCCAGATGTTCCCTGTTTTCTCAAATGTTGCCGAGATGTTCACCTTCCGCTGTATCCATACGATATTCTCTTACTGAAGAAGCAACTGGGCATTACAAGTGGTGAAGTCATTGAACGATATACAGAGCTGACAGAGGGAAGCCACCCGTATTTCCCCGGTCTTCGCCTCAAGCTGTTCGATGATACTGCCCGCTCCTGTCCATTTTTAAGCGGTGATGGCTGCACAGTGTATGTGAATCGACCGACTTCATGCCGCACCTACCCCTTGGAGCGTGGCCTTGAGTGTACAGGAAAGGGGGGGGATATCAAAGTGCACCATTTTTTAACCCACCATCCTTACTGTAAGGGGCATTTTGAATCCAGAACCTATACATTGAAGCAGTGGGAGCGGGATCAAAACCTGCATCAGTGCAATCTTATGAACGATCTCTGGGCCGAACTCGATGCCTTTTTTGCCACAAACCCCTGGGTTGGAGAAGGGCAGGCTGGTCCTTATCAACGTCTCGCTTTTATGGCTGTGTATAATATAGATGATTTTCGTTCTTATACGCAGCAACATCATATTATTGAACAGTTTAAACTTCCCAAGGATGAACGCAGGCGCATTCAGAAAGACGATGAATCCTTGTTGCAATTCAGCTTTAAATGGCTTGAAAGTATCCTTGGGGGGCGTAAGCGTTTGCTTAAAAAATAACCCATTTACCCGCTCTTAATTAAAATTTAGCCTAGGAAGAGACAAGCTTGTAAATTAGATCATATCATGCTAGTATACCGAGCTTGTCTTATTTTGGGGGCAATGCCCCTTATCACACACATCCTGACGATTAGGTCCAGGTGTTTCACCTCACAGGTGGAATCGGCCGACAGGATGGAGGACTAACCAAAATACAATCAGGAGATAACATGGCAGCTGTAAATATGCGTCAAATGTTGGAAGCTGGTCTGCACTTCGGTCACCAGACCCGCCGCTGGAATCCCAAAATGAAACCCTACATCTACGGGCCAAGAAATGGGATTTACATTGTGAACCTCGATGTCACCATGAAACTGTTTCGCAAGGCTTACGGAGCACTTGCTGACATCGTTGCCGACGGTGGTTCTGTCCTTTTTGTCTGCACCAAACGTCAGGGGCAGGCTATCATTAAGGAAGAAGCCGAGCGTTGCGGCATGTACTTTGTCAATCATCGCTGGCTCGGTGGCATGTTGACCAACTTTCAGACCATCAAACATTCCGTAGATCGTCTGAAAAAAATTGAGGCTATGCAGGAAGATGGTTCAATCAACCGTTTCCCTAAAAAAGAAATCCTCATGATGGAAAAAGAGCGTGTAAAGCTTGATCGCAATATCGGCGGAATCAAAAATATGCGTACCCTTCCCGATGTCCTTTTCGTCGTTGATCCAAGAAATGAGGATATCGCCATTGGCGAGGCTGTAAAACTTGGTATTCCGGTCATCGCGCTCACTGATACCAACTGTGATCCTGACGGCATCGATTACATTATTCCTGGTAACGATGACGCTATTCGCGCAATTAAACTTATTACCTCCACCATGGCAGGAGCTGTCCTTGAGGGCAAATCCCGCCGCGGAGAGGAGACTGCTGCTGATATCGACGACCTTGAAGCAGCTATGACCGCTGGCGCCGAAGAAGAATTGGCTGCCAAGGTGGACGAGCAGTAATTCCTGCCTTTTTTTTATACCCCTGTTTGATTAACCGACAAAGTGGCCACCAGGCTTCTTTGTCGGTTTTGCGTATACTGTTGACTACGATATGTGTTTTAATGCACGTTGACGAAGGAGAACGACTGTGACAATTACAAGCCAGATGGTAAAAGAGCTCCGGGACAAAACCAATGCCGGTATGATGGATTGTAAGAAGGCTCTTACCGAGACTGACGGTGACATGGAGAAAGCTGTAGACCTGCTTCGCCAGAAAGGACTTGCGGTTGCTGCCAAACGCGCAGACCGTGAGACTAAAGAAGGGGTCATAGAGTGTTACATCCACGCCGGTGGTAAGCTCGGTGTTATGGTTGAAGTAGGTTGCGAGACCGACTTTGTCGCCAAAACCGATGATTTCAAGGCCTTTGCAAAAGACATCGCCATGCACATCGCCGCGGTCAGCCCTGTCTCTGTTACCCGTGAAGATGTTCCTGCCGAAATGGTTGCCCGTGAAAAGGAAATTTATGTAAAACAGGCCTTGGATTCTGGTAAACCTGAGAATATTGTAGAAAAAATTGTAACCGGTAAGATTGAGAAGTACATCTCTGAGATCTGTCTGCTTGAGCAGAAGTTTGTTAAGAACCCTGACCTGAGCGTTCAGGATCTGCTCAATGAGCTTGTTGCGAAAATGGGTGAGAATATCTCCATCAAGCAATTCGCCCGTTTTCAGCTGGGATAATTTTTTCCGGACCTCCGAGGGTACGTTGTTAACCTATGACCCATGGACATAATGTGGGAAAGACAAGTGACGAGGAGAGCTGCGATATGAAATTCAAACGAGTCCTTTTGAAAATCAGTGGTGAAGCCCTTATGGGAGATCGTCCCTACGGCATCAGCACGGACGTCATTAAGTACTTGTCGCAAGAAATTCAAGCGCTGCACAACCTCAAAATTGAACTCGCCTTAGTCATTGGAGCGGGAAACATCTTTCGTGGCGTAGCCGGGGCTGCAGGTGGTATGGACCGGAGTTCCGCCGATAACATGGGCATGTTAGGGACGGTTATGAACTCTCTGGCTGTCCAGGACGGTTTGGAAAACCTCGGTATTCCGGCCAAGGTTATGTCGGCGATCACCATGCTCAATGTCTGTGAAGCCTACGAGCGTCTTAAAGCCCTCGATCATTTGGAGCATAAAAGGGTGGTTATCTTCGCGGCGGGAACTGGTAATCCTTATTTCACCACAGATACTGCCGCCGTCCTTCGAGCCTTAGAAATTAAGGCCGATGTGATCATGAAAGCCACCAGGGTTGATGGGGTCTATGATCGTGATCCTGAAAAGGATCCCAATGCTATACGCTATCATTCCCTGACCTTTTCCACAGTCCTGCGTGATGATCTCAAGATCATGGATGCCGCAGGCATTTCCCTGGCCCGCGATAACAATCTGCCTATTTTTGTTTTCGATATGACAAAGCCTGGCAATATCGTCAAGGCCGTCACCGGGGAAGATGTGGGAACCCTGATTACCAACTGAAAAAACGTGACAACCCCGCCAGGCTTAACCTGACGGGGTTGTGCATTTAAGTGAGGAAAGTATGTCAAACGCCGTTATCGATCAACTCAATGAGAAAATGGCCTCAAGCATTGAGGCGTTGAAACGTGATCTGGTCAAGATTCGTACCGGTCGTGCCACTTTGAGCCTGCTTGATGGTGTGAAAGTCAACGCCTATGGGTCACAGATGACTCTGGAACAGGTCGCCGCCCTCACCATTCCCGAGAGCAATATGATTGCCATTAAACCCTGGGACCCCCAGGTTCTGGCATCTATTGAGAAAGCCATCCTCGCCTCTGATCTTGGCCTCACGCCCAGCAGTGATGGCAATGTTGTTCGCCTGACTATTCCGCCTCTGACAGAAGAGCGTCGTAAAGAGCTGGTCAAGCAGGTTAAAAAATTGGGAGAAGAGCACAAGGTCGCT
Source organism: Desulfobulbus rhabdoformis (assembly GCF_016919065.1). Taxonomy (GTDB): domain Bacteria; phylum Desulfobacterota; class Desulfobulbia; order Desulfobulbales; family Desulfobulbaceae; genus Desulfobulbus; species Desulfobulbus rhabdoformis. Next base: position 55,153 of record NZ_JAFFQA010000015.1, on the reverse strand, counting down.
GTTCGTAATGTTCGTCGGGACGCCAACGATACCTTCAAAAAAATGAAGAAGGATAAAGACATCTCTGAAGATGATATGTTTCGTCTTCAAGATGAATCCCAGAAGGCGACTGATAGTTTCATTGCACAGATCGATGAGATTGTCAGCGGTAAAGAAAAAGAAGTTATGGCTGTTTGATAGAGCCGGTAGAGCAAACATAGGCTATCGTGGAGACCCAAGAAGCTGAAAGCACCATACCCCGGCACGTAGCCATCATCATGGATGGTAACGGACGCTGGGCCCAGGAGCGCCACCGTCCGCGTCTTTTCGGACACAAGGCCGGAGCAGACACGGTTCGTGAGATAGTTGAGGTTGCCCGTAAATTAGGCATTGGTTACCTGACTCTTTACGCCTTTTCCACCGAAAACTGGAAACGGCCCGAAGGGGAGGTCAGTGGTCTGATGGGCATCTTGAAAAACTATCTGCAAAGCGAACTGCGCAGTATGCTCAAAAACGATATTCGTTTGAACTGCATTGGCCAGATGCAAAAACTGCCTGCAGATGTGCAGGAAATCCTGAAAAAGAGCATCGCCGAAACGCGTTCCTGCACAGGAATGACCCTTAATCTCGCCCTAAACTATGGCGGACGTGCCGAGATGGTGGAGGCAATCACACGGATCGGGCATGACTGCCGGAACGGAACTCTTGATCCTGGTGCTATCAGCGAGGCTGTGATCAGTGAGCACCTCTTTACTGCTGGTCAGCCCGACCCTGATCTCCTCATCCGTACCGGTGGCGAAAACCGGCTATCCAACTTCCTGCTCTGGCAGGCCTCGTACGCAGAGCTCTATTTCACCGAGGTTAAGTGGCCTGATTTTCATCAAGAGGCCTTCTTGGCCGCCCTCAACAGTTACTCCCAGAGGCAACGACGTTTTGGTCAAACCGGAGCCCAGGTCAGCGGTGCGTAAAAGACAATGAATCGTGTTATCCCCGGCGTTCTCCTGGCAGTTTGCTGGCTTGTACTGCTCTTTGTGGGGACGCCTTTTCTCTTTTGGTGTGTTGGACTGGTCGGTTCCGGTGTTGCGTTGTTCGAATTTTTCCGTATGACCTGCCCCCAGGTTTCTGGATTTCGTTTCATCCTGACTCTGCTTGCCTCCCTGTTTCCGGTGGCCTGTGTCGCCGGTGGTCGTCTTGAGCTTCTGCCCGTGGGGCTTTTTAGCTCTCTGCTTTTTCTCGTTTGTCTTGCTCTGCAGGGGTATGGCAAACTTGAGGACGGATTGCACTACCTGGTTTTTGCTGGCTTTGCGGCATTGTATATCTCGGGCTCTCTTGCTCATCTGGTGTTGATTCGACACCTCCCTCAGGGGGAGTATTGGCTTCTCCTGTTTATTGCCATGATTGCTGGCTCTGATACCGGAGCCTACTACGCCGGGAAGACCTTTGGCAGGCGCAAACTTTTTCCGCTGATTAGCCCTAAAAAAACTGTGGCGGGCGGAATTGGTGGTGTCGCCGCCGGAGTAATTGCAGCCGAAGGGGTGAATCTTCTCTTCCCTCAGCCAGCTCACCCCCTCTTTCTGTTGCTGGCAGCCGTTGTGCTTATCTGCATCGGCATCTGTGGCGACCTGACCGAATCTTTAATTAAGCGATCGGTTGGAGTCAAAGATTCCGGCACCATACTCCAGGGGCACGGTGGTCTTCTTGATCGAGTGGATAGTCTGTTGCTTACCGGTCCCGCTCTTTTTTATCTGATCTACTTTCAATGGCTGCAATGAAACGAATAGCCCTTCTTGGTTCGACTGGCTCCATCGGTACCAACGTCCTGGCCATCGCTCGTCAGTTTCCCGAACAGTTTCAAATTGTCGGACTCTCTGCTGGCAGTAACGTCGAACTTCTTACCGAGCAGGTCCTGGAATTTAATCCGCAATGCGTGTCCATTGGCCGTCCCGATCTGGCAGCAGAGCTGGCCAATACATTGCCCGCCTCCTATCGCTCGCGAATCCTGAGTGGGGGAGAAGGAAATACAGCCATCGCCACCCTGGCCGACGCAGACATGGTGGTCACCGCCGTTGTTGGTGCTGTTGGCCTGCTTCCGACCCTTGCCGCCATCCGTGCCGGTAAGGATATCGGCCTTGCCAACAAAGAGACACTGGTCATGGCCGGGCGCCTGGTCATGGAGGAGGTGCAGCGCCATGGTGTGCGCCTCTTGCCCATCGATTCCGAGCACAGCGCCATTTTCCAAGCCCTTGAAGCCGGACGTAGCCAGGATGTGGATAAGCTTATCCTGACCGCTTCTGGAGGACCTTTTCGCGATTGGGATCTCGACGCTCTGCGCATCGCCCAGCCCGAGCAGGCGCTAGCTCACCCCAACTGGTCCATGGGGCGCAAAATTTCCATCGATTCCGCCACCCTGATGAATAAAGGGCTTGAGGTTATCGAAGCCAGCTGGCTTTTTTCCATGGAGCCTGAACGCATTGAAGTGGTCGTTCATCCACAATCAATTGTCCATTCCCTGGTTGAGTTTGTGGACGGCTCGGTTGTAGCCCAGTTGGGCATACCCGATATGCGAATTCCCATAGGCTACGCTCTGACCTATCCAAAACGCTTGCCCTTGGCGCTCCCCCGTCTTAGTTTATCGCAGTGTAGCGATTTGAGCTTTGAGCAACCCGATATGATCCGTTTTCCTGCCTTAGGTCTTGCCTTTGACGCTTTACGTGCAGGCGGCGTGCAGCCGGCAGTGCTCAATGCGGCCAATGAAGTGGCGGTGGACGCCTTTCTTGAAGGAAAAATTGGCTACCTGGATATTGCCCGTACTGTAGAAGCGTGCCTGTCCCAGGCACCACTGGCAAACGAGCTGGATCTGGATGCAATCCTTGCAGCGGATGCTGCTGCCCGTTCAGCTGCCCATAAGGTAATAACGGCCCTCTAGATCGGATTTCTCACCAGGTCAGCCTGAGTCAGATTCACATTTTTTGGCTATGAATCTCGTCGACTCTCTTTATTGCCAAAATACTGCAGAAGGTGGTGTTGTCCGGGCTGACCAGCGGTGAATATTTTGTTCAAATGCCAGGCAAGGCTCCACCACCGCAAGAGATTGTTTTCGTCTTTTTTCTCCACTTGACACAAAATGTTCATGCGACATTCTGGCTAGTTGAAAAACCCATAGCGCAGGAGACTACGCCTGCGCGGTAACCATCGTCTAAGTACGCACCAGATGTCTCTCTTCTGGCTTTTGCCCTCTGGGCCGGTCGATTTTTGAGAGAGCTACTGATGCGAGAACGAACATAGCTCTTCGGGATATTCATGGTTTCTCTTTTATCTTTTATACTTGTTCTTGGTGTTTTGATTTTTGTTCATGAATTCGGGCATTTTCTTTTTGCCAAACTTTTTGGTGTGCGTGTGCTGAAGTTTTCGCTAGGCTTTGGGCAAAAGCTTGTTGGGCGCACCTGGGGGGAAACCGAGTATCTTGTCAGTGCCTTTCCTCTTGGCGGCTATGTCAAAATGTATGGTGAGCATGACGGAGATGAGGTCGAACAGGTGGAAGAGCACCGATCCTTTTCCCATAAGACCGTCTGGCAGCGTTTTGGCATCATCTTTGGCGGGCCTCTGTTTAATCTGCTTTTTGCTGTTGTTCTATTTTTTAGCATGTTTTCCCTGGCCGGTATGCCCGAAGCTGTCGATACCACCCGTATCGGAGCCGTGAATCCGGGATCCGCAGCCCAGGTGATGGGCCTTGCCGCCGGTGATGAAATTCTTACCATCAACGGAAAGGGCATGCAGAGTTGGCAGCAGGTCTCTGATGCCATAAAGGGCAGCCAGGGAGCCGAGGTTACCCTTGAGGTCATCCGCGAAGGAAAAGAGTTGAAGGTGAGCGGCGAACCCACCATGCAGGAGGTGAAAAACCTTTTCGGCGAAGTGGTTGGTCAACGTTACATGCTGGGTATTGTCCGTAGTGAAGAGATTCACTATGTAGATTCCACTGTGGGCGAGTCCCTGCAGGCCGCCTTTGTGCAGACCTGGAACCTCGGCTATCTGACGGTGATGGGCATTGTCAAAATGGTGCAACGGGTGATTCCGGCCAGTGAGCTGGGGGGGCCGATTCGCATTGCTGAAATTGCTGGCCAGCAGATGGAAGCCGGTTGGATGAACCTGTTATACTTCATGGGGCTCTTGAGTGTGAACCTGGGGATTCTCAACCTTTTGCCCATACCGGTTCTTGATGGTGGACATCTTGTTTTTCTTACCCTGGAGGCCGTACGCCGTCGCCGCTTAAGTGAACGCTCCATGGAGATCAGTCAGAAGATTGGTATTGCCATTCTGGGAACTCTTATGGTTTTTGTTTTTTATAACGATATCCTGCGTTTGGTGAAACGATGGCTGATGTCCTGATCCTGGCCATTGAGACCGCAACTGGTTGCGGTTCTGTCTCCATCACTCGAGGCGATGGGGCAACCGGCAAGGTGCTTGGCGAAAATACCCTGCAACCGGAGGTAACCCACTCCAGGCGGCTGTTGGGAGCTGTGAGTGCGCTCATGGAAGGACTCTCCCTGAACTGGAACGATCTCCATGGCATCGCTGTCAGCCAGGGCCCTGGCTCCTTTACCGGGCTGCGTATCGGTATGGCCGCAGCCAAAGGGATCGCCATGGCTGCGGATCGTCCTCTCATTGGCGTCCCCACCTTGGATGGGCTGGCCCTGCAACTTACCCCCGGCAACAAACCTGTCTACCTGGTTCTTGATGCTCGCAAACAGCAGGTATACGCAGCTTGTTACCAGCTACAGGAAGGGTGCTGGCAACGCACGGGCGAGGTTGAAGTGCTCTCTCCGGAAGAGCTTTCAGCAAAAATCACCACGCCAACAGTTGTTGCCGGCCCCGGTGTCGCTGCCTGTTCCCAGCAGCTGCAGGACAACCCGCAGGGTGAGCTGCTTTCCTCAGCCCTTCTGCACCCGCGCGCGGCCAGTATCGGTTTCTGCGGAGCGGCTCTGTTAACCCAACGCGACTTCGTTGGCGAGGAAAACCCGGTACCGCTCTATGTGCGAGCTTCGGAAGCTGAACTAAACTTGAAACGAAAGGGTGGCTTGAATAATTAGATTATTCAAGATTCCCGTAAATGAAGCTGAGCGCGTTTGTCTCCAGAGCGCTCAGCATTATGGTGAAATGAGAGTGGAAAGAAAACCACGATGATTACGCGGAAAAAAACACGACAGATTCATGTCGGAAACGTGGCTATTGGCGGTGGAGCACCTATTGCGGTGCAATCGATGACCAATACTCTGACCAGTGACATCGAGGCCACACTCAAGCAGATTCATGGCCTTGAGCAGGCCGGATGCGAGATCATTCGCGTTGCGGTTCCAGACATGGCCGCTGCCGAGGCCATCTCTTCTCTCCGCCAGGGGAGCACCATTCCTGTCATTGCGGATATTCATTTTGATGCCCGCCTGGCAGTTGCCGCCATGGAGCATGGTGCTCAGGGGATTCGTATCAATCCTGGAAATCTTGGCGGGCCTGAGAAACTTGCCCGGGTGGTGGACGCGGCCAAGATGCACCGGATACCCATTCGCGTTGGCGTCAACTCCGGCTCCATTGAAAAGGATCTGCTTGGGGAGTTTGGTTACCCCACCCCCGAGCGGCCCGATGCCCTGATTGCCAGTGCACTCAATAATGTTCGCCTTCTGGAACAGCACGGGTTTTACGAGATCAAGATCTCCATCAAATCCTCGGATACCCTGACCACCATTGAGGGCTACCGCCAGCTCTCCCAAAAAACCGATTACCCCCTGCATCTTGGGGTGACCGAGGCCGGTGGACTCATACCCGGCACCGTCAAATCAAGTGTCGCTCTGGGCATTCTGCTTTCCGAAGGCATTGGCGATACCTTTCGTATTTCGCTTACCCGGGAACCGGTGGAAGAGATACGGGTCGCCTATGAGTTGTTGCGCTCACTACGGATTCGAGAGCGCGGCCCGGAGATGATCTCCTGCCCCACCTGCGGCCGTACCCGTATTGATCTTTTCTCGCTGGCAGAGGTGGTCGAGCGGAAACTGCAGACCATGGAGAGCCCTATCAAGGTCGCGGTCATGGGCTGTGTTGTTAACGGTCCCGGTGAGGCGCGTGAGGCCGATATCGGTATTGCCGGCGGCAATGGTGTGGGTATCCTCTTTAAAAAAGGCGAAATTTACAAGAAGGTGGCCGAGGCTGATTTACTGCCAGTCTTTTTGGAAGAATTGGAAAAACTGGAGGCAGAGCACAGGCGTCGCGCCTGATTTCTTGCCTTCCTTTATATTATACGTGTTTTAGCAAGCGGAGACTTGAACCATGCGTTACTCACAGATGCTTTTACCCACCACCAAGGAAACACCTTCGGAGGCCGAGGTTATCAGCCATCAGCTCCTGGTGCGGGGCGGATTCATCCGAAAACTTACCTCGGGCATGTATACCTATCTGCCACTTGGCCTTCTTGCCCTGCAAAAAGTCACCGAGATTGTCCGTCAGGAGATGAATCGTGCTGGAGCCCAGGAGATCCTCATGCCCATGGTGCAGCCCGGGGATCTGTGGGAGGAATCTGGACGCTGGAAAAAATATGGTCCTGAGTTGCTCCGTTTTCGGGATCGCCATGACCGCGATTACTGCCTTGGCCCCACCCACGAGGAGGTGGTGACCGATATCGCCCGGCGCGAGTTGCAGTCCTATCGTCAGCTGCCGGTGAACCTCTATCAGATTCAGACCAAATTTCGTGATGAAATCAGACCTCGCTTTGGCCTGATGCGTGGGCGTGAATTTGTGATGAAAGATGCCTACTCCTTTGATATGGATGATGCAGGGGCAAGCAAAAGCTATGAGAAGATGCGAGAGGCTTACTTCCGCATCTTTGAACGCTGCGGCCTTGATTTTCGAGCTGTTGAGGCAGACAGCGGAGCCATTGGCGGCTCGTACTCCCATGAGTTCATGGTTCTTGCCGAGACCGGCGAAGATACCCTGGTTATCTGCAACGAGTGCTCTTTTGCCGCCAACGTGGAAAAAGCAGCCATCACCCTGCCCGAGGCAGAAGAATCCCAGGTCGAACTGGAGGCCATTGCCAAGGTGCAGACCCCTGGCAAGAAAAAGGTCAAGGTTGTGGCCGAGTTTTTAGGGGTAGAGCCCAAAGATGTGATCAAGACCATGTTCTACCTGGCTGACGAGGAGGTCGTCGCGGCGTTGGTTCGTGGTGATCGTGAGGTACAGTCCGTTAAGCTGAAAAATCTGCTGGGGGCCAATGATGTGGAACCCTTGGAAGAGGATCAGGTCTGGCAGGCAACCCGTCTGCCAGCAGGCTATCTCGGGCCGGTGGAACTGCCGTTAAAGATGGTGGCGGATCAGGAGGTGATGCGCATGATCAACGCGGTGGCCGGTGCCAATGAAAAGGGCTGTCACCTTACAGGTGTCAATCCTGAGCGTGATTTCAAACCCGCCATTGTCGGTGACCTGCGTCAGATCACCATGGAAGACCGCTGTCCCACCTGCGGCGGTTCGCTTGGGCTCAAAGAAGGGATCGAGGTCGGACACGTGTTTAAACTGGGCACACGCTACTCCGAGGCCATGGAGGCCCGGTTCCAGGATAGCGATGGCCAGGAGAAACCCTTTATCATGGGCTGCTACGGCATTGGCGTCAGCCGTGTGGTTGCCGCAGCCATTGAGCAGAACCATGACGACAAGGGTATCATTTTTCCTGTTCCCCTGGCCCCCTTTCAGGTAACTATCCTTAACCTGACGCCCAAAGATGCTACCTTCTGTGAGGCCTCAGAGGCTCTCTACAGCTCGTTGCAACAGCAGGGGCTGGAGGTACTCCTGGATGATCGGGATGAGCGTCCGGGCTCTAAATTCAACGATGCCGATCTGGTGGGCATTCCCTTTCGGGTTACTGTGGGGAAAACCTACGCTAAAGAAGGCAAGGTTGAGGTACGCGTCCGTAAGAGTGGAGAAACCCTGCTGTTTACCCCTGAGGAGGCGGTCACCTATCTCAGCGAGCAGGTACGTTTGGCCCTGTCTGTGTAAGAAGTTTTTTTTAGAACGGAAACAACGTTGTTATGTCGGATATCAAACCACTGCGCTCCCTGGCTTCCGGCTATCTAAGTGATGTTGACTTAAGCCCTCTTAATACCGCCTGGGAGTTTATTCAAGAGCGACACGGCAGTCAGTTTTATGCGACCGGCGAGCCCTATGTCGATCACCTGCTGGCTGTTGGCTCCACCCTGGCATCAATGCGTCTTGATCTGGACACCATTGTTGCCGGACTGTTGCATGGAACCATTAAAGAACACGTCGCAGATCTGGATGAACTCAAAAAGAAGTTTGGACAGGACGTGGCCAACCTCGTCGACGGGGCCACCCGGATCACCAATGTCCGCTACAACTCGCATCTGGCCCATGAGGCGGAAAATATCCGTAAGCTGCTTTTGGCCATGGGCGCCGATATTCGCGTGCTTTTGGTCAAGCTTGCCGATCGTCTACAGGATATGCTCAGCCTGGAAGCGGTGGATGAGCAGGAGCGGCGGATTAAGGCCCGGGAGACCATGGATCTTTATGCGCCACTGGCCTCACGCATTGGCATCGAGTGGCTCAAGCGGGAACTGGAGGACCTGGCCTTTCGTTATCTGCTGCCAGTGGAGTACGCCGATCTCGCCGCTCATATGGAATCGACCATGGCAGAGCGCCAGGTCTATGTGGATGATGTCATTCATATCCTGCATCAGAAACTCAACGCTGCCAAGATCGTGCCGGTACGTATCATTGGCCGTCCCAAACACCTCTATTCCATTTATAAAAAGTTGGTTGCCCAGCGTATTCCCCTGGAGCGGGTTTACGACAAGGTCGCCTTTCGCATTATCGTGCGCACGGTAAAGGAGTGCTACCAGGCCCTGGGCACGGTCCACGCCGACTGGACACCGGTCCCCGGCCGGATCAAAGACTGGATCAGCGCCCCGAAATCCAACAATTATCAGTCGCTGCACACCACGGTCTCCGGCCCCGATGGCCAGTTCATCGAGATTCAGATTCGTACCGAGGACATGGACCGGGTCGCCCAGGAAGGTGTTGCCGCTCACTGGGCCTATAAAGAGGGGCAGAAGATCACCAGCGGCGATGCCAAGCTCTTTAAAGAGCTCAAGCGGCTGGTTCAATCGCTGCAGGAGGTCGAAGACCCCAGCGAGTTCATGGAGTCGGTACGTGGTGAGCTCTTTGAGCCCGACGTCTTTGCCCTGACTCCCTCTGGTGAGGTGCGGGAACTGCCCCATGGCTCCACCCCCATTGATTTTGCCTACTCTATTCACTCGGAGGTGGGGGATACCTGCGTCGGGGCCAAGATTAGTGGCCAGATCGTGCAGCTTAAACATAAGCTGCAGAGTGGGGATATTGTCGAGATCCTGACTCAGAAAAACCAGCACCCCCGCCGGGCCTGGCTGCAGCTGGTCAAAACCAGTAGGGCACGAACCCGCATTCGTCAGTATCTGCGTCGTGAAGAAAAAGAGCGCTCGCTCAAACTCGGTCGGGAAATCTGCGAGCGCGAACTGAAGAAATACGATGTGAACTTAAAGGGGCTGCTCAAAAGTGGGCACCTGCGCCTGCTGCTGAAAAAACTCAACTGCAATTCTCTGGATGAAATGTTGGTGCGTGTGGGGAGTGGCTCCATCACCGTCCCCCACCTGCTGCGGACCCTGCAGCCGGAAGAATTTCGCGAAGCCGAGGAAAAAAGACGCATCGCCGAGATGGTCGAACGGGCCAAACGGGCCACCGAGGCAGCGAAAAACGAGCCCTCAAGACGAACAACCATCGATATTGATGGTGTGGATGGCATGTTGATTAAAATCAGTCAGTGCTGTCGGCCCGTACCCGGTGACGCCATTATCGGCTTTATCACCACCGGCTCGGGCGTGTCGGTGCATAAGGCTGATTGCCTCAACCTGAAGGCGACAGATCCGGCCAGGTGGCTGGATGTCTCCTGGTCCGGGACCCCCAACAGCACCTACCGGGCAGGGGTGGTGGTTCGCTCTGAAAATCGCAAGAACCTGCTTGCCGATATCAGTGGGACTATCAGCGCCGATGATGCCAATATTGTTGAACTCAATGCCCGGACCACGGTGGAGAACATTGCCGAGATCAATGTCCTGATTGAAGTCATGAACCTGGAACACTTGCAGCGGCTGCAGCAGCATCTGCTGCAGATGCCAGAGGTGATCGAGGTGCGGCGAAAATAACCGTTTGGATTATGCTGAAGCGAAATGAGCACGCATCATGATCTGCCCTGTCTGTGGAAACGAAGTTGAGCCGGGGCATACCTCTTGCCCCTTTTGCGGATCTCCCTGCACTGGTGGAAGTCCTCAGCAGCGCGGTGTACTCCATCGGCAGGTAAATCTGGAGCGGGGCAAGCCTTTGGTCGAGCAGGCCCTGAAGCGATTTGAGAGTGAGCTTTTCACCAGCCGCAGCCTGGGCTGTAAGGTGTTGACCCTGATTCATGGGTATGGTTCAAGCGGGCAGGGCGGAGCCATCAAGGAGGCGCTTAAGGAGCAGCTGGCCTATCTCAAGCACCAGGGAACCATTCGCAATGTCATTGCCGGTGAGCAGTTTGAGGGCCGTTCCGGCAGAGGCCGTCAGCTCCTGCGTCAATACCCCTTTCTTGCCCAGCACCGGGATCTGAATCGGGCCAATCCGGGGATTACCCTGGTTTTTCTCTAACCTATCTGCTACAGCCCCAAAGGAAATACTATGTTGACAAGAAACCGTCCGGCCGATGTACTGCGCCCGGTGCAGGTGGAATATAACCTGCAGCCCCATGCAGACGGCTCTGTTTTGATGAAGATGGGCAACACCCATGTTCTCTGTGGAGTCACTGTGGAAGAGAAAGTCCCCCCCTTTCTCAAGGATAAGGGGCAGGGGTGGATCACGGCCGAATACGGGATGCTGCCCTGCGCGACCCACAGTCGTGGCCGTCGTGAGGCACGCAGCGGCCAATCGGGACGCACCTTGGAAATTCAGCGTTTGATCGGTCGTTCATTACGGATGATGGTTGATCTCACCGAGCTTGGAGAGCACACCCTGCGGGTGGACTGTGATGTCATCAATGCCGATGGCGGTACCCGCTGCGCATCAATCACCGGTGGGGCTCTGGCCCTTCGCCTGGCCCTGCAAAAGATGGTGGAGAAGGGGATGCTTGCCAAGCTGCCCTCCATTCTACCGGTGGCCGCCGTCAGCGTTGGTGTGGTCGAGGGCGAGGTGGTGCTTGATCTTGATTACAGTGAAGATTCCAACGCGGATGTAGATGCCAACTTTGTGATGAGCGGTGATGGTCGCTGGATTGAGCTGCAATCCACCGCTGAAGGGGCGCCCTTTCAGCCGGAGATGTTCACCTCCATGGCTGAGCTGGCCACCAGGGGAATCGACCAACTCTTCACCCTCTGGGAGGGCAAGACGGAACTCTAGAAGAACAGGGGCGGCTCAGGAAAGGATTGAGGAGAACTGAACCGCCTCCAGGTAGTGATCATATACCTTGGCCGGGGCTGCCTTGATTTTACGCAGATTACATAGACACTCTTTGGTTTGCCCTTTTTCATAGGTAAGCAGCACCAGGAGAAAGGGGGAATAAGGGCCCTCTTTACTGCTGAGTGCCTCCTTGATGGAGTCGGAGAGTGGCAACATCTCCAGCACCTGCTGCATTGGCTTATCCAAGATGGCATCGATCAGGGAAAAGAGGCCCAGTAAAAAAAACTCTCCGCTGTCTGTGACCTGCTTGCAGTCTTCAGCCACCAGTTGACACCAGCGGGCTCGAATGATCGAAAGCCGAATCAGCTCCGGTGGCTTTTCTGCAGCCAGTTCGGAAACAATAACCAGCGTGACAAAGCGGCGAATCTCCTGGTCGCCCAGATAGATAATCGCCTGGCGGATGGAGTCCACCTCTTTGAGCAGGTGATAAAACGAGGAGTTGATGTAGCGTAAAAGTTTATAGGAGATGGAGACATCGGTTTCAATGATGGTTTCCAGTTGATCAACCGTGGGCTCGGCCTTGTTGATCTCAGTCAGCAGATTGATCAGGCTGATTTTGTTGGAGGCGATTTCCGTAATCTTCAGTGATTCGGGCTTGGCAAAGAAGTAGCCTTGAAAATAATGGAAGCCCAGTTTGCGGGCATGTTCAAACTCTTCGTAGGTCTCGATCTTTTCCGCAAGGAAGCGAATGCTGAACCGGCTGAGCCGATAGAGCATACGTTCGATCTCATCGGTGGTGGAGAGACGGTAGTCGATTTTGATGATGTTGGTCAGCTCAATGAGCGGCAGCAGATTCTTTTCATAGACAAAATCATCAAGCGCCAGAATGTAGCCGAGCTCAGAGAGACGCCTGCAGGCGGTGACAACTTCGGGAATCGCTTCCACATCTTCAAGGATTTCTATAATGATCTTGTTTTTGGGAAAGGTCGGAGCTATCTCCTGGAGCAGGAGATTTTGGGTGAAGTTGATGAAGCAGGGGCGGTTTCCGGCAACCTTTTCAATACCTTCGGTAAGAAAGGCTGTGGAGAGCAGGCTGGTCGTGGCCCTGTCCCCACTGAGTTGACCCAGCTGTAATCCCTGCGACTGCCGAAAGAGCAATTCATAGGCAAAGATCTTTTTATGGGCATCAAATATAGGTTGCCTGGCTATATAAACATCCATGGAACCTCATATACTGCGAAGTTAATCTTGCAAGCAGTATAGGGCAGATGAGCTTTGAAACCAAGTATTAAGCGTAAGTTTGGCTTTCCCTCAATGGGGAAGTTTCTCAAGCAACGACATCCCATCCGGGGTCACCGGTTCAACCGCGTTGAGCTCCTCGATTTCTCCAAGCCCTACAAAGCGGCCATAATCGATTTCTTCTTGCTGAAGAAAAAAAGGGCCGTTGCTGGTACAGGCAAAGATACGCCCCCAGACACAGTTCTCGGCATCCTCATAATACTGGTCAAAGAGTGGACGCAATTTTACTCCGCTTATGCCCAGTTCCTCCTTCAGTTCTCGTTTGGCCGATTCTTCGTAACTCTCATCGGCAAGGACCACACCACCTGCTGCCAGGTCCCAGTATCCAGGGTAAATATCCTTATTTTGGCTTCGCTTCTGGATAAAAAGTTCCCCCAGAGTATTAAACACAAGAATATATGAGGCCCGGTGGATAAGTCGTTGCTGACGCATAATCCGACGGGTGACCGCACCAATAACCGTATTGTCTTTATCAACAATGGCCACGATCTCCTCAGCCGGATTATAGGGCTCCATCAGAAGACCTCACTGGCGTTCTCTGTCGGGTTAAACGGGTGGCGGATTTCCCAACAGCGGTGAATCTTTCGATTGCGCCCAAAATCAAAGGGAATGGTCTCCTCGCTGATTTCGCGAATCTCAAAGAGTTCCTCAAGTTCCGGGGCCAGTTTGAACTGCCGGAAGTTGTTGGAGAAGATCAGTACGCCTGCTTTGGCCAGGTGCCGCATGGCCTCTTCAATCAACTCCCTATGGTCTTTTTGGATATCAAAGGTCTGCTTGCGATGACGCGAGTTGGAAAAGGTGGGGGGATCAAGAAAGATCACCCCAAAACGATCGTTGGTCTTTTTCAGCCAGGCCAGACAGTCCGCTTCAATGACCTGGTGCAGGGGACCACCAAAGCCGTTTAAGGCAAGGTTGGACTGAGCCCGCGTGAGATAGGTCTCGGAGATATCCACCGTGGTGGTCGAGGTCGCTCCCCCCAGAGCTGCGTACACGGTGGCCGATCCGGTATAGGCAAAGAGGTTGAGAAAAGTCTTTCCCTGAGCAAGCTCTTTGATACGTCCTCTGGTAATGCGGTGGTCAAGAAAGAGGCCCGTGTCGAGGTAATCGGTGAAGTTAACCAGAAAGCGGCCCCCTCCCTCATGGGCTTCAAAGAGATTCCCAACGCTGGATTTTTTCTGGTACTGCTGACTGCCTTTCTGTTTTTGTCTGGTTTTGATGAAAATACGGCTGTGGGGTAGGTCAAAGACTTCACGAATGACCTTAAGACTGAGCTCGAACCGTTCTTTGGCTTTGCCGGCCTCTATGGAAGCTGGAGGAGCGTATTCCTGCACATGGATCCACTCTTCGTAGATATCCACGGCCAGGTTATATTCTGGAATATCTCCGTCATAGAGACGAAAGCAGGTGACTCCCTCGGCCTGAGCCATGGGGAACAGACGTTCTGCATTTTTAATGAGCCGGTTGGCCAGATCCTCACCGGGGCTCCCTGCTTCAAGCGGTTTAAACGCCCAGTTTAGTGGGGTGCGATCGGTTAAGCGGCTCTCATGGCCGACTAAAAGCTGACACTTCAGGGGACCGTTAAAGAGGCGATAGCGTTGTTGCCACTCCACACCGAGCATCTCACCAAAATCCGGGTTGGCTGTAAAAAATCCCAGAGACCAGCCGGAAAAATGGTGTTGATAGGTGCGTCCCAAGCAACGGTAGAGATATTTGACCGCTTCTTTTTCAGAAAGTCGTTCGCCATAGGGCGGGTTGGTGAGTAGAGTGCCGTGGGCACCCGGGGACTCTAACCGGGCCAACTGGCGTTGTTTGATGACCACTACGTTGCGTAGTCCGGCTGCAATCACGTTTTTACGGGCTGCGGCCACAACTTTGGGATCAGCGTCAAAACCCAGGAACTGGGGCCAGACTTCAGGTAAATTCTGACCTTCACGATCAAGTGCCTCCTGGATCAATCGATCCCAGAGCTGGGGGTCGTGTTTATTCCAGCCCATAAAACCAAAGCTTTTGCGTAAGAGGCCAGGGGCGCTGTCGCTGTACATCAGCGCCGCTTCAATCAGCAGGGTGCCACCACCACACATGGGGTCAAGGAGGATCGGCTCTGAATTGGCCCGGTCAAGCCAGCCTGAAAGGCGGACGATGGCCGCGGCCAGAGTCTCTTTCAGTGGCGCTTCGCCGGAACCCGTTCGGTAGCCGCGTCGGTGGAGGCTGTCGCCGGAGAGATCTATGGACAGTGAGGCACCGGTGCCGTTGACATGGAGGTTGAGACGAACATCCGGGCTTAAAGGATTGACGTCCGGGCGCTTGCCAAAGCGTTTCCGAAACTGGTCGACAATGGCATCCTTGATGCGCAGCGAGGCGAAACGACTGTGGGTGATTGCCGAGTTGACCAGGGTCGCATGCACGGCAAAGGTCGACTTGGTGGTGAAGTGATCATCCCAGAGGATCTTGCCAGCATGCGTATAGAGTGCATCGGTGTCAGGAGCGTCAAAACGGCTCAGCTCGAGCAGAATGCGTGAGGCAAAGCGTGACCAGAGACAGGCTCGATAACCGGTCTCCAGGGTGCCGTTCCAACTGACCGCTCCAGGGCTGGTCTCGATGGAGTTGCCGCCAAAACTGTTGATTTCTTCTCGAACCAACTCTTCCAGGCCAAAACCACAGGTGGCGGTAAATCGGAGCGGTTGCTTTTTTTTCTTACGGGCCGTAGGACGAAGACGGTATGTACTCATATTCTCAAAGATTCACGCGAGCGAAACCTCAAATAGCCATCAGGACAACAGCGATCAGGAGGGAAGCAGGTCGTTTGGTAAGCGAAATTATATCAGAAGAGCTTTACAGGCAGGGGCCTGCCCAAGCATTGAACACGATTTTCTACCAGTAATAATGAACACCGGGGGGTATAAAAAAAGACACCTGATTTTTATGCGTCCATAAATTGGTATATAAAGGATAGGAGGAGACAAGCACATAGAGCCAGGTCCTTGACTTTCACGCACCCTATATCGGCGCAGCATAGTCATTCTTGATCGGGAAGTAAACAAGAACAACCTTCCCCGGACGACAAAAATCTCTCCCCTTTTCTTGAAAAAAAGGGCGGTAGCCCTAAGCCCTCTTATTCGTGAGGAATGTTTTTATGCATCCGTTTCATACATCAAAAACAGTTATTGATTCCAGCTCCAAGCAAGTCAGTCGACTTAGCCGGGAGCATGCCCACGGTATGAAAAATATCTTTAGTGTTATTCGCGCCAATGTAGAGATGATTGAGGAGGAAAACGATTTCGGCGGTACTGTGCAGCGAAGATTATTACGCATCGTTGCTGCCTGTGATCGTGGTGAAGAGCTGGTCGGAAAACTTCAGGAAAGTTCCGCAAGAGAAACGAAGCGTGGCTTTATGCCTCCCGTGGAACCCAGCTCGGCAATACAAACGGGCCCTCTGCAGGGGAGAATTCTAGTCGTTGACGATGAGCCGGATGTGCTCAAGGTGATTAGACTCTACCTTAAAGGGCATACGCTGTCCATTTGTAGTCTGACAAGCGGAATCGCTGCCATGGAACATCTGCAGAACAGTGAAATCCAGTACGATCTCCTGCTGACGGATTTGGAAATGCCTTCGTGCAATGGCATTGAGCTGTGCACCTTTTTTAAAAAACACAACCCTGAGTTGCCGGTCATTATGATGAGTGGTTATGGCCAGAGTCTCACGAAAAATGATATCGATCATGCCCAAATTCAAGCTGTTGTCTCGAAGCCTCTTGATCAGAGGCTGCTTGTGGCAACCCTTCGCCAATTTCTCTCTGCTGATTCCGTGGAGACGAGCGGTCGCTGAATGGTTTCATTCGGAGCCGACAAATGCAAGTACTTGACAATTTTTAAGGAAAATCATGTAATACAGCCAGTGCGACTGCTCAATCCGTATGGGGCTGTCTTTCAGTTCCACTCACCTGAAAATGACCGCTGATTGCAAATCACATGGCAAAAATTCTCATCATTGATGACGATCCCCTGCTCGCTGAAACCGTGGCCGACAAACTTGAGAGCTTGGACCATGAATCCGAGACGGCCATGTCCTTGGCTGCGGGGCTGCAAAGCGCTCAGGAGGGGGATTTTGACATCATTCTGCTTGATGTTTATCTCCCTGATGGGAATGGATTGAAATCCATTGAACAGTTACGCACTGTTCCGTCCACCCCCCAAGTGATTATAATCACCGGTCAGGGCGATCCGGATGGTGCCGAGCTGGCTATCCGCCATGGAGCCTGGTGTTACCTCGAAAAGAGTTCCATCATCAAGGAGATCTCCCTGCCGTTAACCCGAGCACTGCAATACCGGCAGGCTATTCACAATAAGCGAGCGGCCATAGAAGCAGTCGAGCGGGATCAATTGGTCGGTGAAAGTCCCCGTTTTCTGCAGTGTCTCGAGATCCTTGCCAACGCCGCCGCCTCAGAAACCAGTGTGCTGGTTTCCGGTGAATCCGGTACGGGCAAAGAGGCTTTTGCCCGCGCCATACATACCAACAGCCTCCGATCACGGGGGAATTTTGTAGTGGTTGATTGCACGGCACTGCCGGAACAACTGGTGGAGTCGGTGCTTTTTGGTCATGTGAAGGGGGCTTTTACCGGAGCAGATCGGTCCAACCGGGGGTTGATTCGTCATGCCGATAAGGGAACGCTCTTTCTCGATGAAATCGGTGAATTGCCTTTGGCCACCCAGAAAAGTTTTCTGCGCGTGCTCCAGGAAAGAACGTTTTGTCCGGTGGGCAGTCAGGAAGAATGTCACAGTGATTTTCGCCTGATATGCGCTACCAATCGTGATCTGGCTCAACTGACCCAGCAGGGTGAGTTTCGTGAAGACCTGCTCTATCGTCTTCGTGGGCTCAGTTTGCACCTGCCGCCGCTTCGGGAACGTCAGGGGGACATTCCCCTGTTGGTCGATCATTTTCTTTCTCGCCTGGTCCATCGTTACGGCCAGGAGCCCAAAGAATGCCTGCCCGAGGTCATGGAGCTGCTCTGCTCGTATACCTGGCCGGGCAACGTACATGAACTCTCCCAGGCGATCGAATCCGCCTTTGCCCAGGCGGTGTATTCTCCTGTACTTTTTTCCCAGCACCTTCCCCTGCACATCCGGACCGCCCATGCCCGAGCCAATGTGCAGTGTCAGCCCTCCGCAAATACCGTCGTCTGCGATTCTGATGGAGCAGTTTTGAGCTGGCGTGAGGCAAAGGAAGCCTTTGAACGCGATTATACCCGGCGCCTGTTGCGCCGATGCGAAGGCAACATCATGGAGGCTGGGCGTGTCTCCGGTCTCTCCCGCACCCGCCTCTATCAGTTGCTGAAAAAGTATACCTGATGTTGCCGGCTTCATACGCTTTGTATTCAAGACCAAATACAGCGCATTGACAGAATCCTCTACGCATTTCCCTCCACGCTCTTTTTGTTCGTTCACTTTACAAAACACTGTCAACAAAAGTTAACAGTCTATCGCTTTGTATCTGGTGTGTCTCGCGCGCCAATCAGTCACAATTCATTGTGAATACGAGATTTTTTTTTAATCCCCGGTTCGCGCGCTCTGGCATGTTCTTTGCCTTCTCCAAAGGGAACAGTGTGGGACCTGTTCGAACACTGAAGAGAGGCTATCATGAACGTGCTGTTATTTCGGTCGAACCAGACAGAAAGTGGTGAGCGACTTAAACGTTCCATCAAGGCTCTGGATAATCTGGAGTCGTTAACCGATTGCTGGAACATGCAGGAGTTGCGTCGCTATTTTCAAACGCCGGACCCCTTACCGGAAACCATTGTACTCCAGGCAAAGAGCAGACAGGAGTTGCAGGCTCTGTCCCCCTTTCGCTTTCGTTTGGAGCAGGTGTTTTTTGTTCTCATCCTTCCCGATGCGGATGCTGAAACAGTTGCCTCCGCACACCAGCTCCGCCCCCGATTCATTGCCTATCAGGATAGTGATTTCAGCGAGGTTGAAGCGGTGCTCAACCGATTGGAGGCTCGCAGCACCCCTGCCAGGGATATATCCTCCGGACTTACACCCTAAGGAAGAAGTCAGTGATTAAAGAACAGTTATTTGCCTCATTTATTCTTGATCAGTCCAGCGGCATTGAAATAGCCATGCCCGCCGAACAGGTTGTGGAAGCACTGGTCTTGGATGAGCCAATCCAGCCCCTGCCGACGAGCGCCGATTTTCTAGAGGGGATTATGCCGCTTCGTGGTGATGTTATCCCGGTCATTAACCTGAAAAAACGACTGGCTCTTGCCACGACCACGTACGGCTCAGAGGCCAAGGTCGTTGTCGTCCAGGGGGGGAGCAAACGGTATGGACTCCTGGTGGAGGATATACGCGATGTTCTCCGGATCGGGCCGCAGTCCATTGAACATCTCCCTTCCTTTCTCATGAACCAGGAGAGTGTGGTCACCGATCTCATCAAATTGGATTATGGTCAACGAACCCTGGAACTCATCGATTTAAAACGGCTTTTTCCCTGCTCCGTAGATGATGAGGCAGGGCAGAGCCAGGTGGAAGCTGTCTCAACCAGGCAACGAACCTACCAGCAGTTTGTGCTCTACTCCTGCCGTGATCAGGTCTACGGTGTCCCGGTGGCTGAGGCCCGTGAGATCTGTTTTTTCGACAATATTGATGCAACCTTTCAAAGCGGCAAAGTGCAGGGGGCCCTGCAGTTACGCGGGCAAACCATCCCTGTGCTCTGCAGTGCTGTTCTTTTGGGCTGCTCCACAGAGAATCTCATGCCCACAGAAGATTCCCGCATTCTGGTGATGCATTCGGAGGACCTCTCTTTTGGTCTGATTGTGGATAAGGTGCATCAGATTCTCGTGGTGGCAGAGGATGAGATTCTCCCTATCCCCGGAGAGCATCTGCCCCATCTGCAGGGGGTCTGCTCGACAAAGAAATTTGACAATATCATGCTGCTCAATGTGCAGGGGCTGATCAGAACCCAGGTCGATAAGATCAGCGCCATGGCCAAGCTACGGCGTAATAAAGAGAATATCATCCAGGAAGATGAGCCCTCGGCTCGCCATATTATCACCGAACACTGCTACCTTATTTTTGGTATTGGCAAACATTACGCCATTGAACTCAAAGATGTGCAGGAAATAATCGATTGCGGAGATCTGATTCAGCTCACCAGTGAGCAGGGGATGGTTCAGGGGGTGATCAATCTACGCGGTCGAGTGGTCCCCGTGATGAGTCTGCGCAACTTCTATACCTGCCCGGAGCATAATGTGCTCGGTAAAGAGTTGGGCCAGGAAGATAAGCTGATCATCGGCACGGCGGGGGGCAATATGGTGGCTCTGTTGGTTGATGAGATTACCACCATTTATAAACAGGAAAAATATCATACAACCCCTTCGCTGCGGCCTGAGCTGCAGTCCAAGAAAGATACCCTGGATCGACTCATTGAATTTATCAACGATGAGGGACTCAAGGAACATGTATTGGTTGTCAATGTAGCCAATATTTTGCGTAATCACCTGAAGATTGAAGAAGTACTCCCTTCAGGGGAGGCAATGCTGGCAGCAGCGTGCTGCGCAGGTGGTCTGCAAAGCCCCGGTGAACAGTCGGATGCGACACTTTAAGAAAGGATGATGGAGGGAACGATGGCAACTGGAGCAAATACACCTGCCGGTTTGGACATGAGCATTTTGGAGACTCGCAACGAAGTGGGGTTTGTGGTTGATGGAAAACGTACGATCACTTGGGCTAACAAGGCTTTTTATGACACCTTCAATCTGACTTCGTCCCAGGTTATCGACAAAATGACCTGCGAAGAGACCTGTAGTCTGCACCTTTGCGGCACCAAGGATTGCCCGGTGGAAAAGGCGGCACGGTTGCACAAACCTGTCATGGCGGAAGCCGTGCACAATAATGGCAGCGGTCTGAGGTATTACCGTTCCCAGGCCAGTCCCCTTGGTGGAGATGGGCAAACTCTGGTTGTTATGGCGGATATCACCCGGGAAAAACAACTGGAAGCGCGGCTCAACCAGATGGAGACCGACCTGAATGTTATCCCCACTCCGATTCTGGAGATCGATGATAAGTTTACCGTGACCTTTATCAATCCAGCCGGGGCCGGGGTCGCCGGGCTGACTCCGGATGAGGCGATTGGGAAAAAATGTTTTGATCTCTTTAAAACGCCGCATTGCAAAACCGAAAAATGTGCCTGCATGCGGGCGATGAAAACCGACAGTGTGGTCTCCGAGCAGACCATTGCCCGACCGAAAGATGGGGTGATTGTGCCCATCAAGTACACCGGCGCCCCGATCAAGGATGCCAAGGGGAATATCATTGGGGCGGTTGAATACGTGCTTGATGTCACCGATGAGGCCAGGCAGCAGCAGATGGCTGAGGAGAAAATTGAAAATCTCAATACGATTCCCACGCCGATCATGTCCATTGATACCGATTTCACCATCACGTTCATGAACCCGGCCGGATCAGGGGTGGTGGGGTTGAGCCCGGATGAGGCTGTAGGCAAGAAGTGTTACGATCTCTTTAAAACCCCGCACTGTAAAACGGAGAAATGCGCCTGCATGCGGGCGATGAAAACCGACAGTGTGGTTTCTGAGCAGACCATTGCCCGGCCACGTGATGGGGTGATTATTCCCATCAAGTATACCGGTGCTCCCATCAAAGATGCCAAAGGTAATATCAAGGGGGCGCTTGAATACGTTTTAGATGTCACCGAGGAGAGTAAGCAGCAGCAGATGGCCAATGAGAAGATCGAAAATCTCAACGCCATCCCCACGCCGATCATGTCCATTGATACCGATTTCACCATTACCTATATGAATCCGGCGGGAGCTTCGGTGGTGGGACTGAGCCCGGACGAGATGGTGGGCAAGAAATGCTACGATTTTTTTAAGACGCCCCACTGTCGAACCGAGAAATGTGCCTGCGCCAAGGCCATGGCAACCGATGGTATCGTCACCGAGGAAACCATTGCCAGGCCGCGTGACGGGGTGATCGTTCCCATCAAGTATACCGGTGCTCCCATCAAGGATGCCAAGGGCAATATCAAGGGAGCGCTTGAGTTTATTCTTGATGTCACCGAAGAGGCGCGTCAGCGTCACGACGCCAACACCAAGATCGAGAACCTCAACGCCATCCCCACACCGATCATGTCGATCGACACCGATTTTACTGTCACCTTTATGAATCCTGCAGGGGCAGCGGCCGTTGGTCTGACCCCTGATACGGCTATTGGTCGCAAGTGTTATGAACTTTTTAAGACACCGCACTGTCAGACGGAGAAATGCGCCTGTCTGCGGGCTATGAACAGTGACGCGGTTTTCAGTGAAGAGACCATCGCCCGACCACGTGACGGGGTGATCATGCCCATTAAATACACCGGTGCCCCTATCAAGGATGCCAAAGGCAATATCACCGGCGCGCTCGAGTTTGTTCTTGATATTACCGATGAGGCACGTCAGCGCCAGGATGCCAATGAGAAGATTGAAAATCTCAACGCTATTCCCACACCGATCTTCTCTGTTGATACCGATTTTGCCATCACCTACATTAACCCGGCTGGAGCGCAGACGCTTGGCCAGAGTGCCGACGAGTTGATTGGAAAAAAATGCTACAGCTTGTTCAACACTGGCCATTGTCGTACAGAGCACTGTTCCTGCAACCAGGCCATGCAGACCGATCAGGTGATTTCCAATAAAACCGTGGCCCAGATCAATGGCCAGGAAATAGCCATCAAGTACACCGGCGCACCGATAAAAGATGCCAAGGGCAACATTAAGGGAGCGCTTGAGTTTGTTCTTGATGTCAGTGCCGAGGCCGAGGTGGAACAGCTGGTCAGCAATGCCAGCAGGGAGGTCGCCAGCCTGGTCGTTGATTCCCAACAGCGAATGGAGCAGGTTAAGGAGGATATGCAGGTCATGAACGAAGCGATCGAGCAGGAGGTGGTGCGCCTCGATACCTCGGAAACCACCATTCGTCGGATGCTGGATTCTTCCACTGAGATGCTGGGGGTGAGTGAAAAAGTGAATCAGCTTGCCGGTTCCGTCTCCTCGGAAGCGGAAAATGGACGTAAGGCCGGAGCAGAGGCCGGCGAAAAGATGCAGCAGATTAATCGTTCCATGCAACAGAATAACGAGATGGTCGCTACACTGGTTTCCCAGGTGGAAAAGATCGGTGGCTTTGTTGATATTATCAAGGAAATTGCCTCTCAGACCAATCTGTTGGCCTTTAACGCCGCTATTGAGGCCGCCCGTGCCGGAGATGCCGGGCGCGGTTTTGCCGTGGTTGCCGATGAAGTCCGCAAACTGGCCGAGAACAGCTCTCGTTCAGCCGTCGATATTTCCAATATCGTCAAAATGGTGGAGAATGACAGCCGCCAGACCATTACCGCCATGCAGGATGGCATGCGCATGCTCGATGACGGCTCCAAGGTTATTAACACGGCCTTGAGCGCCATGGACGAGATTTCCAGCGGGATCATGACGATTTCCTCCTCCATTGACGACGTGAGTGGCAGAGCTGCGGATCTGAATGATCATGGGCAAAAGGTGATGGAGCAGATCCAAACGGTTGTGCAAACCGCCGGGGATAACCGGAAGACGACAGAGACGGTCCAGGATTCGGTGGGCGATACGGTTGGCGCCTTGGAGCGACTTATGGCCTCAAGCAGTTCACTGCAGACGGCTGTGAACAATATGACCAAATAGGAAAGCCGGTAAAGAACATTGTCCTTTCCCATGTACGCCCACCATGTTCCGGGCCCTGGTGCTATGACCATCTTTGGCAATAAGTTATTTACGATCCGCCTGCTGCTGCGTCGTATCGAAAGACACGACGCAGAGCTCTTGTCCCGGTGGAGCTACGATCCTCTTGCCTATGGTTTGTACCTGAGTCCGGAGCATCTCTCTGTTACGGAGATGCAAAGGCAGATCGAGTCCGGTATGCTCTGGAATAAGCGCAACAAAACCTTCTTGATGGAGTTGCGTGAGGGGGAACCATTGGGAACCATCCATTACTGGATGCGTTCTGAGGATCCCAATACCGCAGTCATCGCACTCAAGGTGGCTAACCCGGAGATGCGAGGAAAGGGGTATGGAACCGAAGCACAAAAATACCTGATTCTTTTTCTCTTTGATCGTCTTAGTTTGAGGCGGGTCGAAATGTATACCGACGTCAACAATCTGGCGCAGCAGCGCTGTCTGGAAAAACTTGGCTTTGAGCTTGTCCAGGCAACACCGTATACCGATCAGCAGGTTCAGCGGCTCGGCTATCTCTATCGCCTGGAATGGGAGCGATTTCTCAAGGAACCCATTTATCAGTATCACTATGCATAAACGACCAGGTATTGTTTCTGATCAGAGGTTTTTTGATCATGCTATCCCTCAACATTCTCTTGAAAATCCGGCCCGGCTAAGGCGTCTGTATACACGCCTTGCCGCAGAACCGTACCTGGGACGCGTACAGTGTTTTCGGCCCCGCGAAGCCTCTGCCGAAGATATCGAGGCGGTACATTCAAGTTTTTATCAGGAGCAACTGCGTGAGCATGTCAATGTGCAGGATCCGTTCTCCTATGACCGCGACACCTATCTTATGGAACAGAGCCTCTATACCGCAGCGCTTGCAGCAGGTGGGTGTCTTGAACTGGCGGATAGGATAGTTGCCGGGGAGATTGATTATGGTTTTGCCCTGGTGCGACCGCCGGGACACCACGCCGAGCCCGGTCGGGGCATGGGATTTTGTCTCTATAACAATGTGGCGATCACTGCTCAGTACCTGCGTCGGGTTTATGGAATGCAGAGGATTTTAATCCTTGATTTTGACGTGCACCACGGCAATGGGACGCAGGCGGTTTTTAACGAGACGGACCAGGTCTTGTTCTGCTCCATCCATCAGGAAAAACTTTTTCCCTTTACCGGAAAGCCCCAGGAGGTCGGGATCGGTAAGGGGTATGGGTATACTCTCAACCTTCCGGTCCATCAGCAGTTTGGAGATGCTGAGTATCTTTTTCTCCTTAACCGGGTGCTTGGCAATGTGGTCGAGCAGTACCTCCCTCAGATCATACTGGTGTCTGCTGGGTATGATGGCCATGAGGATGATTCCATCAGCCGCACCTTGCTTTCCACCCACTGGTTTTTTGTGGTCACGGAACTCCTGAAGTTTTTTGCCCACGAGGTCTGTGATGACCGGGTGCTTTTTATTCTGGAAGGGGGATACAACCCTGTGAGCCTGGAGGCTTCGGTACTGGCGACGGTGGATAGTCTGCTGACCCCCTGCGGCAAACGCCCAGGAGTTGCCTATTCACAGCGGGCAGCAAAGATTCTTGCCCACCATCCGGTTCACCAGTTTTGGACCCTGTAAAAAACGCTATCCCTGATAGAGAGAGTTTGGGGTGCCCACAATGAATACACTCAAAGTTCCCGACGAAGCCGCCTTGCGCACTCTCTTTACTCCCTGCCGACAGTGCGGAACCTGCTGTAAGTCCTATCGTAAAATCGCACTCCATCCCGATGAGGTGCATTTTATAAAAAAGATGGGGGGACATGTCGGTATTGATATCAGCTTAAATCAACTGCGGGAGCGGTCCATGGAAGAGCTGGAGGCCGAGGCCCTGGCCCAGGGACAGGTGTATATGATCCATCCCGATGAGAAGGGGTGCATCTTTTTGCAGAAAGTCAACGGGAGGTACCGCTGTAAAATTTATCATCACAGGCCCCGCACCTGCCGCGGATTTCGTTGTACGCTGGCTGATACCAGTTTTTTTGACCTGTTTGCTCGCGACAGTATTCACCTGTTGGGGCAGGATCGTTTTGGACGTGCTTTTACAGCCTCTGAATAGATGGTGATTGCCGACGTTTAAGTGATGTGATCAGGGGCTATCGTTTTAAAAAATACGAGTGAGGGCAAGAGGTTATTTTTTGGAGAGAAGAACGGGGCGAAGGTGTTTGACGCATCAAAGTTTTTCACATAGGATACGAACAGACAGGCTATGCAGCCAATGTTCTGTTGTCAGCGGTACTCCGGGGAGGGGGAAGCCTATGTTAACAGAGTTAAATATTCGCAAATTTTTAGCTCCAGAAATTATCTTCGGTGACGGGGCAATTGAATTACTCGGCCGTTATGTACGCAACTATGGTGCTGGCAGAGTTTTTATTGTGACCGACCAGGGGCTTGTGCAGGCAGGTCTTTTGGAACGCGCGCAAACCATTCTCGCCGCTGCCGGGGTGGATTTGGTTGTCTATGACAAGGTGAGTCCTAATCCGCGGGACTACGAGGTCATGGAAGCCGCTGAGCTCTACCACCAGTCGCATTGCGATATCATCATCGCACTGGGTGGCGGGAGCCCCATGGATTGTGCCAAGGGGGTTTCCATTGTCTCGGCCAATAATAACCATATCCTTACCTTCAAAGGGGTGGACAATGTCGAGATTCCAGGACCTCCCCTCATCTGTCTGCCAACCACCTCCGGTACCTCTGCCGATGTCTCTCAGTTTGCGATCATCAACAATACGGAAGAGCGGGTCAAGGTTGCCATCATCAGCAAAACAATGGTGCCTGATCTGGCCCTCCTTGACCCCGGTCTGACCCTGACCATGAATCGCGATCTGACCCTGTGCACGGGCATGGACGCTCTTGTCCATGCCATCGAAGCCTATGTCAGCTCCGCCAGCTCCCAACTGACTGATTTGCATGCCCTGGAGGCAATACGTCTCATCCAGCGCTCTCTCCCCAAAGTGCTTGATAACTTAAACGATGTTGAACTCAGAGAACAGATGATGCTTGCAAGCCTTGAAGCCGGTCTAGCCTTTTCCAACGCCAGTCTGGGCGCGGTTCATGCCATGGCCCATAGCCTGGGCGGGCTGCTTGATCTGCCCCACGGTGAATGTAACACCCTGCTTTTGGATGCGGTCATCAAGCGGAATTACGAAGCGGTCCCTGAGCGTTACGATCGTATCGGCGAGATTTTTGGTGTCCAGATGCAAGGAATCGCTCCGGAGAGGCGAGCGCAGGCGGTTGCCGAGGCTGTCTTGTCCTTTAAACGGCAGCTTGGATTTGAATCAGGCCTGGATAAACGGGGCGTACGCTTGGACGATATCACCCTTCTGGCGCAAAAAGCGCTTGCCGATCCCTGCATGGTCACCAACCCGCGCCGATTTGAACTCGCGGATATTGAGGCTATCTTCAAGGAGGCTCTTTAACCCATGACCAATCACTCCGCTAGTGGTGACAGCTGGGATGATCTGAAGGATGCGATTGTCGGCCTCGGTGAACGATCGGTACGCAAGAGTTATTATCCCGAATTGAGGACCAAGATACGTGATCTTGACGAACAGCGAATCTTTTTTCGCTCGACCCTCAACAGTATCCCCGACGGTGTCGTGGTGATGGATGCCGATGGGGTGATCAAGCAGGCCAATCCAGCGCTTTGCACCATGTTTGGCTATACCCCCGAGGAACTGGTCGGGCAGCCTCAGACCATACTCTATGAGCGGGATGGAGAAAAGTTTCGCCATGCCGATTTTCCCACCGACTGGAGTCGACGTTTTCTGCGGAAAGACGGGGCCGCCTTTCTTGGGGAAACCATGGAAAACGAGATTTATGATCATGAAGGTAAACTACTAGGCACCTTGGAATTAATCCGTGATCGTACCGATCAACTCTTTGAGATCCGACGGCAGCGACAGCTGGAAGAGCAGTTGCGACAATCACAGAAAATGGCCGCCATCGGGACCTTGGCCGGTGGTATTGCCCATGATTTCAATAATCTCCTGGCCGCCATTTTAGGCTATGCCGAGCTGGCCCTGTTAAAACTGCCTCCAGGGGTCGCTCTGCAGCGCGAAATTCGCCAGATTTTAAAGGCAGGGGGGAAGGCCTCGGAGCTGGTCAATCAGATTCTTGCCTTCAGCCGTAAGGAAACCACCAAACGCATCCTCTTACAGCCGGGGGTTCTTCTCAAGGAGGTCATTAAACTGTTAAGGGGAACTATCCCTTCCACGGTGACCATTCAAGAGCAGATTGCGGTAACCGATCGCGTCATCCTGGCCAATCCTACCCAGCTTCACCAGGTGGTTATGAACCTGTGCACCAATGCCTTCCATGCTGTAGAGGATAACGGTGGTGAGATCGCTCTTGCCATGGAGATAGTGCGCAAAGCGATTCCCGCCTCTCAGGAAGAGCGTGAGTGGATCAAAATCTCGGTCATTGATAATGGCTGCGGCATTGATCCTGCCAATATCGATCGCATCTTTGAGCCGTATTTCACCACAAAACCCAGCGGTAAGGGCACAGGAATGGGCTTGGCCGTGGTTCACGGCATTGTTGAAAATCATGAAGGCCGGATTTTTGTCGAGAGCGTCAAAGGAGAAGGGACCACGATCAATGTCTTTTTCCCCGTGGTCACCGGAATTGAAACGCCACAGATACAACCGGAATCACAGTCGCTGGTTGGGGGAAGTGAATCGATCCTGGTGGTGGATGACGAGCAAATGGTCGCCGATTATCTCAAAAGCTTTCTGGAGCAACTGGGCTACACGATCACGGTCTGTAATGATGGCAATGCAGCGCTTCTTGCTTTTGAGCGAAATCCGCAGGGCTTTGACGTGGTGATTACCGATCAAACCATGCCAGGGAAAACAGGGTTTGAAATCGCCCGCACCATGCTTGCCGTGCGGCCCGAGTTGCCCATTATTCTCTGCTCCGGTTACAGCTCCGCCCTTTCTCCAGAGCGGGTGACCAAGGCGGGAATTCGTGAGTTCATGATGAAGCCAGTCTCGTTGCATGACCTGGCACCTGTTATCCGTTCGGTCCTCCAAGAGGAGGCGAGCTAGAAAAAACGACACCATACAGGACCACCTCCGAGATACAAAAAGGGCTGCCCGGTTATGCGGAGCAGCCCTTTTTGTATTGTGCGGAATGTGGAGAAAATCAGATGTTGATCCGTTTCTGCTTGTGGTTTTGCACCATAAAGTAGAGCACCGGCACCGCCATACGGCTAATCAGAAGCGAGGCGATCTCGCCAAACATCAGCGAGATGGCAAGCCCTTGAAAGATGGGGTCAGCCAGAATAACCGAGGCACCCACGACCACCGCCAGCGCGGTTAAGAGCATGGGGCGAAAGCGTATGGCACCAGCTTCAACCACGGCTTCAGCCAGCGGCAGGCCATGGCTGAGGCGCAGTTCGATAAAATCCACCAGGATAATCGAGTTGCGAACCACAATACCGGCTCCCGCCATGAAGCCGATCATGGAGGTGGCTGTGAAAAAAGCGTTCAAACCCCAGTGTGCCGGCAAAATACCGATCAGGGAGAAGGGGATGGCCGCCATCACCACCAGGGGGATGATGTAATCCTTGAACCAGCCCACCATCAGCATATAGATCAGCACCATGACCACACAGAAGGCCAGTCCGAGATCACGAAAGACCTCCAGGGTAATGTGCCACTCGCCATCCCATTTCATGGAAGGCTGTTGCTCAAGAAAGGGCTGGTTGAGATTGTAGATGGTGATCGGTCCCTTCTGCCCGCCAAAGGCAGCAGCATTGAGTTCCTTGATCTTTGAGTTCATGGCAAAGATCGGGTAAACCGGACTCTCAGCACTTCCGGCAACATCACCAGTCACATAAATAACCGGCTTGAGGTTTTTGCGGTAGATCGGCTGATCCACCGGTTGCTTGCTGACCCGCACCAATTCCCGCAGAGGAATGAGTGGCGCCAGGGGATTGTCAGCCGGTCGCAGAGCTATATTGAGCAGGTTGTCCACCCGCGCCCGTTGCGCCTGCGGCAGTTGCAGAATCACCTCAATTTCTTGCTTATCGCGTGGCTGATGAAAGAGGTCAATGGAACTGCCGGAAAGCCCCATGTCGATGGCCTGGGTGATCTCTGCCTCGGAGAGCCCGTTCAGGGCTGCCTTTTCCTTATCAACCGTCAAGACCAGTTTGTTGCGCTGGGCTTGCCGGTACCAGTCAATATCGACCACCCCTTCCGTCGATGCAAAGATCTCTTTGACCTTGGTGGCCAAAGCTACCCGGCTGGCATCATCCGGACCATAGATCTCCGCCACCAGGGTCTGCAATACAGGTGGGCCAGGCGGCACTTCGGCGACGGCAACCGTGGCGCCGTAGCGGGCTGCAATTTGGGCAATTTCCGGGCGGACCCGTTTGGCAATGTCATGACTTTGGCTGTCGCGCTCGCCCTTGGGCTTGAGGTTGACCTGTACATCGGCCATGGTGGAACCAGAACGCAGGAAGTAGTGGCGTACCAGACCATTGAAGTTGTAGGGAGAGGCTGTACCCGCATACACCTGGTAGTTGACCACCTCCGGTTCCTTGCCGACAACCAGTGCCATCTCGGTGGCTACCCGGGCGGTTTGCTCCAGGGTGGCCCCCTCGGGCATATCGAGGATGATCTGAAATTCAGACTTGTTATCAAAGGGTAGCATCTTCACCTTCACCAGGCCAAAGTAGACCATGGAGCATGAAGTGAGCAGCAAGCCGATAATGGTGGCAAAAAAGAGTAGACGCCATCCGGCATGGGCCAGGAGTGGATCCATAATGCGGTGGTAGAGGCGAGTGAACCAGTCATCGGGTGCGTGGTCGGGATCATGCCCCTTCGTAACCCCTCCTGCTTGCGCACCATGTTTTCGTAGAATACGGATCGCCGCCCAGGGGGTGACGGTGAAGGCGATCAAGAGCGAAAAAACCATGGCTGCCGATGCACCAATGGGGATAGGGCGCATATAGGGGCCCATCAATCCGCCCACAAAGGCCATGGGCAGGATCGCGGCAATGACAGCCCAGGTGGCCAGGATGGTCGGATTGCCTACCTCAATCACCGCGGCCACGGCAATATCTTTGAGTGAAGTCTCCTGATTTTCCGGAAGCCGCATGTGGCGCACGATGTTTTCCACCACCACAATGGCGTCATCCACCAGAATACCGATGGAAAATATCAGGGCAAAGAGGGTGATCCGGTTCAGGGTATACCCATAGAGATAAAAGAGAAGCAGGGTCAGGGAGAGGGTAGAGGGGATGGCCAAGAGGACAATGATTGATTCCCGCCAGCCCAGAAAGAGCAGGATCAGCAGGGCCACACCAAAGACCGCGATGGCCATGTGATAGAGCAACTCGTTGGATTTCTCCGCAGCGGTCTCTCCGTAGTCACGGGTGATGCTGACAGTCACTTCCGGGGGAATCAGCGAGCCTTTGAGACTCTCCACCTTATGCAAAACGGTTTCAACCACATGCACCGCGTTGGCTCCGGGACGTTTGGCCACCGACAGCGTGACCGCAGCTTCGGGATTTCCCTCACCTGCCCCAAAAAGCACGTACGACTGCGGCTCTTCCGGCCCATCAATGATCGTGGCCACCTCGTCAAGGTAGACCGGATTGCCACCATGCACCCCCACGACGACTCGTCCCGCTTCTTTAGCGGAATGGAGAAAGGCTCCGGTTTGGAGCAGAATTTCATGGTTTTCGGCCCGAAGGGTACCGGAGTGGGATTGCTGGTTGGCCTGGGTCAGACGGTGCACCAGATCAGCAGGACTCAGATTACGGGCAGCCAGTAAAAGCGGGTCAAACTGGACGCGGAGCTGCCTGCGCGTGCCGCCGATGATTTTGGTCTCGGCCACCTCAAAGATGGATTTAATGGTGTCGTCCACCTCTGCGGTAAGGCGGCGCAGAGTAAAGTGATCGTATTTTTTTGAGTGCAGCGTCAGCGCCAGGATGGGTACATCGTCAATGGTGTGGGGTTTGATCAGCGGCAGTGAGACCCCGTGGGGAATACGGTCGAAGTTGGTCTGCAGTTTCTGATTGAGACTGACGATGGATTTTTCAAAATCTTCGCCCACGTAGAACCGCGCTATCAGTAAACACTGGCCCGGAGAGGAGGTGGAGTAGATGTACTCCACACCAGGTAACTCGTAGAGTAGTTTTTCCATGGGGATGGCGAGTCGTTGCTCCACCTCTTTTGGGCTGGCTCCCGGCATGGAGACCATCACATCGATCATGGGCACCTTGATCTGGGGTTCTTCCTCTCTGGGGAGTTGGCTCAGTGCGAGCAACCCCAAGAGCAGGGAGGCGACCAGTCCGATCAGGGTGAGCTTGGAGCTGACAAAGGTTGCAGCCAGACGACCGGCAAATCCGGGATGGCGGGGTTGTTGTTCACTCATGGCTGGACCTGAACCCTGTGACCGTTGAAAAGAAGACGGTTATTGGAAATGGCCACGGTTTCACCCGCAGACAGACCACCAAGAATTTCAATCATTCCATCATAGACCAGCCCGGTGCGCACCAGGCGGAGGTAGGCGCGGCCGTCTTCAATGACAAAGACCCTGTCCATCTGTCCCTTGGGAACCACTGCGCTTTTGGGAATCAGTAGCCCTCGACTCCCCTCAGAGGAAAGCAGTACACGGGCAAACTGGCCTGTTCGCAAATTAGGCTGGGAGTCAAGATCAATGACCACCGGGGCTGTACGGGAGTTTGGATCAGCCGCAGGGGCCACCTCGGCAACCCGTCCCTGGGTGAGGACGTGGGCTGCTTCCACTCTGACCATCAGTTTGTCGCCGGGATGGATGTTGAGTACCAGGCTCTCAGGCACAGAGGTGCGCACCTGGAGCCGACTGTTGTTCTCAAGCTGAAGCAGCGGAGTTCCTGGGGTTGCCAGATCACCAGGGGTTACGTCTTTCCGGGTAATGACACCGTCAAAAGGAGCTGTTATGGAGGTATAGCCAAGCATGCTTTGCGCCTCGTTGTACCCGGCCAGAGCCATGTTATACTGGTCTTGCATGGTCTTGACCGTTTCTTCGGTTGAGGCCTTTTTTTTCAGCAGATTACGTTCTCTCTCCAGGTTTCGTCGGGCCTGGGTCAGTTGCGCCTGGGCCTGGCTGACACGGGCAGTGATTTCACCGGCGGAAATGGCAACCAGCAGGTCTCCGGCCTTCACCGTCGAGCCCAGTGCAACCGGAACTTTGGTGACGATGCCGGTTACCTTGGCGGCGATGGCGGCACTGTTTTTGGATTGAATGGTTCCGGCAATTTCAATCAGCGAAGGGAGTTCTCCAAGCTCGACTGTTGCCGCACGTACCGTTGCCAGCGCAAGAGAGGATGGAGGGTGAGTACTGGCATGGAGAGAGGGGATGAAGACACTGCCAAGCGTCAAAAAACAGACTAAACAATGGGTGAAGCGAAAAGGGCGAGCCATGATTACTTTCCTTGAAAGAATTGATGTAGGCCAACTGCGCGACGTAAGTCAGCGATGGCAATTTTGCGTGAGGCCCTGGCAAGGCTGTGGCTGAGTAAGGCATCGGTGAGACGGTTTTCCGTATCGATGAGTTCCGAGGAGAGCACAATCCCTTCTTTGAAACGTAATCGGGAGAGGCGAGCACTTTCCCGCGCGGAGCGGATCATCTTTTGGGTCACTTTGAGCCGTTGCTCTTCCTGGTTCAATGAGAGAAGCGCCTGCTCTTTTTCCAGATTAAAGGCCAGCTCAAGCTTATGGAGCTGCTCTCTTGCCTCACGTAACTGGGCCTGGGCCCGCTCTACTTCGGCACCGGTTCGCCCACCGTTAAAGAGGGTATAGTTGAGGCGCAAACCGGCAGACCATGAGTTACCAGATCCCTCATCAAGTGCGGTGCCCTTTTCCAGCTGATAGGAACCTACAAGATCAGCCGTGGGGGCATACCCACCTTTGGCCTGACGTACCTTCGCCTCCAGCATTTTGATCTGGGCCTTCATGGCCTTGAGTTCAGCTCGTCGGTCTATGCTCGGATCTCCTGGGATTTCCTGAACAGGTGAGGCCTGGGGATCAAGGATAACGGGTGCCTCTTTGAGACCTAGCAATCGCAGAAAGCCGCGTTGTGCGAGGCGTAGACTGTGCTCGGCCCGGATGAGTTGTTCCTGGGCGCGAGCCTGCTGGACCTCCAGATTTAACACCTCTTCTTGGAGCAGGCTCCCCTCATCATAACGGGCTCGGGCGACAGCGAGTGAGGCGGTTATGGCCTTAAGCGCAGATTGTCGGGCGGCAATAACCTCACCGGCTTGAACGATACGACAGAATGCGCGAACCACGCTGTACTCAAGCTGCAGGCGAATGGCCTTGTTTTGCTGCCCACTTGCCTGGCTTTGATTTTGAGCAGCATCGACACCGGCCTGATCGCGGCCACCGTTGTAAATCCGATATTGGACAATTGCCTTCGCCTGGAGTGTATCCGTGGTACCGGGATCGTTAAAATCCATGTTGTTGCTAAAAACACCCTGGTTGAGAATGTTGCCGAAGGAGTACATCGGATTGTCCGTACGGGTATACTCCAGCCCAACGCCCACCTGGGGATAAAAGGCTGAGCGGGCTAATTGAAAGTCGGCTTCGGCTGCTGCTATGCGTTCCAGTGCTGCCCGAGTATCAGGATTATGGGCAAGTGCATAGGATACAGCCGATTGAACAGACCACTTTGTGGGGATGTCTTCAGCTGTTGCAGCAGCTGAGGCCCAAGGGAACAGGGTAAGAAGGATAAGAATAAACCATGGTGTTCGTTTGCAAGATGTCATATGGTATTTTCCGCTGCAGAGAATATGAAACCGACTGGCTGGATGCCCGGTAAAATAAAAAAAAATCAGGAGTGTGATCGATTGAAAAGAATGCTACGTCTTGTTAATCAAAGATAATTGATAGAAAAATAGGGCGTATTGGCAGATTTTGCAATACCAATACCCAAAACTTGTATCTGTCCTCAATAGAGATCAAAGATGTGAATGGAGTGTATCAATGAAAATGATGCGGATAGTTTGTCTGGTAGTCGTTTGTTTTCTCTATACCCTGGGGCATGGCCGCCTGTTGCAGGCCTCCGAGTCTTCACATGATGAGGGCACTGTACAGGGCCAGCAGCAGGTCGAATCACAAACACCGAGTAAATGGGAAGTTGCCGGAAAAGAGGTCAAAGAGGCCTCCTCGGCGGTGGTTGATGCCACCCGAGACTCGGCAAGCTCGACCTGGAAAGGAATTAAGAAGGGATCAAGCAAAGCCTGGGAGAAAACCAAATCCGGCTCAAAAGAACTCTATGATGCGGTGGGCGATAAATCAAAAGACGCCTGGCATGCCACCAAAGAGGAGTCCCAAGAACTCTGGCGAAAGGGGAAGTCTGCACTCCATGGGGCTACAAGCCCTAATGAGCACAAGAAAGCGACAGCCGGTGATGTGCGGGAACCGAAAAAACCGGCCGCCCCGGCCGCACCAGAGCAACCTCAGGTAAAAGAACCGGAAACCTACAAATTATAACCTGATCGCGTAAGATGCATCGGTGCGTCAGGTCTGTTATGCAAGTGAAGCCGATCTACATTCCCTGAACCGGCTTATCCCGAACAATGCAATCAGTGTGCTGATTGATAGATGTTGCGGAGTGCGGTGGGGCTTCTGCACAGGCAAGATGGTTTTGGCTCAATCTTTGTACATTTGAGGAGATGCACCGTTTTTTCAACCACCCACTGTCACGAATACAAGGAAACAAAAAGAACCGGAGGCCAGACAGGACTTCCGGTTCTTTTTGTTTGGATTGCAAGCAAGTGTCTCTATGGGCCTTTGCAATATCTCGGGCGTCATCAGGAACAGCCTGGCAACAATTCAAGTCGCGTTTTTTCTTTCGGTTATTGTTTACTCATCGAACGCAATAACGAATCCAATTATCCGGCGCCGATCAGCGCTCCGGCTGCAAACACCAGCGCTCCCCCCAAAACGACCTGGAAGGCAGCCCTCCAAAAAGGAGTCTCCATATAGCGGTTCTGAATCCACGCTATTGACCAGAGTTCGATAAAGACCAAGCAAAAAGCGATCAGGGTCGCAGTCCAGAAATGGGGAATGAGATAGGGGAGTGCGTGGCCGAGGCCGCCAAGAGCGGTCATTACTCCCGCGGCCAGACCACGCTTGACTGGGCTGCCACGGCCAGATAGCTCTCCATCATCGGAAGCCGCTTCGGTAAATCCCATCGAAATGCCCGCGCCGACACTCGCGGCCAGCCCGACCAG
The DNA here is from genome assembly GCF_016919065.1 of Desulfobulbus rhabdoformis. Taxonomy (GTDB): domain Bacteria; phylum Desulfobacterota; class Desulfobulbia; order Desulfobulbales; family Desulfobulbaceae; genus Desulfobulbus; species Desulfobulbus rhabdoformis. The sequence goes on along the minus strand of NZ_JAFFQA010000015.1, from coordinate 19,428 downwards.
GAAGGTGGTATGGGGATTGTGTGTGGCAAAGGCTGTTGCGAAAATCGGTGCCAGTGTCGAAACGGAGCCATCCATTAACCCTGCTAACCCCGGTTGGACCCACGTCAGTACAAACTGGCGGTGGGCTGTACGGTCTTCCGCATCGCGGTCTTTACCTTGCAGATGTTCGACGGCTAAATCATCGGCGAGGGTGCCATGCCTGGCTTCAATAGCGGCAAGGTCCCCAAGAAGACGTCGGATATCGGCATCTGACGTGCGCTTTGCCGCCTTGCGGTAGAATTGTTCGGCTTGGCGTTCCATCTGGAACGCCTCGGCACGAATCCGTTCCAGCCCTAGATTTTCGATAAGCCAGACCGGGTTGCGGGCGTAAAAACCCGAGACATGCTCACGACGAATCAGTGGAATGACCTCACCGAAACGTTTTTGGTGTGCGGCAATCAGTTGTCGGCGGTGTCCGTCCTCTTCGGCGGCCATTTCCTCAAAAACTCGAGCAGATGCCGGGAACTCTGCCCGCAGACGTTCGGCATATTGGCGATAAATACGTGCATCATCTTCTTCATTGGAAATGGCGAGCGCAAGAATTTCCTGTTCGGAAAGATCGGAAAACCGGCGCCGGCTACTGTTGAAACCAGGTATCATGCGAGCCCCCTTTCTAGCGGACGACTAAAATTGGAATGTCTGCTTTGTGGCGTACCGGATCAACCGTCTTGCCCAAAAGCAGGTCGCCGAGCAGCCGATGTCCGTGTGATCCAATCACCAGTAAGTCGACATTATGTTTTTCGGCAAAGTTGACCAGTTCTTCGGCTGGGTGGCCTTGGCACAAGGCGATTTCCACCGCAACCCGGAAGAAGAACAGAGGACAAAAGAGACGAGTTTAGAATATTCGGAACCGCAGGCCTGGGCCAAGTCCTTGCCGGTGACGATACCGAGCCGGGCTGACAGAGTTTGCAGCAGCACGGCCATAACGTTCGACATCAAGATGCCCCAGATCAGGGCGTACCCGAATCGGGAGCCGCCTTCAAGATCAGTCGCCCAATTACCTGGGGCCATATAGCCGACGCTGACAAGGTAAGCCGGACCGGCAAATGCAACTACCCGTTTCAACAGATTCGGGTGTTGGGTTTTGATGCTGCCTTGTACCTCTCCAAGAGATTTTCCCTGTGATGGATCTTCAGGATTGTGTACCCATCTTTGAGTAGCCACGATGGCGGTTTTCTCTTTGAACTTGAGGAAATTTTGACAATGACCGTGATGAAGAGTCACTTTGTATAGCGGTTTAAAAATACCCTGAATCCGTGACGGCGGATGCTCACGGATTCAGGAATACTCTATTGCAATCGCTGGTACTCTATCTGTTACCTGTTTTTTGATGAAGATCCAACAATTTTATATCTTGGGTGCAATTCCGACCAGATATCCTTCCCAGGTTCAATAAGAAATCTTGCCAGGCTAGCCGAAGACAACCAGCAAAGCCGAGAGGGGATTCAAGAAAAGAAGGGATCGTTGATGAAATATTCGTGGTTCATTCAAGAGGCATCTTCTTGTTGTGTGGGGTAAATATCTCCTTTTTTAGTCCTTTAAGGGAATGAGGGAGAAAATAAAAAAGGGATTTATTCTCTAACCAGTCAATCATGGTAGATTCATCCATTGCGAATAAGCGGTTGTAGATAGGAGCCACTTCTTCAGTAAATATTTCGACTAATTCAGGATCGAAATGAACCCCCGCTTCTTTATTGAGAATTTCCATGCATTGATTCAAGGGAAAAGCTTTTTTGTAAGGGCGTTCAGAGCTTAAAGCATCGAAGACATCTACTATGGTGAATATTCGGGCGAGTATCGGAATTTCGGTTCCGCAAAGACCGCGAGGATACCCGTTGCCGTCAAACCTTTCATGATGATTGGCCACTACTTCCTGCCCTGCGCTTAACCATTCAGAAATGCGGATGATCTGTAACCCCAGCTCTACGTGGGTACGCATGATCATATATTCATCCTCCTCCAAACGACCTGGCTTAAGCAGGATGGTGTCACTGATGCCTATCTTTCCTATATCGTGCAGAAAAGCGCCGAGAATAAGGCGGCGCATCGCTTCAGGTTCCAAGCCGACACGCTCGCCCAGATAGATGGCATACAAGGTTACCCTGTAATTGTGAGCGTGAGTCTTTGAGTCGCGGATGGCAATAGCGGCTCCTAGCGCTGCGGCCATTTCTATATTTGCATGGAGCAATTGGGTCGAAAATTTTATAACATCTTTGTTGAGCGAGATAATAATCGGGTACAAGGCGACTGTGGTAATGCTAATCGCGAGCAATAGGTTGATCAGGTTCCAAACCAGATTGCTGTGCAGCCGATCTATAGTCGCCTGATCGATAACAAAAGATCCAGATAAATAACCGGTAAAAGGTGTTTGTTTCTGTGAAATCGGTATTAGGAGCTGGACAATTACCTGGTCGCCGACGGTCGTTTTTTCGACGTGACGTAGTCCATCCAAGGGAAAGTGGCGGTCGTGTGGCCGCATTGTTTTTTCGAGGTCGGCATAGCGCGGATTCACTATTTTAGTCCGCTGGTTGCCGAGCTGATCATATATTGCGATAGCAACATAGTGTTTTTGGGCGGCTGATAAGGCTTGAGTCCGCCACTCCTCTCTCTTGAACAGACCGGGGTGGTCTGGTGGTAAATGGAGCTGATATGAGAAGCTGTCGGCTTCATTGACGGCCAGCTCAACCATACTGGAATCAATACGTTTTATTTCAAGAAAGAACAATAACCCGCCACCAACCAATGAAACCGAAAACCAAACCCAGAAAAGATGAAGAAAGATGGAGCGGTGAATGGCTGTCATGACGGAGAGAGGATATCCTTGATATGTAATGCAAAATGTAGCGCAAAGGAATACGTCACTGATTGAACTCTGTTATCATAAAAAGAGTGTTGCCATTTCAAGATGTTTCTCCGCTGACGACTCGACAAACGCACCGCCGATATTCATGCTGGAATCAATGTGCCGTATTTGAATAGTGGCGTTGAACTCCAATTGCTGGGAGGTTCCGAGTTCGAAAGTAACAGTTAATTCATCTTCGAGTTGAAAAGTAGTCTCCTTTGTTATCGAAATACCCAATCCGCCCAAAGAAATATCTCGGATACGACAGGGGGTTTTCTGTTCAACCGAGTCAGACTTCTTACTGCAGGATCCTTGGATATCTATTTCTTTTCGATATGATTGCCTGAATTCAAGGAGTATGGAAAAGTCGTGTGAGCAAGGGCACACCACTTTAACAGATTGTTGCTTCAGCTTAATGAGATCTGTAACTGCAATTTCTCTCTTTTTTTTACATGCAAGGCAACGGATGGTAATTTTATCCTTTTTACCGATGTAATACTTCTGGTTTGTCTTCATAGCGCTTTATGGTGGCAGTTGCTGGGGTGGCGTTGTTCAGGCCATTAACGAAATGGTTTTTCGGAACCGTCTCAGAGCCAGGATAAAGAGTATTGTTCCGATGATGACCAGTTTTAAGAAGTGATGCCAGACGACCTCAATGCCTCCACCTCGGTACAAAATAGTCTGCGCCAGGGCGACAAAATGTGTGGTTGGAGCCAGTTGCATCACGTGTTGAATGACAATGGGCATACTTTCTCGTGGTGTGACTCCACCAGACAGCATCTGAAGAGGGAGGAGTACCAGCATCATCAAGAGGCCGAATTGCGGCATGGAGCGAGCCACTGTTGCCATGAAGATACCCAAGGCTGTAGTGGCAAAGAGATGCAGGGCCGCGCCTGCAAGGAAAAGCAACAGGGAACCTTCGATGGTTACTGCCAACGCCCTTTGCACGACTAGCGTCAGGCTTACAGCACAACTGGTCAGTACAACCAGCCCCATTGACCAGCTTTTACTGATCATGATCTCAAATGGAGTGACCGGCATCACCAATAGATGCTCGACGGTGCTATGCTCACGCTCACGGATTAATGATGCGCCGATCAAAATAATGGAGAGCATGGTCACATTATTGATGACCTCCATGACCGCGCCGAACCAGATTTGAGTCAGCGACTGGTTAAAACGGGCACGCATGGCCAACGAAGCCGCTGTCGGTGACTCACCTCTATAACGATAGTAATATTCAGAAACCTCGTTGTTGATGATGGTCTGAATATAGTTGTTCCCGGTAAAGGCTTGGGACATGCGAGTGGCATCAATATTGAGTTGAATGGTAGGGGGACGTCCAGCCAGGAGATCTCGCTGAAAATCAGGGGGGATGTTGATGGCAAAGGTATCGTACCCGGCATCCATACGGGAATCCATCTCCCCCAGAGTCGTGAAGACAGGAGGCAGGAAATGAGGGAGGTAAAAAGCAGCTGCAATGCGCTCCGACAAGGGAGAATCATCTTCATCGACAATGGATATAGGTGCTCTATTCAGGGTTTCAGGAATGGCGATACCTGCTGCATAGACACCGACGGTGAAAGCGTAAACGATTAAAAAAAGTAGGATGGGATCCCGTATCAGACAATGCAGTTCCTTGCATCCCAGATGGAAAATATTGGCCAGGCGCATGTTCAGGATTCCTGTTTTTTTAACAACAACGTGCACAAAGTCAGCAGGATGACAATGGTGAGGACGAGTGCAAAAAATTCTTTCTGAAGATCGGGGAACCCCAGAGCTTTGGAAAAAATTCCTCGGGTAATGATGAGGAAATGGGCGGTTGGAAAAATTTGGCCGATAATGCGGCCTCCCCCCTCCAGGGATGTGACCGGTGTGATCATGCCGGAATAATTGACCGAAAACAGAATAGTGATGAGAGCTGTCCCGAAAAGTGCCGCCACCTGGCTGCGCATGAATGTAGAAATCAGTAACCCCAGTGCCGTGGCTGCAGAAACGTACAGCAAGGCCGCCAGGCAGAGAGAAACCAGATCACCTTTGATGGGAACCTGGAAAAGAAAGATCGCACACAGGGCCAAAAGGAAGAAGTTAACCATGCCCAGCCCTATATAGGGGAGTTGTTTACCCAGGAGGAATTCCAATCGAGTTATAGGGGTGACATACAGATTGACTATGGAGCCAAGCTCTTTTTCTCGAACCACGCTAAGCGCAGTGAGCACAGCGGGAATCATGATCAACAGGAGAGGAATCACCGCCGGGACCATCGCCATCAGGCTTTTGACATCGGGATTGTAGCGGTAACGAGTTTCAATATGTATCAACGTAGTATCAGGCATGGATGCCCTGTGGTGGGTTGCCTGATCTGAGAGCCATAAGCTATGCATGCCGTTTACATATCCTTGGATGGTCTCCGCCCGTTGCGGATTGGCTCCGTCGACCCATGCGCCGATGGCAGGTTGACGCCCGCGAGCCAGGTCACGTCCAAAGTCCGGAGGCATCTCAATGGCTAGGCTTAATTCCCCCGATTGCATACGCTGGTCCAACTCCTGATAATTGGTGAGAGGTGGACGCTCTATGAAATAACGGGAGCCCGTTAGGTTGAGGGTATATTCTCTGCTGGCTGTGCTCTGATCTCGGTCCAGTACCGCAAAGGCGAGATTTTCCACATCCATACTGATGCCATATCCCATGATGATCATGAGAATGAAGCTTCCCAGAAGAGCGAGGGTGGCACGTATTGGGTCGCGGTATAATTCCAGAGCTTCGCGTCGGGCGTAACTCAGGACCCGCGACAGACTGTAACGTCGATGCGGCACGCTGGGACAATCAAAGGAAGAGGTGGCGGCAAACGAAGGAGGGATAAACCGTTTACCGTCCCCTTGGTTCGTTTGATCGTCCCGCGTACCAGCCTCCTTGAGAAGGTCGATGAAAACCTGTTCAAGCGTCTCGGCTCCGCGTTCAGCCTTCAAATCTGCAGGGCAGCCGCTGACCAGAACCTTGCCTTCGTGCATCAGGGAGATTCGGTCGCAGCGTTCAGCTTCGTTCATAAAATGGGTCGAGATGAAAATTGTGACACCATCCTGGCGGGCAAGATCTATCATGGCCTGCCAGAAGGTATCCCGAGCGATAGGGTCGACCCCTGAGGTCGGCTCGTCGAGGATGAGTATCTCCGGCTTATGGATCATTGCCACGGCCAAAGACAGTCTTTGTCTTTGGCCAAGGGGCAGATTGTCGGGCAGCGCATCCATGACATCGTTTAAGCCGAATCGAGCCGACATTTCCTTGACCCGACTGGCGATCAATTCCCCTGGTACGCTGAATAGGCGTGCGTGCAGCACCAGATTCTGCTCAACCGTCAATTCGGAATAAAGCGAGAATGCCTGGGTCATGTAACCCACTCGGCGCCTTGTCTCGATATCCTTGGGGTTCACTGGGTGCCCAAAGAGCCATGCCTGGCCCCCCGTTGCCGGGAGGAGGCCGGTCAACATTTTCATTGTGGTTGTTTTGCCGCATCCGTTTGAACCGAGAAAACCGAAAATCTCACCGCTTGCAATCCGAAAATCAACCTGGTCAACCGCGACAAAATCGCCGAATTTCATAGTCAGGCTTTGGGCCTCGATAGCCACTGGCGAGGAATCGTCTGTACGTATGGGGGGGATCACGACTGCTTGATGATTCCGGCGGCGTTCTTCCGGCAAGAGGGCGATGAAAGCCTCTTCCAGGGAACTGGTCCCGGCCTTTGCCAGTAGGCTGGCCGGAGTTCCTGTTGCAAGTACTTCCCCTGCATCCATGATTGCCAGCCAATCAAATCGAGCCGCCTCCTCCATGTAAGCGGTTGCCACCAGTACGCTCATTTCCGGTCTGGAGAGTCGAATCTGCTCAATCAGGTCCCAGAATTGGGCACGGGACAACGGATCGACTCCAGTGGTCGGTTCGTCGAGGATCAGGAGATCTGGATCATGGATCAGGGCGCAGCAAAGGCCGAGTTTTTGCTTCATTCCCCCGGAAAGCTTGCCTGCAGGACGTTCACAAAACGGCTCAAGCCCGGTACTTGTAACAAGGTGAGCGATTCGTGATTGTCGCTCTTCTGTTCCTTGTCCAAAAAGACGGCCGAAAAAATCAATGTTTTCGTAGACCGACAGGGTCGAATACAGGTTTTTTCCAAGCCCTTGGGGCATATAGGCAATGCGAGGGCAGATGGACTCGCGATGGCGGCGTTGGCTGATGTCCATGCCCAGTACCTCAACCGAACCGGTCTGAATGACATGGGCACCTGCGACGAGTGAAAAAAGACTGGATTTGCCGACTCCGTCAGGACCAATCACTCCAGCCATACATCCCGAGGGAAGCTCAAGGGTCACGTTGTTCAGGCCCAGGACTTTGCCGTAGCGCAAACTGACGCCATTGGTACGTACGACAGGAGGGGGCGTCTGGGGGCTCATGGTTCTTAGATTTTTTCAGGAATTCGTATCTGTAGATGGGGTGGCCAGTCTATCTCTTTATTCAATCGGACATACGCCATACCGGGGAGGCCGGTTTTGACCTTGGTGATATTTTTTCGCAACAGCTCAGGCTCAATGCGGGCTTTAATTCGAAACATTAATTTTTGCCGTTCGGTAGCAGTCTCAACGGCTTTTGGCGTGAACTGAGCTACATCGGCCACAAAAGTAATGCGTGCGGGAATGACAAATTGCGGGGCCGCGTCGAGAACCAGGTGTACCTCCCCTCCAATAGCTAATTTCCCGGCAACTGCTGTGGGAAGAAAAAATGTTATGTACACATCTGAAAGATCGACCAGATTGAGAATCCTGCCACCGGCGCCCAGTACTTCCCCGGGTTGTGAAACCCTGTATTGCACACGGCCATCACATGGTGCCTTGAGAACACTGTCGTTAATGTCGGCGAGCAACCGATCGATTGTTGCTTGAATAGCCACTATGACGGTATGACTACCAAGAAGCTGCGATTTTGCCGTGGTGACAGCTGCCTCGGCTGCGGCTACCTGGGCTTCGGCTGCACTGATAGCCGCCTGGCCGCTCAGGAATCGAGCCCGACTGTCATCAAGGTCTTGCATTGAACTTGCGCCCTTTTTCGACAACACCTCTGCACGTTGAAGATGTTTGCGTAATGCCTCCAGTTCAGCTTTCCGCTGGGATAACACTGCTATTGCTGCTGATTTTTCGCTGACTTTTTGATTGACCAGACTTTTTGCTGTCTCCACTGCATAGCGAGCTTGCTCCAATTGAGCTACAGCCTCGCGGCGTTGTGCCTCAAGCTGTTGAGTCTCCATGCGTGCAAGGACTTGTCCTTTACTGACAAAATCGCCTTCATCGGCAATGATTGCTTCAATGCGGCCGGGCGCCTTGGTGGCAATATCGATCTCAGTTGCTTCGATTCTTCCGTTTCCGCTTGAAAAATCCTTCCCTAACTGCTCAGGTTGCAAATATTTCCAAAGGATGAAAATGCATATCCCCAAGAAGATAATGAAAAAAATACGTGCCCCCTTTATTGTAAATTGTGTGGTCATAATGCATATCCATGAGATTGGGCATTCCTGAAAAAGAATAGAGGGCGATGTTTTGAGCTGTTTAACATGATGGTTCTGATGCAAGTAGTTAATATTTTTTCATTTTCATTAAATATGAGGCTGTGTCCTTTATTGTTTATCTACTGATGATGTCATTATATTCTTAACTCTTTATAACTTACCGTGCCAAATCCGTTTTTCCCGCTTATAAAACACCAGTTTAAAAAAAGATGTATAAGTCCATGTCTATTTTTACATATGACACCCCATATTTTTCCTGAAACAACTATGGATGAATATTTATCAATCCAGTGGAATGATAGATAAATTTGATCATAATTTATGAATTTTCCAAGGAATGACCCAGAGTTTATCTCTTCTCCCTGTAAAATACCTCCAATTATCACTCTATTTTTTTGAGTAGGAAAAATGATTTTTTGTACAGGGAAGTATCCGATGTTTTTAGATAGAGTAAATTCTTGCTGAGAGAGATAGTTTGCCAGTTCAAATTTTTGCATTTAATTTTTTTGTTATTAGTATCTTGGGATGTTCATTTTATGTTGAAGTAGAAAAAATTTGATGTGAACTGGTAATGAAATATTTTTTAAATTTTTATTGGTGTGATTTATATCTTCCTTGATTGTTTTTTTATATATGTAATAATTATTAATTATGTCATAATGATTAAAAACGATAGCGGTCAAATAATGCAATACTTGTACAGAGTATTAAATGGGGATGCCATTCTTTGTGACCAGTATAAGGATGGAGTTGATTATAATATTCCAATAATTGTGCCAGTTTAAAATTCTTTTATTTTCAACACGTTACACTGGGGGGGAACTTCAAGTCGTGAAATAAAACAAACAGGGCGTTATATTTAACAAATTCACTTGCCGTTTGTTAAATATAACGAAATTTTCAAAGGCCTCGTGGCCGGAAAAAGACTGGATATGGTACAAAAGGACGATTTTTTCAGAGAGACCACTCTGCGTATCTGCGGGAGCTTACAGATCGCCCCAGCCTTGAGCGATGTTTTTGATTATTTTAAGCAGCATTTTCCCATCATCGGGATCAGTCTGCATATCCGCGACGACGATTTGGGCGCTATCCGTCGTGTTGCCTTGGCCGCAGATAATATGCAGGATTTCCCAGAGGAAATTGTGCCGGTTCCGAAAGATTTGTGGGAACAAATCCAGGCAATTCCGGTTTATGGGCCGCAAATCATCTCCACTGATCTTGAGTTTCCTCATTCCACCATGGCCGTTTATTTTAAGCTGGAAAACATGGCTGAACTGGTTCTGCCCCTGTGGATGGATAATAAACTCTGCGGAGCCTTGTCATTACGAGCAGCGCACAGGAACCTGTTTCAAAAAGTGCATCTGGAGCTGCTACAAACAGTCAGCCAACCTATAACCATCGCCTTGGCCAATGCCCTGGCCCATGAACGGATTCAACGCTTTAGTGAACTCTTGGCAGAGGATAATCGATTTCTGCGAAAGGCATTTTATCCGCAGGGAATAAATGAAATAATTGGTCAGGAGGAGGGGATGAGCAATGTGATGCATCTTGTAAAGCAAGTCGCTCCCTTGAACAATACGGTCCTGATTTTAGGGGAAACCGGCACAGGCAAGGAGCTGATAGCCAACGCCATTCATTTCTCTTCAGCTTACAAGGACGGCCCCTTTGTCAAGGTCAACTGCGGGGCAATCCCCGAACATCTGATTGATAGTGAACTCTTTGGTCATGAAAAAGGGGCTTTCACCGGGGCTGTAAATGGGAATAGGGGCCGTTTCGAACGGGCCCATAAAGGGACCATCTTTCTTGATGAGATCGGCGAATTGCCTCTGCAGGCTCAGATACGATTACTTCGAGTCTTACAGACGCGGGAGATCGAACGTGTGGGAGGGCAAGGTGCAATACCAATCGATATCCGGGTGATTGCGGCCACCCACCGTAACTTGGAGAATATGGTCCAGGAAAACAAATTTCGCGAGGACCTTTGGTTCCGGCTCAATGTCTTTCCTCTGAATATCCCTCCGCTCCGCCAGCGCAAGAAGGATATCCCGGCATTGGCTGTTCATTTTATCAAAACAAAAGCCAAAGAACTGGGCATTAAAAACGTCCCTGCCATTGCACCGGGCGCCTTAAGGCGTCTGGTGCAGTACAGTTGGCCCGGTAACGTACGTGAGCTGGAAAACCTGGTGGAAAGGGAGCTCATAATCAAGCGCGAAGATCTTCTGACCTTTCACTCTTTACCGACGCCTGCGGCCGGGCCAGCAGATGCTTCCTCGCCTCTCGAGTCGAATAACGATCCAGCAATGTTGTGGCCACTGGATGATGCCATCGCTGCCCATATCATGAAAGCATTGCATACAACAGGGGGGAAAATCAGCGGACCAGGTGGCGCTGCCGAGTTGCTCCAGGTGAACGCCAATACCTTGCGTTCACGAATGCGAAAACTTAAGCTCCGTTATCAGAGAAACAATTGAGGTGACCCCCCTAAAAAAAGAATGATAGGGGGCTGGGGAAATTTTCCAATCCCTCTTGACTGGACAATCTTTGGAGATCGCCCGCTAGTGTGGGGAAAGGTGTGACGTTCAAATCGGAGAAGAAATTGGTGTTAGAGTGGTACGGTTTGATGCAGCTCAGGCATTTCGACGATCGTCTCTTGGAGATGTGGGGCCAGCGCCTCCATGGATTCTAACTCACCGTGTACGAGAAAGGTCTTTTCTGGAGTACCGGTCTGGGCGTGCCAGGCAATGAGTTCGGCCTGGTCGGCATGGGCGGAAAAGCCACCAATCGTGTAGATATCGGCGTTTACCTCCACCTCGTCATGCAGGACCCGCACAACCTCCTCCTCGTTGATAATACGTCGCGCAAGGGTGCCGCCTGCTGCATAGCCGACAAAGACGACAGCAGCTTCCTTACGCCAGAGATTATGGCGCAGGTGGTGCCGAATGCGCCCACCGGTACACATGCCCGATCCTGCAATAATGACGGATCCTTGAACATTTTTCAGTGCCATGGAATCGGCGGTATCGCGGGTTATATGCAGGGCGGGAAGTTCAAAGGGGTCTGCCCCTTCATTAATCACAGCCCAGGTTTCCTCGTCAAAACATTCTGGATGGTTGCGAAAAATCTGGGTTGCGGAGATGGCCATGGGGGAGTCGAGATAAACAGGCAGGTGTTGCGGTAACAGACCTCCTTCAATTCCTTCCCGCAGGTAATAGAGAATCTCCTGGGTACGCTCCAGGGCAAAACTGGGAATGAGGACGTTGCCGTTTCGTTTGATGGTGGTGTTGATGGCCAGGTAAAGCTCATCGATTGAAGGGGAGAGCTGCTTATGCAGGCGGTTTCCATAGGTGCTCTCCATGACAACCACATCTGCACGGGGCGGGGTGGCGGGATCCGGAAGAATGGCGCGTCCGTCATAGCCCAGGTCTCCTGAAAAAAGAACCTTTCGTTGCCTTTCCCCTTCTTCCAGTTTCAGTAAAATAGAGGCTGAACCCAGAATATGGCCCGCCTCATAAAAGGTTGCCCGAACCGATGGGCCGAGTTCCTGCTCTCTGTCAAAGGGGACGGGAGGGGCGAAGCATTCCAGGGCGTTGAGCGCATCTAACGTGTTGTAGAGTGGTTCGATGATCTTATGTTGCCGACGTTTGCTTGCCTTATAGTTGCGGTAACGTGCCTCCTCTTCCTGGATGCGGGCAGAATCCAGCAAGACCAGGCGGGTGAGTTCCCGGGTCGCTCCGGTGGTCAGGATTTTTCCGCGAAATCCGCGTCGGTAGAGCAGGGGGAGCCGTCCACAGTGGTCCAGGTGAGCGTGGGTGAGCAGGAGATAATCGATGCTGGCCGGGTCAAAGCCAAAATCGTTATGATTTTCCTCGTCAAGCTCGCGGCGCCCCTGATAGAGGCCGCAGTCGATAAGAATACGGGTGGGCCCGCATTCCACCAGATGGCAGGAGCCGGTGACGTTACGCGCGGCTCCGTGAAATGTGATTTGCATACGTTTTTAGAAAAATTACTTGCCCGAACCGCGCAAGACAATGGTTACCCTGCGGTTGAGCTGACGCCCCTCAGGAGTTGTATTGGTGGCCACGGGATTGGCATAGCCGTACCAGTAGAGGAGAATGCGGTTTTTCGAAATCCCAAAGTGTTTCTGGAGGTAGCGCTGCACGCTCTCTGCCCGACGTTGGGAAAGCCCGATGTTATACCGTTCTGATCCTATGCTGTCGCAAAAACCTGAGAGCACCACGTAGAGCTCTGGAGTTCCCTGAAGCATACGCCCAAGGCTGTTCAGCTGGCTGTAGTGTTGTTTGCGGATAAAGGATTTGTCGAAATCAAAGAGAATATTGCTGAACCCTTGCCCCCAGGTATCCATGTAGAGTTTACCAAAAAGATGCTCGGGGTGAGCAAAGGCGGTATCAAAATCAATAACCTGGGAGCAGCTGTTCACTGCGGCAATATCTTCAAGCAACTGCCGGTCTTTTGCTGTTTGTGCGCTGGAGACAATGTTGAGGCAAATATCGTAGCGACTGGCCAGGAGCTTGGCCTCTTTAAGTGGCTGTGGTTCAAGCCCGGGGTAGGTCATGTGTTTGCCATCGGAGAAGAGAAAAATTTCTGTTCGTCCCGGCAGTCCCAGCAGGTGTTCGAGTTTCATCAGCCCGGTCTGGAGCATGGGCGGGCTTTGGGGGACGGTGGGCAGTTCCTCTATGGCCTGGGCAAAACCATCCTGCTGGTAATTATGGAAGCGATAATAGGGTTTGAAAGCCATGGGGGATCCTGGCAACCAAAGCTCTCCTTTCCAGTGCGGATACAGACCGGCCTGCCAGTTGAGAGGCGGCAGGGAGGCATTACTTTTTTCAAGGATGTACTTCTGCGCCTCGATTCGAGTCAGCCCTGTGTCCTTATAGGGGACATCCATGGTTGTTGTGGGATCATAGAACACGAAAAAGTTGTGGGCCATGCGAATGTAGCGTGACCCGGAACCAGTTTTTGCAATGTTTTCAGCAGGGGCTGTGGTGACAAAGGTCAGCAGCAGAAAGGTAAAGGCGGCGAAGAAGGCAAAAAACCGGTTCGTCATAGTGGACTCGTTCGTTATTGATGATTTTGCATGGGCGGCAAGGCGCCACTGAAGAGAGAAGCAAAAGATAAATTCTTGCTTTTGAGTATACCCGGCCCCCCAATGCTGTCAAGGAATGGAGTGATTTTGACTAGATGGAGCCTTTCTTCTGCGTATGCCAGGAGTGTGCCGTTCAACCGGGCCAGAAATGGGGGCCGAGAAGGGGAAAAGAAACCTGAATCCGTGAGCATTCATCGGATTCTGGAGAAATTAAACGAGGTGGGCTTTAATGAGTTCTAATATCTCCTGTTCACTCTTATCTGCATAGGATGTGGTAATAATGAGCGGCGTGATGCCCAGGAGGCCATCGGCTTTTTGGAGACCTTTTTGCAAAGTCCCCTTGGAGGTGGTGTATTTTTCGGGATCATGAAGCTCAAGACAGATAAAGGCTATGCCACGCATGCGTTTGATGTAGGCGTTTTCGATGTCCTGCCAGAGAATTTTTCCAACGCCCTTGAGCTTTCTATCTTCAATTCCCTCCATATCGATAATAATGCGAGGGCGTTTATCAAAGAGTTGGCGCAGAAAAACCAGCCCAGCTGCTGAAAACAAAACCACCACCGCCCAGTTGGCTGGCGCGGAGCCTTCGGTCGCAAGCAGGTATAGGCCTATACCAATGAAAAGCAAGGCGATGGTGAGCAGCAACACCACCGCTGTTTTGGAGTTGTAAATGTAGGTGGTCTTATTCATAGGCGAGAGGGAGTTTTTCTGAATAGACACTAGCCCACCGGTTCCAGAGTAACCCGAGTTTCGTAAAACGGGGTCCCTTGGCCGATGGTGCTGCTGATATCGTGGGTGATTTGGTTAAAACCGTGTCCAGCCTTGATCCATCCTCCTCGTTCAGCCACCACACAGTCGGTGCGTAGGTTTTCATCAGTCCGCAAGATGACTTCCATACTGCCCACTTCACTTATCAGGCGGACGCGTTCTCCATCATGAAGCCCCAGTCGTCTGGCCTCGGTCGTTTGCACGAGCACCTCGGCAAGCTGGGCATGTTCGCCCAGGCTGCGCTCCGAGCAGATATGGTCGAAACCGGCAATGGTTAAAAGGCTGTACGGGAATTTTGCATTTCCCGATTGAAGCTTCTCTGGCGCAAAGTCAGTCATGAATTCAAATTTCCCCGAGGGAGTGGGGAATTTTTTATCCAGGTACGGGGCCATGGGTTCGGGAAGGCGAAAGGCCCCTTCTTTGAGACGAGCAAGCGAGCAGCCTGCCTCTTGAATGGGGCGGCAAATATCACTGAGCCAGTCCGTAGTTTTTCTGCAAAACCTTTCTGCAAAATCAAAGCGCTTGGCCAGTTCGAAGAACATGTGAAAATCACAGCGGGCTTCGCCCACCGGTTCAATCGCCTTATTCACCGGGCCGACATAATTATGCCCATAGCTGGCCATGACATCGTCTTCTTCTAAAAAGGTGGTCGCCGGTAAGAAAACATGAGCAAGCTCTGCCGTGTCATCCAGGAAATGCCCCCCATAGACCACAAACTCAGTTTGCTTGAGCGCATCTGCCACCTTGTTTGAATTGGGGGCGCTGCAGACAGGATTGGCTGCGGTAATAAAGGCCATGCGAATTTTAGGGTTTTGGGTGTGCAGTAATTCTTCCCCAATTTTAGGCATGAGCAAGGTACGCCGTTCCGGGTTGAGCGCATTGCCCCAGTATTGTTGGTCATAGGGGCCGTATTCCTCAAACCCCTGGCTCACTCCTCCCCCCTGTACACCGATGTTGCCGGAGATGGCTGCCAGCGCGTCAATTGCTCGAATGCCGTAATGGGCATCTCTGTGTCGGTGCAGCCCCCAGCCCAATAATATAGAGGTGGGCTTGCAGGTGATGAGCGTTTCCGCAATATAAAGGACGTCATCTACGCTGACATCAGCCCGCTTGCAGAGTTCATCGAGGCTGAATGCTTCGACATCTGCTCGAAAATGAGCGCCATGAATTGCGTGCTCGCGGAGAAACTCTGTATCTTCTGCGCCTCTGGCAAACAGGACCTGAGTCACCGCCATGGCGAGAAAACAATCCATACCGGGAGCCGGTGCAATATGGCGGTCTGCAATGCGGGCCGTGCGGGTGCGGTAGGGATCAATGGAGATGATGCGGCCGCCACGATTTTGAATATCGCGGATAACCGGCATCAGGCTGATGTTGGTCACTGCCGGGTTGCGTGCCCAGAGGATCATGGAGCCGGAGTTGTAATGGTCCAGCGGATCATGGGAGATACGGTGCCCCAGATCCAGATTCTGTGCTGCCATCCCCGTGCCACTACAGAGCGTACCACGCAGAGTGGTCACCCCGCCCAGCAGGTTAAAAAAATAGCTGTTGAGCAGCTTGAGTGCGGTTCGCTCGCCGTATCCCTGGTAATAGAGGATGGCCTCTGGGCCGTCTTCTGCACAAATTTTCTGTATGCGCTCAGCAACGGTATCCAGCGCTCTATCCCAGGAAACCGTATGCCAGCCGGATGTATCCCTGAGCATGGGGCTGGTGATGCGCTCGGGGCTATAGACCCGTTCAATAAATTTTCTGGTCTTGTGGCAGGCAATGCCCTTGGTGTAGGGATGCGCAGGGGAACCTTTCAGCGAGGTGATTTTCCCCTGTTCAACAGTAGCCACCAAGCCGCAGGTGTTGGGGCAGTCGCGGGTACAGGTCGTGGGTATTTTTTTAGTGGTCGGTGACGATTGAACCATGGGGAGTTACTCTCTCTTTTTAATTTCCAGCTCTGCGGGGAGCACAATAACCGTTTCAACCAGCCCGGCAAAGCTCTCCTGGTCATACCAGGGTTCCTGGTGCACCAGTTTGCGAACACCCTTGCGCTCTATGATATAGGTGTTGCTTGTTTGAGTCTCCATGAGTCCACGAATGATCACATTGGCAGACTCAGGATGGCAAGCATAGAGGCTGGTGCCGACAAGTGCCATCCCCCCGTCTTTAGTAAACATCTTTGCGGCAGCCTGGTTCATTGCAACAATGATCCCTTGCGTGTCACAGACGCTGACAGAGGCCGGGTAGTGCTTTATCCAATTAAAAGAGGGCTGCATACGGATTCCTTAAGCAGATTAGTACCGTCCCAGTTCGTTGGGGGCAAAGGGGAGGAAACGGAAGAGGTATTCTTCCAGGATGACGCATTTTTTAAAATTTTTACGAATGAGCCGATGAAGAACCGGATTGCCTCGACCGTAATGCTCTAATATGTAGTCCAACCGTTTATCCAACCCCACCACCGAGTGGTGGCGGACCCGTTTGTCGGCATAGTAGACGATCTCCCGTTCGGTAAAACACCCTTCGGCATAACGGCTGGGTTCATACTCCCAGAGCAGAACGTGTTGTTCAACAATGGTGGCTATTTCAGAATAGCCGTGTTGGCGACAGATCTTGCCTCCTTCTTTGGCGTGGTCGCAGTTGCTGTTGAGGCAGGGAGTCTTGGCTATATCGTGGAGCAGCGCACCGCTGATAACCAGTTGACGATTGGTGGGAGAGGTGGCTTGGGGGGAATCGGACAGTCCTTGCTGAATCTGAGCGGCCAGACGCGCCACCACCAGAGAGTGGTGGCGAATGTTATCCAGCATGGCGTACTGCTCCATGAGGCTGATACACTCAGCAAGTGAAGGAATCTGGGCAGGACGGTCCATTTTCACGGGGTCAAGCTTGGGCGCTCAACCGATGCACCGCATCCACCGCTATTCGCACTTGCTCCGGTGGCGTTTGCGGAAGAATGCCGTGGCCCAGATTGAATATATATCCCTTGGCATCCCGGGCCTCCTCGAGCATGGATTGAATCCGCGCCTCAAGTTTTGCCTGGGACAGAAAGAGGGCGATCGGGTCTATATTTCCTTGAACGGCATGGTTGCCCGCCCGCCTGACCGCTTCACCGATGGGCAGGCGCCAGTCAAAGCCGAGCACATCTGCCCCCGCCGTCGTGGTCAGGTCGGTGAGGGTGGAGCCGTTGTTGGCGAAATAGATAAGCGGGATATCGGTCATGGCCCGCAGGTCGGCAATGATGGATTGTACGTAGGGCAGGGCAAACTCTTTATAATCTTCAGGAGCCAGGATCCCGACCCAGGAGTCAAACATCTGCAGAGCCTGGGCACCAGCCCGGACCTGAGCCTGCAGATACTTACTGGTGCAGGCGGTGATCTTGGCCATGAGGTTGTGGTAGAGTTCGGGTGCCTGGAACATCATACGCTTGGTGTTGAGGAAGACCTTTGAACTGCCGCCTTCAATCAGGTACGTGGCCAGGGTAAAAGGTGCACCGGCAAAACCTATCAGCGGAACCTGCAGTGAACTCCGCAAGAGGCGAATGGTCTCCATGACAAAGGGCATGGTCTCATCCGGGTCGGGAACGATCAGCTCATCCACCCCCCTCTGGTCGCGAATGGGGTTGGCAAAGATGGGCCCCTTGCCTTCGTGAAAGGCTAGATCAAGGTTCATCGCCTCCATGGGGATGAGAATATCGGAAAAGAGGATCGCTGCATCAAAGCCAAAGAGATCAATGGGTTGATGAGTGACCTCGGCGGCCAGCTCCGGTGTTTTGCAGAGTTCAAGAAAGCTGACTTTTCCCCGTACTTTCTGGTATTCGGGCAGGTAGCGGCCAGCCTGGCGCATGAACCAGACGGGAGTGTATGCGGTGCGGCTGCCTCGACAGGCTTGAAGAAAGGTGTCATTCATTGCGTTTGTCTTTGGGGGTTGTCGGCTGGGCCGGTTGGTTGATAAAGGTGGTCTGGCTCCTGAAAACAGAAGTCAGAATCCGTCGTATTGTAACGGACGCATTGCTCGCGAACAGGCACACCTCAGAGAACGTACACCACTCTTACCGCTGTGGCTGATAGGCGCAGAAGGGCTCACCCGCCATATAATCGCCGGTGACGGCGTAGGCTCGGGCGCGGCAGCCTCCACAGACGTTGACATACTCACAGCGACCACAATTATCCTTGTAGGCTTTGAAGTTACGCATGTCGAGCATCAGCGGGGATTTTTCCCAGATTTCCTGAAAGCTCTGCTCTTTGAGATTACCTGCCGAGAGAGGAAAGTAACTGCAGGGGAGCACGTCCCCATCCACATTGATCAGGCAGATCAGCTGGCCAGCAAGACAACCTTTGGAACCACCGGTGGAGAACTTCAGGCTACGTCGCTTAAACTGATCGC
The DNA here is from genome assembly GCF_016919065.1 of Desulfobulbus rhabdoformis. Lineage (GTDB taxonomy): Bacteria > Desulfobacterota > Desulfobulbia > Desulfobulbales > Desulfobulbaceae > Desulfobulbus > Desulfobulbus rhabdoformis. The sequence goes on along the minus strand of NZ_JAFFQA010000015.1, from coordinate 759 downwards.
CTTCTGCCTTGGCTCGCTGGAGAACAATACGATAGTACTGGGGGGCACAGGTGGGGCGCACCAGCAGATCGTCCTCCTCCTTTTCCATGTCGTAATGCCAGTTGAGTATATCCTCATATTCTGATGCCGGAATCAGCTCTTCCATGATTTCCTCGCCGCGGCCGGTGGGGACAATCATAAAGAGATACCAGGCCGTGGCTCCCAGCGACTTGACCAGAGAATAGAGTTGCGGAATCTCTGCCTTGTTGCGTTTAGTAAAGGAAGAATTGATCAGAAAATCAATCTCATACTCTTTAAAAAGCTCAATGGCGTTCATGACGCCCTCATAGGCACCGGGCTGATTGCGAAAATCATCATGCACCGTTGCCGTGGCACCATCAAGGCTCATGGAGACCATCTTGATCCCTGAGTCTTTCATCTCCCGACAGACCTCCGGAGTGACCAGAGAGCCGTTGGTGGCGATACACATGCGCAGTCCCAGGCTGGTGCCGTAACGGGCAATGTCAAAGACATCATCGCGCAAGAGTGGTTCTCCGCCGGAGAGGACCATGACCGGGTTGGCGTAGGCGTGTATCTGGTCAAGAATGTTTTTGGCCTCTTCAAGGGAAAAGTCAGGGTGGCCATTCACTTCCATCTCAGAGGAGGAACGGCAGTGGACGCAGTGTAAATTACAACGGCGGGTGATCTCCCAGGCGATCCATTTGGGTACAAATTCCATAATCGGTAGCACTTCCGTCGTGAAGAGAGGGTGGGCGGGGC
>NZ_JAFFQA010000159.1 GCF_016919065.1 Desulfobulbus rhabdoformis | reverse complement strand
GTGCCAAGTACAATTCAAAATTCGATTCCTTTTTTGAGGAGTATGAGCAAAAGGCAAAGCAGCAGAGAGCATCACGCCCAAAAAGGATCCGGCGGGTTAAATAATGCCATAAGTAGCGGATGCACCCTAGCTGTTTCCTGATCGATTCCTCAATCAGTTGAAATTCGATTTTTTCAACTCTCTTAATGGCGAAAAACGATGCAAGTTACTGAAAAAACGAGCATATAACTTGAAAAAGCATCAAGCCGATACACCACCAACCTCCGAGAATGATTAGTAATAATTCTCGGCAAAAGGGAATGCCATTATGAGGCTGGGCCCTTGAAAGTTGCTTTGCGACTATTTTACTGTTCTTTCGTATTTAATTTGAAAAAAATACCTTAGCCTGACGGCTATTCGCGACACGAAGTCGCTTTAAATATATGTTTCCACGTGGAAAAAAATATCGTGGAAACCCGGTGTTCCGCCACCGGCATCCTAGGGAGGCATGCTGCCGTTGCGCTGAT
>NZ_JAFFQA010000158.1 GCF_016919065.1 Desulfobulbus rhabdoformis | reverse complement strand
GTCATGTGGTGCTGACTTGCCCGGTGACTCGGCCTTATATGCTGTTTCTGTCCGTCGGCTCATAGCTTTGCGCTCGGGCTTCCTTCAGACCCCTCCTCGCGGAGACGCCCTTGCCGTCGGCTAGTACCTTGGTATCGCTGCCAAAAGGCGGTGATTGGATTCTACGTACAGGGGACTTGCACCCCATAAGTTCACGCCCATGCCGGGCGTACACCAGCTAATGAACACGGACCGCAAAAAGGCCCCGGCATTGAAAATTAACAACCACGCATAAGGTTCAACAATAATTCCTCTTTAACCCATCGCATTTTGCGGCCGGTTATCACAACGTTATGCAACAAACGATGAAGCAAACTCTGTAAATTGACAATTGAACGGAGAAGATAATTGAGCAATACCCAGCCACGCCCGCTTTGAACCGGTTGCGTTTATAAATTTGCCATGAGGCGGTACTTGCGGGGGTAATTTCACCATTCTGAGGAAAAATCCCGAAGCACCGCTGTTGTTTTGTACCAAACTTTCTGAA
>NZ_JAFFQA010000157.1 GCF_016919065.1 Desulfobulbus rhabdoformis | reverse complement strand
AGGCTTACTGTAGGATTTCAAGCTACCTGCAGACCATGGCAAGCCAGGGGATCAATCCTCTTGTCGCTATCCAGTTGGCATTGGCAGGAACTCTGCCTGATGCCGAAGAATAGGGGTGAGTAGTTACACAAGATCAATATTTCCACCAGCATCAACAAGAAGAAAATCAACCCTCCTTGTCGCTCCGGAATAAGAGTCATGAATAGGTGGTTCAGGAAATGCCCCAATATACTTTGGATTGAGTATTTGAAAAATGTCTACTATTTCTGTTTGCCAGCGCCTCTCTGAGTAAGGCACCTCATCATTCAGTATTTCTTTAAGTTTACGCGATATCGTTTCAAATTTGTGTGTCTCAAATTCAGCGATAGATGGAGCAACAATTTCAATGCGCAAATCACCCCAGGGCAAGCGCACGAAATTTTTAGCTAGCAAGCACACTACCAAGAAACCGATTGTCGCAGGCTGCTCTGAATTGTTTTTGTTTGATACTCATTTTGGTTTTCTCTCGTTGTAGCAGATTACGAGCT
>NZ_JAFFQA010000156.1 GCF_016919065.1 Desulfobulbus rhabdoformis | reverse complement strand
GCATCTTCAACACGCTCTCCCTGGCCTACAAGACCAGCCGTGGCGAGCGCGATGTGCTCTATCCGGAAGGGGTCAACGTCATCGCCGTGTTCCCCGACACCGGCATCAACATCTGGGGCCAGAAGACGCTGCAAAGCCAGCCCTCGGCCGTGGACCGCATCAACGTGCGCCGTCTGATGATGTTCATGGAGGAAGCCATCTCGGAATCCTCCCGCTTCGTGGTGTTCGAGCCGAATCATCCCCAGACCTGGCGTGCCCTCGGCCGCCTGATCAATCCCTTCCTGCAGGACATCAAGGACAAGGGTGGCCTCTACGACTTCGCCTTCCAGTGCGACGAGGAGACCAATACCCCGGCGGTCATCGACCGCAACGAAATGGTGGCCCGCGTGTTCGTCAAGCCGACCAAGACGGCGGAGTTCATTGAGCTGAACTTCATCCTGACCAGCACCGGCGCGGACTTCAAAGAAATCATCTAACGGGAGAACACGGCTATGAGAAGCGGAAACATGCCCAAGAGCCTTTACCAGAACTGGCAGTTCGCCATCGAGG
>NZ_JAFFQA010000155.1 GCF_016919065.1 Desulfobulbus rhabdoformis | reverse complement strand
GGATATATTGTGATGGAGAGAGACTGGCTCGGCGGTTAGCGTTCAAGTCATTCAGCAGAACTGTCAAAGAGCAGCCCCTTCGGTTTTATCTGAAAAGGGAAGAGGATAAGTGCGTCTAAAAAAGGCCTTACATGACGAAAAAACATGGTCCTTGCAACCAGCGGGCTGAGAAGGCGCTGAAAATATGCCTTAAACTCCACAGAAAAACCCAAAAGTCTCTTCAGCACCATTCACATTGGCGGTCCAGGGGACAAAATGGGATTTGCTGATTTCAGACTAGTTTTAATGAAATTGGAAAATCTATTTACAGAAATAAAGCAATAGTATTGCTGTTGGCAAACAGGTTAACATTTCCAGTACCAATAAACCGCACTATGGCTCTGTTCAAAAAACGGGTCTATCGGTCTTCGAACAAGAATTTTATGCCGGTTCAAGAAGCATCAGGTTTAATTCTACTTTGGGAATCATTTAACTTGCTGAATTTTTATCAAAATTGTGTATAATAACACCATCAAATAATTCATTTTTTGGGGGGCGTTTTACCTCATCTCAGCGTCTCCCAAAAAAAGAAAT
>NZ_JAFFQA010000154.1 GCF_016919065.1 Desulfobulbus rhabdoformis | reverse complement strand
CCGCTCTATACTGTTCAGTTTTGAGAGATCAAGGGCATTGGGCCTATAGCTCAGCTTGGTTAGAGCGCACGCCTGATAAGCGTGAGGTCGGTGGTTCAAGTCCACCTAGGCCCACCAAGCAGAGTTTTTGTTTTTTTTGTAAGGGTTGGGGGTGTAGCTCAGCTGGGAGAGCGCCTGCCTTGCACGCAGGAGGTCATCGGTTCGATCCCGTTCACCTCCACCAGTCTTTTAGAAGTCTAAGACAAGATGACGAACATCTTTGATGTTCATCATCTTCTTTTAAACTTTTAAATATACAAATGGTTTCAGGTACGACAGATTTGGTCATTTAAGACCCATCGCTAGAGTAAGCTCTGCGATGTGTTTTAAATGACCGAAGATGGCGTGCATGAGAACATTTGAAGATCTTTGACAATTGAATAGCAGGGTATCTAAATCGTAAACCCGATTGGTGCTTGCAAGGCTTAGGCTTTGTGCACGATAACAGTCGGTGTATTACAGAATTAAGCGTTTAGAGTTATAACTTAGTTTATAAAAGACTTATGGTTAAGCTACTAAGGGCTGACGGCGGATGCCTTGGCACTAGGAG
>NZ_JAFFQA010000153.1 GCF_016919065.1 Desulfobulbus rhabdoformis | reverse complement strand
CCGCTCTATACTGTTCAGTTTTGAGAGATCAAGGGCATTGGGCCTATAGCTCAGCTTGGTTAGAGCGCACGCCTGATAAGCGTGAGGTCGGTGGTTCAAGTCCACCTAGGCCCACCAAGCAGAGTTTGATCGAGTCGTAAAGGTTGGGGGTGTAGCTCAGCTGGGAGAGCGCCTGCCTTGCACGCAGGAGGTCATCGGTTCGATCCCGTTCACCTCCACCAGTCTTTTAGAAGTCTAAGACAAGATGGCGAACATCTTTGATGTTCATCATCTTCTTTTAAACTTTTAAATATACAAATGGTTTCAGGTGCGACAGATTTGGTCATTTAAGACCCATCGCTAGAGTAAGCTCTGCGATGTGTCTTAAATGACCGAAGATGGCGTGCATGAGAACATTTGAAGATCTTTGACAATTGAATAGCAGGGTATCTAAATCGTAAACCCGATTGGTGCTTGCAAGGCTTAGGCTTTGTGCACATTAACAGTCGGTGTATTACAGAATTAAGCGTTTAGAGTTATAACTTAGTTTATAAAAGACTTATGGTTAAGCTACTAAGGGCTGACGGCGGATGCCTTGGCACTAGGAGGCGATGAAGGACGTGGAAA
>NZ_JAFFQA010000152.1 GCF_016919065.1 Desulfobulbus rhabdoformis | reverse complement strand
ATCAACCCCGCTCTATACTGTTCAGTTTTGAGAGATCAAGGGCATTGGGCCTATAGCTCAGCTTGGTTAGAGCGCACGCCTGATAAGCGTGAGGTCGGTGGTTCAAGTCCACCTAGGCCCACCAAGCTGATCGGATCGTAAAGGTTGGGGGTGTAGCTCAGCTGGGAGAGCGCCTGCCTTGCACGCAGGAGGTCATCGGTTCGATCCCGTTCACCTCCACCAGTCTTTAGAAGTCTAAGACAAGATGACGAACATCTTTGATGTTCATCATCTTCTTTTAAACTTTTAAATATACAAATGGTTTCAGGTGCGACAGATTTGGTCATTTAAGACCCATCGCTAGAGTAAGCTCTGCCATGTGTTTTAAATGTCCGAAGATGGCGTGCATGAGAACATTTGAAGATCTTTGACAATTGAATAGCAGGGTATCTAAATCGTAAACCCGATTGGTGCTTGCAAAGCTTAGGCTTTGTGCACGATAACAGTCGGTGTATTACAGAATTAAGCGTTTAGAGTTATAACTTAGTTTATAAAAGACTTATGGTTAAGCTACTAAGGGCTGACGGCGGATGCCTTGGCACTAGGAGGCGATGAAGGACGTGGAAAACTGCGATAAGCTTCGGTGAGCTGTTAACAGGCTATGAC
>NZ_JAFFQA010000151.1 GCF_016919065.1 Desulfobulbus rhabdoformis | reverse complement strand
GTCATAGCCTGTTAACAGCTCACCGAAGCTTATCGCAGTTTTCCACGTCCTTCATCGCCTCCTAGTGCCAAGGCATCCGCCGTCAGCCCTTAGTAGCTTAACCATAAGTCTTTTATAAACTAAGTTAACTCTAAACGCTTAATTCTGTAGTACACCGACTCTCATTGTGCGCAAAGCCTTGGCTTTGCCTGCACCAGTCGGTATCTACGATTTAGATACCCTGCTATTCAATTGTCAAAGATCTATAAACTTTTTGTGTTTTAAAAGTTTAAAAGAAGAATATGATCCAGAGGATCACATTCTTGTCTTAACCTTTTAAAGACTGGTGGAGGTGAACGGGATCGAACCGATGACCTCCTGCGTGCAAGGCAGGCGCTCTCCCAGCTGAGCTACACCCCCAGCATTTCTCAATCGATTTCAAGGGGCCGGAGATGCTAGGCATCGGCCTGCGCAGCGTACATAACGTACGTAAGCAGGGCGATAACACCGCAGATTCGGTGCCTTGTGATCGATTTGATCAAAGCTAAGCTTGGTGGGCCTAGGTGGACTTGAACCACCGACCTCACGCTTATCAGGCGTGCGCTCTAACCAAGCTGAGCTATAGGCCCAATGCCCTTGATCTCTCAAAACTGAACAGTATAGAGCGGGGTTGA
>NZ_JAFFQA010000150.1 GCF_016919065.1 Desulfobulbus rhabdoformis | reverse complement strand
TTAACGGGATATTATATCATGTAAAAAGCAGCATTTAAACAAAAAAATAACGTAACATATTAAAATTATTAACCAAACAGGCCAGATTCGATCTACAGGGCAATTCCATAACTATCGGATGCTCCCGGTCTTGGCAATACGCGGAACAGAACCGGGTAGAAAAGATCTGCTTGAGACTGATTTACGGGATATTGGCCTGCGTGGTCTAGCGCTGTATCAGTCCATTGACATGATCAATTATATTATGCGACTTCAGGGCGATGAAGACAATAGTACTATTGCTCAATTGAAGGTCAGATCAGTCCTGACACCAATTAGTTCACCCCCGCCTGATAAATTTCTTTATTTTGAAGTATCTAATAATCTTACTCATTATTATTGTTTGGAAGTTGAAAATAATGGTCAAGGACTAGGTGAAATTCAAAGTAGCGACAAAGTTGTCCTTAGTGGTCACTCTTTAGGGGGGCATTTGTCTGCCTTAGCACAATGTCTTTTTCCTGACCTCTTTGATGAAACATTTACGTACAATGCTCCTGGCTTCGATCCCCCAGCAAATCCCATTTTGTCCCCTGGACCGCCAATGTGAATGGTGCTGAAGAGACTTTTGGGTTTTTCTGTGGAGTTTAAGGCATATTTTCAGCGCCTTCTCAGCCCGCTGGCTGCAAGGACCATG
>NZ_JAFFQA010000014.1 GCF_016919065.1 Desulfobulbus rhabdoformis | reverse complement strand
TTTTTCGGTGGCCATAGCGAAGAGGCCCCACCCGTTCCCATTCCGAACACGGAAGTTAAGCTCTTCAGCGCCGATGGTACTGCATGGGAGACTATGTGGGAGAGTAGGTCGCCGCCGTTTTTATCGCTAAAGCCCATAACCAGCGCAGCTGGTTATGGGCTTTTTTTTGTGTTTTTTTCAGGTGAACAGGGATACACACCGATATGAATCTGAATCCGTAACAGAGGTTGGCCTCTGCGTAAAATAACCTATTGATGAAACTATGAATTTTTAACAAATTATAGGGTTATTCAGTTTCCCGGCATGCCACAAACAACGAAACTGATATATACCGATGAAAGCGCGCGGATTTTGGATGAAAAAAGAGAGAAATCAAGGAATGAGGGAGGAGACTGGTTTCGGAATCGAACCAAACAGCTCCCCTTTCACAGGAAGCTCAACGGGGTTGAAGCCCGCGGTCAGCACCAGCTAACTCAACCAGTCACACCGGACACTATATAGCTTGAACTGTAGAGTTCAATCAAAAAAGGCCAATTGTTTGTGAGGTGAGGGCGGGTTTGGCAAGATGCATCTCAATGCGTGTGTTGTCTTTTGGTGCAACTGAAGGGCATCTTGAATAATTGCTTTTTCTGCCAATCCTCGGAGTCTGCGCTTACCTGGCCTTGATTGAAAAATCTAATTATTCAAGACACCCTGAACCCAATAAATTTTCTTGTAAAAATTTTCACCAAAACGTCCAAATACGATGTTCCATGATTTCCGTTGTCACGAGTTCAGGGAGCTATCAATTTACTCAGTTTGTTGTTTGGGGGTATGTAAGACAACCGGTCTAGCCTGTTTTCTGAGTTTGAGGTTGAGCATTTCTACTATAAATGAGAAGGCCATAGCAAAATAGAGGTAGCCCTTTGGCATTTCATGCCCTGTCCCTTCGGCCACCAGAGCAACCCCAACAAGAACCAGAAAGGAAAGGGCTAACATTTTGATGGTTGGATGGTGTTCTACAAATTCTCCGATGGGTTTAGCGGCAACCATCATCACACCAATGGCAAGCACGATGGCGGCTATCATAACCCAGAGATGTTCGGCAAGGCCAACAGCTGTGATCACGGAATCCAGAGAGAAAACAATGTCTATAACGGCAATCTGGGCAATAACCACTCCAAGGTTGGAGGCCAGTTGTTTAGGGCCGTTCAGCTCCTCAGGCCCCTCAAGGCTTTCATGAATCTCTTTGGTGGCCTTGTATATGAGGAAGAGCCCTCCTGAAAGCAGAACGAGATCTCTGCCTGAGACCTGATGGTGCATGAACGTGAAAAGCGGCGTGACGAGTTTCGCCAACCAGGCAACAGAAATCAATAAGAGGATGCGTGTTCCCATTGCGGCTAGCAAGCCGAACTGTCTGGCAAAGTTACGTTTCTGCTTGGGGACCTTACTCACAAGTAGGGTGAGAAAGACGATGTTATCTATGCCTAAGACAATTTCTAAAATCGTCAAGGTTAAGAGCGAACTCCATATGCCAATGTCCAACATCCATTCCATGATTTTATTCTTCCCTCATGAGCGCTGTCGGTTCTTGCTGCTTGATCGGTTGTTCTTCTTTGTAACGAATTGCATAGCCGAAAATATAGGTGCAGACAGGGACCCCAAGAATGAGTCCCCAAAAACCAAAGAGTTTACCTGCAACTGTTAAGATGATGAGAATAATGACCGAATTTATTCGCATGTATGAGCCATAGACGCGAGGGTTAAGAATATATCCTTCGATCAGGTGGATCACAGTAATAAGCAAGATTGCCAGAAACATGGTCTGTAGTCCTGAGGCCTGCAGTGCCACCAGACAAATGGGAAAGGAACTGATAAAAACTCCAATGACTGGAAAAAAAGAGCAGAAAAAGACAATAACCGTCAAAAACGCCAAGTGTTGCCCCAGCCCTAAAACACTTATCCCAACAGCAGTGAGGATTGCGTTAATAAAGGCTATAATGAGCTGTGCTTCCAAGGCTTTTCCCAGAACCTGACTAAATTCACGCAGATTACCGGCCACACTTTCATAAATAAAACGCAGTTTCGTTGCTCGTAGCGATCGCACACTTGCAGCCAGGTTGGAGAGATCAAGGACGATCAGAAAGGAAAAAAGTAGGGAAAGGAGAAAGGCTGAGGTGACCGAGGCAATACGTGCACCGATATTACCAAAGGTATCTAGAGCCTGATTAATGTTTTGCACACCGGTCGCAGCCTCACCCAATCCAAGAAATTGTTGGAGAAGGCTGGCAGAAGGCGAATATTTTATCCGTTTTTTTGGGGGAAGGCTCTGCTCATTCCCTAAGCCTTGGTTTTGAATTTCTGGCAGAATGTCGCCAAGCAGCGGGTAGCGTTGTTCGAGTTGGTACAGCTCCTGGTCAACCCGGTTGAGATAGCTTGTAAATTGACTGGCGAAAAGTTCTGTCTGCTGCTTAACCTTGGGGACGAAAAAAATCCCCGTTGCCGTCATGATACAAATAAGGAGTAGGGCGACCACGAGTACCCGTACCGGTCTATATGCAATCCACGGTTTAAGCCTGTCAACGCTCCGTGCCTGTATATAGGAAAAAACAAAGGTCAGGAAAATAAGTAAAAAGAATGAGCGCAGCAGGTATATGAGTGAGAGTATCAGTCCCCAGACGATCAGTGGGGTAACATAGGCGACAATTGGCCGCCATTGCCTGGGGAGAGTACGTAAAAAAGGTGTTTTTTGATCCATGGAAAACAAGAAGGCAAGCGTCAAGCGATAGGGCGGCAGTTTTGAGCAACTGAGCTGTAGGAACATGAAGGCAGAAAACTTCTAGCCTCTACTCTATTGCCGTGATTCTATGATACATAAGCGAGATGGAGGCTATACCCGTATTCTGCGGGCCAATAAATCCCTGAATCCCTGCGACTCTGCGTTCACCTATACCAGGCTGAGTCTCGAAGGATCCTTACCCATGTATAAAAGAAGGGTAGCGTTTTACTTAGATTCTTTCAAGTATTCTTCGGCGGGGGGGATGGAGGTGGAGGCGGCCAAATTTGCTGAGCATTTTATAATAGACGCAGTCTGGAACATACTCTCGAACGACCATTTCCCAGTCATCGGAACCGACCAGGCCTTTGACCAGAGAAGAACTCACTTCAACAAGGTGTCTGGGCGACATCATGAACAAGGTCTGTACGCGATTGTTCATGTTGCTGTTCACGTAGCGCATCCCTCGCTCGTAGGTGTAATCTTTTTCGTTGCGGATGCCTCGAAGGATATAATCAACGCCTATGGTTTCTGCGTATTTGACTAAGAATTTGTTTTCGAAATGAACAACTTCGATATTGCGGTGGCGGGCGCAGACTTCTTCGAGCATCTGCATTCGTTCGTCAAGGCTAAAGGTATACTGTTTCTGTGAGTTTTGGCCGACGGCCACATAAAATTTGGTAAAGAGACGGGCTCCCTGTTCAATCATCCACAGGTGGCCGTTGGTAGGCGGGTCGTAACTTCCAGCGTAGATTCCTTTCATAGAAAATCCTGCAGTTTACGTTGTGGATGGAGGATGTCCGTTAACCGCCTAAACCTGGTTCAGCTCTTTCATAAAAAATTTATGGAAAAGTGGGACGTCCTCGGTCGAACGGTCTTTTGGGGCTTCCTGAAAAAAAGCGTCTCCAAGATTGCTGGATGACAATATCTGACTCGGTATGAATCCCTGAGCGGATCCTCTCTATCCAAAGCAGGGGCGAGACTCATTGCCCTATGATGCAAAGTCCGTCGAGTGCTCGTAAGCTATAGCAAATAGGCCCGTGACCCGTCAATATTATATTCCTATCAAAAACAATTAAGAATTGATTTGTTTCCAAACAAGGCTAAAAAACATGATGATGTAGGTATTTTAGGAATGTTCTCTTGCTCCATGTGGCTGGCATGCCTCACTCCCCGGGCTCGCCTTCCTGATCCGCTGAGCCAATTTGAATTCTGACCGGTTCGACCACTCCCACCTGGGTTGAAAAGTTTTTCAACCCTTGCTGCATGGTTTTGGTGATTGCTTGACCTTTGGGAATAATGAGCACACCGTTTTTGGCAACAATATCTTCAGCTGGAACCATGCCTTCAGTGATTTGTTTGATGGACAGACTCATGATTTGTTCCTGATCTTCGACAGCAAGCGTTTTTAAGGCTTTTAACACCTCAGGGTTGTACACATGCTGCTGTTTCCGCATCCAACTGCGAGCCTCTTCGGCTTTCATTCCACGAAAAATGCACTGATCAAAATCGACAACCACCTTAAGGATTTGCGCACCTATAAGAACCTCTTCAAATTCAGAGGCGGCGAGTTCTTCGTCATATTCACTGAAGTCTTTTTGCTGGTAGCGGATCATTTTGGTGACATTTTCCAGGCGTGGAATTTTTTCCAAGAGGTCTGCTCCCGCCTGGGGGTGATTGTGATACATGGTTTCCTCGTCTCGGGTCAAAGGGTGCCCCGAAAATACCTTGCTTAACACGTCGCCCGGAATGGTGACACAGCCAATTTGGGATAACAAAGCGGCTATCTCATATTGCCACAGGCCTCCAAGTTCGAGGAATTCAGCCACATGCAGCATGTAATTTTTAAGTCGCAGGCCGGAACTGAAGGCCAGAGGATTGGCTAAACCAAGCAGTTCGGTCAGGACGTTAACGCTTCCTTTCAGCGTTTTCTGCAGTAATTCACGCTCCGCGACGATAAGGCGGTATTGGCGTAGAGCCAGCGCCAATGAAGTGACAAAGGCCGCCTGTGGGCAGGGTTTGGTAAGAAATCGAAAGATTTGTCCGCTGTTGACCGCCTCCATAGCTGTTTCCTGGTCGGCATTTCCCGTGAGCATCAGGCGGACGGTTTCCGGATAGAGGTCTTTTGTTTTGGAGAGCAATTCAACGCCGTTCATACCCGGCATACGCATATCCGAGACAATGACTGCAAAGGGGCCATCTTCCTTTAAAACGCGTAAAGCCTCCTCTCCACCTTCGGCAGTGACTAGGTCGAAACGTTTGCGGAGCTGGCGTTTGATGGATTGCAGTACGTTGGGTTCGTCGTCGACAAAAAGAATTCTTTCAGTCATGCCTGTTCCTTAGAGTCCTAATTCCTCGCAGAGTTCCTGCCAGTGCTCAAATCGGTTGCTCACCCCAGCCTTCTCTAAATATTCCATGCTGAGCATGATTTCACCGGGTGCTTTTTCAGGATGCAGACGGTAATAGATGGCATCAGCAGCGTGTACGGCAAGTGGTGGGCAAAAAGAAGGGTTGGGATAGTGATCCAGTCGGTGGTGGAACGCCGCAGTTTCGACCGCATCCCCTGGCAGTCCCCATAATCCGAGGAGATAGCCGCCGACGTCACTATGGGTGGCGTTGAGTGTTTCAAATTCAGCCACACAGAGCGGCATTCCCATGTCATGGGCCATTTTCGTGGCTTCGATATACTTATCAGTCAGGCTTGAGACGAGAATTAATTTTCCAATATCATGGAGAAATCCAGCAAGGAAACTGTGGTCGAGCATTTCTTTGGAATCAGTTTCGGTTTGGACGATTTTTTTGGTATAGGCTGCAACCGCGACACTGTGATCCCATAGCTGCTGAATCGAAAAATGTTTGGCATTCAACGGTTTGATTTCCGAGAATATCCCCACGCTGAGCACCAGCGCTTTGACCGTATCCAAACCAAGCAAGTTCACCGCACGGGTCGGACTATCGATATTTTTAAAAAAACCAAAAAAAGAAGAGTTCACCAACTGCAGCACCTTGGTGCTCATAGCCAGATCCTGTTCAATAATTGCCGCCACATCGGCAAGCGAACATTCCGGATCTTTCATCTTGTTTTGGAGCTTTGAGTAGACCTCAGGTAGGCTTGGCAGTTGGCCAATCCCCGAAACCACCGACTTGAGTTGTTCGTTTTCCATGAGGTCCTGCAGGGCGCAGGCACGGTCAATGATCTCTCGCAGGGTTTCCGGGGTGGAAGGTTTGGATATAAACTGATGGACCACACCAACCGTACGTAAAATAGACTCTTCATCGGCCTGACCGGTAAGCATGATACGTATGGTTCGAGGGTACTCCTCCTGTACTTTGGTGAGCAGAGAAGCTCCATCCATGCCCGGCATGCGCATATCGGAAACAATGACGTCAACATTGTTTTCCGCCATGAAATCCAAGGCGGCCTGTCCGGATTCCAGGAAGTGAAAATCTTTTTCACGACGCAGTGTGCGAAACATTCGCCGAAGCCCAGAGAGAATGTTGGGTTCGTCGTCAACGAAGAGGATGGATTTTTTAGGCATACGAGACTCCTTAAACTTCGCTGTTGGTGTGATCCGTCCAACCCATGTTGAAAAAGGCAGAGAAGGCTTTTTTAAGGGATTGCGATAGGATAATTGTACGCCACCAGATATCAAAATCAAGGCAATGCGGAGGAATTAAGAAGAATGTCAAAGCCAAAACAAGCGGCATGTTCTGGCGAGCTTGATCACATACCGGGGATGCCGATGTGCTGAATGCGCACAGCGTTCAATCCTTCTTCATAGGGGGGAAGTGTTTGCATTTTTTGATAAAGTCGAAAGGCAAGTGCATGAGAAAGAACACGGATCGGGTACGCACGGGGCAGTTGCTGCAAATACGGTTGAATGGTAATGAAATCAGTAGCTCCGTACTGCTGCATGATAAAGCGAAGCCCACCGTTTTTGGGGCCTATATTGTAGGCAAGCAGGCCAAGGAAAAGGTCGTTGTTCATTTGCTGCAGGTAATAGTGGAGGGTGGCGGCGGCTAAAAAGGCATTCTGCCTATGGTCGTTTACATCAATTTTTTTGAGTTGGAGGAGATTGGCCGTTCCAACCAGAATATGCTCAGGAACCCGGGTGATTTGAAATAGCCCTTTGCCTCCGTCTTTGCTGTCCCGGGGGAGAAAGGATGATTCCGTCGCTGCGAGACCGCGCAGTAAATCAGGGTCCAGTGAATAGGCCACGGCTGCATCATCGATGGGATGGGTATAATCCCGGGCGCGGTCAATGATCTTTTGTTCCTGGGTAGCATCGAATCGTCTGTAGGCTGCAAAGACTTGGTGGGTCAGGCTCACTCGAGCTGCCTCTTCCCGTCCTCCGACAAGCATACGAAATTGGCTGAAGGCAAAGAAAAAGTCCCCTCGCAAACACAGACCACCGGCTGTTACAGCCAAGAGGATAGCCAAGGCGGCAGGAAGAAAAATAAAGTGTGGGCGAATCCAGCTTCTGAGTCGATACCACCCCACAAGAAGCAGGGCTGCAATGAGGACGAGACCGACGACGCCCAAAGCAAAAGGAAGGAGATGGGAAAAAAAACCGATACCAGAAAATTGATCAGTAGCGTAGCCAAGCACCACCACCACCACCATCCCTAGGGAAAAGAGCAGGCCGAGGAGTTCCAAAGATACAAGGGCTGCCAATAATCGTTTGGAGACAGGGGGCTTTTTAGGCTGCTTGCGGTTCCTTTTTTTGGCCGCTCGTTTTTTTGGGGGTGACTTCTTTTTGGATTTTACCGGAGCTTTTTTCGGCCGGGATGCTTTGGTTTTTGCTGGAACGTGCTCTGCCTCATTGTTTTCAGCGGGCAGCGTGTTTTTAGGAGAAGAGGAGAGGGGCTCTTTTTCGGGAACAGACCGGGCCATTAATGGTGTGGTTGCCTCTTGATTACGTAGGAAAAGACAGGCTTGAGCCTGCGCATCATTTTGTTTGCCGTACTAGTTACAAATAATTACTCTAAAAGACCACCTTTTCTCGACAGCAGTCCCTGTGGGAAGCCTGAATCCTACTTGAATACGTGGCGGCGGGTGATCACCGAACAACGAAACCAACGCGCCGATGAACGCTTACGGATTCAGATATGAATCATATGCCTGCGGTAAAACTTTACGCAGGCCTCGGAGCCTGGGGTTACCTGAATTTGGATAAAATTCTTATTTCCGAACGGATGCTCATACTTTTGGGAGATACAATCATGGAACTGTTTCGCATTGATGAACAGACATGCAATACAGATGGTCTTTGTGCTCAGGTTTGCCCTTTTGGGCTTATTGAATGGCAAATGGGAGAAGTTCCGGTTGCCATTGCAGATGCTGATTCTCTATGTATCCGTTGCGGCCACTGTGTGGCCATCTGTCCGACTGAGAGCTTCCATCATCGGGACATGGAACCGGCTCTCTGCCCGCCGATACATCAGGAGTGGCAACTCAACCGGGAACAGTGCGAGCATTTTCTTCGCGCTCGCCGCTCCGTTCGTCTCTATAAAAAGAAAGAAGTAGAACGAGAAAAACTCCGGCAACTTATCGAAATGGCACGTTATGCTCCAACCGCTATAAATTCGCAGGGCATTCGCTGGCTGGTTATAGACCAGAGCGATACATTGGCTACAATGGCAGCATCTGTGATTGAATGGATGCAGTGGCTCGAGCGTGAAATGCCGGAAATGGCGGCAACCCTCCATGTAGATAGGGTTATAGGGCGATGGCAGCAGGGCATCGATGGGATTTTACGTCAGGCTCCGGCTCTGATTGTCGCCTACGCAGAGTTTGAAAGTCGTATGGCGCCGACTTCATGCACCATTGCCTTAAGTTATCTGGAACTGGCCGCCACAGGTCTGGGGCTCGGGACCTGCTGGGCGGGATATTTCAATGCTGCCGCCAACAGTTATCCACCTCTCAAGCAGGCACTGGGGCTGGGGAATGAGCAGCAGTGTTATGGTGCGATGATGGTTGGCTATCCTGCGTTGCGGTACAAACGACTTCCCACGCGAAATGAACCTGAGATCACCTGGCTTGATTAAGTGACAATATGCTTATTTTACAAGAATATTATCTATAAGTTGTAAATTGTAATTTATATATTACTTGACAGTGATAATTGTGGTTTTACCTTGGAGTGTAGAGCGGGATCGCTGAGGTCGGAATACTCCTTTCGAGATACTCCTTTTTCCTCTATGGCGGCATCGGCTTCAGCGATTCTTTTATTATCATTAAAGGGTGTTCCTCAAGGGGATATCCTTTTTTATATGCATGAAGAGGTAAATCATGGAACACACACTTCCTCAAATCACCTATTCCTATGATACACTGGAACCTTTTATCGATGCAAAAACCATGGAGATCCATCACACGAAGCATCACCATGCCTATGTGACGAACCTCAATGGAGCGCTTAAAGACGAGCCCACCCTTGCAACACTTAATCTGGATAAACTGTTACGAAATCTCAACGAGGTGCCGGAGTCAATTCGAACGGCGGTCCGTAATCACGGTGGCGGCCATGCCAATCATAGTTTTTTCTGGCCGAGTCTGAAAAAAGATGTTGAGGCCAAAGGCCCGGTGGTTGATGCAATCATTAAAAAATTTGGGAGTTTTGATGCCTTTAAAGAGCAGTTTGCCACCGCTGCTGTCAAACTCTTTGGAAGCGGTTGGGCCTGGCTTGTTGTGGAGAAGGGGGAACTGGGGATCGTCACCACACCAAACCAAGACAATCCCATAATGACCGGTTTGGCTCCAGTCCTGGGCGTTGATGTGTGGGAGCATGCCTACTATCTCCTCTATCAAAACCGGAGACCCGATTATGTGGCTAACTTTTTTAAAGTGATCAACTGGGAGAAGATTAACGAGTACTATCTTAAAGCGATGAGCACCTGAGGGGTGTTCAAGTCAAAGGTATTCCTGAAGCCCCTGCTGTTGCAGGGGCTTTTTTGTATATCTGAGCTCAGAAGCGAGCGGCAAAAGAGCGAGCAAACAAAGAAAAGAAAGGGAAGATATTTCTGGTACAACAGAATCATTGATGCATAATAACATATGATCAACCATGTAAAATTCGCCTTGTCCTGCAAGGGAATAGGAATCTTTGTTAAAATAAACAAGCCATTAACTGGTATTGCAGTTCTTTTATCTGAGAAACTGCTCTCTTGATACCTGGAGACTCCATCATGCCACGGTTCATCTTCAAGGATTGCGCCGTTTTTTGTCTTTGCCTGATAGTCTATTTTACCGCCTCTCTTCTCTGCTGTCCTTTTCGGGCTTTGGCGGAGTCTCCTGAAAATTTTCCTGCTGTATCTTCTGGTTTTATCAACACCCTGCCCCCTGAGGAACAAAGATGGTTGCAAGAGCATCCAGAGATTTCAATGGGGATGATGAACGCCTGGCCTCCGATGAATTTTGTCGATAACCAGGGACAACCGCAAGGAATAGGCGTTGATTATATTCGAGCCCTTAATCGAAGACTGGAAGGGCGCATCAGGCTAACTCCCGGCCCATTTAAAGAGAGTTTGGCTTTTGTTCGGGAAAGAAAGCTCGATGCGCTTATGGATGTTACTCCAAAGCCTGAACGAGAAAATTTCCTTCATTTCACCCGTGAATATCTCAATATCCCTCATGTGATCGTTGCCCCTGTAAATGGCCCATATTTTTCCTCGGAAAGAGATTTGCTTGGCCATTCCCTGGCTTTGGAGGCCGGATTTTATAACGTCAAATATTTTCAAAGTAAATATCCAGGGCTGAACATAAAAAAATATGCCAACACGAAAAAGGCGCTGGATGCAGTGTCACGGGGAGAGGTCGACGCCTATGTCGGGAATCGGGCGGTGGCGGCCTGGATTATGGAGCAGGAACTCATTGCCAATCTTGAATTTCAAGGACGCGCAGAAAAACCAGGCTCTGCTTTAACCATAGGGGTGCGTAAGGACTGGCCCGAGTGTGCTTCAATTCTCGATAAAGCCCTTGCTGATCTAAGCATTGAGGAAATTCGAACAATCCATCAACGCTGGACCGGAATGAATCAGTCCAGCAAATCCAATAGGACCACGACCTTTCTTCTCACCCCAGAGGAACAGGACTGGCTTGCCACGCATACGGTCCGGGTGCGAATCAATTATTGGCCGCCTTTTATGTTTAATCTGCCGCATCCCTCAGGTGTCGCGGTCGATTATCTCCAAGCGGTGATCGCAAAAACTGGGATGAAGGTGAAGTTTATCCATGATGCTGTCGGCCGCGAAAAATCTTTCAAGGATCTGGAAGGTCCGAGAAAATATTTTGATTTGATCCCAACGATGAAACGTACCCCTGAACGGGAAGCCACGTTTGCTTTGACTGACGACTATCTCTTCCTCCCCTGGGTTATCTTCTCTCGGGATAAAGAACAGTCTATCCGTTCATTTCAGGACTTGCTGGGGAAGACCGTTTCCGTGGAACAGGGATCTGCGATGCAAGATTTGCTGCAGGGAGAGTTCCCTCGCATCCATTTGATGCGTACAGATGGTCCCTTAAGTGGATTGGAGGCGGTATCTCTTGGTAAGGCGGATGCATATATCGGCAATCTGGCAAATGCTAAGTACCTGATGAATCATCATGGGCTGTATAACCTGAAAGTGGTCGCCTCGACCCCCTTTGGCAACCACGATCAGGCGATGGGCGTACGCAAGGACTGGCCGGAACTCGCTACCATCATCAACAAGGTCTTGCGAACGCTCTCCGCGGAAGAGCGTCTTGCCATTGAGAAGAAATGGGCTTTACCTGCTCCGCAGGTTTCGGCTCCGCCCCTTGAACTGACGACCAAAGAGAAGCAGTGGCTGGCCAGTCATGGGAGAATAAAGATCGGCATTGGAGAGAGCTGGGCCCCCTTTGTCTATACAAAAAAGGACGGCAGCCTTGAGGGGTATGACGTTGATTATCTACGCAAGATCAAAAAGCTGACAGGCGCAGAACTCACCTTGGTTGCCGGTCCGTGGAAGGATATTGTCGCCCAGGCGCAGCAGGGGGAGCTTGATGGTTTGGCTGAATCCGCCGTGGTGGAGAGCAGACGCAACCATTTCCTTTTTACGGATGCCTACAATACGGTGGAATATGCTGCGGCCACCGTACCTGAAAACGCTGCCTCCGTGCAATCGAGTGGTGATTTCAGAGGAAAGCGAATCGCCCATCTCAAAGGCAATGTCTGGACAGCAAAAATTATGGCTTCGCTTGAAGACGTTCAGTCTGTTGAAGCTGCATCCGAGGAGGATGCTTTTCAAAAAGTGGTGGAAGGCAAGGCTGACTTTGCACTGGTTCCTGTGCACCAGTACGTACCATTACGCAACATCTATCATAACACCCTCGCCTTTGCCCATATCTTCAAAGATAAAGAACATGCCCTGCACGCTGTTTATTCTATCCGCAAAGATTGGCCGGAACTGGTTTCCATTATCAATAAAGCACTTGCGACCATTGATGCCAGGGAAAGGCAGGTCTTGTTTGAAAAATGGGTTCCTGTTCATAGCGACTCTACGAAATTTGTTCTCCCTCTCGTCGAACAATTTAACACGACACGGTTTCTCTTACGAAGCATTGGCGCACTCTTCGTCTGTATGGCGGTTGTTATTTTTATCGCCTGGTGGATAAAGGGACGACCGCGTCAACTGTCCATCCGCGACGCGCAAATACTGATATCTTTTATTTTTGTCTCGTTGATCACCACCAGCGCCGTTTTTGTGATCTTGCTGGCTAAGAACCATAAAGAAAATGACACAGTTAATCGCCAGAGGATCGATGCGCTCAACCTTGCCTTTGAGCTCAAACAATCCTCGGACGATTTGACCCGTTTCGTCCGGACCTATTCGGTGACCGGTGATCCCAAGTATGAAAAATATTTTAATGAGATCATCGCCATTCGTGACGGCAAAAAAGCACATCCGAAAAATTACACCTTCTTTTACTGGGATTTCGTCGCAGCTGGCAGGGCTGAACTGAACTATGAGGGGCCCGTATACAGCATTGAAGAAAAAATAAAAGAACTCGGGCTTACGCAGAAGGAAAGAATGCTCCTTTCCAAGGCGAAACAGGTCTCCGATGATTTGATCAACCTGGAAAACATAGCCCTGAATGCGGTCAAGGGGGTGTATCGAGATAAAGATGGCCTGTTTACGATTAAAGGCGAACCCGATATGTCCATGGCACGCAATCTTGTGCATGGGAAAAGCTATCACGAGGCCAAAGCCAAGATTATGGGCCCGATCGATCAGTTCCAGAGAGAACTCCTGTGGCGTATGACCTTGAAAGAGGAGCATCTTCATCGGCGCAATGACGCCACCACACTTGGAATCATCCTTTTGGTCGGCATGACCATAGGTTTTTCCGTCTATGTTTTCTTTCTCATGCGGCGAAGGATTATTTATCCGCTTGCAATCATGGAGGAGGGGGCCCAGGCGATTAAGGAAGGCGATTACTCCTCTTATATCGATCTTGACTCCAGTGATGAGATCGCGGCCTTGGCCATGGTGTTCAATTCCATGTCCCATAGTATCAAGGTGTATACGTCACAACTGCGTGCAACCATTGAATCGACAACAGATGGTTTGCTTGTTGTCGATCTCCATCAACGGATAACAACGTATAATACGAGGTTTTTGGAAATATGGCAGATTGAACCGGAACTGGCTGAACAAGGGGATGACGAGGCAGTATTACAACAGATCATGGGCCGTCTTGAGTATCCTGAAGATTTTTTGAAACGCGTCAAACAACTCTATGCCAACACAGAGGAAGAGGACTTTACAACCCTGCTACTCGCTGATGGCCGGATTATTGAGCGATATTCGCAGCCGCAGCGGCTCGGTGAGTTGATTATCGGTCGCGTCTGGAGCTTTCGCGATGTCACCAAACGACATCTGGCAGAGCAGGCCGTGAAGGAAAATGAATGGAGACTGCGCGCGATTATCGATAACCTGCCCAGTGTTGTTGTGCTTAAAGATTGCGAGAGCAGGTATCTGTTGGTGAATTCCTTTTTTGAGGAGACTATGGGGGTACCCTCCGATAAGGTTCTGGGGCGAACAGATATTGATATTTTTCCACTCGATATTGGCCAAACTATCATGACCAAGGATCAGGAGGTAATCGAGGCCGGGCAAATGACCCGATTTGAGTGGCAACTTCCCCTTCTTGACGGCACTCCGCATTACTTCCTGACAACCAAGGTGCCGCTTAAGGATGAGGAAGGGAACGTCTACGCTCTGGTTGTTTTGTCTACAGACATAACCCAAAGGAAAAAGGATGAAGAGCAGATCGCTCAAAGCGAAGCGCAGCTCCGAACCGTTTTTGAAAATTCTCCCATCGGGGTTATGCACTTCAACGAGCAGGGGACCATTATTCAGGCAAATCTCCAGGCAGCCCAGATCCTTGGCGCCACACGGGAGAGGCTGCTCGGCTTTGAAGGGTTGAAGCGGCTGGAAAACAAAGAGGTTGCCGGGGCGTTGCGGACAGCTATTCAAGGAAAAACAGCCTTCTACGAAGGTGAATACGTCTCCGTCACCGGCGGTAAAAAGATCTGGGTACGGTTTATCTTCAATCCGGTCAAGCCCGATCAATCGCTGAGCGATGTCATCTGTACAGCAGAAGACATCACCTTGAGAAAACTGGCCGAAAACGAACTCAAGCTGGCTAAAGCCCAGATGGAATATATCCTTAACAAGGCACCGGTGGGTGTCGCCTTTGCCTATGAGGGGATTTTCAAGTTTGCCAATAGCCGTTTCAAAGAGATGTTCGGGGTGGAGGTCGGTGATCAGGCGATGTCCATATACACCTCTCCTCAGCAGAGGGATGAGCTGTTTGCATTGATTGCCGAGCAGGGCGTTCTCGAAAATTACGAGATGCAGTTCTATAACAGCCAGCAAGAAGTGCGGGATATCCTGACAACATTTCTGCCCATTACCTACAACCGACAGCAGGGGATTCTTGGTTGGCTCCAGGATATTACAGAGCGCAAAGATGCGGAGCGGGAACTGCTCCGGGCAAAAGAGGCGGCAGAGGATGCCGTCCGAGCCAAAAGCGATTTTCTGGCCAATATGAGCCATGAAATCAGGACACCGATGAATGCTATCCTCGGTATGAGTCACTTGGCCCTGAAAACCCAGCTCAATCCGAAGCAACGTGATTATATCGGAAAAATCGACAAGTCCTCCCGAACTCTGCTCAATATTATCAATGATATTCTCGATTTTTCCAAGATCGAGGCGGGCAAACTGGATATAGAGTCCATTCCCTTTTTCATGGATGAGGTTCTGGAAAACCTCTCCAATATGATCTCTGTGAAAACCCAGGAAAAGGGGTTGGAGTTCGTTTTTGATATTGCACTGAATTTTCCCCAGGGGGTGGTTGGAGATCCGCTGCGCCTGGGGCAAATCCTGCTCAATCTCTGTAGTAATGCGGTCAAGTTCACCGATGAGGGGGAAATTGTGGTCTCGGCAAGTATCGAGCAGCAGGAAGATGCAACATCCCTGCTGGCGAAGTTCAGTGTTCGTGATACGGGTATTGGGCTCAGCCAGGAGCAGCAGGACAAACTCTTCATGTCTTTTTCCCAGGCGGATTCCTCCACTACCCGTAAGTACGGCGGAACGGGGCTTGGACTTGCCATCAGTAAAAGGCTGGTTGCATTGATGGGCGGGGAGATCGGGGTTATCTCCGCATTGGGCGAGGGAAGTACCTTCTGGTTTACCACCCAACTGGGAATACACGACGGGAAAAAATCGTCTCACAAGGATTATGCCGCATTGGCCGCATCGCTTCGGGGGCAACGTGTGCTCATTGTGGACGACAACGAAACCAACCTGCAGATTCTCCAGGCCGTCGTCGAGGGGTTTGGCTTTGATGTCACAACCGCTTCGTCCGGTTACCAGGCACTCGATATTATTGAAAACGCCCCTGAAGATCAGCCCTATCCTCTGGTACTCATGGATTGGAAGATGCCTGGAATCAACGGTATCGAAACCACGCGACGTATTAAGGAAAATCCCCGCTTGGAAAAGATGACGACCGTGATCATGATTACGGCTTATGGTCGGGAGGAGGTCATGCGTCAGGCGAGCGGAATAGGTATTGAGAGCTTTCTCGTCAAACCGGTAAACCAGTCCGTGCTGTTTAATACGATCATGGCAGCTTTTGGCCTGGAGACGGAGCAACAAACAACGCATCAACCTATCGAAGCATACGATACCAACAGATTACGGCCCATTCAGGGGGCTCATATTTTGGTGGCCGAAGATAATGAAATTAATCAGCAGGTTATCCAGGAAATACTGGAAGGTTCGGGCTTTATTGTGGATATGGCCTGTAATGGTCAGGAGGTTATCGCCATGAACCAGGTGAAAACCTATGACGCAGTCCTTATGGATATCCAGATGCCACTGATGGATGGTCTGGAGGCCACAGAAAAAATTCGAGAGAATTATCCTAAAGATCATTTACCAATCATCGCTATGACAGCGCATGCCATGGCGGGCGATCGTGAGAAGAGCCTGGCAGCGGGCATGAACGATCATATCACCAAGCCCATTGATCCAAGCAGTCTTTTTGAAGCCCTGCTCCGCTGGATAACGCCCATAAAGAATGCTAGAGCCTCTTCACCTGGTCGTCCACCTGGTTCTCCTAAAAAAGAACGGCAAGGCGCAGAGGAGGTTGAGAAGCTTCCCGATGTGTTGCCCGGATTCGATATGGAGGATGGGCTCGGACGAGTGGTTGGCAATACCAAGCTATACATCAGCCTCCTTCGTAAATTTGCCAAGCAATACCAAAACGCTACAGAGGAAATCCAGTCGGTCTTTTCTTCGGGAAAAGTGGAGGATGCAGAGCGACTTGCCCATTCGATAAAAGGCACTGCAGGTAATCTTGGAGCGAAGGCCTTGCAGGAATCGGCCGCAGTGGTGGAAGGTGCCCTGAAAGAAAAAAATCTGCCGGTACCCGTGCTGGCCTCCTTTGACGAGGCCTTGCGGTTGGTGCAGCATTCTCTGGCAACATTGCCAACAGAGGATGAGGCCATGGAGGAGCGCCAGAAAGCCATTTCTCCCCATGAAGATCTCCTTGGGGCCATGGAGGCAATTCTTCCCCATCTCAAAGCACAAAAGCCGAAACCTAGTAAGGAGTGCATGCAGGAGATTAACTCTTTGGGATGGCCTGAGAGTATAGCCGAAGAAGTCAATGCATTGAGCCAACTGGTGCAAAAGTACAAGTTTAAAGATGCCTTTACCTTGGCGGAAAAGCTGTATGCCGCACTGAAGTAATTCAGGTTGGATCAAGGGACTGCAGGAATAGTATCTGAATCGCACACCCGTGTATCTCTTCACCCCTGGAATAGGAGGCTGAGAATCATGAAGGGAAAACCGATCTTACTCTGTATGCTTGCCGTTCTCTTGCTCTGGTCAGGATGGTGCGCTGCATCGAGTCCCAGGACAAAACAGGAAAAATCCGTTGTCGAACAGGGGGCAGAGCACAAAGATGGTGACCGAATCCGGGTCACTTTTATCAATCCGGGTATCTCTGACCCCAAAAACCCAACAGGGGGATTCTGGCTCTCTGTATCAGCCTTTATGTATGCGGTTGCAGAGCAGCTTGATATAGATTTGGAGGTCATCTACTCGGAAAGAGACCATATCCGTATGCAGAGGCAGGTGCGTGAGGTGGTGTCACGACCTGTCCATCCTGATTATCTCATTGTTGTCAACGAAAAGCTCGCCGCCGATGAGATGGTGCGAACTGCAGACCGAGCAGGGATCAAGGTGTTTGTCATGCTCAACACCTTTGTCGGTGACCAGGCAGAGTCGATGGGATTGCCTCGGAAAAAATACAGTCATTGGATCGGGTCACTTATTCCCAATAACCGTCTTGCCGGGTATCTGATCGCCAAACAGATTATAGAGGCCGCTCAGCTCCAAGGTAAAACGAAAAATAGGCTACTGAAAGTCTTTGCAATAGCCGGAGATCCCGTTACCCAGGCCTCTGTTGAACGGGTCGATGGGTTGTGGCAGGCTGTTGGTGAGTATCCGCCCAAAGCTGAGGTCGAGCAGGTCTTTTTCGGGCAATGGAGGACCGATAATGCGATGCAAAAGACGCAACTCGCACTGCTGCGCTACCCTGAAACCAGAGCAATCTGGGCTGCCAACGATCCCATGGCCATTGGCGCTATTCGTGGAGCGATCGCGGCACAGCGCACACCCGGGCAGGATATTTTTATTGGCGGATTAAACTGGGACAAGGCTGCACTGAATAGGATCAAGGATGGTTCATTGGCCATATCCGTGGGAGGCCATTTTATGACCGGGGGGTGGACCCTGATTCTGCTCTATGATTACCATCATGGAAAAGACTTCATTGATGAGGGCGCCGCTTTGCAATGTCCTATTTTCGGTGCCCTGACTCGGAAGAATATAGAGACTTTTCTCGCTAAATTCGGGGATCGGGATTGGACGCAGATAGATTTTAAAAAATTTTCCAAGGTACTGAATCCCGGGCTACGCCACTATAATTTCAGCGCTGAAGCGGTCATTGCTCCATGAGAGTGTTTTTGCAAAAAGCCAATCCGGCAACTTCCCTGACCGCTAAGCTGATGGTGGTGCTGGTTATTCTGGTCACCCTCTTTATAGGAACCGGAATGATTTATTGGTTCAATAACCAAAGGCAGCACGCTCTCGCCGATCTACAGAGCCAGGCGGCGCAGATTGTCGGACTTTTAAGCAAAACCTGTGCGCTGCCTCTGTGGAATATCGACCTCAAGTCTATCAATGAGCAGTTGAAAGCGGTCATGGCTGAACCTCAGGTCTTTTCAATAGAGCTGTATATAGAGGGCAGGAGAGAGCCGCTTCTCACGCAAACAAGGGATGGTCAAGCCGTGGACCCCATTACAAGGGAGGCTCAAATTATTTTTACGCGGGAACAGCCGCAGCTGAAAAAAGAGATCGGTGCTATTCGCCTTGTGTACACCCAACAATATCTGTACGCGCATTGGGCCAGAACCCGTTTACTCATGTTGATGGGAGGGGTGATCTTCCTGGGAACCCTCTGCCTTGCAACGTATCTCCTGTTGCGCCGCACAGTGTCGCAACCTGTCGGCGAACTGGTGGAGATGGCCAAACGCTTAGGCGAGGGCGACCTGAGCCATGAAATGATTATTTCTTCCCGTGATGAACTCGGCATTTTAGCGGGATCATTTAATTATATGGCCAAACGGCTCCGCCTTCTCGTTGATAGCCTGGAACAGCAAAACGAAGCTTTGTCGCAACAGATTATCGAGCGGAGCCAGATCGAAGATGCACTTCGCGAAAGTGAGGAATTTCTCGAAAATGTTGTCGAGAATATCCCGAATATGATTTTTGTGAAGGAGGCGAAAGAGCTTCGTTTCGTCAAGTTCAACCGAGCCGGAGAAGAGTTGCTGGGGTATGCACGGGAGACCATGCTTGGCAAGAACGATCACGATTTTTTTCCAAAACACGAGGCGGATTATTTTAACGAAATCGACCGTAATGTTCTGCGAGAAGGCCGCCAGATCGATATCCCGGAAGAAAGAGTTCAGACGAAATTAAAGGGCGAAAGAATACTCCATACCAAAAAAATACCCTTGTTTGATCAGATCGGAGAACCGAGATATCTCTTAGGTATTTCCGAGGATATCACTGTGCGCAAAAATGCTGAAACAGCATTGCGTGAGAGCGAAGAACGTTTTCGCGGCATTTTTGACAATGCCAATATCGGTATTTTGGTTGCTGACGTCGAAACGCAGGCATTGTCCATGGCCAATGATGTGCAGTGCCGTCTCTTGGGATATGAGCGGGAACAACTGCTGCGCATGAAAGTGGGAGATATACACCCCGTAGAGGAATTCTCTACAGTCCTTCAGGGATTACAGCGACAAGCGGCTCAGGAAATCAGTCTGCTCGAAGATGTGCCCGTGCTCCGCTCCGATGGCAGCACCATCTATGTCGATATCACCTCCTCCCCCATAGTCCTGGATGGGCGTCCATGTTTGGTCGGGCTTTTTATGGACGTCAGTAAACGGAGGGCTGCCGAGATAGAGCTGGAACGGCACCGCCATCATCTTGAGGAGTTGGTCGAGGATCGAACCAAAAAACTGGAACAGGCCAATCGCTGCCTTGAGACGGCAAGGAGGGAAGCCGAAGAGGCCAACCGGGCCAAATCCGAGTTCCTTTCCAATATGAGTCATGAGATTCGCACACCGATGAATGCCATCCTCGGTATGAGTCACCTGGCCTTGAAAACCGAACTCACGCCCAAGCAGCGAGACTATCTTTCCAAAATCGACAAGTCCACCAGGTCCTTGCTGAATATTATCAATGATATCCTTGATTTTTCAAAGATAGAAGCCGGTAGGCTGGAAATCGAATCCATTCCGTTTTTTCTGGACGACGTTTTGGAAAATCTGTCCACTCTGGTTTCAGCCAAAGCCCAGGAGCATGGCCTTGAGTTTGTCTTCGATATCGACCGTTCTGTTCCCCGAAAGCTGGTTGGGGATCCGCTGCGCCTGGGGCAAATTCTGCTTAATCTCTGCAGCAATGCAATTAAGTTCACGAACTCCGGGGTTGTCGTTGTTTCCGCCTGGAGTATGGAGCCTCAGGGGAAGGAAGAGGTTGTTCAGGATGTACAATTTATCGTCTGTGATAGTGGTATCGGTTTAAGCCAGGAGGAGCAGGATAAGCTGTTTCAGTCTTTTTCCCAGGCGGATAGCTCTACCACACGTAAATATGGGGGGACCGGTCTTGGGTTGGCGATTTGCAAAAGACTTGTCGAACTCATGGGCGGCGAGATTGGTGTTTTTTCCGAGTCAGGGAAAGGAAGTACCTTTTGGTTTACCGTACGATTAGAGGTACAAGAAAGGGTGACAAGGGGGAAGGGGAACCAGGCATGCCGAAAAGAGAGAATCCTTATCGTTGATGATACCCCCACCACTCTGCAGATCCTCCAGACCATGGTAGAGGGCTTTGGTTTCGATGTGTCTGTTGCCGCATCGGGGCATCAGGCACTGAAACTCTTGGCCGGCCCCCGGGATAACCGTCCATTTTCCTTAGTGCTGATCGATTGGAAAATGCCGGGTATGAATGGCATAGAGACCGCTGAACAGATTAAGAGGAATCCTGATTTGCGCAGGGTGAAAATCGTTATGATGATTACCGCCTATGGACGTGAAGCGACCACGCGTCAGGCCATGGCAAGAGGTATTGAAGGGATTTTGATCAAACCGATTAACCAGTCCTCCCTGTTCAACACAATCCTGGCTGTTTTGGGCAAAAAACCACAGGGCCAAAGACAGGGCAAATTTCATGAGTCCTTCGACATAACCCGACTGGAGTCTATTCGAGGTGCTGTTATTCTTCTGGTGGAGGACAATGAAATAAACCAGCAGGTCGCTCGCGAACTCCTTGAAGGAGCCGGTTTTTTGGTTGATCTGGCCAACAATGGCGAACAGGCAGTGGCCATGGTTCAGGGAAAAAATTTTGATATTGTGCTCATGGATATTCAGATGCCGGTTTTGGACGGTATAAAAGCCGCTAAGATCATTCGGAAGACGAAATCTTTCCGTGAACTCCCCATTATTGCCATGACTGCCCACGCCATGGCCGGAGACAGGGAAAAAAGCCTGAGCGCAGGCATGAACGATCATGTGACCAAGCCCATTGATCCGAAAATGCTTTTTGAGAGCCTACTTCGCTGGATACCTTCAAAAGTGGATGCAGCTCAACAAATAGAAAGCCGATCTGAAGCGTCCATGCGCATTGTCAAGGATTCACTTGCACCCATTGGGCAAGATGTCCCTGCTCCCGAGAGAGGCAGGATTGATATCGCTCCATCTGAGGATCTGATCAAGGCTATTGAAGCGATTCTTCCACACTTAAAGGGCAGAAAACCCAAACCGAGTAAGGAAGGCATGCACCAGATCAACAGGCTGGGCTGGCCAGAGAGTTTTACAGAAAAAATCGAAACAATGGGGAAACTGGTCAATAAATACAAATTCAAAGAGGCCCTATCCTTGGCCGAGGATGTGTACACAACGCTGAATGGAAGCAAAGGCTCGAATTCTACAACGGAACATCGATGAGGATGAGGCATGCCCCGCAGACCGACGTATGAAGAGTTGCTTGAAAAGGTAAGGAAACTGGAGGAAGAAAAGGCTTCCTGGAGAGACTCGTTCCCTCTGGCGGTAGGTAAGCAACTTTCCGGACAAGCGGGATCGGTGCGGGGAGAAGACGAAGAAGTGGTCTTGGCCAAAGACAATCTCGCCTCCCTGATCAATGTTGCAGGGCTGCAGGCGCTCATGGATGATATTTCTACGTTGACAGGTATGACGACCGCCATCATCGATTTTCAGGGGAACGTACTCGTGGAATCCGGCTGGCGGGATATTTGTACCAAATTTCATCGAAAAAATTCTCTGTCTGCCCGTCATTGCCGTGAGAGTGATCTTTTTCTGGCCCCACCTGTCAAACAGGGAGAGTTTGCCGAATATCAGTGTAAACATGGCCTGAGAGATGTTGTGACCCCACTCTATATTGGCAATAGGCCCATGGGAAATATCTGCACCGGCCAGTTTTTTTATGCGGATGAGATCGTGGATGAAGAGCGCTTCATCCGACAGGCGCAGACATACGGTTATGACCAGGATGCCTATCTGAGTGCCCTGCACATGGTACCGCGATACAGCCGGGAGGAGGTGCGCAGCCTGATGCAGTTGTTGGTGAAGTTCGCTGACTACATATCCTCATTCAGCTCAACAAGAATGCAGCTGGAAGCGGAAATTCAGGCGCGTATACGGGGGGACGAAAAGATACGACGAAGCGAGCGTTTCCTCTCAGCCGTCATCGAAAATATACCCAATATGATTTTTGTGAAGGAAGCGAAGAGTCTTCACTATATCACTTTTAACAAGGCAGGCGAAGAACTGGTTGGTTTTTCCCGTGAAGCCATGATCGGCAAAAATGACTATGATTTTTTTCCAAAGGAGGAGGCAGACTTCTTCACCGGTAAGGACCGTGAAGTATTAGAACAAGGGCAATTTGTCGATATTTCGGAAGAAACAATCCAAACCAGATTGAAGGGGAAAAGGATTCTCCACACCAAAAAGATTGCCATTCCCGGGGAACAGGTGCAGGCAGAATATCTTTTGGGAATTTCTGAGGAC
This sequence comes from Desulfobulbus rhabdoformis, assembly GCF_016919065.1. GTDB lineage: Bacteria > Desulfobacterota > Desulfobulbia > Desulfobulbales > Desulfobulbaceae > Desulfobulbus > Desulfobulbus rhabdoformis. The sequence goes on along the minus strand of NZ_JAFFQA010000014.1, from coordinate 89,096 downwards.
ATAACTGAGCGCAGGCATGCGGAAAAAGCGTTGCGGGAGAGTGAAGAGCGGTTTCGCAGTATCTTTGATAATGCAAATATCGGTATCCTGGTCGCGGATATTGCCTCCCAAAAGTTCTATCTGGCCAACGATACTCAGTGTCGCTTACTTGGCTACGACAGAGTAGATCTGCTCAGATTGAAAGTTGGGGATTTGCACTCCCCCGATGATCTTCCGGAAGTGCTGGAGTGGTTTCAGCAACAGGCTGACAAGGAATGCAGCCTTGTTGAGGACGTGCCTGTACTCCGTGCCGACGGGAGGACCATCTATGTCGATATTTCCTCTTCACCGATGGTTTTAGACGGGCGTTCCTGTGTGGTCGGTCTCTTTATGGATGTTGGTAAACGGAGGGCTGCCGAGATGGAGCTGGAGCGTCACCGTCATCACCTTGAGGAATTGGTGGAAGACCGCACCCACAAACTGGAAGAGGCTAACCGTGACCTTGAGGAGGCCCGACGCGAGGCTGAAGATGCCAACCGAGCCAAGTCGGAATTCCTCTCCAATATGAGTCACGAAATTCGGACCCCGATGAATGCCATTCTTGGCATGAGCCATCTGAGCTTGAAGACCGAGCTTACCCCCAAGCAGCGGGATTACCTGGTTAAAATCGATAAATCGGCCAAGTCGCTTTTAAACATCATTAACGATATTCTCGATTTTTCCAAAATTGAAGCCGGAAGGCTGGAGATTGAATTTGTCCCCTTTTTTTTGGATGATGTCTTGGAGAATCTGTCCAATCTGATTTCAACCAAAGCGCAGGAAAAGGGGCTTGAATTTATATTTGAAATAGACAGCTCAGTTCCCCCGTATCTGGTTGGGGATCCGTTGCGATTGGGGCAAATTTTGATCAATCTCTGCGGTAATGCGATTAAATTCACCAATACTGGCGTCGTCGTGGTTTCAGCGTTCCGGGTTGAGCGGAGTGCAAGAGGACAAACAATCCAATTCATTATCTGCGATACCGGGATCGGCCTCAGTCCCATGGAGCAGAGTAAACTTTTTCAATCATTTTCCCAGGCGGATACCTCCACCACCCGGAAGTATGGAGGCACCGGTCTTGGGCTTGCGATCTCCAAAAAATTGATCGAGTTGATGGGCGGGGATATTGGCGTGATCTCCGAGCAGGGAGAGGGCAGTACCTTCTGGTTCACCATAGATTTTGGCCTGCATGAGCAGGGTATGAATGAAATCCTTGTGCGGCCTGCTTCCTTTCGCGGGGAGCGCATCCTGATTGTTGATGACAATCTCACCACCCTGCAGATTTTACAAACCATGGTTGAGGAATTTGGTTTTGAAGTACGTTGTGCCAGCTCAGGGACTCAAGCATTAGAGATTTTGGAACAGGCAGACGAAAAACCGTTTTCTCTGGTGTTGATGGATTGGAAAATGAAAGGGATGAGCGGTATCGAAGCCGCAGGAAGAATGCTAGAGAATCCCCGTTTGAACAAGCTGATCACCGTGATCATGATTACCGCCTATGGCCGCGAGGAAATTATGCGTCAGGCATTGGCGATGGGCATTGAAGGGGTTCTGGTCAAACCGATCAATCAATCCACCCTGTTCAACACGATTATGGCAGTATTTGGAAAAGAAGGGGACAGGCTCAAACAGGGGCCGACTGGTGAACAATTTGATACGGCTCAGCTTGCATCGCTTCGAGGAGCCCGTATTCTTCTGGTTGAGGATAACGAGATCAATCAACAGATAGCCCGTGAGCTACTGGTCGGAGCCGGTTTTGAGGTCGCAGTGGCCAGTAATGGTGAGCAGGCCGTGACCATGGTTGAGGACGAAGCCTATGATGCCGTGCTCATGGACATTCAGATGCCGGTGATGGATGGCATAAAGGCGACTCTGCGAATACGCAGGACAAAATCCTCGGCTGAACTTCCCATTATTGCTATGACAGCACACGCCATGGCCGGAGATCGTGAAAGAAGCCTTGATGCGGGAATGAACGACCACATCACCAAACCAATCGATCCAAAACTGCTTTTTGAAAGTCTGCTGCGTTGGCTTCCTTATCGGCAGTCCGCACTGGACGCCGGGAGGAAGGGGAGAACAGCCTCCTGTCCAGAGGATTGGGAGATGTTTTCCACAGATCATTTGCAGAAGCTGAAAGGGCTTGATTGGCGGGAGGGACTCGCACGGGTTGGGGGGAATCACAAGCTCTATAAGCAGCTTTTACGGCAATTTTATCAAAGTTATACCCAAGGAACAGAGGAAATTGAAACGCTCTTTTCCACAGGAAAGTTGGAGCCGGCTATACGACTTGCCCATTCAATCCAAGGGGTTGCCGGTAATCTGGGAGCACACGATGTGCAGCGTTGGGCAAAGAAAGTGGAACTGGGGCTGCGAGAGAACGTTCTTGCCAAGGATGATCTGGTCAGCCTGAGGGAGGCTTTGGCTGTTGTTTTTGCCTCGCTTTCGGAAATGGTCCAGGAGGTCGAAGAGAAAGCTCCAGAGAGTACGATTATTTCTTCCCATGAAGAACTGGTCGCCTCTATCAAGGCGATTATTCCCTCCCTCAAAGCGCAAAAACCCAAGCCAAGCAAACAGTGCATGGAACAGATCAGGCAACTGAAGTGGTCTGACTCTTTTCGAGAAGATATCCGAGCTCTCGGGAAGTTTGTCGGCACCTATAAATTCAAGGAAGCATTGAAGGTAGCAGAGACGATTTTTACCCATCTTGAAGAGGTATAACATGACGAATCGGGCTGGCTGGAGAAAAAAATTTTAGAGTATCTCCGGCACCCTTTCTTGTGACAGATTCGCCATTTATTCAATCTAAAGAGGCAATGCAATGGTTCAAGATACACAATCAACGGTGCTAATTGTCGACGATGTTGAAACCAACATCGATATTATGGTGGAAACTCTGGGGGAGGAGTATGACCTGAGTGTGGCTATCGATGGTTCTGCCGCACTGGAGCTGGCGATGGAGACTTCACCGGATTTGATTCTGCTGGACATTATGATGCCTGGGATGGATGGATATGAAACCTGCCGACAGCTGAAGGCGAGCGAGAAAACGAAAGATATTCCCGTTATTTTTCTCACTGCCATGACGGAAAAGCAGGATGAGGCGCGGGGATTGTCACTCGGTGCTGTCGATTACATCACCAAACCCTTTAGCCCTGAACTGGTCAAAGCGAGAGTGCGCAACCAGCTTGAACTCAAACGGCATAGGGATAATCTCGAAGCTCTTGTTCAGGAGCGCACCAGAGAGCTGCAATTGACCCAGGAGGTGACGATAGAGAGCATGGCGACTATTGCAGAGTATCGGGACCCGGAGACTGGCGGGCATATTCAACGGACTAAACGCTATGTGAAGGCTCTGGCTGAGCAACTTAAAGAACACCCAAAATTTGAAGCCGAGTTCTGTGATACAACCATACATATGCTCTACTTATCAGCGCCTTTACACGATATAGGCAAAGTCGGCGTTCCGGATATGATTTTGCTGAAACCCGGAAAACTCACGACGGAAGAATTTGATGAGATGAAGAAGCACGCAATTTACGGTCGTGATGCTATTCGTGCGGCGAATACGAAGTTGGGGATCGATTCTTTTCTCAAGATCGCCGAGGAGATTGCCTATACCCACCACGAAAAATGGGATGGGAGCGGGTATCCACAAGGGTTGAAAGGACAGGATATTCCTTTGGCCGGTCGTTTGATGGCTGTTGCTGATGTCTACGACGCCTTAATCAGTAAACGCGTGTATAAGGCACCTTTTCCCCACAGTAAGGCTGTCTCGATCATCGAAGAGGGACGGGGGAACCATTTTGATCCGGATGTGGTGGATGCATTTATCCATATTGCCGACAGGTTTCGTGAACTGGCTCTAGAATTTGCTGACTTTGAAGAGGAACGTGAGGCTTTGCGTTAAATCAGAAAAAATCCCCGGCAGAGAGCCTGCCGGGGAGATCCGCTCAACAAGAGTTGCCCAACCCAGGAGAGCAACCCCGTGCTGTCACGGATGCGGTTTTTACCCGGCCTGACGTTTAACCCAGGCCTCAAAGCGATCCATCCACTGCTGGAGAAAATCTCGGCTACCTTCTCCAATGCCTCCATCAGCCGTAAAAAAACCTTCCTTATTCTGGAGGAATACCTCGGGTTGCCCCATGGTGGTCACATCCAAGTAGGCGAGGATGTTACGTAGGTGCTGTTGTGCCATGGCCGTGCCAGAGGGGCCGATGGTAATCCCAACAACTGCGCCGGGTTTTCCCCCCCAGACACTTTGCCCATAAGGGCGAGAAGCGTGATCCAGTGCGTTTTTGAGAACACCGGGAATGGAACGGTTGTATTCCGGTGTGACAAAAAGCAGGCCATCTGCCTTTTGGATGGTTTCTTTAAATGCGACAACCTCGGGAGCCGGGCTGACGTCGTCATCCTGATTGTACAGGGGGAGATTGCCAATTTCAGCCACTGTGAATGTAAAATCTTTAGGCGCGAGCTGCGCCAGGGCCGTGGCAAGTTGACGATTAAAAGAATCTTTACGAAGGCTGCCGACAACAACAGCAATGGAATATTGACGCATACTGTACACCTCGATCTATAAATAAGGTGCAACGCTCAAGACGATGCACGAGAAAATTCATTTGGTTTAAGGCAGTTAAGTCCATAGAGCTGCGTACAGTTTGAACTATGTGAATGCGAGAGGAGAATGTCAATAATGATTATTTATAATCATTCGTTTGTTTATACTTTTCATTGACCGAGTAGACAAAGGCAAGAACCTCGGCAACTGTCTGGTACAGATCAGCAGGGATCTCTTCACCCAGAGGGACCTTGGAAAGCAACTCAACCAGATCTTTATCCTCTTTAATGACGACCCCGGCCTCCTTTGCGGTCGCAATGATCTTTTCGGCCACCAGGTTGGTGCCACTGGCAGTTACCCGCGGGGCATCGGAGGAATCCTGCTCATAGAGCAGGGCAACAGCTTTTTTGGGGGACGTATCTTCGCTTGTCACAGTCATTCTCCTCGCAAATGGGATCGTGCTTGCCCACAATCGGTCTTTGCAGTGGAGTATAGCCCAAATCCCTGGAGGAATACATAAGGGCATCTTGAATAATTGCTTTTTCTGCCAATCCCGCGGAGTCTGGCGCTTACCTCGTCATATGTAAAATTTTATCCTCGGAGGTAAGCGAAGACTCCGATATCAACTATATGCCTGCGGTAAAATTTTACACAATCCTCGAAGTCTACGCTTATCTGGCCTTGATTGAAAAATCTAATTATTCAAGACACCCATAAGGAGAGCGTGAAAAAAATTAGGAAAAGGATGCCTGGGCGAGCAACTCCGCAATTTTTTCTCCACAGCGTTTGCCCTTGCAGGACCCGTCTCCGATCCCGCAGGCCTTCTGCACTTCCGCAACCGTCATTGCCCCCTGTTCAATGGCTTCAAGCAAGCGGATCAGTTTGACCCCTTTACAGATACATCCTGGTTTCAGGCGGGCCATTGTACGTGCGTCGGGTTCCATCTTTAATTCTTGTTTTTACTTTTTTCTTCGTAAAATTCGTATTTCGTACCCATTCATGGGAACCTGGGCGAAGTGTCGTCCGGCCTGTTGGAGCACCGGTGTTGTCCAACCTGGGGTGAGCAGGTCTTCAAAAGTACTATCCTCAGGGCTTACGTTGGCATCAAGTGTAACGTAATCGTTGCGGGGCTGGGGATCAAGGTTGAGGCAGACCAATATTTCCGTGTCAGCAAGAATGCGTGAGTAGGCCAGGGTGCAGCGACCATCCTGCGGATAGCCAAAGTCCTGGCCGTTACCCGAAATTTCTCGAAAATAGAGGCGTCCGTAACGTAAAGCCGGTGCTTCCTTCCGCACAGCGGCAATGTGGGCTATGGACTGGTAGAGTTGATGCGCGGGGTTGAAAAAATGGTGGCCGGTTGTTTCAAAACCACCCCAGCTGCCACCAAACATGCATTCGCGCACAAAGGCATCGTTGTTGCCTCCTCCATCAAATCCCTGTTCCGTCCCGTAATAGATGCAGGGGACCCCCGGTGTAGTGAGCAGGTAGCCCAAGGCGAGGATTGCCTGCTGTGTTTGCGGATTTGCGTGGAGAAAACGCCGGTACGGACGCGACATCTGGTCATGGTTGTCGATAAAGGTGACAAAATACTGACCTGATTCACCATGATCGGCATAGAGAGTATGGAATCGTTCATACCGCTCTCTGAGTAGCGCTGGTGAGGAAAATCCCTTGATGATCTCTTCCAGAATGAAATAGAGGGGGAAGTCCAGGCAGGCATCAAGCGAGGGAAAGCGCTCACCCGTTCCTGGAATACGGCTGTTACGGCCAATATAGCGCTGCAGGACCGTATCATCTGCCACCACTTCGCCAAAGAGAAAGAAGTTGTGTTTACCTATGCTACGGCAGTATTCGCGAATGGCATTGCAGAAAAGAGCCGTGGCGGAGGATTCCATATGCTTGACCGTGTCGATGCGGAACCCATCCACATCGGCGGTTTTGATCCAGTATTTATAGACCTGAATCAGGGTGTCGAGTACATCTGGACGATTGAGTTCCAATTCTTTGAGGCTTAAAAAGTCGCCGTTAATCGCCTCCTGCTCGTCACTCCAGTTGCGTATCTGGCCTCGTCGTTTGTAGCAGTCTGGTTGCTGCAGTTCCTGTGGCCAAACCGCATCATCGCTTTGAAAATCAGGTCCTTCACTGGTTTTTCGCCAGAAACCAAAGTCAAAGGGGCCGGGAGCTTGATGCCAGTAATAATAGGGATAATCGCCAGGGTAGGCCCAGTTGTCGCCCGTGTGATTGATGATGATATCCAAAATGACATACATGGAACGGTCGTGGGCTGCCTGGACCAGCGCCTGCAGGTCTTTACCGGTGCCGAAACGTGGATCGACCTGGAGAAAATCCTGAATACCGTAGCCGTGATAGCTCCCCTCTGCTTCCTGGCGATTCTTGAAAACCGGGCTGAGCCAGATGGCGTTGACTCCCAGGCCCTGCAAATAATCGAGCCTGCGCATGATTCCTTTGAGATTGCCTCCCTGAAAGACTGCGCCCAGGGAAGGATCGCGGCCCATGGGCGTGTTCTGGGGATCATAGGCGGGAATATCCTTTTGGTTGTTATCAAAACGATCGACCAGTAAAAAAATAAATGAACTGATCACGCCAGTCCTGGGGAGAAGGAAAGACAGAAGGTGGTGGGGAGAAGTCAAGGGATTGCGCTGAAACAGGTGCAGGTGCCATGGAAAACCTCCTTTCAATAAAGGGCATCTTGAATAATTGCTTTTTCTGCCAATCTCTGCGTCATGCTGAAAATTTTATCCTCGGAATATCAACCATATGCCTGCGGTAAAATTATCAGCAATCCTTGACCTTGATTGAAAAATCTAATTATTCAAGACACCCTAAAGACTTTCGGGGCAATGAATGATCCTGTACCATACCAGCAAAACGACGTCAGGCGTGTGGATAAAGAGTTGATACCGATTAGGTAGAGAGGGTATGCACTAAGAAATCAGGTGTCCTCCGGGTGTAACTGGCTGAAAATATGTTTGGCCAATTCCGGACCAATGCCCGGGGCCTGCGCTAATTCTTCCACCCCGGCCTCGGTGATGCGTTTGAGTGAACCCATGTGCTTCAACAATACCTTTTTTCGCTTGGGCCCGATCCCTTCGATGGCATCAAGTTTTGAGGTTAGTTGCTCCTTACCGCGGAGTTTTCGGTGAAAGGTGATGCCAAAGCGGTGGGATTCATCCCGGATACGCATCAGATAGAGGAGGACAGGGGAGTGGGCGGGGAGAAGGATCGGGTTTTTACGACCGGGCTTGAACAGTTTTTCCCCCTCATCGGCCTTTTCCTTGGCAATGGAGACCAGGTCAATGCGGCCAAGCAGGTCATACCGGGCAAGCACATCATAGGCCACCTGCAACTGGCCCTTGCCACCATCGATCAGCAGCATGTCGGGCAGGCGATCCTCTTCCACCCCTTTACTCATGCGCCGATCCAGCACCTCGCGCATCATGGCGTAGTCATCGGGGGTATCCTGGCTGCGAATGCGATAGTGGCGGTAGAGTTTGGCCGCCTTTTCCCCATGCACAAAGCAAACCAGAGAGCCAACCGCCTGTTTGCCAAGAAGATTGGAAATATCCAGGCATTCAATGGTCTCAGGCTGGTTCATCAGCCGGAGTTTGGCAATGAGGCTGGCAGACAGTGTCTTCCAGCTCTGCTCTTTTTTCGCCTTTTCCGAAAATATCTGGGCGGCATTGGCAGCAGCCATCTGCATCAGCTGCATCCGTTTTCCCCGCTGGGGAGTAAGTAAGGAGACCGGCCCTTCGCGTAACTCTGCAAGGCGTTCACCGATAAGCTCATGATCTTCCAAGTCAAAGGGGAGCAGGAGTTCCCGGGGAGGCTGCCGCTGGGGAGAATAATACTGGAGAATCGTCTGCGCAAGCAGGCTGTCGTCCTCGCCAATGGGGTCGGCCAGAAAAAAGTTTTGGGCTCCGGTGATCATGCCGCCGCGGATAAAGAGCATGGCAATGCCTACGGCGGCATCCTGACGATGGATACCAAAGACATCCTGATCCATGTAATGATTGGCGACAATGGCCTGGTGCTCGATGGTTGTGCTCAAGCCCTTGATCTGATCGCGGTATAGTGCCGCCTTTTCAAAGGCTAGATCCCCGGCTGCCTGCTCCATCTTAGCCTGGAGTTCCTTGATCACCTTGTCGACCCTTCCCTCCAGGATCAAGAGCACAGCCGCAACCATCTGCTGATATTCGGGCCGAGTCACCTTACCTGCACAGGGGGCGAGGCAGCGACCCATCTGGTAATTGAGGCAGGGGCGTTCCCGTTCGCGCAGGGTTTTACAGCGGCGCAGTGGGAACTGGTTATAGAGCAGAGCCAGGGTGGCACGCATGGCCGTGGTGGAAGAGTAGGGGCCAAAGTAGCGGTTACCATCGCGCAGCCGTTTACGGGTGACAATAACTCGTGGCCAGTCCTCACGCACCGTCACCTTGATCATGGGGTAGTTCTTGTCATCGCGGAGAATGACATTGTAGCGCGGACGGTGCTGTTTAATCAGGGAGGCCTCGAGAATGAGCGCCTCTTTTTCGGTTGTGGTGAGGATGGTCTCCACCCGCTGCACATGGGAGAGCATGACCGCGGTTTTGGAGTGCGGCGCCCCCTTGTAATGCGCATACTGGGCTAAGCGTTTACGCAGGTCGCGGGCCTTGCCCACGTAGAGAACCTGTTTTTTCCCAAGCATCTGGTAGACCCCGGGGCCATGACTGACCGTGGCCAGGAATTCACTGGAGAGCGGAGACTGTTTTTGGTTGTCGTGCTCCGAAGATGGCGGTGTGCTCAATGTGACTGCCCTCTGGCAAAAACAGGGTGATGGGGGACAAAAGAAATTGCTTCAGCATCATACATGGTTGCAGAGATCTTGAGCAATTTGGCTTTGTTTGACCGGATCCGGTTCATCCAGGACGAGGGTGTAATTCCAGCATTGCTCCGCAAGCTCTGTTTGCTCACTCAAGCTGAGACGGGTATCCTCCATGTTGTCCGTGGCCTGCACCTTCAATGGGTTCACTTGAAAACCGGCTCGGTGGCCTCGTGGGTGTGCATAGGCGGGGAGGAGGACTCCTCCTGTCCGGGATAAGGGGGCTGATTTGGTGAAAACGGTAAACGTGTAAGCTGAGCCACTCTTGCCGGTGAGCGACCAAGTCGATTCCATGAGCATTGTTTCAAAAGATGTTAAGGATGTTTGGTTGTATGGCCAACGAGAAAAATTTGTGGGTGAAAGAAAGACAGAGCTTGCGAAAAGGGGCCACAAATGGTTTGAACCGCAAGAACAGCAGGTGCGCGGGTGAATCACAGGTGTGAGTGACCGCCCCTTTCGAACCATCTTCACTGGCAGGACCGAATATGGCCTTTTGTAAGTACTACCGAGTAGAACAGCAACCACGCCAACGCGAGGTTCACGCGAGCTATCGTGAAACCAAAGGAGGGTTTCTTTTTATCCCTTTCTGTGCCCACCCCTCTGGGGAATTTTCGCTGACCAATGTCCGTTTCTGGCCAGATGCCGCCAACCGACTCAAATGCCAGGGAAACATTGAAAAATGCCAGCTTGAGGCCGGGCCTCCGCAAACGAATGAGCAGTGAGATGTTTTAAGGGTTATGGTTTGATATAAGCATACCCGTCTTGCTGAAGCTCAATCAGGGCGACCACGCCCGCAGGCACTATTTCACAGCCATCAATGATGTTGTCCGGGTCAATATTGAATTTATTGAGCGCGTTGCGGCAGACCTTGAACGCGACCCGTTGCTGCTGCAAGCGCCAGATTTCGTCACGAAAGGGGGCGCAGGCGTCATTATCGAGCAGGGTGACGGCCGGGCCATTGAAGAGCAAGATCAGATCATAGTGTTTTTCCGGGATGGCGCGAATCAGATTGCCCACGTTGGCAAGGGCAATATTCAAGGGCTTGGCCTCGTCCATATCGACGTGAAAGACAGCACGGTAGGTCATGGGCATTTTTAATTCTCCAGACGTTTGTTCAGGTGAAAGGCGGCGTCAAAGAGCCGCTTGGTATATTCCTGTTGTGGGTGAGCAAAGAGTTCAGCAGCCGGGCCTGCCTCCACAATGCGGCCGCGGCGCATAACAGCCAGCTGATCGGCCAGCGAGCGTACCGTCCGTAGATCGTGGGTAATGAATATATAGGTCAGCTGATAGCGTTCCTGCAAATTTTTTAGCAACTCAAGGATCTGTTTCTGGATGGTCATATCCAGAGCGCTGGTGGGCTCATCCAGAATCAAGAGTTTTGGTCGCAGGATCAATGCCCGGGCGATGGCAATGCGCTGGCGCTGACCTCCGGAAAACTCATGGGGAAAACGTCCGGCCAGCTCTGGATCAAGCTCCACATCAATCAGGGCCTGGGCAACGAGTTGCTCCTGCTCTTGACGATTTCCCCCTATGCCGTGCACCCGGAGCCCCTCGGCCACTATCTGGCCAATGGTCATGCGAGGAGAGAGCGAGGAAAAGGGATCCTGAAACACGATCTGCAACTCTTTTCGCAAAGGACGAAAATTTTTGTTGTTCAGTGAAGAAAGCTGGTGGCTGGCTCCCTTGCCGGGGGTGTAGACAACCTTGCCCGTGCATTTCTGTAAACCGAGCAGACACAGAGCCAGGGTCGACTTACCTGAGCCCGATTCTCCCACCAGTCCCAACGTCGTTCCCTGGTTGAGACTGAAGCTGATCGTGTCCACCGCCTGTAACACCTTTTTTTCCCTTGTAAACCAGCCCGTCCAGGTCGTTTTCATGTGAAAACTGCAGCAGAGATCCTCTACGGCGATAAGAGGGCTCCCCCCCTGGCGTGTTCTCTGGGTTCCCTGGGGAACGGCCGCCAGTAAGTGTTTGGTGTAACTATTCCGGGGATGAGTAAAAATAGTCTCCACATCCCCCTGTTCAACAATATTCCCCTGGTGCATGATAGATACCTGGTCGGCTATTTTGCGAACCATGGGGAGATCGTGGGTGATGAGCAACACCGACATGCCAAACTCCACCTGAATGTCTTTGATCAACCGGAGAATCTGCTGCTGGATGGTCACATCCAGGGCGGTTGTCGGCTCGTCGGCAATGAGCAGGGTGGGGCGACAGGCAAGGGCCATGGCAATAATCACCCGCTGTCGTTGACCGCCGGAGAGCTGATGTGGATAACAGCTGATGCGGTACTCGGGGTTTTCGATACCTGTCCGCTCAAGCAACTGCAGTGCCTGGGCATATGCGTCTTTTTTACTCAAACCCTGATGGAGGGTGAGGGGCTCGATCAGTTGGTTGCCAATGGTATAGACCGGATTGAGCGAGGTCATCGGCTCCTGAAAAATCATCGCAATCCGGTTACCACGAAGTTGGCGAAGGGCCCGTTTGTTGAGGGTTGTAATTTCCTGGTCTTCAAAACGAATTGAGCCGCTGCTCTGTGTCTCGTTTGTCTCGTCCAAAAGACGAAGGATGGAAAGCGCGGTCACCGATTTGCCCGAGCCGGATTCACCCACCAGGGCGTGGGTTTGCCCTTTGGTCATTGCCAGGTTGATGTCGTGCAGCACCGGGGTCGTTTCACCGGTGCTGCCAACAAAGCTGAGGGAAAAATTGTCAAGTGTGAGTAAAGGAGCCATGCCTGCGTAAAAAATGGTAGGACGTTCATGCCTTAGCGTAGAGGTACTCTACCCGAGGCGTTCTTGCGGGGCAACTCAAACCTGAATAACGGATTCAGGTTGAAACTCAAGGCGATTGTAGTGTACATCAACCCCTGAGCTGGTTTTCTTTTTTTTGTTCCTGTAAAAAGATATATGGTATCTCACCTTCCGAAACCTGCAACTCTGCGTGACTGGCTGCTGTACCTGGCGACTATTGCAGGCTGTATCATGCTGGTACTGCGCGGTGCCGAGCGACTCGGTTATAGTTGGCACTGGCGACAGATCCCACGCTATTTGGGCTCGCTGAGTGATGGCGTTTTTGTTGCCGGTCCTTTGCTGAAGGGGCTGGTGGTTACCCTGGAGATCACTGGTTACAGCCTGGTTCTTGCCGCCTCTATTGGGCTTGTTACGGCCCTGTTGCGTCTTTCCAGTTCTAGTATAGGGCGTGTTCTGGCCCGCATGTATCTGGAGATTATTCGCAATACCCCGCTTTTGGTGCAGATATTTTTTCTCTACTTTGTTATGGCACCGATTCTCGACATCGGGCGGACAGCCACAGCAGTGCTGGCCCTGAGCCTTTTTGAGGGGGCCTATGCCTCGGAAATTTTTCGTGCAGGGATTACTTCCATCGACCGGGGCCAGTGGGAAGCCTGCTACAGTCTCGGGCTGACCCAGCTGCAGAGCTACCGCAAAGTCATCCTCCCCCAAGCCCTGCGCAGGGTTGTGCCTCCAATGACATCACAGGCGGTCTCGCTGATAAAAGACTCGGCTCTGGTCTCCACCATTGCTGTGTACGATGTCACTATGGAGGGGAGAACCATCATCGCTGAGACTTTCTTTAGTTTTGAGATCTGGTTTGTGGTTGCGGCCATCTACCTGGTGCTGACCTTGACTCTTTCCACCCTTGCCTCCTTTCTGGAACGCCATCTTTTTCGCACGCACGCATGAGACAACAACAATCCATGACATCCTCTGGCGTATCCATTATTCACGCTGCACACCTGATGAAAACCTTTGGCGCGCTTCTGGCGCTTGATGACTGTTCCATTACCGTGGAGCGGGGAGAGGTACTCGTGGTCATTGGTCCCTCGGGATCGGGGAAATCGACCCTGTTGCGCTGCCTGAACGGTCTGGAAGAAATTGACAGCGGGCGTATTGTCATTGACGGCATAGAACTCAATCATCGTGAGAGCAACCGTCTGCGGATTCGGCGAGAGGTCGGTATGGTGTTTCAATCCTTTAATCTGTTTCCCCATCTCACCGTGCTGGAAAATGTTAACCTGGCCCAGAAACTTGTTCGCGGCAGGAGTACCGGAGAAGCCACTAAGCAGGCCAGGTTACTGCTCGACAAGGTCGGGGTTGGGGAAAAGCTTGACCAGTATCCGCAACAGCTATCCGGTGGCCAGCAGCAGCGGGTTGCCATAGCCAGGGCTCTGGCCATGCAGCCTAAGGTGATGCTCTTTGACGAGGCGACCAGCGCTCTGGATCCTGAAATGATCGGTGAGGTGCTTGATGTCATGCGCTCGCTTGCCCGTGAAGGGATGACCATGGTGGTGGTGACCCATGAAATGGGCTTTGCCCGCGAGGTGGGGGATCGGATTGTTTTCATGGAGTCAGGACGAATTATCGAACAGGCTGCAAGCACTGAATTTTTTGAAAATCCTGCGAGTGAGCGAACGCGACAGTTCTTGCGGCAGATTCTTTAACGAATGCCCCTGGATCCTCTTTACCACCGATCTCTGGAGACCCGATGATTCTTCTTGATGCACTTTTTCCTGTGCTGGCCCTGATCGTTTTTGGTTGGTGCGTACGCCGTTTTGGCTTAACCGATGCCGCCTTTCATCGTGTGTCGGATAAACTGGTCTATTACGTCTTTTTTCCTCTGATGCTGTTTTGGAAGATTGGCGGTGCTCCCCTTGCGCTCACCGAAAGTTGGCGGTATTTGCCGGCGGCCGTTCTGGCAGTTAGTATCGTCTGTGCCCTGAGCCTTGCTTATATTCATTTTCGTCCGGTGACTGATTTTCAGGCAGGTTCGTTTAATCAGGGGTGCTATCGGTTCAACACCTATATCGGTATGGCTGTCTTGATTAATACGTTTGGACAAACCGGGGTACAGCTTTATGGCATTTTGATCGGTCTGCTTATACCGCTGATCAACGTTTTCTGCGTCAGTATTCTCATCTGGTTCGGAGGGGCTCCGGCTACAGGAAATCGTCTTGTCACTACGCTGAAACATTTGCTTGCCAACCCGCTGATCCTCGCCTGCCTGGCTGGTATCAGCTATTCGTTTCTTCGTGGTGGGTTTCCCTCCCCGGTTGACAATACCCTCAGGTTGATGAGTCAAGTCACGCTGCCACTCGCTCTTTTCTCCATTGGTGGAAGCCTGAGTTTTGCCGGACTGAAAAATAATTTCAACCTGGCCCTGGTCACAGCCCTCTTTAAACTTGTCTGCCTACCTCTGGTTGGCCTTGGGCTGTTGTGGCTTTTCGGAGTCACAGGTCTGGCATTTAAGGTGAGTATGCTCTTTTTTGCCCTGCCCACCTCAACCGCCATTTATATTCTGTCTTCACAACTCAACTCCGATACCGAGTTGGCATCGGCAATTATTGTTCTCTCTACCTTGCTCTCCTTTGTCTCCATGGCCTGTGTGCTTTTGGCTGTGGCCTGAAAGGTAACTCGTATGCATAAGATCAAGCTTCCCTCTCGTGTTGTGCACCTTGTGGTTTTTGTGGTTTTGATGTTCGGGCAAAACTGCCCAGCTGCCGACAGTGCGCTCAATGGCGATCATCTGCAATTTTCCCCTAATACACTCAAGGCTAAGATTGCTGTGGTTTCCGAGAATTCGCAGATGGACGATGCCACAAAAAACAAGCTGCTGGAACTTTATCGCCGGGGACTTGAAAATCTCAGCACCATGCAGGCAAATGAGACCCGGGCCAACGGCTATGTTGCCGCCATCAGCTCTGCACCTGAGGAGATCAAAAAAGTACGTCTTTCCCTTAAAAAGCTGGCAGCCCGCAAAGAGACCAAGATGCGTCAACTAGCCAGCTCCAGGGAGGATCGTCGTCCCTTGAAGGAGCTGGAGCGGGAGCTGATCAAAGCCAAGGCCGAGGAGACGGAATTAGAGGCAGGACTTGATGATTTGAACCGGCAAAGTAACTTCTTCACCGATCGTCCGGGCCAAATTAGTCAACGCCTCGCTGCAATCAAGGAAAGCACCGATGCGATTAATGGAGCGGCTAAAATATCCCCTCAGCCCGGCGTCGACCCGGAAATCAGCAAAGCGCAAAATCTGGTGAATCGGTCCAGACTGGCCTCCCTGCAAAGTGAATCCCGTATGCTGAATCAGGAATTGGTCAGCATGCCGGTACGCAGTGAACTGATAAATGCCCAAAGGGACGAGGCCGCTTTCCGGCTGGAGCTTGTACGCCTTGATGTGCAGGATATTGAAACCAAGGTAAACCGTAAACGTCAGGAGGAGGCAAACCAAAGTGTTGGTGCAGCAAAAGAGATGTTGGCTAAGATGGCTGATAATCAGCCGGTCTTGCAACAGGCTGCAGCAAAAAATGCCTCTTACAGCGAGCAGTTGCTCAAGACCTCCGACGCCCTGAAAACAAGCGCCAGATTGCGTGATACACTCAGTGGCGAGTTGAGCCGAATCGAAGGGACCTACGCCAGTACCAAACAAAAAATTGAAGTCGTGGGGTTGAGTCATGCTTTGGGGTTGTTGCTCCATGATATTCAGCGCAACCTGCCAGACGACAGGAAGTTGGCTAAAAAACGTAGCCAAAACAGTCAGATAATCGCTGAAATAGGATTGCTGCAGGTACAGGAGGAAGATGAAAAGAAAAAGATCGAGGACCGTGAAAAGTATATCCTTGAGATTCTGGGAACAACTGATCCTGAGATCGCCAAGGAACTCAAACCCGAGTTACGCAAAATTATCGCAAGCAGAAGCGACCTGTTGGACAAAAATATTGCGGCCAACCGAACCTACTTGAGCCAGCTTTCTGAAATCGAGCTGCTTTACACCAACCTGGTGGGGACTGTCCAAGATTTCAGCAATTATCTGCAGGAACATCTTCTCTGGATGCGTTCCACCCCGCCGGTCAATCTGCGTGGTTTGACAGAGCTTCCCCGAGAAATACAAACCCTGTTCTCTCCTGAACGTTGGAGTGGAGTCGGACAGGTATTACTGCATAACGTCCTGGTTTCCCCAATTTTCTTGTTGGTTGTTGTTTTCTGTGGAGTACTCTACACACTGCGGAAGATGGTGATCAACCAACTGGAGACAGCAGTGAATCTGGCCGGGAATCCCACCAGTTATACTTTTGGTCTTTCCATCAAGGCTCTGGTATTGACCGCGGTTCTTGCTCTGCCCTGCCCATTGCTCATTGGTGCTGCTGGCTGGCAGTTACAGGCCTATGGGGAGGGCAGTGATTTTACCCGTGCCGTGGGGAATTCCCTGCTTTTTTTCAGTCTGCGATTTTTCTATCTCCGCAGTATTATCGAGTCATTGCGTCCCATCGGGCTTGCCTCACGAGTATTTTTCTGGTCGCGGGAAAAGGTCGAGTATCTTCGGCAGCAGACCCGACAATTTCTCTTTGCCTTCCTGCCGGTGGCGTTTTTTACCCAAATCGCTTTTTTCGGCAATTATCGGGCTGGTAGCAGTCATACCTTGGGACGGCTCAGTATTATCGTTCTGCTCGCTGTGATCATGTTTTGTGCCCTACGAATTTTTCATCCCCAATCCGTTGTCTGGCAGAAAATGCGGACAAACGGACCTGCAAACCTGCTTGGACGTTTGCAACCTTTTTTGTTTACTGTCACTGTGGTTTTGCCTTTAATCCTTGGGGGGCTTGTCCTTGCGGGCTATATTTTTGCCGTTGGCGGTCTCCTCAGTTGTCTGCTTAATACCATCTGGCTGTCCTTTGTCCTGGTTGTCGGTCATCAGGTGCTCGAACGTTGGCTCATTCAATCGGGCAGGCAACTTGCCCTGAAAAAGGCCTGGCAGCGAACATCGCTTGATATGGTCGGCGACGCTACAGGGAATGTCGCTCAGGTGCCCGAAGCAGAAGCTGCACCCGTGCCTGAGGAAAATCTGGCGGATTTGAGCCAAGATAGCCGTAAATTGCTTAATGCCCTGGTTATCTTTGTTGGGCTTGCGGGATTGTGGTTGGTCTGGAATGAGGTACTTCCCGCTCTGCGGATGTTTAATCATTACACCCTGTGGACCAATGTTATCCAGGTCAACGGCCATGCGCAGTCATATCCGGTGAGTGTGGCCGATGCAGGGATGACCATTCTCATTGGCTTTCTGACGATTATCGGTATCCGTCATCTTCCGGCTCTGTTGACCATCATCCTTTTGAAACGACTGCAGATGAGTGCAGGGAGCCGTTATACCGTGGTAACGCTGACACGATATGGTATTGGCGGAGCTGGCGTGATTTATATTGCCGATTCACTTGGCTTCAGTTGGTCGCAGATTCAGTGGCTGGTGGCAGCCCTCGGTGTGGGAATCGGCTTTGGTCTGCAGGAGATTGTGGCCAACTTTATCAGTGGTATCATTATTTTGTTTGAACGCCCCATCCGTTTGGGGGATGTGGTCACGGTGGATACCACGGTCGGCGTGGTCACCCGCATCCGTATTCGCGCCACCACGATTCGCGATTTTGACGGCAAGGAACTCTTGGTGCCCAATAAGGAGTTTATATCCAGCAGACTGCTCAATTGGTCACTCAGCGACCCCATTAACCGTATCATTTTACCGGTGGGGGTGGCCTATGGCAGTGATGTGGGGCTGGCCATGCATCTGATGCAGCAGGCTGCGGAAAACGAACCCCTGGTTCTGGCTGAACCGCGAGTCACCGTCACATTTGACAGCTTTGGCGACAACTCGCTTCTTTTAAATCTTCGCTGCTTCGTCAACTCTGTCGATGATCGCCTCACCGCAAAGACCCGCCTGCACCTGGCCATTGATAAGGCCTTTCGGGAGGCTCAGATCAGTATCTCCTTTCCCCAGAGGGATGTGCATCTTGATACGAACTCGCCGCTTGAGGTGCA
Source organism: Desulfobulbus rhabdoformis (assembly GCF_016919065.1). Classification (GTDB taxonomy): domain Bacteria; phylum Desulfobacterota; class Desulfobulbia; order Desulfobulbales; family Desulfobulbaceae; genus Desulfobulbus; species Desulfobulbus rhabdoformis. The sequence goes on along the minus strand of NZ_JAFFQA010000014.1, from coordinate 70,822 downwards.
TCTGGTCCAGAAACAAGAACCGGTGGAAAAGGGCGATGAAAATGGATCCTGAATCCGTGAGCAATTCAGGTCAGCGTTCCAGCACCTCCACCATAGCCAGTTTGGTAAAGAGCCAATCACCATCCATTTTTTTCAGGTTGGCTTCAAGTTCCTGGACATCGCCGACTTGACTTCCTGCCCCTTTTCCCGTGATCCGCAGGGTGCAGAGTAAAGAGGCCTGTTTGTTGCCCAAGAGGGATATGTCCAGATCATGGGTTGATACCTTGACCTGGGAAAATGAGTTTCGTGCAAGCACTATCCTATCCTGGATATTCTTGCGGCTGTATTCACCGACGAAGTCTGCGTACTCAATCTCAAGTGTGCATGGGTCGTGAAACAGTTTTGCCATATTTCGTGCTCGAAACAGCGAATCAATGGCCTTTTCATCGGGTGCCTTGGAGGCAAGTTCTTCCATCCGGGCAACCTGCTTGCGGATGGCACGTTTGTCCCCTGGCCAGAGAGTAAACCCCAAAATAATGAGAATAACCGCGACGATTCCAACAAGTATAAGTTTTTTCGAATTCACCAGAGGAGTCCTCCTACGATACGTTGCATGTTTACCTGGCCAAATTGATGCACTTCCATGGGAACGCGCCGGTTATCGCCCACCACATAGACCTTGCCCGGTTCAACCGTTCGCGGAGCCAGGTTCCAGGGCAGAGGATCCTGCAGGTAGGGTTCGTTTACAGCTCGGCCATTGACCAGAAGCACGCCCTTTTGAAAGGCCACAGTTTCTCCTGAGAGGGCGACGATTCGTTTGAGAAGATTCACCCGTGTACCCGCAAAGCGGATCACTACCACGTCCCCAGGCTTGGGATCGTGGAAAAGATAACGCCCCCGCCAGCAGAAGTTCCATGTCCCGTCACGATAGGTCGGCTCCATGGAGTGGCCCTGAATCCGCAGTGGGAGCAGCACCTGGCTAAAGAGGATGACTGAGCCGACAACAAGCGCCAGGAGTCGCAGAAGATATGCCCTGTTGACTTTGGGCAGCAGAAAGGTGCGGAGCAGGCGGTCTTGCACTGATTTTCGGCCTTGCTGTTTCAGTTGTACTCGTCCTTGTACATAAACTGTTTGTTCTTCTGGTCAAGCATCTGGGTGACCAGATAGTCCTTGTTGCTGCTTGTGTGATAGGCCTCGTACCCCTCTTTTTCACAGGCCGGACAGCAGTCGATGGGCAGCTCGACCCCAAGACAGGGGAGCAGGTGGCTGGAGCTTGATTTGATCAGCCGCAGTCCCCGGCACTGGTCACAGTCTTTGAGTTCTTCCCGCTGCTTTTCCAGGATATTGTCGGTGTCGTAGAAGATTTTCCTTTCCCGAATAAAAAAGTTCCCCTCTTTTTCATAGTCATCCGCCAGGGGATGAAAGTAGCCATCCAGCAGGTGGGTGCAGGAATTTTTGATGTATTCCATGGTCTCAAGCTTTTCTTTGAGGGTGGCGCTGTTGTAGTCAGGCTCGCGTACACCGGAGTAATCACAACCGGCCATGGCCAAACAGATGCCCAGATTGACATAGGGGAGGGCGCCTTTGATGGAGTAGCCCCCCTCAAGAACCGCAATATCGGGCTTGAGCAGTTCATTGAGTTTGGCATACCCCTGGGCGGAGAACTGCATATTGGTGATAGGGTCGGAGTAGTGATTATCCTGACCTGCAGAATTGATGATCAGGTCGGGTTTAAAATCTGCCAGAATGGGGAGGACCACGTTTTCCAAGGCGTAAAGATAACCTTCATCCGAGGTCTGGGGGGGCAGGGGAATATTGATTGTCTTGCCCAGCGCCCGTGGTCCGCCGTTTTCAAAGGGAAAACCCGAGCCAGGATAGAGGGTGCGCCCATCCTGGTGCAGAGAAATAAACAAAACATCAGGATCATGCCAATAGATATCCTGGGTGCCGTCGCCATGGTGGCAGTCGGTGTCGACAATGGCAATGCGCTTGCGACCATAATGCTCGCGAATCCATTCGATCATTACCGCCTCGATATTGATGTTGCAGAAGCCGCGGTTGCCGTGCACCACCTTCATCGCGTGGTGGCCTGGGGGACGCACCAGGGCAAAGGCCCGCTTGGTTTCCTGCTCCATCACCAGACGGGCGGCCTGCATGGCACCTCCGGCGGAAACGCGGTGGGATTCGGTGCAGACCCTCTCCACCGAAGGAAAGCAGAAGTGGGCTCGCATGATATCTTTGTTAGTGGCATAGAGCGGGCGGTATTCGTCGATCCCTTCGATATCAAAGAGCCCCTCTTCGCGGAATTGATCCTGGGTGTAGAGGAGACGCTCCTCACGTTCGGGGTGGGTGGAGGAGATGGCCCAGTCGAAGGCGGGGAAGAAAATGACGCCGAGAGAAGTGTTGGCTTTCAGCATAGGGGGTACCCTTGTAGTATGGTCAAATGATCACAGAGATTCCAGCTTTGCCCGATCAGGGGTTGTGTCGCTGAGTGTACATTAGCGACAACCCGCGCCTGGCTAAATGTGGCGCCCCTGAGACCACTTTTGTGATGGAGTCGTTAAAAAAATACGAGAAATTATTTATCGCAGGTACATTTCGTTCCAACAAAAGCTGCAATGATCTGAAGACGGTACGAGCGGGGCATGTCCGCGACAGAAGATTACTTTACTGGATATTTGCCTCCTCGCCCCTGTATGGGCAAACAAAGGAGTATTCAACGCTCAAAGCACCTGCACCGCAACCGGTTCACCCGCAAGCTGCGCTGTCACCGCCGGTCGCACCTGGGCTACCACCCGAATATTCTTGCCACTGGAGTAGGAGCCATCAATCATGTTGAAAGAATCCGCCTGGGTGATTTGAATATCCTCCGGGGGCATGGTTATTCCTGCCTCGGCCAAATCCTCAACCAACAGGCTGCGAGCCTCTTCCACTGCCTCATCCAGGCTGAACTTTCGGTTTACAGTGCGATAAATGCCTAACATCGGTACGGAGAGGTTACCCCGGGCGGTGTTGGCCGTAAGGGCCAGGTGGCTGGTGGTGCGGGTAAGGGCCGCGCCCACCGCATTGGCCACTCCGTGGAGCGAAGGCACTTCCACTTCCAGGCCAAGACGTTTGCCGAGCATCTGTTGAAAAACAGCTGCCGGCCCTCCGATCACGGTCAGTTTTTTGGGTTCAATGGCCCGATCTTCCAGCATTTCATGAATGGTGTACACCGGCTTGGCGTTGACCATCCGCACCAGCGATTTGATTTTGGTGGCTATGGTGTTGAGTGCATCCTCAATGGCCAGCCTGGCAAGCTCATCCGCATTCATGCTCTTGGCTGCGGCAAGCGTTTCCAGACCCTGTTTTGAGGCAGCGATATCACCAAAAGAGGCCTGGCCGAGATGGTTGAAGGCATCCATCAGTGTTGGGGTGGTTCCACCGGCAGCCATACAGGGACCGATTCGATCAGGGCCGGTGGAGACCTGACCACCCTCTACTTGAATCAGGGAGTCGCCACCGATACCGATGGACTCCACATGGATGGCACGGACCAAGGTGGGGCGATTCTCAATGGCGATGCCTTCCCGTTCCAAAAGCGGCTCGCCAGCGGCAAAGAGGGCGATATCCGAGGTGGTGCCGCCGATATCGAGCATGAGCATATCCTCACTTGCGGGACTGGTCGCCAAAATACCCATGACCGAGGCTGCAGGGCCTGAAAAAATGGACTGCACTGGGAGTTCCAGTGCCCTGGAAAGCGGCATGGTTCCGCCGTCTGCCTTGAGGATGTTGACCTCGGCCTCAAGATTGAAGCCCTTCAGGCTTAAGTTGAGCGCCTGGGCAAATTTCTGAAAGGTACGCCAGACTGCTGAATTGTAATAGGTGGTGTGAATGCGGCGGCCAAAGTTCAACTGGCCTGAGACCAGGTGCCCAAGGGTGATGCAGTCCGCCTTGTCTTTCAGCTCTTCAGCCATTCTGTTTTCATAAGCAGGGTTACGTGTCGAGAACTTGCAGACCACCCCGTAGCTTTTGATCCCCTGTTTTTGGCAGGCGGAAATCGCCTCCTCCAGGTCCGGTTCGTCCAGGGCTGAGGTCTCGGTACCCAGATGGTCCAGACTGCCGTAGATCTGATGGTAATGACCGCCAATAGCATAATGTTTGGCGGCAATGCCCGGCCCACCGACGACCAGCATGCCTACGGGATCAGTCTTGCCGGTGACAATGGCGTTTGTGGTCAGGGTGGTGCTCAGGTTGAGTGTTTTCACACGGGCCGGATCCTGGCCTGTGAGGACCGATTGCAAAACCAGGGTAATCGATTCGAGCAGATTCTCGCGGTTGGTGGGGGCTTTGGCGGCTGCAAGTAAGCGACCGCCATCGATAAGGACGCCGTCGGTGTGGGTGCCGCCGATATCAATTCCTATGCGCATGGCAACTCCTTGCCTGGATGGTGGGGAAGGGCGATTTTCTGAATTCGTGATGGCGGTCGGTCACTGAACAACGTATCATTTTACTGAGACGAAGATTGCTAAACAAATTCATGTATTGTTCAGTTGCACCCGCCGCCACGAATTCAACGACTGTTTGTACGATTCATGCGGGAGAGATCAGTCAATCGCCTTGAATCCGCAGTACTGGTGCTGAAAGGTGGTTTTTCCCTGCTCAAGAAAGGTGGCAAAGTCCCACTCAATCTCGGTGAGCAGGTGACTGAGTTCGGGCCGAAAGAGGTAGCAGTCTACCGTGAGCTGTTGCCCGTCTTCAAGGAGGACCGTGACCGCTTGCCGGTTATAGTAGTCGCCTTCAAATTGATCCAGCCGTTGCCAGTTGGACGCAGTCAAGCCATGGTAAACAATACCGCTGACCAGACCTTCAGTCGAAGGAACAATGCCTGGGTATTTCTCATTTTTGACCAGAAAACGGCGAAAACCGCGTAAACGGGCAGGCGTGCTCTTCAGGGGACTGCCCGCCACCTCGGTCATAATATCCTCGCACATAAGCGAGCCATAGGTAAAGAGTTGATTGGAACAATTGGACATAACAAAAATTGTTAAGAGGTTGGGGCGGACAAAAAAAATGCCGATTTGTAATGCATCAATAAATAACTTTCAGGAGCAACCGAAGAATAACATTTTTCTAAAGGATTTCAATTGTTATGTCACGCCAGTTCTCCAGCGTTGCATACTCAATCTCCTGTTTTAATTGTTTGACCCGTTGTTCCAGTTTATTGACCATAAAAACCCTTTGCTGTGCCACCCACCGCTCTTTCAATGTTTCACAGTCTTTAATCAGCGAATCTATTGATTTGATGATCTCCTGTTTCGAGCGTTCAAAACGTAGTTGGCGCTGACTCTGTAGCTCTTCCGGCGTTGCCCCCTCTTGTTGCAAATCCTCGGCAGCTTTCCCTAATTGTCGGGTGGCAGCGATTATTTTTATCCAGCTTAAGTTTTCTTCGGGCTGCTTTCGTTTAAAAGCATAAGGGAGGAGGCGACTGGCTTGAGTGATTGCTCTATCTCGACTGGCACGAAGTTCTTTTTGCCTCTCACCGCTTCGCTCTAGCTCCAGTAATAGAGTATAGAACTGGGCCCGGAGCAGTTGCGTTCTACCGCAGGGCTCGTTCAGTGCTACAGCTGTTTGCAACTCCTGTAATGCGCGTTCGATAAGGGGGCGACTCTCCAAGTCTATACCAGTAAAGGCTATACGTTGGAGCCAAATTTCCGCGAGTAAGGTGTGTCCATAATAATCGTTGGGATTGGCGAGTATCGCTCGCTCAATATATTGCTCAGCGATGCCAAGTGATTTTTCCGGGTTGCGTGGGGTGGAATACACCGAACCCAGAAGTTGTAACACCAGGTAATGATTGGGATGTGCGGCTTCGGCCTGTTGGAGGGCTGCTCTCGCCAGACTGATTCGATGGCTATAGTCCAATCCCAGAAGTGGTTCGCTTGTGTTTTCGTGATTTTCAAAATCCGCGATACGGTACTGTGTGTACCCTTCTGCCAGTCGAAGGCGTGCCCGCAGCTCGTTTTGACGGCGGGGCCCACCCTCGAGCTTATTCCAGATTGCCGAAGTTTCGTTCAGCGATTTCCCTGCATTGGACAGCCACTGGGCATACTGTTTTTGGATGCTGCCCAGCGTGCGAATAACAAGCTCCTTTGCCTTATTTGCCGGGCCTTTTAATAAGATTTCCGCCTCTGAGGTACGTTCGATTCGCAATGTTGGGGGCGCTGTTGCATTGAAGAACATTTCATAGACGGTGTGTCTATGCAGGTAGGAAAAATATTGGGAATACGTCATTGCGAGTTGCGCAGCAGTCTGAGCCTTGAGCTCTTCGCAGTGCGCGATTAATCGGTTGAGAGCCTTTTTCTTCTCAGCCGTAATTGACGTTGATTCACTGCTGTTTTTTGCTGATTGACGAACACTGTCAAGCAAGGGGATCAGTGATTCGAGCTCTGCAATGGCTTCATGATTGGTTTGCCAGGTGTTCTGTTTGGCGGTGGCCGTTGCTTTTAAGAGCGATGTGGCAAGATAGCGTTGTTGCTGCTCCAGAGGTAATTGCACAAACCCTTTTGAGTTTGGTGCTATCAGTAAAAGAAGGTGTTGGAAAACATGAATTGCTTCCGTTTCATAACGCTTTTCTGCCAGGGCAATGCCGAGCAACATCAAGCCATCTTGATAGTTCGGCATCTGACTGCGTAGTTCACGCAGCTGGTTTACCGCTCTATCGAGATCGTGCCACTCACCGTAGGAAAAGAAGCGGCCCAATGCGCTGCGTCCTTCATAATAGGCGGTAAGTGCTTTACGATTCGGGAATTGCGTGGGGAGTGGGAGCACATCCCGCCATTTTTTTAATTCTGTATCCTCTTCAAGTTCGTTGCCGAAGTCGTAGGCAAGTTGAAATATCGCATCGTCAACTAATTGTTCCAAGAGCAAAGATTTATCTTCAGCGGTATTCCCCAGACGTTCGAGGTACCATGTTCGAATGAGCCGTTCTCCGCGGCGCATTCGGAGGGCCAGTAAAGCGCGGTCTGACTTGACTTGGAAATCACCTTCGACCACCCATCGCGCCGGTTGCGCAATCTGGTTGACAAGTCGAAAGAGGAGGCTGACATTGACGCCACTCACCTCTATCGTCATATTTTTCAGCGGACTGGACAGGCTGTCTTGTTGGAATAATTCTGTGGTATCCAATGACAGTACTTCAAAAAAACCGGTCTCTTTTGGAATGGCAGAGAGGTGACGAAAATGGTGATCGAAACGTGCACGCAGTAATTCAGCGTAGCTCTTGTTTTCGACACCATCAATGGTCATTTGGCCGATGAGCATATTGTGTGGCTTGATCTTGTCGATGAGATCCTCGGAACGCAGCAATAAGATCCAAAGGCCTATGCCTAAAAAAAACAATCCTATAAGCCATGCGATCAAAGCGGCCATAATTCGTTTAGCTCGTTGTATTAATACTATGGGATGGACAATTCCCTCACCTGTTCTCCCCGGAAGCAAGAAAAATAAACGCCCATCGGCCTTCCTTTTGCCCATAGTTTGTCTCCTTCAATGAATGCACCTGTCATTGCTGGAATTGAAGAGCGGTTTTGGGCCAGGCAACGGATTATTCTTCCAGACCGCGAATGGCCTGAGCAAAGGCAAATTTGGCCTGTGACTGAAAGCAGACAATGATGACTTCTTCGGGTTTACCGTTTCTTTGCAAGAACGAATGAATGGTATCGACCGCGATATCGGCGGCCTCGTCGAGGGGGAAGCCATACGCGCCACAGCTGATGGCAGGGAAGGCAATAGAATGAATGTTGTTGGCGACCGCCAATTCCAGAGATTTGCGATAGCAACTGGCGAGATACGCGGGCTCATTGTTGTTTCCGCCCCGCCAGATCGGGCCAACTGTATGAATGACATGTTTGGCTGGCAGATTGTAGCCTTTGGTGATAACCGCGTCACCGGTCTTGCAGCCACCGATGCCTCGACATTCTTCCAGAAGCTCAGGACCAGCCGCACGGTGGATGGCACCGTCAACGCCCCCGCCGCCAAGTAAACTCTCGTTGGCCGCGTTGACAATGGCGTCAACGTTTAAGGTGGTAATATCGGTTTCAACCAGTTTGATCATCGCTCTCTCCTTGCTTAAAGTCACATGGGGTTGTCTTGAATTATTACCTGAATCCGTGACGGCGGATGGTCTCTGAATAGCATATTCAGTTGATAATACAAAAATTTTTCAAACTAATTTATTTGCTATTCAGTTTCACCCGCCGCCCTTTGGGGCATCCATTAGTACGCCACCTTCACTGTTCGTAACAAGCCGATAAAGTTTACTTTAATCGACATGTCACAAACAGCGAAGCTGACACACCAATGAATGCTCACGGATCCAGGTTATTAGATATTTCAATCAAGGTCAGGTACGCGCCAGACTCCGGGAGATTGGCAGAAAAAGCAATTAATCAAGATTCCCACGAGAATACAGCGTGCATCGAAAAAAAGAGCGGTTACTGAGTAAAACAGACGAGTACAGAGCGCGCTCTTATTGTGGAGGGGGGCTTGAATATTTAGATTTTTCAATCAAGGTCAAGGCATGTAAAAAATTTTACCGCAGGCATATACATGATATCGGAGTCTTCGCTTACCTCCGAGGATAAAATTTTTTACATAACGCAGAGATTGACAGAAAAAGCAATTATTCAAGCTTCCCAGGAAGCATCGAGCAGCCCGGATTTCTCACCAGTTCAGGCGGTGCCAGATTCAAATCAGAAGCCCTGGCTGGTGAATGCATTACAAGTCTGACTGTACGTCTCTTATGGGACAATGTCAACGTTTTCAATAGAGTAGAAGGAATGTTAAGTGGTTGTCTCTCTGTTCATGTTAGTGGGCATGTTTGATCTCCAACTCCACCATTATTCTATGGGCGTATCTCCATCGGCAAGGGCAAGCAAAGACGTGCCCTTGTCCTTATAGGCCGGGGTGAAGGCTCTGAAGTGGTCCATCCCGGCATCATAATGGATTTTCCTCTTAAGGGTGTCTTGAATAATTAGATTTTTCAATCAAGGCCAGGTAAGCGTAGACTCCGAGGATTGCGCAAAATTTTACCGCAGGCATATGTGTGATATCGGAGTCTTCGCTTACCTCCGAGGATAAAATTTTAAGCGTGACGCCGGGATTGGCAGAAAAAGCAATTATTCAAGATGCCCTTAAGATTGTCTGTGCAGACGCCGATTGATCCCTTAAGCTTAAACTGCTTAGAATCGGATGTTTTCAGGATATTTGCTCCACCAGTATGATAAATTGCACCCCCTGAGGAGGATGAGCATGGGAATTCAGCCCGCCTGGGCATCTACTGCCGCTTCATTTTATTTGAATTCACCCCGCCAGCAGCACCTCCCTGCCGGATCGTCAGACTCCACTTCATCAAAAAGTTTTGCCGACATGGTTACGAGCTCGCAGGCTGCGTACGACCAAGCCAAAGGCGGCGCCGACTACAATTTCACCAACATGACACCAAAACAGATGATGAAAGTTTCTCAGGAACTCTATGATTCTGGTAAGATAAATAGCAAGCAGCACCTTATGTTAATAAGTACCGGCCTGACGCTTGGTCACACTGGAAAAAATGGCCAGTACATCTCACCCTCGGATGCTGAAATTGCCCGCCACAACAATACGCCGATGGATTATATCCAATATAGCAAAGATCGAATCAGGTATCTTGAATCAACAGGCCAGACAACGGATCCTCAATTTGGATACGAGAGCTGGAAAGACATCCTTGCTACCATGCAGGGATTGACCTAAAGGACAATCTCAATTTTTGAGATAGTAAGAGTCGCTCCTTCTTGGGAACGTTTTATTGCGTACTTACTCGTTAGCCTTTATTTAATTGTAAATATTCAAGAACTTCGCCCATCAAACCGTTTATTGTTGAATAGCGATCTTGGGGAGCGGACAAAATCTCTTCTTTTGACTGGATATATTCCCCCCAAATAAGTTCATCTCTGCAATTCTCGACAATTGCTGCCGCAGTTACCGGCGTAGTTTCCAGGTGGAATTGCAATCCGATGACATTTCGGCCAATTTGAAAGGCTTGATTATCGCACCCCTTACTTTTTGCTATTTGAACAGCATCTTTGGGCAGGCTGAAGGTTTCACCATGCCAGTGAAACACTTCTGCCTTTTGGGGGAAGTGAAAAATGAAAGAGCTATCGGATTCAACTGCTTCAACTGGGAACCAGCCAATTTCTTTCACTGAATTCGGAAAGACTCTACCGCCCAAAGCGTTAGAAATGAGTTGGGCTCCCAAACAAATACCAAGAACTGGCTTTCCCGCATTGATAGCAGTTTTTATGTATTCCTTTTCTTCTACTAACCAAGGGTGTCCCTGCTCGTCATTGACGCTCATCGGCCCACCCATGACAATAAGTAAATCAATATCCTCGATTTCTGGGAGAACTCCGGAATTGAAGAATTGGGTGCATGATATTTCATACCCAGAATTTTGGAGCCAGGCCTCTATGCTGCCTAAACCTTCAAATAGTACATGCTGTAAGTAATGTGCTCGCATCTTAGATCTCATAGAAATAAACATTCCATATCTGATCTTGCTGTTTTCTATCAATACACATCCTGCGGCTCTGTTTGCCACCAAATTTTGATCCAAGTCCCCTTTCTCAGAAACTCAGCTAAAATGGCCGGGCATGCTTACGCCAGTAGTCCCATGCTTCGTCGAAAAATGGCATGAAAGCATGCGCCAGTCCGCATTTATAAGTGAGCTGCTCAATGAATGAATTGCTGTTTGGTCCGTCCCATCGGTAGGGGACCTTGCGATCATAACTGCGGACAACGGATTCGATGCAGGCTGGAAGTGCTGCACAGGACGGCTGAGAGTATTCCATCCTAGCTCTTACATGACCGCGCGTCTCCCAAGCATTTTTTTCGATTCCTGCGGCTGTAACCGTGTTCGTCTTATCCGGCCCCGCTTCCACGAGCCATCTCTCGGCTGCTGTACCGTTGTAGAAGTTAATATATGTGTGCATTTTCCCAAAAGGGTAATTCAGCCAGTACCCCACCTCCCTTGCTCCCATCACGCTGTAGCATGGCCGGGAGAACGGTGGTATTGTTATTGGCGGAACAACACTTCCACCGTCTTCTGCATCCAGTCGAATCCACGTGCGTTCTCCAATCTTTCCATCCCACTTGCTGTCAGATGGCGTGGCAGTCGTTGTCTCGGTGGAATAGGGAAATCTCGCAGCCTGAAAGATGAGAGTGGCATATGTCGTGCTTCGACCAAACTTGCAGTCTACGTCCAGCATGTCTCCCACTTCCTTCGGATTTTTTGGCGGATTGGCCTTCAGTAGTGCGTAGTTTGAATCCATTTTTTGCTGCGCTCGAGTCGTAGGAGCGCTCGCTCGCTCCGCAGCGAATCCTCGAAGGAAGCGATTGAGTTTGATCTGCGCATCACCAACGTCTGCAATCGATGGTCGAGGAGGAGCGCCCCAACTGTCGTAGATAAGTGGGTACCCTTGTCTCTTGATAGGATCGCAGTCCAGTGGTTGTCTCTGCACAATGGCCCGTTGAGTATTCGCCTGCTGCACCACGTGCGTCAGCTCATGGGCAATTAACCGACGCGTAGTCTCTGTTTGCGGACGATATTCTCCGGGGGCAAACATGACGTGCGGTCCGACCGTAAAGGCGCGCGCTCGTACCGATAGGCTGGCCTGACCAGCATCGAAATCATCATGGATCTGTACTTTGCTGAAATCATGGCCGAATCGTTGCTCCATAAACGTACGAGTACTGGAATCCAGCGGCCGACCGGGCTTCCGCAGGGCTTCATAGACGATAGGTGGTGCCTCACCCAAGGCCGAGCCTCCGCCACACAACCTTTTCGTTTGCAGCTCCTTTTTTTCCTCTTCTTCGCATGATGCATACTTGCGACTGACCTCTGATGGCGCGGAAACGCACTGGAACTCAGGTTTGGACATTCTTATCACCTGATCAGCGACACGATCTGCTTCTTGTTCGTATTCGTCCCCAGGGGTGTTGATGGCCAATTTCGGGTGTATCTGTCCTGCTGAAACGGGCATCCGACTAAAAACGTGTCCAATACCAATTGATTTTGTACCGGTCAGTACAGTGTTGCGTTCATCAGCGTGTCTTTGCAACAGCAGCTGTACAGCTTGATTTCCGATCGTGCGCTGGAGATGGAGGATAGAATTCACTGCATGGTTATGCCCGAAGTGTGTCCGGACAGGTGGCGCAGATTTGAGAGAATTAGTCTGCTGAGCAGCTTTCGGTTTTTGTAGGAAAGTCTTCATGGTCAATCTCCTCGCTTAATAACGCCGTGTTAGTCAACAAAAAGAGCCTTCCCTGATTGTGCAGGTTTTTTAGCAGAGACAATAGCTTGCTGTATATCATTTAAGCCGAAAGAATCAGCGACGGGCAACAGTTCTGGAGAAGCTGAAAGTAAATTCCAGAGCTGCTCTTGCGCTATGGATAATTTTTCTTTCGAAAGGCTATCAAGCCATCCATCAATTCCAAAGCCTTGCCACGTCACACTTCTGAATAGAATCTGGGAAGCTTTAAGCGTAATGTCTGTATCGTCGAGTATGCCGTAGGAAATCAGACGAGATTTAGGCGCCAAGGCATTTATCAAAGCCACGATATCGCTACCGCCAACCGGGTCTAGAGCAGCATGGAATTCCCCGTGGTGGTTAACGACCTTTTCCAGTGTTTGGGCTACGTTAGCCCCATTAGCAATAACTTGATAGCTCTCATTGAGCGCTGAATAGCGACCTTTATCGCGGACGAGCAAGGTGGGCGTCAAACCTCTTTGCTTTGCAAGATGAGCTAAAAGACGTGCAACAACTGAGCGTCCCGCAGTAGCGAGAATACGAGAAGAAACTTTCAGATTACATTCGTCCAACAAACCCCAGGCTGTAAGCGGGTTTAGAGAAAATTGACAAGCAACGCTATCAGGTATTTCCGGAGGAACCGGATAAACTCTGGAAGTTGGAGCAATCGCACATTCTGCCCAAGTACCTTTGCTGCGGAAAGCAACCCGATCACCTACCTCCAATGATGAAACCCCTGCCCCGCAGGAAATGATCGTACCAACTCCCTCAAGCCCCGCAGCCTGTGGAAACTCCGGCTGTATTCTGTAACGCCCCTGAATAAAGAGAAAGTCAGCTGGTTGAATTGGTCTGGCAGATACCCTAATGAGTACTTGCTCTGCGGTTGGAGTGGGAGGTGATATGTTTCGGAATACCAAAACGTTCTCTGGTTCTCCAGGATGATCAAAAACTATTGCCTTCATTGATACCTCCGAGTTGGCTAATCGCGGAGTTGACCAGCTCCGGAATTTTTAGGTGGTGTAAAGAGCGTTGAGCTTTCCTGTAACGTGCGGGATATCTTCACAGAATACATCAACCTGCACTTGAGGATGATTAACGGAAAACTCTTGCAGTATTCCAGGAAGATGCTTCATGTAATGAAGGAAATGGGCAAAATCGATTAACTGTTGCTTGGTTAATGGTGAAAAGGTGGAGATGCTGGTCAACATTGAACTGGGTCCAAATGATCTCAGAAACGTTATGCCGCGCCCTATGCGCCGAGGTTCTGCACTTCAATGGAAATGTTAATAATCGAGAAGACAAAGTCAGCATTATCTATTCACGGCGACGGAGTCGCCGTGAATAGAATGATCACTGGTTTATACGGTGCATTGTTTGGGGGTATCCCTATTTGAGAAGGAGATTTGCAATAATATCTCCAAACAGCTCCGGGTGGTCCCAATAGCGACTATGGGTAAAGGGATAGAGGTTCGATAAAAATCTTTTTCTTTCATTGCAATCCCTTTTAATGAAACAACAATTCAGGTTCACAACATTGTTATAGTAATCTAGGTGCCCACTGACAGCATCGTTTGTGTCGTAGTAATTCCGCCAGGAAATATCCTGGAAATATCGGGGCAGGGTGGAGTTAAGCTTGAATTCTGCCGGGCCTAAAGTGGCTTGCCAGTCTTTTTCTTTGAAACAGTGAAAATGTTCAATCATCTGACGCTTCAAAAAAGCCTTTTTTTGCGTTCTTTCGCGGAAGAAAAAGGCGATCTTGTCCAGGGGGCAGCCAAAGGTAGCATAACCCGACAGTAGTTCAGATATATGAATTTTATCGCCCTGGGATGACTGGAGATGCCCGTCAATGTCTACACCTTCGACTTCACCATGAGCGATGAGGTGACTCAGTCTATTGATTGCATCGAAGGAGACCTGACTGCCAAGGGAGTGGGCGGCGATAACCACCTTTCCGTATGGTAGTTTTTTTTGGTTAGTCACGGAGTCGAGTCTGGGCTCAATCAAGTATTTAAGCGCCTTGACCGCCCCGAGCAGAATGCGTCTGCGCACCTGATAGAGCTCTTTTTTGACGTCGGTAACATTATAGGCGACGACATCTCCGGCAATATTCGTCAGCAGACTGAAAAATGTTTTTTGTAGTCTCTGGTAACCGGAATAGGCGAATGGGCCTATCAAAGGGATTCTCCGCAGCAGATTGAGGCAAGCTTCCGTTGTTTTGGTGAGGAGGGGAATGGCGATTAATGCGATTTTCAACGTCCATTTATAACGGTTCTTTTGAAATTGGCCATTCTTGGTAAAAAAGCTCTGATCTCCATGGCGCTCAATAAAATTCTTTTGCTCATAGAAATCACTGGCCCCTTTGGCAACCGACTCAACCCAGTCCTGCATGTCGGTTATGCTTACCCGGTCTTGGGCGTAATTGGCCCAATAGTACTCGTAAATATCCAGGTGAGTCTTGGTTGAGTTGCAGGTGATCCGGATAAAGTTGTCAAACCAGACAGAGTTGCTGTCGGTCGATTTTTTGGCAAGGTGATGACTGAGAGTCAAGGACTCCTGATCATGGCCGCCATACTTGCCAAAGGCTTTCAAAAGTCCACGGGCAAAAGTGTCCAAGGTCTCGAGAGGATTCTGGTTACCGACCCCGTGGAATACCAGGATCGCCGTATCCTCACGGACCCAGGCCTTGTTGGACAAATCAGCTGCTGTAAAGACATCGGACAAATTGCTTTCTACATACGGTCTGTTTACTCCTTTTGCTTCTGGTGCCATAACTCCTCCTTGAATCGTGCGAATTATATTTGGAGCTGCCACAAGCTAGATCAGCTGTCTTCTGGATATTTTCATGAATCCGTGAGCATGCAGCCGAGAGTATTTTTTACGTTGGCTGAATTGGACACGCTACGTGTCTGTGCGTGTTCCTTATCCCTCCAGCTTTGCGGCGGCAACCAGATCAGCGATAAGAACACTATCCAGGCCGGTTTCGCCGCTTAGAAAAGCAATATCTTCAGGTGTTAGTTGCTCTAGAGGTACCCCCTCCAATAACGGTGATATTTCAGCCAGAAGACGTGCGTGTTCAAATCCTTCCGGCTCCACACTGTTTATCACCAGATCAACAATTGCTTCCGTTTGTGCATTAAACATAATGTCAGATTCCGCCAACAAACTTCCTCCAGCCGAATAAACCCGCACCAATAGATCAGCCTGATGTTTTTCAGCTCGGCTGAATTGATCCTTGGTATAACCAATTACGTAGAACCCTTGACGGTCGGTACGGCCTTTACCCAGTAACTGCTCATGGCGCAAATCCTTATCAAATACGCGCACCAAACCTCCAACGTAACGACGACCATCCGCCTGTTTAACATGGCCCTGTACCTTGTATGGTGAGGACTCGGGTTCAGTGTTCTGTTCAAGCAGCCCCCATTTATCCAGTAGCCTATTTATGGCAACCATCGTTTGCTGGCCAATAACACCATCTGGTTTCAGGGAGTGATCTTCTTGGAATTTCTTCACTATCGAGAAGGTAGCAGTCCCGTAGGTCTGGCTTGATCGCTCGGATGCCAACCCGGTTTTCCAAACAAGAAGTATACGTGAGCTGATCGGTGTAATTACCTTCCGATCAAGCATAACGAGTAAGGCATCCTGAAGATTGACTATAGCCGAACCTTTATCGCCTTTCTTGAGGGGACAAGTAATTTTCTCCATGGATTGGCTCCTTCGGACTAACCACATCAGTGGGATAGGAACGAGTAAACGGGGGGAATCCGATAGTTATGGGATTTAAAGGCTGGCTACTATACAAAGAGTCTTCGTCCCCCATGCAGCCGTCTGCATGGAGTATCGCGCAAGCAGTTTGCCATAAACATCGGATGAACCAGTGTTACATCGATAATGGGCAGATTATATCCTCTTAAGAAAAAAAGCGCATTGCCAGTTAACAGAGGCGAGATTTTAAAAAAAAATTTTAGACGCCACTGTTTTCAACGTCTTCAGGATATGAAAGATAATATACAATTTTATTGTATTGACATCAGTGTTGTAACCTGTTTTGTAATGTTGAAAAAATATATATCAATATCGTGCCATTAGGTAACTATACCTAACGGTAAAAAACGTTAAATAAAATCTACATAAACAACGTCATGTGTATTCTCTGTACATTTTTTCGTTTATTAATATCTTCTTTAAGAGATATTTTTAATTGTTTGTTTTGATTTTTTAAAATTATTTATCTAGAAAAGTGTTGTTCTCTGTTATTGCTTTAGATGATATGGTGTAATTTTGTTGTGTATGTTGAATGATATTGGTTAGTTATTATAACTATACTGTATATTTTTCAGCGTGTGCGGTAGTATTTATTATAATATTTGGTAATATGTGTGTCTATGTTGTATGCTTGCAGTAAATTTTTTATAAAAAATAATTTTTACTGCAAAGGAATATTGTATTCTTCTTTCATAAGAAGCGCTTGTGAGGAGATTAACTATTGTTAAACTGTATGTTTGATCGTAATTTTAATACTATATATTTTATCCTTTTTAGGATACATGTGTGCTATGTGTTAATTTTTAATATTGAGTTATTAAATAAAGATAGGTGGTTTTATGAATGAGTGCTTAGTATCAGGTGTAAATAAATTTATTGTAATTTTATTATTAATATTTACTGCAATAACTACCTCTTTTGCGGCGGATGATGAAGATAAAAGTGTGATTGGTTCAGGTCAAATCACTTTTCGATAACCAGTTCATGCGCAGAATGAAAAAATAGATCTTTTCAATGGTAGTGTAGTTCTCACTCATGAGGATTTAGTTTTGCCTGGTGACGGTGGGTTAGATCTTAAAATATTTAGAACGTATAATACCGATAGGATAACAAGTTATACGCCTGGTTTTCAATCGTCGCTGGGTAAAGGTTGGGATATTACGTTTGGGAGCCTTCATGTAAAAAATTCCAGGGTAGAGGTTGCTCTGCCGGACGGAACCAAAAGTGTCGCGTATAAAATGGAAGGTGGCTCTAGCTATGATTACATTACTAAAGATTTTTGGAGAGTATGTCTTTCTTCTGGTAGCAACAGAACATTAACATTAACCGATGGAACAAAATTTATTTTTGAAAAAAGTAGTGGGTCGGGTTGGTATTATGCAACGAAAATAGAAAAAGGAGGAAATGTAATTGAAATTACATACCTTCCAAGATCGCATAAACTTGACCAAGTGATTTATAGAAATTCAGGAGAAGAAAAATGTGTAAATTTTGAATATTTTCCCAATACGTATAGAATTTCTTCTATATCATGGGGTGATTTTGATAAAAAATTTATTTCATATACATATACCAGTAATAATATAGGGCTTGAAACGGTTAGCTATCCCACAGGAGAGAAGTGGGAGTATGAATATACTACATCTCCAAAATATATTATAAAAACTGTTACAACTCCTTATGGAGGTGTGTGCGATTATACGTTCCATTGGGTGTATAAGAGAGTAGATTTTTGTACAGCTAAAGGTCAGATTAGTCTCACTAATAAAACAGTTACTGATAATGATCATGTGTTTTCATGGGAATATGAATATAATTATGAAAGCGGGGAGTATGATTATACAATAATTACAGATTCTGATAATAGAACTGAAGAATATAGATATTTTGGATTTAAAAGTTCTAAAAGTGGAGAGTGCTACAAATATGGTCTCCAGCAGGCAAAGATAGTAAATGATAACGGGTTTGAAGAGACAACTGAATACACTTGGTCAAAATTACCTGAAAAAATATCAACATATAGATATATCGTTCAGTCAACATGTGGCGATGATGATGTGTTTGTTCCTGTTTTATTGGAAGAAGTGGTGACGAAGAATGGCACTGTCTATACTAAAAATTTTAGTGATTTTGATGAATATGGAAATGTTGGAAAAATAGAAGAGTCAGGATTGGCTACCAGGACGATCACCCGAACATTTTGGAAAAATATTACAGATAACATGGTGAAAGGGTTTGTTGAAAATTTAACCATCAAAGGAGGTGATGATACACCTAGAAATTTTTCAATAAAATATTTTTACTATGATAGTGGCGAATTTATTGGTAAGTTGCGGCAGATCATTAAATATGGTGTGAAGACATCATATACAT
This sequence comes from Desulfobulbus rhabdoformis, assembly GCF_016919065.1. Lineage (GTDB taxonomy): Bacteria > Desulfobacterota > Desulfobulbia > Desulfobulbales > Desulfobulbaceae > Desulfobulbus > Desulfobulbus rhabdoformis. The sequence continues at coordinate 52,376 of NZ_JAFFQA010000014.1, read as the reverse complement.
ATGATCAAAATTCAAATATTGCGAGTATTACGAATGCTAATAATAAAGTGACCAATTATAATTGGTCTAATGGATCAGTTAATAAAATTGATAACGGTCTTTATGCCGTTACTAGAGATATTAATTGGGATGGAACCGTGAAAAGTGAAACGAATGGGAGGGGATTCACTACCCACTATGATTATGATGATAATATGAGGCTTGTCAAGATTACTCCCCCCATAGGAAAACCGACAACAATTACCTATAAACTGACTAATGGGTTCTTGACAGAGAAAGTGCAAAAGAGGGGTGGCTTTTCAGAATCAACCCATTATGATGGTCTGGGGCGATCCTGGAAAAAAACCAACTCACTTGGAGTAGAAACAAAAAATATTTACAGGGCAAACGGACAGGTCGATTACAGTATATCAAATATTGGTGATGATATATATTTCGATAGCCTCGGAAGGATTTCAAGAATAGCTCATAAAGATAACAATGAAGTAACGTATCAATATACAGACGATTCAAATTTTTCAATTATTGATGAGTCTGGAAGATCATCATTTTTTAAATATAGCTTTTTTGCAAATCCAGATGAAAAATTCCTTATCTCTGTTCAAGATGCTCAAAAAAAATACACATATTATGATTATAATGTTTTAGGAAGTATCGTCGCTATACGAAAAGATAAATTAAAAAGGATATTTAGGTATGATTCTAAAAATTTCCTTACAAGTGAGTTTCATCCAGAAAGCGGGACAACATCCTACACGGCTCGAGATAACCTCGGCAATCTTAAGCAAAAAATAGAAAGTGGCAAGACCGTTAACTACGCCTATGATGCACTCTCTCGACTAACCTCAAGACGATCCGGACCTTATTACCAGAATTTCACCTATGATCGCAACAATAACATCTTAAAGGCCTCATCGCCCAACGTTACCATCACGTATTCCTATGACGCCGCCGACAGAGTACTCGGAGTTTCGTCAAACATTCACGGTGTGACAAAAAAGGTAGCCTATCATTATGACGGCAATGACAATCTTACCCGGATTACCTATCCTTCAGGCACCATCGTCAATTACGCTTATAACGCCCTTAATCAAGTGACTCGAATTTCAGGGTTTGGCGGTTGGGTGGGCAACATCCATTATCATACCACTGCGCCTAGAATTGGGCTTTTGAAAGATTACACGCGAACAAACGGGCAAACGCTCACTTACAATTGGGACAGACGCCGAAATATCTTGAATTGTGGCCCCCCTCAATATCGCCTCAGGTTCGGGTATGACGAAAGAGGAAATTTGACTCAATATTGGCAGGCTGGGGCCAGCCAGAGTTTCACCTACGATGCCCTCAATCGTCTCAGAGTTTTTCGCGGTCCTTGGGGGGAGGGGGCGTACACTTACGATTCCATGGATAATATGACTAAGTTCAGAGTCGGGACTTCAGCCACTACTTACACCTTCGATGCCAATAGTAACCGTTTGATCAAGGAAAACAGCACTCCTGTTAAACACAATGGTGGTAACGTTGCCCGTATCGGTAATCTCAGTCTCACTTACGACCCTTTCAACAACCAAATATTAGCCAAAGAAAACACTTCGCTGCTTGGGAGGTATGGCTACGATGCGTTTAACAACCGCGTTCGGAAAAATGCCGATAACCAAATCACCCACTACTATTACGATACCGGTGGTAATATACTTTCCGAGATGACGGGGGCTGGGAAGAATCTATATGATTACGTCTACCTCAACAATATTTTGGTGGCGCGAGTTGGTAAAGCTGTTTCGCCAGCAGCGGCGACAGGCAGCGTAGTTTCTACCGCCATTAACGCAGGCGTACTTTTAGGGGGGGCAACCATGAAGTAAGACGTTAAGGGAGATGCATCATCAGGGATTGTGGAGTTCGATTCGGATAACGACAAGTTATTTGAAGCTGATGCAAATTCTGTCGGTGACCATGCTGATAGCTCGTCAACATCAACGAAGAACTCAGCATTACCGAAGAAGTTGGTCCCCATTTACGAATTATTGCTTCTAAGATGAGCTAGAAATTGCAGAGACACCCTTACAATGAGAACCGATTTTATGAAAGACTGGATAATAAAAATTGTCGCGCTTGTGGTTTTGCTGTCCTTCACATCGCTGCCCCTAGCGGCCGAAGTCCTTTATTACGATACGAATAATGTCGGGACGCCTGTTGCCATGTGGGATTCCGCTGGCCGAAAGGTGTGGGAGGTCACATATTATCCTTTTGGCACCGAGTATCAAACCTCGACAATGCGCAGGGAGAATACAAGAAAGTTCGCTGGTAAGGAAAAAGACAAGGAAACCGATCTCTCCTATTTCGGCGCGCGCTATTATGATGACCTTTCTGGGCGGTTTCTTACCCCAGACCCGGTCCGGCCCGTTGATGCATTCACCAGCAAAACAAATCAGAAGATTCTTGATAATCCTCAGCGACTGAATCGCTATGCCTATGGCCTCAATAATCCGTACAAATATGTTGATCCGGACGGGGAGTTTGCAGTAGTTGCTGCGCTTGCGATAGGAGCCTTTGCACTTGATGCAATGATGCCGCAATCAACCGATGTGCCTAATAGCAAAGGGTTCCTTGATCATGCTGATAATGCAACAATGGTTGCTGGCGGGCTTTCGGTAGCTAATTTGGCGTTTAAATTACCAAAAATTGTCAAGTCAGCTAAAGGAGTCACTGGTTTATTCAGAAACATCAAATATAATTATAGAATAGACACAAATAAAGTTGCCCCAGGTGAAGGTGGCTTCCACGTACATGTTTACAAGGGCAAAGATGAAATAGCAAAATTAAATGGAAAAGGTGGCTGGGTAAAAACACATGAAGGTAAAGAGCTTCTAAAACCTTCTCAGGTTCCTAAAGATGTAAAACAAGACCTCAATCGTCTGATAAAACACACAAAAAAGAATCTTAAAGATTAGAGTTATGCAATGGCCGAAGACAGCTACTACTATTATTGCCTAGGGGAAGATAGTGTTAAGAAAGGTAATTGGGAAGAAGCAGAAACTTATTATCTAAAATCCCTCGAACTTGGTGAGCATTTTAAAACTCATCACAAACTTTCACTTCTTTATCGTAATTTTGATAAATCAGACAAAGCAGAACACCATTTAGAGCAGGCTTTTTTATTGAATCCTAAAAACGATAAAATTGCCTTAGAATATTCTGAAATGATTGCGCAAAAAGATCGTCATTTCGAAGCGGTGGAAATTTTAGAATCAATTCTTAAAAGGAATAACACCTATGGGCCTGCTATCAAATTAAAAGCTTTATTAATGAAGGAATAAACATGAATTGACCTGGCCAAAGGTGATGGCCGATACCTAAAGCTCCTGAAAGCCTTTGCTAAAGCCGATCTGCTGGTACTTGATGACTATGGCTTAACACAGCTGGTCCAGGAGCAGCGACATGACCTATTAGAGATACTTGAAGATCGTCATGGCTTGAATCCACCCTTGTCACCAGCCAGCTCCCTGTGGACCACTGGCATGAACAAATTGGCGATCCGACCGTGGCAGACGCCATCCTGGACCGGTGGTCCACACTGCTCACAAAATACAACTGAAAGGAGAATCAATGAGAAAAAAGAAGGCAAACTTGACCTGAATGGCGATAACGAGGTAATGGAATAACAACCGCGTCGCTTCGCTCCGATCACCCGGCCGAGACCACTGGAACAGGTGGCCGGGATCAAATGGAATCAGTGACCGGCTTCGACTGGACTGACTGGCCGGATGCTCTGGAATACACATGTTTGTCACGTGCTCTATCTACTACTTCAATTTTTACAATAATTAACCCTGATGAGATACTCCCTATACTCCTAAACGCACTTTTTGAAAGATCAATAATTCGTCCCTCAATATATGGGCCGCGGTCATTAATCATAACAATGACACTTTTGCCGTTTTTGAGATTTGTTACTTTTACTTTTAAACCGAACGGCAGGTCTTTGTGTGCAGCTGTTTTGAGTTTGTGTTTATAGATGGATCCATTAGCTGTTCTTCTATTTTGTTGTTTATCCGCGTAATAGGATGCTTGGCCAGTCTCAGTATAACCAATCCAATTACTCCCAGAACCTGGTTGTACCGCAGAACAGCCTGCTATATAAAAGAGAAGAAAAAAGGCGGATATTTTTACTAGATAGGATTCCATTTTTTGTATTTGATGTATTTCAGCGTAACCGATCAAGGGGTAATCACCAAGGGGCCATGGGCTCCATGGTTTTGTCTCCTTCCAACCAACCACATCAGTGGATCAGGATTTGTCATTCTATGGTTCTGAAGGGCGAGGTAGCGGTTGTTCACCAGTACTACGAGATGTTTTCATGGCACGGATCCGCAATAACTCATGCCTTTCCTTCTTTCATGGCGACGAAGTGGCACAGATCACGTGCGATCCGAGTTTACGCGTTTGTTAAGCGTGCCGTGAGATGAAAGCAGGAATAGTATCTGATCTCGCTTCTACTGTTTAAAAATGCACTCATTATTATCATAATTGAATTGACCGCCGGAATCGAAACAAGAATCTGCTGCCAAGCACTCTTGAACTCAGTCATAGCCTACGGAAAGACAGAATATGATTACAGCCCATGCAAGAATTCCTACTACAAAAACTAAAACCCCATCTGGATCAATCGACTTTGAAAAAGCTCTACAAACTAAATAACCAAGACCTTTTATGGCAATTCTAAGGAATATTTCAGCAAAAAAACGCCCTATGAAACGAAGTGTTCCTCCTACTAGCTCCCCTGCTATTTCTCCAAGTGGCATGATCTTTTCTTTTGACGCTTTATCGTGAAGTCAGTTCCACGGTTCACGGCGAGGAAGTCTCCAAGAACGTTTCACATCACAGGCTTGAAAGAAATAAAGCGAGAAACGAGCGACGCTTTTTTCGGTCCAGGTGTATGTGATTATTAGCTCTTCCATGTTCCAGTAAAATGAATGATGTTATCCGGGAACTCTTTTGATACCACCTTCGCCGTGAACTCCTTCGCTACGCTATTTACGGTTTTTTTTTAGTTACTCCCTCTCGTCTGCAAATTGGTTAATTCAAAACAGGTCTTCTAATCGCAGGAGCGACAGGCACAGTTTTCATGGGAGTGATAGGCCTTAACAACGCTGCTCTCCCAATTTTCAAGGACCGTGGTAACTTGTTTTTTAAAAATGATTTTACTGTCGCATTACCCGAGACAAATTTTACACCATCACCAATGCGATCAAGTTCCAAGACGACTGGATTGCCATCGAGTGTGGCTTTTACCGTCGCTTTATCCTTGTTCATTGTGATCGTCTGGGGTTGCATTCCAAGCTGACGTAGATCATTTCGGATGACTGCTTCAGACCTCAGTGCAATGCGGTTTTCTATAGGGCAATGAGCGAAAGCGGCATGATTAGCTAATGCTAGAAGGCATAAAACGAGTAGATATTTCATTTTTAAGCTCCTTTATTCGCAAGACGGCTGTGAGCAACTTCGTTTTCATTTCTGGCTTTGGTTCGACTTGTAGTGGAAACACAGGTATGATCGTTCGGAAAGGCATTCCGCCATACATACCCCTGACGGCACGTATCTGGTCCCCATGCCCCGCCACCAGGCTGTCTTCTGGAAGGCCCTAAACGATTTTCTTCCTTCACCTCATTGCGGCGAGCAGGTGTTACACACACCCAGTCGCGTTTGTCTGCTTCACGCCATACATAGCCCTGTTTACAGGTGTTTGGCCCATAAGTGGCACCACCAATTCGTTTTTCCCATGCGATGGCATTTTCTTGCTTTACTTTGGTACGGCTTGCCGGTGTTACACAGACATGATCATTTGGTTTACTTTCACGCCATACATACCCTTGGCGGCAGGTATCCGGACCATAAGCACCGCCCCCAGGTTGCCTTCTTGAAGGACCCATTGTATTTTCCTGCTTTACTGCAGTGCGTCGGGCAACGGTAACACATACTTTGTCGTCGGGCTGAGCTTCTCGCCATACATACCCCTGTATGCAATATTCCGGGCGTGTTGATCTGATTCGTACCTGAGCTTTCCCTGTACTCGCGTCTTTTGAAACGAGATCGATGCGCACTCCGTTTAGATTGATTGATTCTTTTGGTAGACGATTCCCGGTATGATTACGGATGAGATAGCTTCGATAGGCTGAATTCGTGCTGAGCGAGTTGTCAGAACATTTGCGGAATTTTTTGTTAACTACCTCATTAATCATGACGGTATCTCCGGGGATACCTCCATCCCAACCTTCTGGAACCCGGTATTCTACGGTGTAATAGTGATTTAGGTCCGTAGTATCAAAGGGTATGCGCGCAGTAATGTAACCTCTCTCTCCCGGTCTGGTTAATGCCGTCAATGTTATTGTTTCATCGTAATTACCATTGGCACCAAAGCGGTAAATTCTATTTCTATCCAGCCAACCCATACGGTCAAGGTGATATGCATTTAACCCAGGCCCTGTGCGCCCAAAATTACCCAGATTTTGTGCCCATACATCACTATAGCTCATCATGTCCCACTGATTATCATATTCACCTTTGGAGGCCCATATGGCATTACAATGATTGGGATCGTCGGAAAAAGAATGTTGTAATGAAATACCATGACCGACTTCATGCGCAATAACACCAATGCCTGCATCATCAGCTAAAAAAGCACCGCCATCGAAACCAAAGGTGTCGATGCCAGGGCTTGTAATTACAACTACCGTATGATCGGCCGGTGGTGTATATCCTTCAGACTTTGCTTTATCCACGCAGTCCGTATGTTTCTTTCTCCTGTCAGCTGATCCGCCCCCTCCATATGCTTGAGACTCAGCTATGGTTTTATTTAGAGTATACCAACCCTTTACGACCGATCCGTTGAGTGTAATCGAGCCGTGTGAAACATCATCCCAGTAGTCAGCGTGCCCACCACTACCTATTTTAATCAGTAGATCCTCATAGAATTGCTTGTTATTAGGCGGAGTAGGTGAGTCTTTATATTTACAAAGAAGCACACTCAATTTTACGGCACCACGAAACGGTCGCTGTTCACCGGCTTCAACAGATGTTGCAAACAGAATGCAACACAATACGAGTAATTTTAAGACTGCATGATTGATCATTTTATTTTCCTCTCAATTGAAAAATTAGACATCCAATCATTTGTTTCTCCTGCTTTATGGTTTGAAGGCAAAAAGGTGGAATTCAGCGGACATGCTCTGTTTGCGGGGGCTACTGATTGCTGATTATGCTATCCCTAGAATAGGTGGGGTTTCATCCTGCGATGGTGATCCTCCAGGAACCGGAGGCAAGCCAGGTAATGGCGTTCCACCAGAAGACGGGGATCCGCCACGTAGTTCAGCATGTAGCTCATCTGCTAATTCGATCATATTCTTCAATAACTTCTCTATTGAAGGTTTGCTTAACATTAGTTCATCGAGCTGTTTTTTTACACTTAATTCTCTTTTATACGCACTACTAGCACTCGCAATCGTTCCCGAACATATTAGCACCGTACTCACATCATCTACAAATGAACTTAACTGCCTATGCATATTAAAAAAATTATCCTTAGCATTTTTTAATCTCGATTTAGCAATAAAGTTCATCCAGCCTAAATTGGATAGCAATTCATCAAATGTCTTTGACATATCCATATTTAGTTCTTCGAAATCCTGTATCATCTCACGTAACCTATTAGCAAACTCGCCGGACATGGTAATAGCTTCAGCGCGAAGTTTAGTAATGATGACCGAAAGACTATCGTCTTCCATCTCTGGAAGCTCACCCCATTCCACTAACTTCGCAAGTTCGGCGGTCAAACTTAAAACGGTTTTTCCTGCCTCAAAAACAGTAAGTAAATCACTCACGGTCAACCTCCTTTTGCTCTATAGCTTTAAGAACAACTTCATTGAAGCTCAAGTTTCGGAGTTGCTATATCTTGCTAAATTAATACGTTTAAATTCCAATAATTGGCTTTTTAGGGGGGATATAATTGATACCGGCAATCTCAAGCTGTTTTCGTGGATTGGATTTGAGATTTTTCTGGTTTTATCAACTTGGAACAGTGTCAGAAAAAGGGGCTTGCCAACATAATCAGGAGTGTCTTTAGGCCTACCTGCCTGGCATATTTTGAGGGATCATATTCTGAAATGAGCCGAACATACACATAGACTGGGCAGCACAATCGGCCGGGGAGTGAATAGAGGTGGAGGCAATACACTGCTGGGTGGTGGGCGTCCAGCTCGGACAGACCTGCAGACAACTCTGATAGGCAGCCTCTTTATCCTCGGCAGTGGCATCATCGCCGTAACCTGCGCATTTGGCATAATTTCGACAGGCTTTTTCGCAGCCAACTCCTGCCTCGGCAGGCTCGATCGTTTCCCCTGTATCTCCTGTCTCCGCGCAGTAAGGTGATTCGTCAAAAATCTGGGCACAGGAGTCCGCATCATCGATACAGTCTGCTGTATCCTGGGTCCAATCGGCCCCGCACATGAGCAGGCAGGAGGACTCTTCCAGTATTCCATTTTCAAGGTCCCTGCCTACCGTATTGCCGTTGGCAACATCTTCGGCACAGAGGTCCCTAATCTGGGTGCAAAGCGTGAGACAATCATCGGAGGAGAGCGGTGGTTCCGTTTCATCGTCTGCTGCGAAGGCGACGGTCTGTTTTGTGCAAAGATTCAAAGCTATCAAGAGAAGGAACGCGAAGAGGGTAGTCTTTTTCATTTTGCAGTTTTCCCGGGAGGATAGTGGTGGAAGGGTGATGAGCTGTCTTTTTGGGGATTCCCCCATGATTGGTTGGAAATATTTTATCGTATTTGACGAAATAACAAAAAGATATATTGAATCTGTGGCAAAACGGGGAGGGGAGATTGCGGGAGAGGAGGCCTGGAGAGGGAATAGGCGGCATCGGGAAGTGATGCCGCCTGAAAAAAAGAGCTTAGGCTTGGGGCGGATCCACCCCCATGAGGTAGCGGTGCATGTAAAAGGCTGCCTTTTTGCCCTGGCCCATGGCGCTGATGACCGTGGCCGCTCCTGAAACAATATCGCCACCGGCAAAAACACCGAGCTTGGAGGTCATCATCGAATCATCATCAGTATTGATGGTGCCCCAGCGGGAGGTTTCTATTTCCGGAGATGTCTGCGGGACCAGTGGGTTGGGGCGGTTGCCGATGGCCACGATCACCGTATCCGCAGGCACGATATACTCGCTGCCCTCGACTGTGACCGGGCGGCGACGACCTGAGGCATCAGGCTCTCCCAGCTCCATCTTGAGGCACTCAACACCGGTCACCCGATTCTGTTCGTCAATGACGATGCGTTTGGGGTTGGTGAGCATGTGAAACTCGACCCCTTCCTCCTCGGCGTGATGGATTTCCTCGTCGCGGGCGGGCATCTCAGCCTTGGAGCGGCGGTAGACGATGGCCGAATCCGCGCCCAGGCGCAGGGCGGTGCGGGCGGCATCCATGGCAACATTCCCGCCGCCCACGGTCACTGCCCGGTGGGGACGGATGGGCGAGGTGGCAAACCGGGGAAAGTCTATGGCCCTCATGAGGTTTGCCCGGGTCAGGAACTCGTTGGCTGAGAAAACGCCAATGGCATTTTCGTTCTCAATACCCAGGAACATGGGCAGGCCAGCCCCGGTGGCAATAAAGACCGAGTCAAATCCCGCATCTAAAAGTTGATCCACGGTTTCCGACTTACCGATGACATAGTCGGTGTGAATGGTTACGCCCATCTTTTTGAGGCTGTTGACCTCGTATTGAACAATCTCCTTGGGCAGGCGAAACTGGGGGATACCGTACATTAGAACCCCTCCGGCCAGGTGCAGGGCCTCGAACATGACCACCTCGTGGCCCCAGCGGGCCAATTCTCCCGCAACCGTGATCCCTGCAGGACCTGCGCCCACGATGGCCACCTTTTTTCCGGTTGCCTTGGCCTTGACCGGATCAGGGACACCCCCTTTTTTCCGGGCATAGTCGGCCGCGAAACGCTCCAGGCGGCCAATGGCCACGGGCTCACCTTTTTTGCCGAGAATACAGCGCGACTCACACTGGCTCTCCTGCGGGCAGACACGACCACAGACAGCGGGCAGGGCGGTGTATTCTTTGAGCTTTAAGAGGGCACCGATAAAGTTGCCGGCCGCAATCTCTTTGATAAAGGACGGAATATAAATGGAAACCGGGCAGCCCTCGACGCAGCCGGGTTTTTTACACTGAATGCAGCGAGAGGCCTCAAGCATGGCGGTCTCTTCGCTGTAGCCCCGGGGTACCTCTTCAAAGTTGGTGCGCCGTCGACGCGGATCCTGTTCCGGCATGGGCTGGCGCGGAATTTTGGCCCGGCCTTTTTTAGGGGATGGGGTTTGCTCAGCCTTGGTATTGGTGGTTGTCATTATTGTTCACTCCGCTTGTGTTAACGACCGCAGCTGCAGCCATTCCCCTGGGCCTGATGCATCAGCGCCGTCAGGTCGACCTGTTGTGAGAGCGCCTGGACCTCCTGGCGTGCGTAGGCACTGCGTCTGGAGGCCAGCTCGTCCCAGTCAATGGCGTGGCCATCAAAGATTGGTCCGTCCACGCAGGCAAATTTGGTGTCCTCACCTATAGTAACGCGGCAGGCACCACACATGCCGGTCCCGTCCACCATAATCGGGTTGAGGGCCACAAGCGTAGGGATAGCCAGCTCTTTGGAGACGGCCGTGGCCATACGCATCATAAAGGTGCAGCCGATGGCGATGAACTGATTGACCGGTTCCCGGTCGGCCACCTGGGCGATAACCTCCTGAATACCTCCGCGGACACCTTCGCTGCCATCTTTGGTGGCGATAATCAACTCATCGCAGACTTCAGCGAGAGTATCCTGCATGTAGAGCAGGTAACTCGACGAGGCCTCAATGGCACAGATGACCCGGTTTCCAGCCTGACGTAGCGCCCTAGCCAGGGGATAGATGGCACCGATACCGTAGCAGCCGCCTCCCAGAACCACGGTCCCTTTGTTTTCGATTGCAAGGGGTAGGCCGAGCGGCCCGCTGACATGGGCCATGGTTTCGCCCGCCGCAAGCGAGGCCAACTCACGACTGGAGCGTCCCACCTCTTCGATCACCAGCGATATGGTGCCCGCCTTCGCATCCCAATCCACCAGGGTGAAGGGGGAGCGTTCCGAGGTTTCTTTGGCCATGAGAATGACAAACTGGCCCGGCTGGGCAAATTTGGCCACCTGGGGGGCAACCACCTTGAAGAAATGCATGTTGGGGGCGATCTCTTTTTTCTCGGTGATGGTAAAGCCCGCACCCGTTGGTTCGGTAACCGCTGTTTTTGGCGTTGCCGGCAGACCAAAGGCCCCCAGAGAGGGAAGGATATCAGCCAGCAGATGCCCGCGAAAGCGGGTGGCCAGCTCACGCACATTTTGGCGTGGATTGCCTGGGATGGGCTCTGGTGGAGGATCGTTTACAATCGCCGGGGTGATGCCCGCCACAGAAGTATGCTCAAAGCTGCGCAGGTTCAGGGCCTGGCCAAGTGAACAGAGGATGTGCCATTCGGGCCGGGCATCGCCGGGGGCACGACTGCAGCCAGCCATGGGCTTGATGCGACAGTGGGCATTACGGAAGGTACCACCCGCCTCAGAGAGAATAGCCGCGGGCAAAACGATGTTTGCCGCCTCGGAAACCGGTGAGGGCAGGGCGTCGATAATCACAGAACACTTGAGCCTGGTGACCAGCTCAAGCGGGACCAGGTTGCCGCCAACGATGACAGCGGTGATGGCACCTTTTTCAACCGATTGCATCAGGGAAGAAATCTGGCTGTCCTCTGCTCCTGCATTGACCGCAAGGGTGATCAGCTGACCGCCGAGCTGGCTGGCCAGTTGGCCGTAAAGGTATCGATCTTCACGGGAGGTGGATGCGCTGGCAACCACTGCGATCTTACCCCGATGCTGTGCCAGCTGGCTGGCGGTAACTTCCAAGGTTCCCTGCCAGTCCATGGGGATGAGATCCTCTCCCTCGCGGACCAGAGGCCGGGTCAAGCGGTTGGCGTTCGCCAGGATCTGGGCGGCTCCGAAACGACCCAGGGCACAGAGGCCTGCCTCCTGACTGAACTCGGTCATGGTGTAGGCCAGAAGTCGTCCTTCCTTGACCTGGGCAACCACAGAGCAGCCCTCCGGACAGAGTTGGCAGGTTGAGGTGATCTCCTGCTCGGGTTTGCCCTGCCAGCGGGCAAAACGGTCGGTCAGGGTCCCGGTGGGACAGATGTCAATGCAGGCACCGCAGAAAGTACAGCCGGAAAAGACATGGCTCTTGTCAAAGGCGGTGCCGATTCGGGCCCATTTGCCGCGGTTGATGATCGAGATTGCGGGTTGACCGTGAATTTTTTCACAGATGCGCCAACAGCGACCGCAGAGCACGCAGAGGTTGTAGTCCCGATCCATGAAGGGATCGTCGCGTTCCAGGTTGTAAGAGGCATAGAGCGTGGGCAGGTGCAACTCGTTGCTTCCGGCCTTGAGCGCCATCTCCCGAAGATCACATTCATCCCGGTTGGCACAGAAACCGCAGCGGGTGGAGCGTGCCGCCTTGGTGGCCGTGGGCCGGTACTGCTCGCAGGCCTCACGATGGACGCAGACCAGGCAGCTGTTGGGGTGACCGGAGAACATCAGCTCCAGGGTTCGATTGCGCAGTTCTCTCAGCGGCTCTGATTGGGTGGTGACCTGCATCCCCTCAGTGGCGGGGGTGGTGCAGGAGGTGGGGTAGCCGCGTACACCCTTGATTTCGACAACGCAGATGCGACAGGCGCCGTACGGGTTGAGGTCTTTGTGGGCACAGATGGTGGGTATGGCAATACCGGCCTTGCGGGCGGCTTCAAGAACCGTTGTGCCTTCTTCGACCTCAACGGATCGTCCGTCAATGGTCAAACTGATGCTGCCCATGTGTTCTCCTTGATTCAACGTATATCTCACCCCGGTAGAAGAAGCTGTGCGTCATTGACAGCAATCGCTGCACTGACCAATCCAGGGTATTTTCTTATCTGTATTCAGCGGTTATTGAACGTGGACCGAGTCAAATTTGCACACCTGGCGGCAGGAACCGCACTGGATGCAGAGGCTTTCATCGATGCTGTGCGGCTGCTTTTTCTCACCGCTGATGGCATCAACCGGGCAGGCACGCTTGCAGGCGCCGCAGCCGGTACAGGTAGCCGCATCGATGGAAAAAGTAATTAGGGCGCGGCAGGCTCCGGCCGGACATCGGTTCTCTTCGATGTGGGCCCGGTACTCATCTTCAAAATAGCGAAGCGTGGTCAACACCGGATTGGCCGCCGTCTGACCTAAGCCGCAGAGCGATGCCTTTTTCATGGTGTCACCGATTTTGCGCAAGGTTTCGATCTGGTCGATGGTTCCTTTCCCTTGGGTAATAGCGGTGAGGATGCGCAGCAGGTGCTGGGTGCCCATGCGACAGGGGACACATTTGCCGCAACTTTCGTTCTCGGTGAAGGTGAGAAAGTAGCGGGCCATATCCACCATGCAGGATTCCTGGTCAATGACGATCATGCCGCCGGAGCCCATGATGGAGCCCACCTCGGCCAGGTGCTCGTAATCAACGGGCAGATCAAAAAACTGGGCAGGAATACAACCTCCCGAGGGGCCACCGGTCTGCACCGCCTTGAAAGGCTTCCCATCGAGTACGCCGCCACCGATATCATCAATAATGGTGGAGAGCGCGATCCCCATGGGCACCTCGATCAATCCGGTGCGAGTAATTTTTCCTGCCAGGGCAAAGGTCTTGGTCCCTCGGCTTTTTTCCGTACCATAGCCCGAATACCAGTCAGCTCCTTTCTCCAAAATGGCGGAGACAGCTGCCAGAGTCTCAACGTTGTTGATGTTGGTGGGTTTACCAAAGAGTCCGGAAACCGCAGGGAAGGGTGGTTTGGAAAGCGGCATGCCGCGTTTGCCTTCAATGGACTGCATCAGCGAGGTTTCCTCGCCGCAGACAAAGGCGCCGGCACCTTTTTTGATCTTGATTTCAAAATCAAAGCCGGAGCCCAGAATGTTGCTGCCAAGAAAGCCCTCCTGGTGCATCTGCTCGATTGCTCCCTGCAACCGTTCAATGGCAAGTGGGTATTCGGCGCGACAGTAGACATAGCCGATGGTGGCACCGATGGCGTATCCGGCGATGAGCAGTCCTTCCAGCACAGCATGGGGATCGCCCTCCAGTACCGAGCGGTCCATGAAGGCACCGGGATCGCCCTCGTCGGCGTTACAGATGACATACTTCTGATCCGCCACCGAGCTGCGGGCAAAGCCCCACTTAACCCCTGTGGGAAAACCAGCGCCACCGCGACCGCGCAGGCCGGAACCCTTCATCTCTTCAATCACCTGATCTGGACCAAGCTCAAAAGCGCGGGCCATGCCGCTGTAGCCGCCACGCGCCAGATAATGATCGATGTCGGTGGGGTCAATAATGCCGCAGTTGCGTAGCACGACTCGCACCTGGGGCGCAATCATGGCCAGTTTGTCAAAGGCGGGGATTTCCGTGCCACTTTCTCCCATCATTGCCAGGGCCAGGGGCGCATACACTTCATCATTAATCAGTTGGGCCTGGACAAGGTCTTTGACATGGCGAGGTTCAACTCCCTGATAGAGCACACGTGTTCCATCTGAGCCACGTAGTTCGACCAGGACCTCGGCAAAACACATACCCAGACAGCCAACCTCGACCACATCGGTTGTTTCCGTAAGATTGGCCTCGGCAAGGGCCTCGTGAAAAGCCTGTTTGACCTCAAGTGCTCCTGCGGCACGTCCGCAGGTGGCCGATCCAATCAAGACCCGTAAACGTCCGGGCTGGGTGAATTGTTCCCAGATGGCCTGGGCCTGTTGTTGTCGCCCTTTAAAACTCATTTCTTCTCCTCAATGAGCTTTTGCGTTTTGGGTGCGGTCATACGACCGTAAACCTTGTCGTCCACTACTACCACCGGTGCCAGGGCGCAGGAGCCAAAGCAGGCTACCCGCTCCAGGCTGAATTTTCCGTCTTCACTGGTCTGGCCGGGGGCAATACCCGTTGAACGGGAGATGGATTCGAGAATGCGGTCAGAGCCGCGGACGTGGCAGGCCGTTCCTTCGCAGACTCTTATGTGGTGCAGGCCGGGGGGCACAAAGCGAAACTGGGCGTAAAAGGTGGCTACACCGTAGACATCGTTTTCCGAAAGGTTCAGGTGCGCTGCGACAGCAGCAATCGCCTCGGGTGCAAGATACTGAAACTGTTCCTGAATATCCTGCAACAGTGGAATAAGGCTGTCTCGGTTCTGAGCATACTGAGAGAGAATAGCCTCCAGTGAATGTTGTTCAGAGGGCATGCGGGAACTCCATGGCAGCAACCGCTATGGGTCTATAGTTAATAAAAATGGGGACTTGAATGGACCCTGAATCCTCGACGGATGGCGAATACCACGCGTGCAACCTATGGAAATCAGGGGGAGACTGCTGAGTAAGGAACAAAAACACAAAAAAAATCCATCGGAATGTTATTCTCTTCCGTGGAAAGTGAATGCGTGCCCTGCCAAAGACGGCAGTAACAGCAAATATTCAAGGTGCCCTTAAGATTTTATCGTCAACTTGAAACGCTGCGAACATACACGGTTATGAAAACATTGAACAAGGGAAAATCTGGAAAAGGATAAGAAAAAAAGAAATAAAAGGGACGAAGGGCGCTCTTCAATGTACGACCAATAGAAGTGAAATAATGTCTATCGTCCTGAAATTTGGTCTCTCCTCTGATTGAGGCGAAGGCGGCGAAAGAGTTCCTGATCATTTGAGAAAAAAACAGGGATAAGTATTTTTTTCTCTATATTTTCGCCTTTTTTGAGACTTCTCGTCACTCGTCAGATTGAAATGAAGAAAATTACCTTCCTGAATTCGTGAGGAATTTTTTTCGAAACAGGGACACACGTCGTCGGTCACAGAAATGGAGTTCCAGAGGAAAGAGGTCTGTTAAAAAATGCAGGGTCTTCTGGTGATAAAAGACCACATGGGTGGTATCCCGGGCATAGGACCAGGTGGCAAAGGCTTCCGCTGTCTGCCAGAGTTCCGTCATGATGCCAAGCCAGGCGGAAGGTGCAAGGAGCGTGCAGATGCGCCCAATATCCTGGCGGGGATGATGAAAATGCTCAAAACATTCGGTGGAGAGGACGAAATCATACGGTGGCTGCGGTTCGCTTGCGAAAAAAAAGGGATCGTAGACTTCACAATTGAAGCCTCGCGCACGCATGAGTTCGGCTAAAACCGGCTGGGGTCCGCAGCCGTAATCCAGGCCACGAATCCCCGGTTGGAGCTTGGGCAGGAGTGGCAGGAGCATTGATTCAAGAAAGGAAACGTAGCCAGAATCATCTGCTGAATTGTTATGCTGCAGGTAGCGGAGTCGCTCTTCATTTGGGCTGGGGAGATGGTTTGCTGCAACAAAGATCAGGTGGCAGCGAGGGCAGTGCAGGTAGCTCCGAGCATCCGGTCCCTGGATGGATTGTTTGCTGCCTGCCTGCTCGCAGAGGGGGCATTGAGGCGCGCGATCAACTGGAAGGGAAAAGGACATGGAACGAGGCAAACTTACCAGGTGTTCCCGGGGGTAATGGAAAACTCTTCAAAGACCCGCTGGATAGGAATGGCAAATCCAATGCCTTGGGTGTTGCGAATAATCATGGTGTTAATGCCGTGCACTCGTCCCTGCTCGTCAATAAGTGGTCCCCCGCTGTTGCCAGGATTGATGGGGGCATCGGTCTGAAGCATGAGCTCTCCTGTCGTTATATGCTTACGATACCCTGAAAAAATACCGGCAGTTATGGTGTTGCGCAACCCCACGGGATTGCCAATGGTAAAGACCCGCTGTCCCTGTTGTAAAATTGCATTGTGAGGGGCGGCCGGCAGGGGGACGGCACCGGAGGTGTATGCGGTGAGCAGGGCCAAGTCGTGCGTGGGACTGAGCTGGGTCGCGCTGGCACTGAGTTCTGTACCATCGATAAGAAAGATTTTGATTTCTGAACTGATCAGAGGTGACTCCATATTGCGCAAACGATTTTCGGCAAGATCCTGTTTGGGAAGCACCTCGGCCAGTTGCTGCTCTATTTCCTTGATGATGATCATGAGCTGCAAACGACTGGCGGTGTCGGTTGTTTGTTCAAGTTGGGCACGATAACGGGCCAGTTTTTCCTGCTCCAGAGTGATCAGGCGTCTGCTGGTGGTCAGTTTTTCCCGCAGTTGTTCTATTTGTTTTGGTAGGGGATGGACGACATGCTTGTTGGTGACAACGGTGGTGTCTGTGATAAAAAATCCAGATCCCTTCCCCCAGGGCGTTTCAATGGCAACGGTGGCCTGCTTTGCACGATTGATGGACTGGATGGATTGGTTCGCAACAGGAGCGGCTTTTTGCGACTGATTGGCCGTCGCCAGCGTTGGGCTGGAGGGAGCCGCGGGCGACTGCTGCGTCTGTAGTGGTTGCTCCATGGGCTGCGAACTCCCTGCGAGATTCGGGGCTTCAGCAGCTTTGTCTTGGGTGGCAAAGTAGAAGCCAGCAGAGCCTGCCACGGTGGCTACCAGCACGAGCACGAGAATTAGAGGCAGCCTGCTGGTTTGTGAGGGAGCCTCTTGGGCCTCTTGTTGGGCTTGTTCTCTGTTTCGTTGCTGGACCTGGGCGTATTTGGCAAAAATAAGGCCACAAGATTCGCACTCCTTGGTGCTTGTCTGTTCATGCTTACATTTGGGACAGGTAACTGTTGGTGCCATGAGAGAAGATATCCTGAATTCGTGACGGAGTGTGATCGTTGAACAGTATCAATTTGAGGGCATCTTGAATAAAGGGTGTTACGGCTCCAGGGAGATTGGGGTCTGTTCTTCATCGGCTGGAGGCCCTTCGATCAATTCTTTGATGGTCTGATTATGCCGCAGAAAATGCTGTACGCGAAGGATCACCGGCTTTGTTAAATTGAGGGCCGCGACTTCATCGCTCTCCATGACGTCGATATCGGGCTCTTCGACTATGCCCATGCAGAGTTTATGGCAGATGAGGTTGGCGATACGTACAATGACAAGCAAGGTATTGTCGGTATCAAAGCGTTTGACGTGGTGATCTCGGGCTATGACGGGGTAGATCTTGGGCAATTTCATCCGTTCCATGAGCAGGTGGCCGTGCGCGGCGTGAAGCTTGGCAATGGCCTCAAGAAGATCCTCCTCGGGCATATCCAGGACTTTATAAAATTTCTTCTTTGTTTCTATAACTTTGAGAATAAGCAATTTGCCAATATCGTGGAAGAGACCCGCGGAAAATGCCTCTTCTCTTTTGACGTCTTCATCTTCAAGCATGGTGGTCAAGAGGGCGGCTCCATACGCACAGGCCACGGAGTGCGTCCAGAGTTTTTTCATGAGATCATCGATTTGTTTATCCGGCGATGAGAAAAGGTTGTTGTTGATATCAATGCAGACCACATGCATGATTTCAGCCATGCCTAAACGGATAATTGCATTTTTTACCGTGCGTATCTGAACGAGCCCTGCGTAAAGAGACGAGTTGGAAAGCTTGAGAATATTACTGGAGAGGGACTGATCATCTATAATGAGTTGTTCAATGAGTTGGAGGTCAGGTTCATCTTTAATGAGTTCTAACTGCAAACGAACTGAAACTGCGCTGAATATGGGGAGCCCTCCATATTCGGAGGCGAGGGATTTTTTTAATTGGTTAAATATTTTATCCTGATTTTTCATTGCACCATCTGTTGTAGGGGTAAGGGATCGTTCCTATGGTGCACCAAAAAAAATAAATTTACCACGAAAATATTCTCAGCCCATTTTCAATAAAAAGGGGCAATGCCAGGCTGTATCGGGCAATCATCCCACCTGTCGTATCAACCACTGGGTGGTAAAAGCAAAAACAAGGGCATAGGTAAAACTCCTTAGTGTGCCAATCATGATGTATTCAGCCTGATCTCTTTCAGCTCTGTTGGTAAGATCGCCAATACGAAAAACTGATTTCGCCGCAACGACAAAACCAATCCCCTCAGGTCTGCCTGCTAATACAAAAAGAAAAACCAGCAGCCGTTCAAGGGTTCCTATGGTTTTTCCTCCCCTGGGGAGTCCTCTGGACGATATGTTCGGTAGGGCCGATGCTAATTGAGCCATTTGCATTTTAAGCACGACCCCTACAGCACAGACTCCCAATGCAAGGCCTGTTACAAGGATGAGTGCTTTGCTGTAGTCACTTCCCCAAAGAAGGCTCCAGCTGTTATAAGCAAAGAGGCTGCCGGAGTCGCTTCGCAGCAGTGACCAGAGCAGGATGAGCACAAGAAGATGGAGTGCCTGATCAAAAAAGAACCAGAAAAAAATACGGCTGTAGTGACTGTTTGATGCATTATCACCGGTACGTTGTTCTGCTGCACCGGGGGGAACTGCTGCTGTCTGCATTCGCTCTGAGTTGATGCGGATTTTGTACGTATCAATGAGTAGATGCGTGGCCGCAATAATAGTCATGAGCCACCAGGCGCTCAGATTTCCCAAGAGCAGCCAGGTGATAAGGGCAACTATTGCCGCATGGGCGCACATCCAGAGAGAGTGTGTCTGTTTCAGAGTCACCATTCTTTCTGACTGCAGTATAAAATCACCGCAAAAATGACCACAGATCAGTGCCAGAAGTTGGGTATCGAATTGTATCATCGGGCAGGTGAACCCTTTGTGGAGTTTGACTGAACCTGAATATGGCTTTCAATGAATGTTTCTGCCCAGTGTAGTGCAGGTTCAATACCTGGCCAGCCTGCAGCCCGCAAGTGTTTGTTGACAGCTTGTTGGGAAATGGGTGGGGCCCAGACTTTCCCTATTTCCCCCTGGCTGTACCCAAGGAGCGCATAGGAGACTGCGCGTGCCTGCAGAGCAGTCCACTTATGAATAAGGGTATCGGTGAGCCCCAGCAGGCTATCCAGGTAGGCATCAGCCTTGCCTAAGCCGGAGACCCCCATGCCGGGAATTCTGCGCCGAAGTTTGTCGAGCCGTTTCCCCGAGCGGGTGTAGGCCTGCCCTCCGCCTGCTGCTGATAGATCATCAGGAGCAAAGTCCACACTGCCAAAGCCTATTGCAACCCCAGCCTGTAGCTTTTGGTGTATTTCCTGAGCACCATGAAAAATGAGGAGGGCTCGAAAGAGCAGGGCCGAGCGTGGTGCCAGTGTTGGCTGGCCCACAAGAAACTGAAAGGCATCGCCTCGAAATGGGGTGAACCCCGCAAGTTGGGCCTGCGGGAGACGTTTGGCTGTTATCTCATAGCATTGTTGCAGGACTCCTACTAGAGAGCGCGCAGTCTGTGCATTTAATTTTGAAGAACCGTTGACATCGCCAGTGATGACCGCCTGTATTTGTCCCAAAATCTTTTACTCCTTCAATATGAAAAGTACTGAATAAACCATAAAAGGTTGTTAATTATAAAACAACCTAAAAAGATTGTTTGTTTGTCCAGGTTTTCATTTTTGTTAATTTACGAATATAAAAGAGACAAGTTTTTCATAAACGAAGCAACCTGCTGGAGGATAATTTTTGTAAATAACATTTGAAATCAGTGGGTTGAGGTAAAGTGGGCTGTATGGATCAAGAGTTGCTAGAAAGCACCATGTCCATTTTTCTTCTCCGTGTTTTTGTGCATGCAGACTTCCCTTATCCGTCACAAGGATCGTGGGATAGGTGCCATTGAGCAGGAAGGAGAAAGACTCTGGACAAAACAAAGCTGGCAACCTCCATGGAAAAAAGACTTTTCATGGTAGTGTTTTATGTGAACCTTGTACTATCCTGAATGAGTGGCAAACGGTGGTATTGCGCCGAAGGCGTTGGTTGCAGACGAGAAAACCAGCAGATCCGATGCTGATAAGTTCAGGACTATCTCCATCACACCACAGAGAAGGGGGAGGAGTATTACGTATGGAGACCTTTGCACAATATGATCCAGGGGAATTCTTTGACGAGTTGATGGAAGCCGACGGCACACCTCGACCGGGGGCGCAGCTTTTGGTTGATAAGATCAATTCATTGCCTCCAGGTGACCTGGCTATTCGTCAGCAGGCTGCCGAAGCCTTACTCCTCAAAATGGGAATTACCTTTAATGTCTATGGTCGGGAGGAGGGGACAGAAAAGATCTTTCCCTTTGATATTATCCCGCGTATCGTTCCCGCCGATGACTGGCAACACATAGAAGACGGCTTGAAACAACGGATTTATGCCCTGAATGCGTTCCTGCAGGATATTTATAACGATAAAAAGATTCTTAAAGATAAGATCGTTCCTGAGGATCTCGTTCTCTCCAGCAAGACCTATCGCAAAGAGTGCGAGGGATTTACCCCGCCGAAAAAAATATGGTGTCATGTCACCGGAACGGACCTGGTTAGGGGCGGTGATGGTAAGTTCTACGTACTGGAAGACAATCTGCGTTGCCCTTCCGGTGTTTCCTACGTTCTTGAAAACAGGCAGGTGCTTAAGCGGACCTTTCCCCAGGTTTTTGAGGCCTCCAAGGTGCGACCGGTGGATAATTACCCCAGCAAACTTTTAGATTTGCTTGAATATCTTGCTCCGGCTCATATCAAAAAACCCACCATTGGCGTACTGACCCCGGGAATCTTTAACTCGGCCTATTTTGAGCATTCGTTTCTCTCCCAGCAGATGGGGGTTGAGCTGGTGGAAGGCCAGGATTTGGTTGTTTCGGATGGCTACGTCCATATGCTCACCACCAAGGGGCTGAAGCGGGTGGATGTACTCTATCGCCGTCTGGATGATGACTTTCTCGACCCCGAGGTCTTTCGCCCCGATTCACTCTTGGGGGTGAAAGGGCTCATGGGCGTCTATAAGGCCGGTCGGCTCGCCATGGCCAATGCCCCAGGGACAGGCATTGCCGATGATAAGGTGATCTATGCCTATGTGCCCAAAATTATAAAATATTATACCGGTGAAGATCCCATTTTAGCCAACGTGCCCACCTATATCTGCCGTGAGGACAAGGAGCGGGCTTACGTGCTTGATCATCTCGATGAATTGGTGGTCAAGGCGGCTAACGAATCCGGCGGCTACGGCATGCTGGTCGGCCCGCATTCCACCCAGGCTGAGCGCGACGCCTTTGCCGAGAAAATTAAGGCCGAACCCCGCAATTATATGGCACAGCCCACGATTTCCCTCTCTCGCGTCCCCACTTTGGTCGAAGACGGTATTGAAGGGCGTCACGTTGACCTGCGCCCGTACGTACTCTTTGGCAAGGATATCTATGTGCAGCCCGGAGGTTTGACCCGTGTGGCTTTAACCAAGGGATCCCTGGTGGTTAATTCCTCTCAGGGTGGTGGCTCGAAAGATACCTGGGTGCTGTAAGCAAGAGAGGAGACAACCATGCTGAGTCGTGTAGCCAATTCTATCTACTGGATGTGTCGATATGTCGAGCGGGCCGAGAACGTCGCCCGTTTTATCAGTGTTAACTTAAACCTCCTTCTGGATATGCCCGATGAGATGGGGCGGCAGTGGGAGCCTCTGGTCATGATTACCGGCGACCAGGAATTTTTTGATGATAAGTATGATGCATACTCCAAAGAGGCTGTCATCAGTTTTCTCACCTTTGATCGTTTCTATCTCAACTCCATTGTCAGCTGTCTGGGCATGGCTCGGGAAAATGCCCGTTCCATCCGTGAAATCATCAGTTCGGAGATGTGGGAGCATATCAACACCTTTTATCTGGAACTCAAGGATGAGAGCGCGGTGAAAATGGCCATGGAGGATCCGCATCGTTTCTATAAAATCATCCAGATGCGCAGCCATCTCTTTACCGGGCTTTTGGACTCGACCATGAGCCATGGTGAGGCCTGGAATTTTGCCCGTGTGGGGATGATGCTTGAGCGCGCGGATAAAACTTCTCGTATTCTAGACGTCAAATACTTTATGTTGTTGCCACAGCTGGAACTGGTCAACACGCCGGTGGACAATATTCAATGGACAGCGGTTCTGAAATCTGCCAGTGCCTTTGAGATGTTTCGCAAAGAGCATCACCTGATCACGCCTCAGGTGGTGGCCAGTTTTCTCATCTTTGACAAGAACTTTCCACGCTCCATTCGTCACTGCATCAACAAGGCATTGATCAGCCTGCAACGAATTATGAACGGCACACAAAATGAAAAAAGTGGCCGCTACAACGCAGAAAAACAGCTCGGGCGTCTTGCCTCAGATCTTGAATACAATGACATTGATGATGTCATGGAAGAGGGGATGCACGAGTACCTGGATCGGTTGCAGATCCGTATTAACGAGATTGATAAATCTGTGGGCACAACCTTTTTTAATACCAAGCATTTGTTTGAAACAACCAATCAGGAACAGTAAGATACTCCTGAATCTGTGACTGCGGGGTAACGTTGCTTGGAGCCCAGTAGGGTGGGCAGAGAGCTGTTTGCTGCCCACCGATAATGCGGCTCTGCGTGCCAGCAAACTACTTTAGCAAAAAGGTTTTTCAATCCAGCCCCCCTTTATCACGTCCAAAGGATTGCCTGTGGGAATTCATGTAGCTTTAAGTCATATCACCACCTACCGTTACGATCGTCCTATTAACCTTGCGCCGCAGGTGGTGCGTCTGCGTCCGGCCCCCCATAGCAGGACCCCGATTCTCAGCTATTCGATGACGGTGACACCCAAGGAGCACTTCATCAACTGGCAGCAGGATCCTTTCAGTAACTATCTGGCCCGCCTGGTTTTTCCAGAGAAGACCACCGA
This sequence comes from Desulfobulbus rhabdoformis, assembly GCF_016919065.1. Lineage (GTDB taxonomy): Bacteria > Desulfobacterota > Desulfobulbia > Desulfobulbales > Desulfobulbaceae > Desulfobulbus > Desulfobulbus rhabdoformis. The sequence continues at coordinate 28,637 of NZ_JAFFQA010000014.1, read as the reverse complement.
GTTTGAGGTGGTAATTGACCTGGTGGCGGATATGATCGTCATCAATCCATTTGACTTCTTTCTTGAACCGGAGGCAGACTCCTTTCCCTTCAGCTATGATCCGGAGTTGAAAGAAGATTTAACTCCTTACCTTGTCAAAGCGGAGAAAAGCAAAAAGTTAACCGCCTTCATGGCGACCATCGACAAAGCTCCCAAGCAGACGGTGGATTTCCTAGTGGATCTCAATCTCCGTCTGAGCCAGGAAATCAGCTACCTCATCCGCATGGAGCCCAACGTACAGAGCTGCGAGCAGACCCTGAGTCTGAAATCCGGTTCCTGTCGGGATTCCGCCTGGCTTCTCGTCAATATCCTGCGTCATCTGGGCCTGGCCTCCCGCTTTGTCTCGGGCTATCTGATCCAGCTGGCTCCTGATGTCAAATCGCTTGATGGTCCCTCCGGTCCGGAGGCTGATTTTACCGACCTGCATGCCTGGGCAGAAGTGTATATTCCCGGGGCGGGATGGGTAGGCATGGATCCCACCTCCGGTCTCTTTGCGGGAGAAGGGCATATCCCGCTTGCCTGTTCACCCGAACCCCAGAGTGCCGCTCCCATTACCGGTGCCCTTGATCCCTGCGAGGTGGATTTTGTCCACAAGATGAGTGTGCGCCGTGTTCGGGAGGAACCGCGTTCCACACGTCCTTATCCTGAGGAGGTCTGGGAGCGGATTGCCGCCGTGGGGGATAATGTTGATGAGGAACTCTCGTCACAGGACGTGCGCCTCACCATGGGCGGTGAGCCGACCTTTATCGGAATCGATAATATGGATGCGGACGAGTGGAATACGGACGCCCTTGGGGAAGAAAAACTGCGTCTTTCCCAGAACCTGATGCAGAGCCTGAAGGAGCAGTGGGCACCGGGTGGTTTTCTCCACTGTGGTCAGGGGAAATGGTATCCCGGCGAATCGTTACCCCGCTGGGCCCTGACCTGTTACTGGCGAAAAGATGGTGTTGCCCTCTGGCAGGATTCCAAGTGGCTGGCTGATCCTTCCAGAGACTATGGCTTTGGCGTTGCCGAGGCCAAGAAGTTTATCGAATCGCTGGCTAATCGCTTGGAGGTTGGCACCCGCTATATTCGTGAGACATTTGAGGATATTCACTACTACCTCTATAAGGAACAACGGTTGCCCGTCAATGTGGACCCCAAGGATCCCAAACTGGCGGACGTGGAAGAGCGCACCCGTATGGCGCGCGCTTTTGAACGGGGACTGGGAGCAGTGGTCGGCTATGTTCTGCCCCTGCAGCATGGCTCCTGGATTACCGGTCCCTGGCCGGTTCGCGGGGAAAATCTCTATCTCCTGCCCGGTGATTCACCCATTGGTCTGCGTCTGCCCTTGGACTCGCTCCCCTGGGTGAGACCTGAGGATCTGCCAGCGGAATTTTCGCCGGATCCCTTGGCCGAGCGCGAGCCTCTCCCTGATTACCAGGGACAGCGTTCCCTGGCAGGGGGCAATGAGGCAAAGAAGAACAAAGACCTGAAGCCCCAGCCAAAGCCCTACCAAGAGCCCCAGCCGACCGCCGGAGAATCCTCTTCCTGGGTAGTCCGCACCGCTCTCTGTGTCCAACCGCGTGATGGGAAACTTTGCATCTTCATGCCGCCAATTCTGAAGCTCGAGGGCTATCTGGAGCTGGTTGCCGCCCTGGAGGCAACAGCCGAGGAAACCGGCTATGCGGTTATCATCGAGGGATACACACCTCCCTACGACCCTCGTATCGAGAGCCTTAAAATAACGCCGGATCCGGGTGTCATCGAGGTCAACATTCAGCCCATGCACAGCTGGCGGGAAATGGTGGACTGTACCACAACCCTCTATGAGACCGCGCGGCAGTGCCGTCTGGCCACTGAGAAATTCCTGGTGGATGGGCGTCAGACCGGGACCGGTGGGGGCAATCATATTGTGGTGGGCGGCTCGACGCCTGCTGACAGTCCTTTTCTGCGGCGGCCTGATCTGCTGAGGAGTCTGCTGACCTTCTGGAATAACCATCCCGCGCTTTCCTTTCTCTTTTCCGGCTTGTTTATCGGCCCCACCAGCCAGCAGCCCCGTATTGACGAGGCCCGCCATGACAGTCTCTATGAACTGGAGGTCGCCTTTAAAGAGCTGGACAGGCAACTTGACTCGACCTGGGGGTGCCCACCCTGGCTGGTGGATCGGCTTTTCCGTCATCTTCTGGTTGATGTCAGCGGCAATACACACCGGGCGGAATTCTGTATTGATAAGCTGTATTCGCCTGACTCCAGCACCGGTCGATTGGGACTGTTGGAGTTTCGCGCCTTTGAGATGCCGCCCCATGCCCGTATGAGTCTTGCCCAGCAGTTGTTGTTGCGCACCTGTATTGCCTGGTTCTGGAAGACACCTTACCGGCAACCGCTGGTGCACTGGGGGACCCGTTTACACGATCGTTTCATGTTGCCGGAACCGGTCCAAGATGATCTGGCTGATGTGGTGGATATTCTCGCTGATGCAGGTTTTGGGCTTGAGATGGCATTTTTCTATCCCCATTTTGAGTTCCGCTTTCCAATTCTGGGACGGATTCAAGCCCTGGGAATGGAGATTGAGCTGCGTCAGGCTTTGGAGCCCTGGCATGTACTGGGTGAGGAACCAGGTGGTGGCGGTACGGTCCGCTTTGTGGATAGCTCACTTGAACGGATTCAGATTAAGGTTTCGGGCATGATGGATGAGCGTTATGTTGTCGCCTGTAACGGCAGAAGGGTTCCGCTCCTCCCTACACGGACCACGGGCGTGTACGCCGGTGGCGTTCGTTTTCGAGCCTGGCAGCCACCTTCCTGTCTCCACCCAACCATAGGCGTGCATGCGCCTCTGACCATTGACCTGCTTGATACCTGGAACGGGCGTGCTGTTGCCGGTTGTACGTATCATGTTGGGCATCCCGGCGGACGGCACCACGAAGTCCTGCCGGTCAACAGCTATGAAGCTGAGGGGCGTCGTCATGCCCGTTTTTCCCCCCATGGTCACACCCCCGGTGGCGTTATCACCATTCCCGCTCCCGAGCCCAACCAGGCCTTTCCCTACACCTTGGATATGCGGCGTTAAAGGATTTGCTTGCACCATGATGGCATTTTTTTCAGTTAAGGGGACAGGGGGGCCTGTGCAGACAGGCGCCTCTTTGTTCATTGGCTGCTTTCTCCTTGTTTCCCTGCGCTGAGTGGGGCTTGATGAATACCTCCGAGTTTGTTCCAGCCAGTCCCTCCCTGCCGGGAACGTCGTTGCTCCTCAGCGATGTCTTTTGTTCTCAATCGGCCCATTACTGTGAGGCCTTTGCGGCCAACGGTCAACCACGTCCGCACTGGCTTGCCGCTGTCGAGGCCCTGAATATAACCCCGCTGGATGCTCTTATCCAACTCCAGGAGCGTGGTGAGCGGATGCGCCATGAAGATGGAGCGACCTACAATCCCTTCGATGCCCCTGACGGCAGGGGGACGCCCTGGGCTCTAGAAATGATACCCCTGCCTATGACCAGTACGGACTGGCAGGTGCTGGAACAGGGGCTGCTGCAACGGGCGCGGCTGATGGAGCGTGTTCTGGCCGATGTCTATGGTCCTCAGAACCTGCTTAGATCCGGCCAGTTGCCAGCCGAGTTGATCTATGCCAATCCCCAGTTTATTCGGGCCTGTAATGGGATTCGTCCCCCGAAAGATAGGTACCTCAGCCTCTATGCGGTGGATTGCTATCGCGACCCACAAGGTCGGTTTCGTGTACTGCGGGATTTTGCCAGTTGCCCCATGGGGCTTGGTTATACACTGGAAAACCGGATCATAATCTCCCGCCTCTTTGCCGAGCTCTATCATCACAGCCCCGTCTGCCGTTTAGCCCCGTTTTTTCGCAAGTTGCACAATGGGCTGGTGCAGCGCTGCCTCATGGGACGTGAAGATCCCAACATCGTGCTTCTCTCTCCCGGTCCGGATAGCCCGATTTATTTTGAGCAGGCCTTTCTTTCGCGTTATCTCGGTTATCCTCTGGTGGAAGGCCAGGATCTGACGGTCCGTAATGGTCGGCTTTTTTTGAAAAAACTGGCCGGGCTTGAACCCGTTGATTCTATTTTTCGCCAGATCGCCGATCTGCAATCCGATCCCTTTACCCTGGGCCGGGATACAGGAGTGGGCGTGGCTGGATTGATTCAGGTAGCCCGCGAGCAGAATATCGATATCACCAACCCCATCGGGGCCGGGTTTATCGAGACTCCATCCCTCCAGGTTTTTCTGCAGAGCCTCTGTCCTGCACTGTTGGGGGAGGAGTTGTTGCTCCAGGGGCCGGAAACCCACTGGTGCGGTGAGAGTTTCAGTCGTGAAGAGGTGAAAAATCGATTGGAGGAGTTTTCCCTTTGGCCAGCGTTAAGCACCACCGGGAGGTTACCTGCTGATGCGGAACTTGCCATGGAAACCAGCCCCTCAGCGGTTATGGCTCGTGGCCCCATTCAGCCATCCATGGTTCCTGTCTGGAATCGAGAAAAGGTTGAGATGCGGCCGGTATTGTTGCGTTTGTTTCTCTGCGCAACCGATGAAGGCTTTATGATGCTGCCCGGTGGGATGGCCATGACGGGAGCGGATCAGCCGACCCTGTTGCATGGAGTGCCGGAGCAGTTGCAAAGCAAAGATATCTGGGTGCTCTCGGAAAAGCCGGTCGAATCCTTTAGTCTGCTCAGTGGGTTGAACCATGTGGAGGAGTTTCGAAGGTTCAGTGACCTGCCCAGTCGAGTTGCTGATCATATGCTCTGGCTTGGGCGCTACCTTGAACGCGCCGAGGGGTTGATTCGACTCTTGCGTGGGGTTTATCGCCGCCTAGCCAGCGAAACCAGGCCAGAAGATATTCCAGAGCTTGAATTTCTCCTCAATCTTCTTCGCTCCAACAATACCCTCCCCCCTTTGGAAGAGGGAAAGCCCCTGAGTCAGCAGGAGTTGGAGATGCAACTGGTGGAGGTCTTTTACCGTGAAGATCGTCCCGAAAGCGTGATCGCGATTTTGAAACGGGTCCAGGAGGCGGCCCGCAATGTTCGTGATCGCCTCAATCGCGATTCCTGGCGAGTTATCAATCAGCTGGAGGAGTTTGGGGATAATCCCACCAGCGATCCTTTGGATCTTCTTGAGAGCACGCTCTTTACCCTGAGCGCCTTCAGTGGGTTGGCCATGGAGGGGATGACCCGTTCCCTGGGGTGGCGTTTCATGGATATGGGGCGACGAATCGAGCGGGCTCTGCATCAGATTGATCTGATTCGCTTTGGTCTGCCCCAGGTCTGTGCGGTCTCGCATAATGCCCTGGAATCGCTGCTTGAGGTTTCTGATTCGATCATGACCTATAGGGCCCGGTATCGGACTGCCTTTCAGTTGGCTCCGGTGCTTGATCTGCTGCTCTTGGATGAGAGTAACCCTAAATCACTGGCCTTTCAGCTCAGTCAACTGGCTCTCCACGTGGAAGAGCTGCCCCGGTCTAGTGAGCGGCGATATGCCAGTAACGAGGAGCGAATGACCCTGGAGATGCTGACCAATATTCGTTTGCTTGATTTAACAGAACTGACCTGTCGATTTGGAAGTGCGGAAAACGAAGAACCCCTGCACCAATTTCTTGAAACCATGGAGTCCAACCTTTTTGGTTTTGTGCAGCAGATTAGCGCCCATTATCTGACCAGAGTCACTTCAACACCGTATTTCCCTATACAACTCGGGGAACCCATGCCATGAAATACCGGGTTACCCACACTACTGCTTATACTTACTCTGAGGCGGCCTCGCTTTCCCAAAATGAACTTTGTCTGGTGCCCAGGGGGACTGCCCGGCAACAAGTTATTTCCTCGCAGGTCAGTTTTCAGCCACAACCCCAGTATGTGCACCGCCGCATTGATTATTTTGGCAATATTGCCCATGTCATCATGATTGAGCAGCCCCATTCAGCACTCTCGATCACCGCCAGTAGCATTGTGCGTACGGGGCGGGCCCAGCGTATTGAGCCGGAGAGTAGTCTGCCCTGGGAAGAGGTGGTGCAGCGATTACGCTCCCATCCTTTATTCGACGACCTTGAGGCGTATCAGTATAGTTTTCTCAGTCCCATGATTTTGATCAATCCGGCGATTGAATCCTATGCCCGTCTATCCTTTCCCGCGGGAATGCCCGTGCTGGAGGGGGGAATGGACCTGATGAGACGAATCTTTACCGAGTTTGCTTATGACCAGTCAGCTTCGACGGTGGAGACACCTGTGGATCAGGTGCTGGCCAATAAAGGAGGAGTCTGTCAGGATTTTGCCCATCTGGCCATCGCCTGTTTTCGCTCCCTGGGGCTGGCTGCCCGTTATGTCAGCGGCTATCTGGAGACCCTGCCCCCCCCGGGTAAACCCAAAATGGTCGGAGCCGATGCCTCCCATGCCTGGCTCTCTCTCTATGTCCCGGATGAGGGCTGGGTAGATCTGGATCCCACCAACAACGTTATTCCCGGAGAGATGCACATTACCGTTGCCTGGGGAAGGGATTACAGTGACGTCGCCCCCGTCAAGGGGGTGGTCACGGGCGGAGGGATGCATACCCTGGATGTTGAGGTGGATGTAACCCGAATGGAATAGGTGAGATACTTTTTTCACTCTCCTCACTTCACGTGTGTGACAGAGTCGACATAAAATGCTTGAAAGAAACAGGGTCGCCTTAAAGCGACCCTATTTCTTTTTGTACCGACGCATTAATGCCTCTTAGTACGCGCATCTGTCTTGGCTTGTTTTGAAATAATAAATTATTTTAATGTGTTATGGTTTAATTTGATTTTTTTGTTAAGGGCATCTAATTTGCTTGGAAATATCTAACGAAAGTGTGCGCGCTAATGCGGTTTTTTTCACTTCAGGCTGGAATCTCCTCGCCAGTGACCACTGGTATCGCCGAGTGCTCCTGTCTGTGCATAGAATGTAAATGAGAAAGGAGTAGAAAATGCAAAAAAAATTTTTATATGGAAATCACCTGATTTCAAGAAATAAACGTGGAAATATTGATACGGTTCTAGCGCAGGAAAAGGTGATACTGGAAACTTCCGTTGGTTCACTTGTTCCGAGGTATTCCTTGGATGACCAGAGTCGTAAGAAAGAATCACCAGTGAAATTTTATAAAACAGGTGAGCTTAAATCAGTGCCCTTGGAAAGCGCGACAGAGGTTGCAACGCCTATACAAAAGATACAATGTGAGCTGGTCACATTTTATAAAACAGGATCAGTCTGGCGGGTTTTTCCTCTCGATGGCCAGATGACAGGATACTGGACAGAGGAAAACGAATATAAACTGGCATCAAACATTGATATACCGACCCCGTTGGGGATACTTAATGTAAAGCCTATTTATCTGCAATTTTACGAGACAGGAGAGCTAGAAAGCATCCTGTTCTGGCCAGATGAGCAGATTGGAATCACAATTTCAGTCGGTGAAGTGGAAATTCACAAGGGCATATGTTTCTACAAAAATGGAAATATTAAAGGATTCGAACCAGTTGATGAGTTTTCGGTAACATGTCCTATCGGCGTGTTGAAGGTTTTTGACCCGGATCCGAACGGGATTCATGCAGAACGCCATTCTATAAATTTTTATGGAAATGGAGATGTACAAAGTGTGATAACTGTATCAAATCAGGTAAAAGTGACCGCAGATAACGGTGCGTGTGAAATTTTTTCTCCCAAGATTGTAAGTAGTTATTGTAAAGAAGATGATTTTTTTATTTCGCCGCTGAATATCCATTTCGGAGAAAAAACAGTAACCTTTATCAATGACAACGGACCGCCATTAAGCATGGACAGGTCCTTTCACTTCGAGATTGCTGACTATATACCAAACAAACCCATTTCTTGCGTAGGGTGTGAATAACCAGGATTTCTCTTGAACATTTTGTTTCAACTTGGGAAGAAACACAAAAACAGTCACCTGCAACGGCAAGCCTTCATTTGAAATTTCAACAAAATGTCCATGAGAAATCCGAGCGGAGGTGTCGGCTGATTCTGCAAGGTCTCAGTCATTGTTTCCAGAAAGAAGAGAAACCCGCCTGATTATCCAGCTCCGAATTGATGGTGAATCCCATCAGTATAGATTTACCTCGTGGCCAGAAGATACAAGAGCCCGTTGAAACTGCTCCAACAGAGAATCAGAGCGCAGCCGATCATGCAGCAAACTGCGAAGAGTTTGTGGTACACAGTTTCTCGGGTTCGTTCCTTGTACCCCAGGATCATGGCCAAGAGAAAGCCAGCCGCCATGCCCCCGCCATGTCCCCAGTTATTGATCCCCGGGACGATAAATCCAAAGAGGGCAAGCCCCAGAGCCCATCCTCCGATTTGACTGAAGACCGCACGCCCATAGGTACCACCCCGGTGCTTCCCGTAGTAGAGCATAGCTCCGATGAGACCACAAACAGCTGCTGAGGCCCCAATGGTCAACGTAACGCCCATGATCGCGGAGAGTAAAAAGCCTCCAATGCCGCTGAACAGATAGATCAGGATCATCCTCCCTGTTCCGAACTCCTGGCCAACCATGGGACCGATCTGATACAGGGCGACCATGTTGAACAGTATATGCAGGAAGCTGCCGTGCAGAAAAGAGGCTGCCACCAAACTCCACCAATGGTGCAGCTCAAAAAGCGGATAGCTGCCCGTTGCTCCAAGTACCAGGAGGCTGCGACTCGATGGAGACAGGAAGCCGAAAGGACTGATCGACATCATGGAGGGCTGGAAGTCGAGCAGCACCGCCAGTATGAACATACCCACGTTGATCATCAGAAGCAGACGCAGAATCCCTGAGGTTGTGGTCCCCTTGATAAGAGGGTTGGATTTCAGGAAGCTTCCAGGATGTGACAGCCCACAATAGGGGCAGGTATCAACGGAACGACTGATCAACTTGCGACAATTTGGACACAGTAATGAATTGTTTTTCTTAGAGGAAACCATACTCTTTTCAAAAGACTCCCTTTGGGGTGATTCCAGCTTTGGTGCAGCTTGAGTCCCTGGCAGGCAAACGAGTGCACTGCAGGAACAATGGCTTATTAAGGCAAGGTATTGATGAATGCTTATGGACAGCAGGTGTTCTTTTTAGGCCCAAGGCTGAGATTGCGTACCGACCATCTTTGTATTTTCCCGGTTGCGCCTGGATTTCAGGCAACGAAGCCGCTACACTTTAAGCACGTCATACCATAATGCACCAAAAAAACAATCTGGGGCGGCGCTTACGAGACACTGAGCCTTCCGTGTCAGCGAGCCATTTGCGATGTACCCCTCGCCACAGATTCAGGGAGATGTTATTCGTCTAGTGATCGCTTACCAGAGTAGGTGTCTATGTTTTCTTCACTCCAGTCCCGCATATTGCTTGGCCTTGCTGCCATGGTCTTTATCTCCACCTTTTTGATGACAACATTAGTCAAAAAAGAAACCATGAAACAGGTGGCTCTTTTGCAAAACAGCAGTGCTAAAAATCTTGTCGCGACAGCCCTGCTTAACGTCGAAAGCCAGTACAACAGTCTACAGGATCATAGGGAAGCTCTGCTTTACTTAAAAAAGCAGGAACTGAAAAATATCGTCGACCTGGCATGGAGGGTAATAGAGAAATATCATGCCGCCAGCGAGGATGGCAGCTTGAGCCTCCAAGAGGCACAACGCCAGGCAATCGACGATATCCGCAGAATGCGTTATGGCAACGGGATCGGCTATGTCTGGATAAACGACACCACCAAGCCCTTCCCGCGAATGATTATGCACCCCACTGTACCGGAGTTGGATGACTGTATATTGGACAGCGAGAGCTTTAACTGTGCCCGCAACAATGGGGAAAACCTGTTCGCCGTTGCAGCCGAAGTGGTCAGGGCCAAAGGGGCGGGCTATTTCGATTATGACTGGCCAAAGCCGACCGAAAACGGTCTGACTGAAAAACAGGCCAAATTATCGTACGTAAGCCTGTTCGAACCCTGGGGGTGGATTGTGGGGACAGGCGTCTATATCGATGATATCGAACGAGAAGTAGATCGATGTAAAAAAAATATCATTGAGGAACTTAGGAGATCATTTTCCAGAATTTCCATTGGAAAAAGTGGATATATGTACCTGTTCAACGGCGACCAGGAAATGTTGATTCACCCCAATCTGGTCGGCGCTGACTTCTCCAAACTTATGAATCCCTCCACTGGTCATCCCATACTTGGTGACCTGATTAAAGCGGTACAGACGCCAGGGCAGCAGCTGGAATATGTCTGGGAAAAGCCACCCCTTCATAAGGGGGAATATAGGTTCAGGAAAAAATCCTATATTTTTTATTTTAAACCCCTGGACTGGTATATTGCCTCGTCGGTCTATGCAGATGAAATCGAAGCGCCGGCACGGTGGATAGCCCAGTATATACTTTTTCTTTCTCTGGTCATTCTCATGATATCCTTTGTGGTATCTCTATGGCTGGCAAGGAACCTGTCAAAACCGCTGCACCTGCTCTCCTTAGCTGCCCAGAAGGTTGGCTATGACAATTTCACTGCTTCCACTGTTCCCATCACGGGGACAGTGGAAACCCGTCGATTGGGTATGATTCTTAATGAAATGCTTGCCAGGATCAAAGAGGCAAGCCAGAGCAGGGAAAGTTTGTTTCAAGAAAAACTGGAGCTTGAATCAAAATTATTCAGTGCCAGAAAACTTGAGGCTGTGGGACAGTTGGCAGCAGGGATCGCCCATGAAATCAATACCCCTGCTCAATATGTAAACTCCAATCTCGGCTTTTTAAGCGATGCCCTGGATGATATAGAAAGGTTGTTGACAACGCTCTGGACACTTTTGGTCCAGGCCCATGAACAGGGCATTTTAGACGAGAAGCTGTTTCAAGAGCTGGAGGCAGCCTATACGACGGCAGAGTGGCAGTTCCTGCAGGAAGAAATGGCTCCGGCTCTGGCTCAGAGCGAAGAGGGCATTCGGCGAATCACCAGTATTGTCAGCGCCATGAAAAATTTTTCCCATCCTGGAAGTGGTAAGCGCGAACTTGCTGATATTAACTCCGGTATAGAAAGTACGGTAACCATCGCCAGAAATGAGTGGAAATACAAGGCGGAAATGGAGTTGCTCCTGGATGAGAAATTGCCTCCTGTTCCCTGCTATTACGACGAACTTAACCAGGCTCTACTGAATATGATCATTAACTCGGTGCATGCTATTGAAGAATCGCACACCAAGGACGATCAGACAAAGGGGAAGATTACCATTCAGACGGCAAGACAGGGGGAGTGGGTTGAGATTCGGCTCTCTGATACCGGTAGTGGCATGCCGGATGAGGTGGTGGATAAAATTTTTGACCCTTTCTACACCACCAAAGAGCAGGGTAAAGGCACTGGCCAGGGATTGACGATAGCCCATGACGTGATCGTCAACAAGCATCAGGGGACCATCGCTGTCAATACTGAACCGGGCAAGGGAACCACCTTTGTTATTCGCTTACCCTTGAACTAGTGGGGGGCGACAGTTCCTTTGGCACGCCTTAAAAAAAGATTTATTTTTGTTACAAAAAAGAAATGTTATCACCTGGCGACCCCGGTGTTGAGAAGCTTGTTTGAAGAAAAAATCCTGTGTTTGCAGAAGGGGATAATTTCTATTTTTACAATTTTGAAAGAAAGGCTGCGTTGTCCTCTAATCTGATGGATGGTGGGCGACGGGCGTGCAAATGTTTTGTTGGTTTATAAAAATATGTCCTTATGTTTGGTTAATTCACTATAATTATTGATTTTTAATTTGTACACCCCAAGAGGGGTGAGTTGTATGTTGGTTGTAGTTTTGGCTGGCGTGGCACCTGTTTAGTTGCTATTTCTGAAGGCTTTCGGCGGGCTGCAGATTAGGCAGCAACACAGTGTTTTGTCTGTTGACTTATTATTACGATAATGTATAAATTTCTCCCTGCAGATTAAATTTTTGGAGTCGTTTAAAGGAGAAAACATGCATAAAATCGATCCTGACGAATGTCAATTTTGTGGCGCCTGTGTCAGCGCCTGTCCGAATGATGCCATCATCCACCCTGAAGGAACGGCCTATTACCAGATAACGGATGATTGTATTGACTGTGGCTCATGCGAACCCGAATGCGGGTTCAATGCCATTAGTTCTGATAGCGAGTAAAAGAACTCTATCTTCTTGAGAGTTTTTTTCAGCAAAGCGGCACCCCTGAGGAATCTCAGGTGCCGCTTTGTTGTTTGAACTCGGCAACAGGATTTCAGGGGCTCACGAATTCTGGCTATCAGTTCTTACGCTCTCTCTGTTGTGACCCGTCGTGTATGCACAAAAACTTTCTCCCGTCTCTAGGGAATCTTGAATAATTGCTTTTTCTGCCAATCTCCCGGAGTCTGCGCTTACCTGCCCTTGATTGAAAAATCTAATTATTCAAGACACCCTCCAGTTTTATCTTCCCCATATCCCCCATAAAGCGTTAAAGTCTGGTCCCTGAATCCGTGGAGGCAAGTGATTCTTGAAAACGAGATTTTTTGATCAGCTTCACCTGCCGTCGCGCAATCTTCATGCGTTTACTAGGGTTGAGTGTGCAAGAAAAAGAGAGAATAACGGGTAGTTGGCAAATTTTGGCTGCAGCAGTCCTCTGGGGGACCACTGGGACGGCGCAGGCTTTTTCACCGGCAGGATTTGACCCTAAGGTTATTGGGGCGCTTCGCCTACTTATCGGTGGTCTTGCCCTGTTGGGGCTGGCGCTTTCACGTCGCGAACTTGGAAAACTGGCAGACTGGAATAAAACACTTGTCTTCTGGGCAGCCGTCTTTACCGCCCTCTATCAACTTTGCTTTTTTGCGGCGGTCTCCAAAACCGGAGTGGCGGTCGGAACCATAGTCGGGATAGGCAGTGCGCCTGTGGCTGGTGGCTTGTTGGGACGGTGCTTTTGTGGCGAGTCGCTGACCCCTCGTTGGTACCTGGCAACTCTGTTGGCCATCTGTGGTTGTGTACTGCTTAGTCTCAAAAGCGGGGAGGTTAAGATAGATCTGCTCGGTATTCTTCTTGCCATTGGCGCCGGGGTTTCCTATGCGATCTATTCGCTGATGCTCAAGGGGCTTTTGCAAGAGCATGCGCCCAACGCTGTCATGGCCCTGGTCGTCTGTGGAGGTGCAGTGCTGTTGGCCCCGGCACTGGTCAAGGTTGATCTGAACTGGCTTTTGCACCCACGTTCCATTGGTGTGGTGCTGCATCTGGGGATTGCAACTATGGCTCTGTCCTACTGGTTTTTTGCCCGTGGACTGCACAAGGTGCAGCTCTCGACCACCATTACCCTTTCTCTGGCCGAACCAATGACCGCAGCCACACTAGGGATCGTGGTCTTGGGGGAACAACTTACTTCCAGTGCCTTTAGCGGGATCAGTCTCATCTTTTTGGGGTTGGTTGTTCTGATTATCCGGCGACCCAGTGGGACCTTGAGTGCAAAGTCTTAGCCGTAAGCGATTACGGGGCTCCGAATCTGCGGTGTTATCAGCCTGTTTACGTACAGGTGTACGCTGCGCAGGCCGATGCCTAGCATCTCCGGCACCCCGTAACCACTTACAAGTCCAATGATTAGCTGTTTTTTTTTAGGGGATTACCCTGTGATCTGTTACTCTTCGCCTGTCCGTAGCAGCCACCCTCCAATCAGGATGTTCCGCTTTCCGTTTATCAGGAGGTGGCGGATTTATCGGACATGCGCTGTATGAGCTGTCTTGCCACAGCTAAAGCCTCTTTAAACCTATATTTCTGGATGTATTTGTCCAGTTCGACGACATCTGCTCGGAGGTGGTGAGGCCAGCCAAGGGATTGTATTTTTTTCATGCTCTTCTTACTTGCCTTGGGACGTTGCTTTTCAAGATGAGGGAGAATTGCTTCAAGGGTTCCAAACAAGATCTCCTCTGGAGCTATATCTTCTGGAGATACATCCTGAGTATCCTCCTGGAGTGTGATTGTTTTCATCCCATTTTGAATGAGCAACATTGCTCTGATAAAGGCTTTGAGTGGAATATCAACAGGTTGCTCTTCTCTTAGGCGTTGTTCCACAGCCTGAGCGGCTGATTGTAAATCCTTGGCTCCCAAATACCCGGCAACGCTCTTGATAGAATGCGCCATACGGTGCGCCTCCACTCGTTGGTTATTTCTGATGAGCTCTCCAAGACGTTGCCCCGCATCACTGTAATCCCGCTGAAATTTTCCAAGTAATTCCCGGTATAATGCATGGTTACCACCAATTTGCCGAATTCCTTCATTGATGTCGATTCCTGGTAGTTCATCGGGAAGAAGAGCGCGTGCATCCTGATCGGGCACGGTTTCCTTTTTGGCCTGACTGTCACAATTTTCCTGAAGTTTTCGGTTTACAGCAGGGAGCCACCGTACAAGAGTGGTGAACAATTCCCGTGGATCGATGGGCTTTGTGACATGATCCTGCATGCCTGCGGCAAGACTTTTTTCCCGGTCGCCTCTCATTGCGTGAGCCGTCATTGCGACGATGGGGAGTGCCTCAGACGTTTTAAACTTACGTATCCATTTTGTCGCTTCTATGCCATCCATCTCCGGCATCTGGATATCCATCAGGACCAGATCGTACGTGTTGTTTTTCACCGCTGCCAGAGCTTCGCCTCCATCGAAGGCGACATCAACCAACAGCCCTGCAGTCTCCAACATTTCCACAGCAACCTGTTGATTGATCTCGTTATCTTCGACCAAGAGGATACGAGCCCCTCGAATCGCCCTGGCCTTTGTCAGGTAGTCGTCCCTGGTTCTTCTTGTGGATACCACTCTACGTCCATAGGCTGTCATAACTGCATCGAAGAGCGAGGATTGGGTGACTGGCTTGGTGACAAAACCATCAAAGCCTGTCTGTAACGCCTGTTCATGAATTTCATCCCGGCCATAGGCTGTGGCCATAATAATCTTTGGTTTTGTGGTAAGACAGGTCATGGAGTGGATACGTCTACAGGTTTGCATGCCATCCATTACCGGCATTTTCCAGTCGAGGAGCACAATATCAAAGGGCTCTGACGTTACAGCCGCTTCAAGCTTGTCCAATGCGGCCAAACCACTTGCGGCAGTGTCCGTCTTGAATCCCATATTTTGAAGATACGACCCCAAAATTTCTCTGGACGCGCCGTTGTCATCTACAATGAGGACTTTCTTGTGGTGCAGGGAATCACCTGCGGGCAACTGTTTACGGCCATTTCTTTCAGGTGAGGCAATAAGTCGTACCGTAAAAAAGAAGGTCGAGCCTGTGCCGTATTCGGAGTCAACCCCGATGCTTCCCCCCATGAGTTCTGCAAACCGTTTTGAGATCGTAAGCCCTAAACCTGTGCCACCGTATTTTCGAGTAAAAGAGCTGTCTGCCTGGGCAAAAGCTTGAAAGAGCCTGTCCTGTTGTTCCTGTGTCATGCCGATTCCAGTGTCTCGCACCGAAAAGGAGAGGGTAACCCTGTCTTCTACCTGTTCAGCAAGACTGCATGAAATTTCAACCTCTCCTTTTTCGGTGAACTTGGCGGCATTGCCGGTGAGATTCACCAGGATTTGTTTCAAGCGAAGGGGATCGCCGATCAGGTTTCGTGGGACCTCGGATGCTATGTTGACCAACAGTTCCAAGCCTTTTTCCGTTGTATTCATCGCAGCCAGATCCGCTGCTGAGGCTATGAGATCATCTATATCGAAGGGCACTGATTCTATTTCCAGCTTTCTAGCTTCAATTTTAGAAAAGTCCAGAATGTCATTGATTAAGCCGAGGAGCGATTTGGCAGCTGAATCAATCTTGTTGATATAGTCGCGCTGCTTGGGAAGCAGCTCCGTTCGCAGGGCCAGATGGCTCATGCCGATGATTGCATTCATGGGCGTACGGATTTCGTGACTCATATTGGCAATAAATTCACTTTTTGCCTGATTGGCCGCTTCTGCTTTTTGTGCGAGTATGATGGCCTTTTCCGCTTCTATTTTTTCCGTGATATCTTCGGATACGCCAAGCAGATACCTGGGAATGTTGTTTTCTCCGAAGATCGCTGTTTTACGGGTATGCAAAATACGTTGCCCGTGCTGTTTGCTATCAACCGTCTCTTGGGAAATCTCCAATACAGATGTACCGTTTAGGATTTCCCGATCTTTCGCCATGAAAAATGTCGCCTGTTCTTCTGGGAAAATATCGAGGTCATTTTTCCCGAGCAATTCGTGCCGGCTGACTCCCAGCAAGTCTTCACCTGCCTTATTCAGCCGGATAAACCGAAGGCTCTCTGCATCTTTGACAAAGAGCATTGATGGAATCGCCTCAATGATTGACTGTAAAAACTGTTCCTGTCGGGCAAGTTCGGTTTTCGCCTCTTTAAGCTCCATAATGCGGCTTTCCAGTTGTCTGCTCTTGAGAAGGAGGGCATTGGCCAAGTTTTTGCGCTGATAATTGACCACGATCAGGACAACTGAGAGTAGGAGTAAGACGGTCAGGAGAAGGGCCAGAGCGATGATTTCTGTTTTGTATGTTTCAAAAACAGATGCCGTGCGAAAGCGAACTTCGGCATCAGGAGGAAGCTTGGCAGAAGAGATGCCCCAACGTGCAAGCTCTCTGAAATCGTAATAGTAGCCGTAGGCAGCTCTGTCGTAGGCTGGAATGGTCTGTTGGTCGTCTTGCAGGTGAAGAATTTCAGCTGCGGTTACCTGACCAATCCGTTCGCCGGAAATCATATACCCACCCAGAACCCCTTTGCCCAGGAAGATGCTCCAATTGGTAAAAAGAGGCCCCTTCGCGGCACCGGAGATAGCCCTTGCTATTTCAGCGGGATTTTGCGGTGTGCCATTGCCGTCCTGAAAAATAAGGAGATAGTAGAGTGCGCTGCCGCTTGGCACATTTGCAACGCTATCCAAAAGAGCCGGTAACGGCAAATTTTCTAGAAACTCGACATTAAGATTGGGGGCAACCTGGGCAAGGGCGGAGGCAAAGTTATCACGTCTTTTGGCTCCGCCAGGAGAGAGGGTGTCGATAATGACAAACAGCTTGCGGGGGGAGGTCAGGCGGACCATTTCCTGGATCGAACTGGCATAGTCTGATTGAACAGGTATGACGGAAGTTTTATTGTCTCTGGTTCTTGTTTGGCTGCCGCCTGTTGCAACTAGAATACGTCGAACATCGGGAAAGATTTGTGGACGTGATTGGAGAGCGGTGACAGCGGGTAAACTTTCGGCAACAATAGACGAAAGCGAAATGTTATTATATTTGGTTTTAATATAGGAGAAAAAGGTGTCGGTATTGTGTTTACCGGGAAATCGGGCCGAATCCAGGAACTCAAAAAAGATTCTGAACCGTAAAGGGGATTTTTTAATATTTTCCTGTAACCCTTTTTCAAATTCTTTCTGCCAGGGACGTTCTTTATTCCAGGAGCTGATCACCAGGATATTCTCTGGTTGTCTCGCTTGTGGCCCTTGGCCACGGACAGGGGTATTGGTTATGTGGAGCAGCGAACAGAGAGCGAGACCAGCAAGGGATAGGTAAAAAAGGCAATACAGAAAGCGTAGTGTCAAAGGGGTTCCGCGCATGACACTCCTTTTGGATTATCCTGGATGGTGGCGCAGAGAAGAGCCTATGGCGGGGTGACCAGCCGGTGGCTCTATTTCTCTCCCCAAGGCGAAGGTCACAACGAAAAGGATCTGTTGGGCAGGTTCAGTGCGAAGGAGGAAAACCTTGGCTTACCCTGAAGAGTAACTCAAGTGTATCATTGTTCTCTAGTGTATCGCAAATCTCTAAAAAAATACGGGCCAGGATGGATTTTTTTCCCTGAAGGAATTCTGATCTGGTGCATTTTTTCTTCGCCAGCTCATACGTTCAGAGCTAAAGTCGAATTTTTCCCAGATTCCTCTTGCTGATTATCCTGACATGATGAAATCACAAAATAAAGACACCAGTGCGCCCTTCCAGGCTGAGAAGGTCTTACTCCTCTCCTTCTGCCATTTTGTGCATGATATTTATTCCGCCTTTTTGGCTCCACTCCTGCCTTTCTTAATTGAAAAATTCGCGCTTTCCCTGACCCAGGCTGGCCTGCTTTCCACGGTCATGCAGCTACCAGCGCTTTTGAATGCCCATATAGGCAAGCTGGCCGACAGGATGAGTGTCCGTTATTTTATCATCCTGGCTCCCTCGCTTACCGCCATTCCCATGTCGCTTTTGGGCTTAGCTCCCAGTTATGGCGTGCTGCTGCTTCTTGTCTTTTGCGCCGGAATTTCTGTTTCCCTCTTTCATGTACCTGCCCCGGTGATGGTCTATAAGGTCTCCGGGGTCAAGGCGGGCAGGGGGATGAGTTTCTACATGACCGGTGGCGAACTTGCACGGGCTCTGGGGCCGCTGGCAATTATCGGAGCTGTCTCGCTGTTGGGTTTTGATGGCTATTACCCGGTGATGTTGGTTGGCATTCTGGTTTCTGTGATCATGTTTTATAAATTCAAGGATATCCCAATCTCGGTGCCGGATAAAAAGGGGAACTCGATTCGCGAAACATGGCAGGAGTTACAAGCAATACTGATGCCGCTTGGTGGCATTCTCGTTGTGCGGGGCTGCATGCATGCCTGTTTGTCTGCCTTTCTCCCGCTTTTTATTATGCAGAAAACCCAAAATGTCTGGTTGGCTGGTATTGCCCTGTCTTGTTTCGAGGGGGCAGGTGTGGTGGGGATTTTGACCGTCGGGAGTCTCAGTGATCGTTTTGGCAGAAAAAATCTGCTGATCTGGTGTTTGGTTGTAGCGCCCATATCCCTTCTGGGCTTTATTTATACTGAAGGGGGCGTACAACTCTGTATTCTCCTGATTACAGGCTTTTTTCTGCTGTCCACCACCCCTGTTATGCTTGCCATGATACAGGAGGCCTCCAAAAACGGATCTTCATCGGCAAACGGGGTCTTTATGATGATGAGTTTTTTAGCCAGATCTGCCGTTGTGGTGCTTGTCGGGTTTGTGGGAGATTTACTGGGGCTGGAGAGGACCTTTTTGCTTTGCGCAATTTCAGGGCTGTTGGGAATTCCTTTGATTTTTACCTTGCCTGCCTCAGGGAAACAGGTTCGCTGAAGAGATTAGGTACCACCCATCATTTTTTGAATTCCCACAAGAGATGTGGTCCCCTTTTGGGGCACCACTCCCACGTGTAAATATTTATTGTGCACCATTTATAAAGTTCCCGTTTTCTCAAATAAAGCCGTTTGGCTGCGACCTGCGAAATTGGTGACAACATTTGTGGTGCTTTCTGCCGGTTTATTCTCGGTGGACCTGAGGGCTTGCTCCTAGTTTTGCTTTGATTTATAGATAGCCTAGTTTATAAATTAAAAGAGGACCATTTGTTTTATGTAATGAAAAAAAGTAAAGTCCAAAAAAATGTAATTGTGACATTCAAAGGCAGAACATCGCTAATATTTAGTGAAATTTCGATATTTGTACGCCTTGAAAATTATGTTAGTGTCAGGTGTTTCCCCTGTTACTTTTTTTAAACAAATCAAGGAAATTAAGAATTGAAGGAATAGCATGGTCGAGTATTTGGGAGAATGGCTAGCGGAGTATGAGCTTGGGGTTGAAGATATTGACCTGCAGCACCATTTTTTTTTCAACTTAATAAATCGGCTTGCTCGAGAGCTGGCAACGACAAAAGACATTCAATACAAGATCGATTTGGTCAATGAACTTACAGTATATGCAAAATTTCATTTCATGAGCGAAGAAAACATGATGCGAAAAAATAAATACCCGCAATTTATGCATCATAAATTCCAGCATATGGAACTCATCGATTCTATTTCTAGGGTGAGCAATCAATTTTTCCTGACAGAAGACGATCCAAAAGGCGATAATATTATAAATTTTTTACGTGAATGGTTCTTAAATCACACGGAAAAAGTCGATAGAGAATTTGCAGATTATCTTAAAAAGAATTTATCTGTGGGGTAATTAAGTTCATTTTCTAAAAAATTACGATTACTAAAGAGGTTAACTGAAAATATCCAGTCTCGATCATTTCGTTTTAACTGTTAAAAACATTGAAAAAACAATAAAATTTTACGAATCCATTTTAGGGATGGATGTTATACGTTTTGCTGACAATCGAGTTGCTTTGAAGTTCGGTGCCAAAAAAATAAATCTGCATGAGGGTGTCTTGAATAATTAGATTTTTCAATCAAGGCCAAGGATTGCGCAAAATTTTACCGCAGGCATATATGTGATATTCCGAGGATAAAATTTTAAGCGTGACGCCGGGATTGGAAGAAAAAGCAATTATTCAAGATTCCCATGAATTTGGAAGCGAATTTGAACCCAAGGCCAAGTGCCCCACTCCAGGTTCTGTTGATGTATGTTTTCTGACATCTGTGGAAATTGAAGGGGCAAAATCTTTTATAGAGCACCAAGGTGTTGAAATCATCTAAAGTCCGGTTGGAAGAACTGGTGCAACAGGTCCTCTTGTTTCGATATACTTCAGGGATCCAGATTGTAATCTTATTGAGTTGTCTAATGCAAAATGATGTCATGCTCTTAGTGTCTCTGGTGACAAAGAATTTAACTTTACCATAAAATATATAATTTAATATTCAGGGATGATATATGCAGTCAAAAAAAGTTAACACTGGGAAGCCAGCCAATGCATATATTGGTGCTACATGGGGTGCTTTTGTAATTGGAATTTCTAGTTATTTAATTGGATTATGGAATGCAACTATTCAATTAAACGAAAAAGGGTATTATCTGGCAGTTCTTTTGCTGGCATTGTTTTCTGCAGTTGCGCTTCAAAAATCAGTCAGGGATCGAGAAGAAAATATGCCAGTCACTAATGTTTTTTTAAGCATGTGCTGGGGGGCGTTTTTCGCTGCTGTTTCCTTGCTAATTATTGGGCTATATAATGCAGAAATGATGCTGAGCGAAAAAGGTTTTTATGGAATATCTTTTGTTTTAAGCTTGTTTGCAGTTGTTACCGCCCAAAAAAACGTGCGAGATGTATCTTATTACTCTGATGATGACGTTTTGTCTTCAAGGGAAAGCGTAGAGGGGCGAGATGATAATGATGAGTCTTAAATGGAAAAAATTGTAAATTTTGTGATTAATTTATGAATCATACCTGGGGGTATACTTCAGTTTTCAAGAGTTTTCAAAAATATATATTGTTGTGATGATTATTTATCTGGGAGTCTAATTGGTAGATGTAGGCCGTACTGTGCTATTCAATAAATTGATCCTGCCCGCCATGCAATGCCGTTGACATAAGCCGAACGGCGTCCCCATTTTCCATGTCTACGCTTGGAAACCCGGGAAATGAGCGACCCATTCTTTTTTTGTATCGCTGCCAGCTGATCTCTGCGAGACGGAGTTCCAGCCAGTGCTGGCAATCTTCGAGCGTTTGACTGACCAGGAGTTTGTCCATAAAACGCGTCATTGGCAGACGGTGGGGGGCTTTTTTGTGCTTACCACTGATATTCAGCTGAAGGGATCGATGGATGCTCACTGATTCAGGTTTGTAATAAAAAAATGCGGGTCTAGGCTTGGACGTAATTTGCTGTAATTATTTGGCTATTATTTCAAGGTTTTTAGCCAGGACAGAAAAAATGAGCTAAATAGAGAAAAATTTATAGAGAAATATTTACTAATAAAAAAACTTCGGTTACTATATATACACGTTCTGCAAAACGTACTCCATATACTCCCCTTTGTCGCTTTTCATCCTTTTTGCGCGGCAAAGGGGTTTTTTTTATGCATGAACACCAGTGCAAGGCCCCTGAGAGAGGAATGCTTTTTCTATTCATCTTCGTTTGTCAACTCTCAGATCCGACAGGATTTATGCTAAAGATTTAGTGAAAGGGGGGAGGGTACTTTTGGGAAAGAAAGTTGCTGGTGGGCGAAGTGGAAGAGAAATACAATCAGGTCAGAGGGAGGCCTCGAAACTCAGCGCCAAAGCGATTTTTACGTTGGTTGCGCAGGATGATCTGCCGTACTATTTCATTGCCTTCTTCGCTGCGGTATTTGATTGTGATGGAAAGATTTTTGGTCAGCATCAAGCTGTCCCTTTCGGTGCAAATGAAACTTATTCCCACAGGGGAGGCATCACATAAATAGACAGGGATAGAATAATTTTGGGGGAACACAAGAGCCCCGAGACGACAAATTGATTCACGGGGGTGCGAGCGGCGATCAAAATGGATAAAGGTTGAACTGCCACATTGACAACGGACAAGTTTTTCGTTGACCCCTACTGGCGCAGGTATATACCAATTTTTTTCACAATTGCGACACACGACCTTTGCTCGCCCATGGTTGACTTTACAGGTCAGAACCCGGCGTGGAGGTTTTCGGTTTTTTTCTAAGAGATTGTTTGGTAGAGCTAAAAACATTTTTCGATGCGAATTTTTTTTATAAACCTTCGGTAATTCAAATGGCGACGTTGTTCAATACCCTTGTGTTGGCAATGCTTCGGGGCATTTTTTATCAGTGCGGTTCCCCCTCCCAAGTCTACCTAATCACAAAATGGTAAATATACCCATAAATAATTCATCTTCATTATCGATTGAAAGGATTCATTTCCCTCGAATTTGGCAGGAGATACTTGTTCTTGTCTGTTTATCCTGCTAACTTTCTGTAATATTTAAGTATTTGATAAACACTCCCAGTATCACTTCGCTGAAATTATTTATTTGTTTTGGTTCACCGGGAATAGGAGAATTTCACCGTGTGAGTGTAGTCTACACCGACGGAGGGGATGTTTTTTCAATATCCGTTTCAACAAATTTTTTCTAAAGCCAGTCCTGAAAAACGTTGAGGCGAACAATTTGATCTCCAAAAAAATGAGAGACTGTCATTGGTAAAAATCTCGTACTTATGAGGGGATACTTCTCTGTGGACTTGCTAGGGTGAGCGTGCTTGGTTTTTATTTTCAAAAAAATGAGAAAAAAGCTAAAGAAAAATCCGGAGACCTCCGAGAAGCAAATTAAGGAAAATGACGTCCTTACAAGTTTGAGGCAAAGTTTTTAGAAGAAAGTTAGAGAGGAGGCGCTAATCAGCGAAAAATAAGTACCAGCACAAAAGCGTTTCAGAGCATGTAGTACAAAAATGACGGCAAGGAAGCCGTGCCATACAAAACGCCAACTTATATATTCACGGAGGAATATTATGGCTATCACGATTAATACCAACGTAGCATCCCTCAACGCTCAACGTAATCTGGGCACCTCCCAATCTAATTTAAATACGTCCATGCAGCGGCTCTCCTCTGGTCTTCGGATCAACTCCGCTAAGGACGACGCGGCAGGTCTTGCGATTTCCGATCGTATGACTTCTCAGGTCACCGGTCTGGACCAGGCTGTGCGAAATGCCAATGATGGTATCTCCCTTGCGCAGACCGCTGAAGGTGCTCTCGATGAAAGCACCAATATTCTCCAGCGTATTCGTGAGCTGGCTGTTCAGTCTTCAAATGACACCAACTCCGCCTCCGACCGTAAGTCCCTGCAGGACGAGGTTAACCAGCTCATCTCCGAGCTCGATCGTATCGCCGAAACCACCACCTTCAACGGTAAGAACCTGCTTGATGGTACCATGAACTCCGCCCAGTTCCAGGTTGGTGCGAACTCTGGTGAAACCATCACCTTTAGTATCGGTTCGGCTGAAACCGCCTCGCTAGGTGTTCACACTTTGTCCAGTGACAACTCGACAGCCAGCCAAGGGATTGAGGTTGCCACCACAGCCGATGTTGGCTATTACAGTGCCGAGGTAACGGCTGAAGGTGATTCTGTCGGTGCAACTGTCACTGGGACAACCGCAAGTGCGCTCAACGCCATGGGGGTTATCTCTGTTACCGATGGTATCTCGACAACGGTTTTGTACAACGGCACAACTGATACTGACTTTGCCGATGTTGTCGATACCATGAATGAGAACGCTCAGGCTGCAGGTGTTGATGTAACGGCAACCGGGTCCAATGAGATCACCTTAGCTGCTGCCGGTACAAGTCCCACAGCTCTGGCGTCAGGTGAGACCATTACCATTGCCAATGATAATGCCGATGTGGCCGATGTCGTTCTGACCGTAGGTACGCATATCGATACCGATGGTCAAACCCTGACCGATGCCGGTGTAGCCCTTCTTCAGGAGCAGGGATATCAGGCTTCCACTTCTTCCAAGACCATAACAATTGACATTGCAGATAATATTACTGTTTCGACAAGTTCTGCCTCCGGTAACTTCAGTGTTATCGGTAGTGACGGTACGGGTAGTGCAACTGCGGTAGATGTTGATGGCTCAAATGCAGCTGTTACCCAGGGCACCTTTACCCTGCAAACAGGTGATGAGGATCTTCATTTCACCTCATCAGTTTCTGCTGACACTGGTGCCTTTGATGCCGCTGATGTTGACGCCGCATCTCTTGCTGTTTCCTTTGACTCTGCCGCAGGTGGTGTTTCAAATAATGTTGGCGCCCAGACCCTCTCCATTGCAGGTTCTTACGGAACAAGCGAGATAGATATCGGAGCGGGTGAAGCTGCCTCGTCTATTGCCGACAAGGTGAACGCGGTTTATGATGAAACAGGCGTAAAGGCAAGCGCCTCGACCTCGGCAACCTTATCTAACCTGGATGCCGACGGAACCGTCTCTTTCAATATCACTGGTTCCAACAGTGATGCTGTCACGATTACTGCCACCGTCACGACCGATGACCTGACTAACCTGGTCGCGAGTATTAATGAACAAACCGGTGCCACCGGTATCACGGCAACCCTGAGTACTGACAAGGCCAGCCTGACCATGACTCAGAGTGATGGTGACGATATCGTGCTCACCGATTTTGAGCACAGCCAGGCAGTCACAGACTCGACGAACTACAAAGAAGTCAAAATGAATGTGACTGGTAGTGAGGGCGAGGCGGTTATCCTGACCGACGGTGGTACCGCTGCCGAAGATGCACAAGACGACTCCACCACAATCGGCGGTGAGTTGTCTTTCACCAGCGATGCCAACTATTCGGTTGTAAGTGATATCGGTGCAGACACCGGCTCCCTGTTCAGTACGGATGGGGATATCACCAACGTCAGTACCCTGGAAGCTGTCAACACCATCGACATCTCCAGTGTCGAAGGTGCGGAAGATGCCATCGATATCGTTGACGGTGCCTTGTCTCAGATCGACACCATCCGTGGTGGTCTGGGTGCTATCCAGAATCGTTTTGAATCAACCATTGCAAACCTGTCCAATGTCTCCGAGAATCTCTCGGCTGCCCGTTCGCGGATCCTTGATGCGGACATCGCACAAGAGACCTCGAATATGACCAAGCAGAATATTCTGCAGCAGGCAGGCGTCTCCATCCTGGCACAGGCCAACCAGGCTCCGCAGCTTGCGTTGAGTCTGCTCCAGTAACAGCGCGGTACCCCTGAAGGAGCTGCACTTTTAAGCAGCTCCTTCAGACACCTTTCATTACAGGAGGCGAGAGCGCCATGATGGTCGAATCGGTAAACACGGCTGTTTCTCCGCAGGTCAAGACGGAGCAACCTTTTCAGCAGATAGAGCAAAAGCGTCAACAGGTTGAAGATCAGGTCCAGGCGGATGAGAGCGAAAGCCAGATCCAACCGGAGGAATTACTCTCCCAGATTAAATCTCTAACGGAAGACGGGGTTTACAGTGTCCGTTTTGAGAAAGATGATGAAGCTGGCGAGTTGGTTGTCAAGGTTGTTGACAGCGAGAGTGATGAAGTTATCCGCCAGATTCCCCCTGAGGAGCTTCTCAATTTAAGTAAAAATTTAAAAGAATTGAGCGGTAATATCGTCAATTCGGAAATTTGAATCTGGTGCAGGATACGAGGTGGAGATTGTTTCTCTTGCCTGGGATCCTCATAGGATTCAAACACGAATCAAGGAAAGCGATACTAGGCATCAGCTTTGATTTTCTCTCTGTCAAGGATGGAAGAACAGAAGCAACAGAACCTTTCTGCCTTCTCGAACAGATGAGTTCGATCAGCCCCGCCAATGCTCCAGCTAACAAAGGGACATACTATGTATACCAGCTATACAAACCAATACCTTGCCAACGCAGTTAATTCGGCATCAAAAGAGCAGTTGATGATTATGTTGTATGATGGTGCCATTCGATTTCTCAGTCAGGGGATTTTGGCGATAGAAGACAAGGCTATCGATAAACGGGCTTATTATATCAATAAAGCCTCTGCTATTATTTCGGAATTCGCCGAGACTCTGGATTATTCGCAAAATGCGGAGTTGGCGGAAAATCTGAAAGGGCTGTATGGCTACATGCTCAAGCAGCTCATGCAAGGCAATTTACACAACGATGCCTCTCTGCTTGTAGAAGTACGCAATTTACTTTCTGAATTACGGAACACCTGGGTGCAGGCCATTGAGATGAACAAACAGCAGAATAGTCAAAAAAGACCTTCAGTCAATAATGCGCGTGAGTATTCTCCTGTCGCAATAACTATGTAGCAATATCTGGTGTTTTAGGGGAAATCTCCCGAAGTCTGCGCTTGGCTTGTTGAAAAAAAATAGCCCCTAGTTAAGCATAGACTCCGGGGGATTGTTGATGCCTTTAGGAAGATTTTTTGCAATCCACAAAGTTTGCCCCTTCCTTGGCTTCGATTAGTTAAAAAAATTTCTTGTAATAACCTCCATTGTACATCCTTTTGATTCTTGCGAAGGTGGCCTGAAAATTTGGCGTTGGGTAAAGCCAGCAGGTTTCTGAAGGGACCTCCTTGGGGGCCATGGCATAAAAGGGAAAGTATGCGTCTTTCATTCCGGGCTTGGCTTCACTTCCCATCTGAAAATCTTATAATATTAACAGCTCAGGGCGCTTTGTAGCTTTGTATCGAAGCGAAATGCGGAAACTTACCTGTAGCTTATTTCTCGCCTCACCTCCCTCCCCAAAAAAAGCTGACTGTGTCCCGCAGCTGAATTCGTGGAAATCTTTGAATTCCAATTTTTTTCATACTTTTTTTTGAGGAGTACATTTTGGATATTATTGTGCTAATTGTCTGTAATTATTTGCTTAATATCGCATTGTTTTTAGTGTTGTAAAAAACATGCTTTTTATGGGGAAATATTTACAAATAAAATAATTGGGGGGATATTATGCCCTCACGTTCTGCAAAACGTTCCCCATATTACCCCTTTGCCGCTTTTCATCCTTTTTATCCGGCAGAGGGGTTTTTTGTAATTTCCAGGAAACACCCAGGATAGGGTGCATCTGGCGACGGCCACTGGCATCTGTGCACGTTGCAAATTCCTGAAGAAAACCAAGTAGCTCTGCTTCAACAGCTTGCGCAATCAATTGCCGGGCACCGGTGCGAAGCAAGTCAGTTAACGGATCCTCAGAAATGTCCCCTGGCTTTTTAAGGGGAATAATTTTACGTTCACTCTTGACGTATCCTTTTTTGTTGGAATTAAGTTTTGATGGTTTCGTAAAAAGTTTTTGTGTTTAACTGGCTAATTTTACAAAATAAAATTTATTTTCTAAGTTGAGAAAATCTTCGACAAATGTTAATATTGCTTCGTAGATTCAATATGATACGAGGCGCTTGAATGTTTTACGTAAAAAACCACAAACAGCTGCACATTTTCGATCCCTGGGGTCACATTGGGCCCAAGAGGCGCAAACTTCTTGAAGAGTCATGGTCCGGGTTGTTTCGAAAAGAAATTCTCTCAGAGCTCCCGGTGGAGGTCTTGCGTAAGCATTATCACGATAATGATGGCCGACCGACAAAAGAGCTTTCTTCCATGATCGGGCTGATGATTCTGCAACAGATGCATGATCTTACTGATGAAGAGGCCATGGAACAATTTTGTTTCAACCTTCAGTGGCAATACGCCCTTGATATTACTAGAGAATCTGAAACCTACTCCTACGTAAGCCTGAAGAGCCTTTGGACCATGCGTCGCCTTCTATCGGAAGAGGGATTACAACAGGTGCTGTTTGACACTATCTGCCAAAAACTTGCTGATGTATTCGCGGTAGATTTTTAGCATCAACGCATAGACTCCGTTCATATCCAATCCAATATGCGCCATTTGGGGCGCATTAGTTTGTTCGTCAAAACAATCCGGAAGTTTTTGAGCAACCTCAAGCGCCATCATAAAAATCTGACAGCCACGCCCGCTTTGAACCGGTTGCGTTTATAAATTTGCCATGAGGCGGTACTTGCGGGGGTAATTTCACCATTCTGAGGAAAAATCCCGAAGCACCGCTGTTGTTTTGTACCAAACTTTCTGAAAAAGCCTGTTTTCAGGGCAGAGTTATCCATCCGGCCTACCGAATTCGTTTTTCGGAAGGCTCCTGATCTTTCAAAAAAATGTATGTTACCTGTTATCCGCTAATCAAATGTCGGGCAAGGCGGATGTTCAAATCCATAGGCAATCATTCGTAAAATTGTCTCCATGGAAGGAGCTATAAAAGTGTGAAAGTAGTTGCGCATTCGTTCCCACATTGACCTGTTACTCTTCAGTTTTGCCCGGGCTGCTTGAAACAGCGGGCAGCAGAATTGCTGCACTTGATCAACAAGAAAAGCAAGCAGCATCAGGTGCATGAAAACTGCGCTCAAGTGCTTTTTGCCCAGGCCATAGTTGTGCCCAAGGTTATAACCTTGATTTTTCAGAGTATTGAAGGTCTCGTTTTCAATCCGCCAGCGGGCACGACCACAG